>JAHCAZ010000063.1 GCA_019634615.1 Opitutaceae bacterium
TCCTCGCTGGTCACCTCGGGGATGCCGCGGTTCTCCATCGAGAGCCGCATGGCGCTGTTGATGGGCCGGCCGGGATTTTCGCGGGCGAGGATGCCCGAGCGGGCCACGAGCGCGAGCGTGAGCAGACCGAGGCCAATGAGGAGGAGAACGATGAAGGTGCGCATGACGGCGGGGACGAAGAGTGGCGCAATCCGGCAACCGGCGCAAGCAGGCGACTCAAACCAGACAAAGACACCACTGATGAACACTTATGGGCACTGAAATGATCGGAATCCGGCATTCCGGAAGTTTCAGTGCCTATAAGTGTGCATGAGTGGTTGATCGGTTTGGGGATCGGATCACGTGCCAGAGGATCGCTCGAACTTCCCCATCAAGCCGTCGAGCATCGCATCCACGTGTAGTTTCACCTTCTGCGCGTCGGTCAGCGGTTTCTCGGGGGTCGCGGCCTTGGCGGCCTCGGCGATGAATTGCTCGGCCTGGGCGTTGACGGCGGCCACGAAGGCCATCTTGGCCTCCTTGATGGCGCTTTCGCGTGCGGCTGGCTCGACCGGGACCTGGCCGCCGAGTAGCGCCGGGATCAGGCGGTCGGCGATCCACAGGCTCCACTTGCCTGTGTCGGAGAACCGTACGGCGAGGATGCCCGTGTCGCGCACGCCGAGCTGGCGGGCGAGGTCGCTGACGGCGTCGATCGGGCGCTGCCCCGGCGTCTCGGGTTCGAAGGCGCTGTAGACCCGGGCGTAGATCTTCTGGCCCGTGGCGCGCTCGAAGTTGATCAGCTTGAAGTTGAATGAACGCGCCCGCGGCACGTCCGTCAGGAGGAGGCTCTCGGGGTCGTCGAAATGCGGATAGGGAAATTTCGGCTTTGCCGCCGCCAGGGCCTGGAAGGTCGCGGCGTCGGCCTTGAACGCCTGCGCGGCGGCGCCGATGCGCAGGATGTTCACCGCGGTCATGACGTCGTCCTTCTGGATCAGCGGGAGGATCTCGCGGCCGTGGATCGTGCGGCCGAAGACGCTGTGGAGATAGTTGAGGCGATTGACCGGCTTGAGGGTCAGGAAGAACTGCGAGCCATTGGTGTCGGGGCCGGCGTTGGCCATCGAGAGAATGCCGACGTCGTCGTGGCGCAAGCCGGGCACGAACTCGTCGGGGAACGCGTAGCCGGGCCCGCCGGAGCCGGTGCCGAGCGGGTCGCCGCCCTGCACGACGAAGTCGGGGACGACGCGGTGGAACTTGAGCCCGTTGAAATACGGCGTGCCGGGCTTCGGCCCGAGCGTGCCCTCGGCGAGACCGACAAAGCTGGCGACCGTGAGCGGCGTCTTCTGGTAAAACAGCTCGCACGTGAACGTCCCGCGCGGCGTGACGAACTCCGCATAGAGCCCATCCGGCAGCGCCGGCCGGGGTGTTTCCTCAGCGGCAAGGACGGTCGCAACGCACAGGAGCAGGACGCTGAACAACGGGGTCTTGATCATGCCGCAAACGCTGAGCGCGCGGCCACGGGGGTTCAATGCCAACAAACCAAATCGCAAACCGGGGGAACCACTCATTCACACTCATGAACGGGAATATTCGGAATGCCGGATTCCGACCATTTCATTTCATGAGTGTGCATGAGTGGTTAAAATCGGCTCGTCGCCTTCCGTTCAATGCAGCGCGACGATCAGCTTGGCGCGGCTGTCGACGCGGAGCTTCCGGAAGATCCCGCTGAGCTGCACCTTCACGCTACCCTCGGTCTTGCGAAGCTGCTGGGCGATTTCCTTGTTCGTGAGGCCGGCGCAGACGAGCGCGGCCAGCTCGCGTTCGAACGGCGAGAGCAGGTGCAGGAGGCGGTCGTGCGACTGCGCGGGCAGGGTCGCCGGGCTGGGCATGATCTGGTCGTTCATGCGCAGGCGGACGACGAACACCGGCTTCGTCAGCGTGCCGCCCTTCTCCGCGCGCAGGCTGATCAGCGCCTCATGGCCTGGCTGGGCGGCGAACACATGGCGCGCCGGCAGGGCCGCCTCGCCGGTGGGGGCTGATGCCGGAGTCGACTGGTCCTGCCATTCGCGGCGGAGCTCGTCGCAGGCCGCCTGGATCTCGGGCGGGATGGCGAACACCGCCTGCGGGCTGTAGCTGCGGGCGCGTTCGTGGCCGAGATTCCAAACGGCGCACAGCGCCAGGGCGTCCTGCGACGTGTAGATCGGCTCGAAATTCCAGTCGAGGAACAGCACGGCCTCCGGCTTGGCCCGGTAGAAACTCTCGAGCAGGCGCCGGCGCTGGCGCTCCTGCTCGAAGATCTTCATGCGGTCGAAGGCGACCTGGATGTGCGGGTGCACGGCCTGCAGCGCCTTCATCTCCGCGGGCGTGAAATCGCCCTGTTCGGCGCGGCGCCGGAGGGCGAAGGAAGTTTCGATGCCCTTGCCGTGCCAGAACAGCAGGTGGGCCGAGTAGCGCCAGTTGTACTGCCGCATGTAGCGGCGGTAGTAGGCGTGGCGGTCAAGCGTGCGCGGGTCCGCCACCAGCTGGCTGTGCTGGTAAACCGGGATACCCTGATGGGCGTCGAGGAACGGCTGGAAGAACGCCCGGCCCTCCTGCGCCACGAGCTGGTTCGCCGTGGCATCGTGCGGGTGCCGCGACTTGGCGGAAGACAGCCGCCGCGTCGACGTCTCCCTTTTCCAGTCCAGGTAGTTGACCGACATCACCAGCGTATCGTGCGGCACCACGACCTCGAAAAGATGCTGCAGCGAGCTCCACAGATCGCGGAACTCCAGCGTGCCGTGCAGGTTAAGCAAGGCGGCTTGCGCCGACGGACGATTCAGCGCGGGCAGGGTGGGGATGGACTGGGCGGTGTGGCTCAAACTGCGGTGCACACCATAGCCGGAGCAGTTTTTGAACCAACCCTATTCTGGCGGTCTATGCCGGAGCGTCAGATATTAACCTTCGTTAGGTTGCCGGTCGTGACCTGCCGGGGTACTTGGCCCGCAATGACCTCACACACCCAACGCTTCCTTTTCGCCGGATTGCTGCTCATTTCCGGCTGGCTGCACGCCCAGACGGCACCTGCGCCGTCCGCCCCCAAGGCCCCGTCCACGACCGAAACCGACGCTCGGAAGCAGATTCCCGTCGAGGCGACCGAGAAGGCCGACGAGCCCGTGAAGCTCGAGGCTGTCGAAGTCACCGGCTCCCGCATCCGCACTCTCGGCGACGAGGCGGCGGCCATCCCGGTCTTCACCCTGCCGCAGATCGAGCTCGAGCGCCGCGGCGTGACGCGCCTCGCGGACATTCGACTGGCCATCCCGCAACTGGGCGGCGCGGTGGGCTTCAATGACAACCTGCAGAACAGCGGCACCTCGCGCGCCCAGACGGTCGGCACGTCCTTCAACATGCGCGGCCTTGGCGGCAATTCGACCCTCGTCCTCATCGACGGCCGCCGCATCCCGCACACCGGCCAGGAGGCGCCTGGCGGCGCTGGCGGGCGCGAGGACTTCAGCGTGGACGGCATCCCCGTCTCCGCCATCGAGCGCATCGACATCCTCCCCGAGGGCGCCGGCGCCATCTACGGCTCCGAGGCCATCGCGGGCGTCGTGAACATCGTCCTCAAGAAGAACTACACCGGCGCCGAGTTGCGCGTGACCTACGACAACACCTTCGACACCGACGTCGCCCAGACCACCGTGTCGCTGACCGCCGGCTACCGCGCGGGCAAGCTGAGCACCTTCCTGACCGCCTCGTACGAGGAACAGAACAGCCTGGCCCTGCGCGACCGCTGGTGGACCGCCACCTACGACACGCGCCAGTTCGGCTCCACGAGCACGAGCTTCCTCTCGAGCATCACCTCCGGCCCCGGCTCGCTTTCCAGCAACTTTTCACCCGCCGTCTCGGCCGGCGCCAACCTGCCCGGGCTCACGACCCACGTCGTACTGCTGCCGACGGGCTCGAATGGCACCACGGCCGCCAACAGCGCCTATACGCCCACGACCGCCGCGGGGGTGCCGCTTTATAACGCTGCCCCGGACACCATTGGCATCGATCCAGCCAACCGACAGAGCTTCATGTTCCGCGCGGATTACCAATTCCGCCCGAGGATCCAGATCTACGGCGACGTGCGCTGGAGTCAGTTCGAGAACAACTACACCGGTTCGCCCATCACCCTCACGGCCACCCTGCCGGCCGGGTATCCGGGCAATCCCTTCAGCAGCTCTGTTTCAATGAAGAAGGTGTTCTATGACCTCCCGTTGCCGCGAATCGATTCGTTCCAGAAAAACATGGGCGGTTCCCTCGGCGTGCGTGGCGACTTCCTCGACACCTGGCGCTACGACGTGAGCGCTTCCTGGTCGCGCAACATCGTCTCCGACGACGCGATCAGCGCCAGCAGCTTCAACTTCACCCTGCTGAACGCGGCGATCGCCTCGGCCACCAAGCCGATCCTGGCCTACGACAGCTCCACCACAAAGAATCCCAATGCCCCCGGCGTGCTGGAGGCGCTGCTCCCGGCCGCCGACCACGAGGACACGACGGACGTCTACCAGTACCTCGCCTCCGTGGACGGCACGGTCTGGTCCGGCTGGGCCGGTGACATGCGGGCGGCGATGGGCGTCGAGTTTGGCGAGGAAAAGGTGAAGTTCTGGCGCGAGGCCAGCATCGCCACGCCCACCTTCGTCCTCACCAAGCCGTTCAGCCGCGAGCTCAAGGCCGCCTTCGCCGAGGTCAGCATCCCGCTCCTCTCGCACAAGCAGGGCATCCCGCTCGTGCACCTGTTCGAGGTCGGCGGGGCGATCCGCGCCACGGAATACTCTGATGCCGGCGGGGTGACGACCTCGACCTACCGCGGACTCTACCAGCCGGTGAAATGGCTCACCTTGCGCGCCTCCCGCGCCGAGGGTTTCAAGCCCGTGCGCCTCTACGACCTGCAGGCGCCGATCAACAGCTTCACCACGACCTACACGTCCTCGCGCAACATCCGCGACCCGCTGCGCGGCAATGAACTGGTCCTCGGCACCTTCACCTACCTGTCGGGCGGCAATCCCACGCTGAAGTCGGAGGAGTCGGTCTCAAAGAATGGCGGCGTGGTCATCGACCTTCCCGGCCGCTGGCTAAAGGGACTGTCCTTCTCCGCCGATTATTATGAGATCGATTACCGCGACCGCTCCGGCTCCACCGGGCTGCAGGACCTGATGAATTTCTTCCCGGAGCGGGTCACCCGCGCGGCCCCGACACCGGCCGATACGGCGGCCGGCTACGCCGGCCTCGTGACCACCTGGGATGCGAGAAACGTCAATCTGTCCTGGGTGAAGACCAAGGGCTGGGACTACCGGGCCATCTACTCGCGCACCTTCGGCTTTGGCGACCTGACCGTCACGACGGCCTACACCGATCCGAACGTCATCCTCTCCCAGACCACGCCCTCCTCCACGCCCAGTTCCGCCTTCGGCCACCAGCCGAGCAAGCTCAGCGGTTCGGTGTTCTTGGGCCGGGGCCCGTGGGATGTCGGCGTCGTGGTCAACAGCCAGAACCGTTATTATATCAACGGTCTGACCTCTGCGGCGTATCCGGAATACATCGAGTACAACCCGCAGGTTTCCTATGACTTCCGCCGCGACGCCCGCTTCGCGCCCGAGGCGCCGGAGTGGTGGGCCCGCTATCTCGCCGGCAGCAAGGTGACCGTCACGATCATCAACGCCCTCAACGAGGAGCCGAGCCGGGCCGACGCCGCCAACAGCCGCTTCACCGGCGACCCGCGCCTGCGCCGCTACATCATCTCGTTCGCCAAGAAGTTCTAGTTGTGTGTGCTTCCGGGCCGCCGGCGTTGTCCGGCGGCCCGGTCTTTTTCCCATGAAAAAATTCCTCGTTCTCGTCGCCTGCCTGTTCGGCGCAACGCTGTCCGCCATCGCGCAATCACCGGGGGCGACTGCCGCCGCCGCCCCCAAGTCCCAGGCCGACCTCGATTACGAGGCCGTGTTCGCCGTCTGGCGCACGCCGACCCCTGAGGGCCTCGAACCCAAGGATCCCGCCTTCTGGGAACACCAGGACAAGACCATGCGGCAGTTCGCCGCGGCCGGCCGCGCCTTCGCCGAAAAGTATCCTGCCGACCCGCGTCGCTACAACTGCTGGGTGCAGTCGAGCTTCACGCGCCCGTGGTTCCTGACCGGCTTCAAGCCGGAGTTCGCGATCGCGCCACGCGAGACCAACCTCGTCGTGGACCAGGCCGCACTCGCCGCCTTCCGCGCCGAGCAGGCCAGGCTCCTCACGATCGTGATCGAGTCCCCCGATGCCAACCCGCGCCAGCGCGGCGGGGCGTTCTTTGCGCTGCTCGCCGACGCGCGCGGGGCCGCCCGGGCGGCCGGACAGACCTTCGACATCACGGTGTATCGTCCGCTGGTTGACCGCGTCGTTACGACCCTGGCCGATGAACGCGTGATGCCGGTGGTGGAGCAGTATGTCGGCGCCCTGCGCCAGCAGTCGCCTGAGGCGGCCGCGGCCTTCGAGGCTGAAATGCAGGCCAATCCCGTCATCGCCGCCGCCCTGCAGACGGCCGTGGAAAAGCAAAAGGCCGAAGCCGCCAAGGCCGCCGAGGCCGCCAAGGTGCGCGCTGCGGAGATCGGCACGATCCAGTTCACCGCCGCCGATGGCCGTGAGGTCGATGTCGCGGCGCTCAAGGGTAAGGTTGTCCTGATCGACTTCTGGGCCACTTGGTGTGGCCCGTGCATCGCCGAGCTGCCCAACGTGAAGAAGGTCTATGCGGCCTACCACGACCAGGGCTTCGAGGTCATCGGCATCACGCTCGAGAACCCGGGCCTGCGCGGCAAGGAGACGCCGGAACAGGTCGCGGAGAAGATGGCCGCGGCCAAGCGGAAGATGCTCGATTTCGCGGTGAAGCAGGAGATGCCCTGGCCGCAGTATTTCGACGGCAAGTGGTGGAAGAATGACTACGCCGAGAAGTTCGGCATCCAGGCCATCCCCGCCATGTTCCTCCTCGACAAGGAGGGCCGGATCGCGGCCACCGACGCCCGCGGCGAGAAGCTCGAGGCCGAGGTGAAGCGCCTCTTGGGACTCTAGGGTCATGCTGGAGGTCCTGGACCGATCTGTCGCCGGCCGGCTCGCGCCGACTGCGAGCTGGCGTGAGCTCGTCCGCGACCTGCCGGCGATCGCCGGCGGGACCGAGCCGCTGACCCCGGCGGAGCACGCCGTGGCACATTGCCTGCGCCAGGGCCTGAGCAACCGCGAGATCGCGGCCCGTCTCGGCAAGTCGATCTACACCGTCAAGAACCAGGTCCACGCGATTCTCAACAAAAGCGGCGCCCGCAGCCGCATGCGGTACGTCACCGCCGGCCCGGCATGAGCCGCCGTCCACCCCAGCGCCGCCCCGGGTCCCCGCCCGGCGCCGTGGTGAAGCTCACCCAGGCCGAGGCCGCGGTCGTCGCCCGCGCCGCCCGCGGCCTGAGCAACCGCGAGATCGCGACCGCCCTCCGCAAGAGCCCCGCCACCGTGAAGGGCCAGCTGAGCAGCGTCTACCGCAAGCTCCGCATCCCCGGCCGCGTGCAGCTGATCCTGATGTTCCACCGCTGAGACCGGGGTTGACCGCAAAGAACGCCGGGAACCCAAAGGGACGAACACCAAGACCGAGGAACCACTAATCCACACTAATGAAAACGGAATCTTCGGAATTCCTGATTCCGGTCATTCCCATGACATCAGTGATCATTAGTGGTTTCTAAAGGTTCGTCTCTTTGCGTTCCCGGCGTTCTTTGCGGTTAAATTTGGATTTGGAAACCTGCGCCCACCCGGCAAGCTGCCGGCCATGAAAATCCTGCGGCTCCTCGGCGTGCTCTCGGCGGCGGTGGGGCTGGCGGCATCGGCGCCGGCGCAAGGGTTGCCGCTGGAGACGACGACCACGCAGGCGACAAAGTTCGAGATCCTGCGCAACGGCCAGCCCGGCGGCTCCGTCTCGCTGCCCAAGGGCGCGCACCTCGAGGTCATCGGCCTCGACGGCGCCATGGTCCAGGTGCGATACCGCACCCTCACTGGCCGCGTACCCGCGGCCCACACGGGATTGGCGGCCCTGGTCGCCAGCCAGACTCAGGAAGCGGCGGCGCCCGCCGCCGCGCCCGCCCCCGCGGCCAAGGCCGCTCCGACCCCTCCAGCCGCGCCCCCGCCCGCGGTGACGGCCGCCCCCACGGTCATGTCACGCCGTCTCGCGGGCAAACTCGTGCGCCTGCAGGGGAACGCGCTGCAGCCCCTCGAGGCGAGCCGCCTCAACGGCGTAAAGTTCATCGCACTTTACTTTTCCGCCAGCTGGTGCGGCCCCTGCCGGCAATTCACGCCGCGGCTCGTCGAAGCCTATCGCGACCTGAAGGCGGAATACCCCGAGTTCGAGGTCGTCTTCGTCAGTGCCGACAACTCTGTCGGCGACATGCGCGACTACATGAAGGGCGATCGCATGGCCTGGCCGGCGCTGAAGTTCGACGCCATCGCGACTTCGGGCGAGATCATGCAATATTGCGGCGACGGCATCCCGTGCCTCGTGCTCGTGGACGAGAAGGGCAAGGTGCTGTCCGACACCAACCGCAACGGCGATTACGTGGGCCCGCAGGCCGTGTTGCAGGATACGCGGACGCTCCTGCAGCGGTACCGTCTCAAGCATCCCCGCTCACTGTGAGGACGGACGCGTGCTGATCCTCAACACCCTCGCGCCGGTCTTCCTGATGATTGCGCTCGGTGCCTGGCTGCAGGGCAGCGGGTTCACGACCGCGGCGTTTCTCAGGGAATCCAATCGTCTGCTCTACTGGGTCGGCCTGCCGGCGCTGATTTTCGTGCAACTGGCGACCACGCCGCCGGCCCTCGATACGGCCGCGCCGCCGCTGTTCGTGGTGCTGCTGGGCACGGTGGTCGTGATCCTCCTGGGCTACGGAGCGGCGCTGGCGCTGCGCCTGCCGGGGCCGGTGCAGGGCACCTTCGTGCAGGGTGCCTTCCGCGGCAATTTGGCCTTCGCCGGCCTGCCGATCGTCTTCTCACTGCCCGACGCGCCGCTCGCCGGCGGCCTCACCGTGCGCACGATGGCGGTCATCGTCGTCGCGCCGGCGATGGTGCTCTACAACCTCGCCGGTGTCGGCGTGCTGCTCCTGAGCCAGCACAGCTGGGGCCTCGCGATGGTGCGGCCGCTGCTGCGCCAGCTCCCCGCGACGCCGCCATTGCTGGCGACGCTGGCCGGCCTGGGCTACGCCGCCGCCGGCTGGCCCCTGCCAGCGGCGCTTGCGCGCACGCTGGCGAGCCTCGGCGAGATGGCGCTCCCGCTGGGCCTGCTCGCCGTCGGCGGCTCACTGGTCACGGCGAAGCTCGCGCACGACTGGCGTGGCGCCGCGACCGCCACCGCGATCAAGGTGGCGGTCTCCCCGGCCGTCGGTTGGCTCCTCGGCACGTGGTGGGGCCTGGAACCCGCGGCATTGAAGGTTGTGATGATCCTCATGGCCTGCCCGACGGCGATCGTCTCGTACACGATGGTCCTCGAGCTCAAAGGCGACGAGACGCTCGCCTCCTCCGTCATCGTCGGCACCGTCGCCGGTTCGCTCGTGACGCTCGCGCTGATCGTGGGGTTGTTTTAACGCAGGCGCCCTGCGTGCCCGCCTTCGCGGTTTCGGGTAGCGGCCGGCGTCCCGGCCGGCCGGTTTGGCGTGCGCATGTCGAACAGGCAAACCCGGCCGTCCGGAGGCCGGCCGCTACCTAAATGTGATGGTTTGCGCCTGCGGCGCGTTCGGCGATGGTCCGCGCCGGGGCTACTCCGCCGGGATCTCCAGCTTCATGCCCGGCTTGAGCGGGCGGCCGTCGCGGAGGAGGTTGTTGTTGGCGGCGTAAATTATGCGCCAGCGCTCGGGTTTGCCGTAGAACTTGCGGGCGATGCTCTCGAGGGTGTCGCCCTCGACGACCTCGTAGGTGCGGGGGCCGCCCTCGGCGGCGAGCTGCTCGGCGGCGGCGCGCAGGCGCTCGGG
>JAHCAZ010000064.1 GCA_019634615.1 Opitutaceae bacterium
AGCTTCTCGTCGAAGAAGCGGTGCAGCTGCTTGGCGGAGTAGGAGGGGTTGATGAAGAAGCAGGTCGAGCCGTCATGCGGCGACACCCAGGTCAGGTCCCAGCGGTGGTTCTCGACGTCGGGCAGGTCGCCCCAGGATGAACAGACGGAATACTCCGGCGCGATGTAGGTGTATTTCCAGGTGGGCTCGCCGTAGACGATCCGGGGCCCGCGGCGCGGGGCCTTGAGCTCGCGGAGGATGTAGGGCTTCGACCGATCAGTCGCGATGCGCCCGATCATCGGCAACGCGGCGAATTCCTGCAGCGCGGCGAGGCCGACGGCCTCGGACTCCTTCAGCTCGGGCCGCAACGGGGCGTCGCCGAAATAAAGCCGGCCGAAGCGCGTGGCCGCACCCGTGTGCTCGTGCGTGTGCAGCACCTGGTCGTATTTCTCGCGGCTGTGGGCGCCCATCCAGGTGCCGTGGAGGTACTCGGTGGCCCACTCGGCGAGGAGCACCTGCATGATCATCCACGACTCCTGGCGCAGCTCGGGATCGTGCGAGAACTCGTGCAGGGTGGCGAAGCCGAGCAGGTAGAGGTGGTGGTAGTTGGGCGAGTCGTACTCGTACATGCCACGGTTGACCGTGGCGTCGATCCAGCGGCGGATCCACGCGGCCGAGTCGCGCTTCGCCTGGGCGGGCGTCTGGCCATTGGCGAAGACGGGGCCGTCGGGCCAGCGCTGGCCGAAGAGGTAGCGCGCGACGTGGAATTGCAGCATGTGGTTGTCGGTGAACCCCGTGTCGTCCGTGAAACTCGCCGCCATGCGCACACGGATCTTCTCCACGAGTTCCGGCGGCAGCTTGTTGCCGAGGCGCTCGATGCCCTCCATGAACGCGTACGTCTCGAAGCAGCCCCAGAACGGCTGCGGGTCGGCCACGGCGTCCTCGAGGTATTTCATCCCGGTGGCGGCGTCGATGCCGGTGGCGACCTTGACGATGCCGAGGTAGATGCGCACGCGCGAGTCGTAGCCCTCGGGCCAGTTTTTCCGCGCCATCGCCTCGCGGGCCTCGACGCAGCGCGCGAGGAAGGCGGCGCGGTACTCGTCATCGATCGGGACCGTGCCGGCGGAGGCGGCCGGAGCCGCGAAGAGTACCGGGAGCAGGAGGAGGGAGCGCCAGAAGCGCGGCAGAAGCAGGGCGGAGGATATCATGGGGCGAGAGCCCGCAGCGTGCGCTGCGCGGTGCCGACCGACAACCGGATTTCTCCGCCGCGGTCGTGAACGTTCACGACCGCACGAGCCCCGTGCGGATGTCGAAGGCGTAAAACGCCGCCGACGTCACCGGCTGTTGCGCGATCCAGAGCGTGTGCGGGTCAAGCTGCGGCACCGCGATCGTGGCGAAGGCGGTGTTGGCGTTGTTGACCAGGCCGGTGCCGGCCGGGGCACCGAGGAAAGCCGCGGCATCGGCTGCCGTCGCGCGACCGGCGAAGGCCGCCTGCCAGGCGCCAATCTGGTCAAGGCGCTCGACGCTGTACGCCGACGCCTCCGGCCCGCGGTAGCCGCGGGCGCGCAGCGCGGCTTCGGCGGCGCCGACTGGGTGGTTGGTCAGCGCGGAGCGGCGATCCGCCGCCGGGTGCGCGGTGTAGGCCCCGCAGTAATTGGACGCGCTGAAGACCGCCCCCGTACGATCCACGGCGACGAGGTTGCAGAAGAACGCGTGGCGACGGCAGCGGTCTTCGACCTCGGCCACCGTGCTGCAGTGTTGGAGCATGTCGCGGAAAACCAGGTCCACAGGCACGAGGCGCTGCAGGTCGAAGGTCACGCCGGGGCAGAGCAGCGACGAGATGCCGAGCGCGAGCCCGGCCTCGTTCATCCCGCGGTTGGCCCAGACCGTGCCGGCGAGGGGGAAGCTGAGGTACCGCAGGCCGCGGTCGGGCTGCACCTGCGCGACGGTGTAGAGCCAACGCGGATCGTCGAGCGTGCCACCTGTGAGCGTGTGGCCGCCGGCTCCGGGCAACGCGAAGCTCGAGCAGGCACCGGCGTGGTAGGCTTCATATTGCCACGCGCGGAAGCTGAGGAGCTCGGCGAGTTCGCTGTCGATGCCGGCGCCCTCGGCGATGCCCGCGATCTCGGGTTGCAGCCAGGGCCAGTGATCGAAGCAGTAGGTCCGCAGGCGCCGCTGCCAGGCGCGAATTTCTGCCCGCTGCGCGGCCGGTGCGCCGGTGAGATAGTCGCCGAGCAACGCCGCAAGATTTGCATGGATCTGGCTCCGCACGGCCGCGCCTTGCCGGCGGCCGAGTTCGGCGGGTGCGCCCTGCAGGACAAGGATGGGGGCGGGAGGAGTCCTCACGGCGGGTCACGCTGGCGGGCTGGGGTGAGAGGGTCAATCGGCCAGAAAGCGCCGAAGGCGCGACGCCATCACAGCCTAGGGCAACGCCCTAGGTTTCGTGGTGTGAAAAGTCTCCGAGGGCTGAAAGCCCGTTCCATCGTCCGGGCTTTCAGCCCTCGTGCGGTGGGTGCCTGATTTCCTAGGGCGCTGCCCTAGGCTATTATGTCCCGCGCCGTTGGCGCTCGCTTGCCGAGGGAACCGGCTTGCGGTCGGGGCGGAGGGTTGCAGGCTCGCGCGCAACCCCATCCCCATGCTTTCCCTGCAACAGATCGAGGCCTACGATCGCGACGGTCACGTGCTGGTCCCGGATGTTTTCACGCCACAGGAGATCGCGATCCTGCTGGCCAATGTGACCAAGGACGGAAAGGCGACGCAGCACCAGTTCGCCCTCAAGGATGCCACCGGGCTCGCGAGCAAGCTCTCGCTGTGGTCCGACGTGAGCGACGACGTCTTCGGCGCCGTCACCACGAGTCCTCGTGTCGTCAACGCCGTGCGCATGCTCCTGCGCGAGGACGTCTACCACTGGCACAGCAAGGTCATGCTCAAGGAGCCGCGCGTCGGCGGCGCCTGGGAGTGGCACCAGGATTACGGCTACTGGTACAACGACGGCGTGCTCTACCCGCGCATGATCTCCTGCATGATCGCGCTCGACCCGGCGACCAAGGCCAACGGCTGTCTCAAGGTCGTGCCCGGTTCGCACCTGCTCGGCCGTTTCGACCACGGCCGGGTCGGTGGCCAGGCCGGCGCCGACCAGGAGCGCGTGCAGGCCGCGATCGAGCGGCTGGGCGTGAAATATTGCGAGGCCCCGGCGGGCAGTGCGCTGTTCTTCCACGGCAACACGTTTCATTCCTCCGAGGCCAACCTGTCCGAGCGCCCCCGCCGCGCCTACATCTGCTGCTACAACGCGCTGTCGAACGTACCCTACGGCGGCAAGGGCCACGGCAAGCCGGTGCCCATCCGCTTGGCGCCCGACGACGCGATCCTGCGTTTCGCCGAGGCGGTGGGCGTGAAGTGAATGCTACCCGGGTCAGCGAACCCGGCTACAGCGGGACGGATTGGTAGGCGCACAGGCGCCAGACGCCGTCTTCGCGGCGCCAGACGGCGAGAAAACGCAGGCTGAAGGCCACTGTCTTGCCACCGGCCGTCGCGCGCAGCTGGGCGCGGCCGGTCATGGTGGCGACGTCGTCGCTGATGCGGGCGATGTGCAGCTCCTCGTAATCGTAGGCCTCGTACTTCACGCGGACCGTCTTCAAGGCCGCGAGGAAGTCGGCCTTGCTCTGCACCCGGCCGTCGGCGTGGCCGTAGCTCAGGTCGTCCGACAGCAAGGGCTCGAGCCGCGCGGCATCGCCGGCGATCGTCGCCATGATGCGGGCCGTGTCGGCCGCGCGCACTTCCTCCTGCAACGAGGCGGCGAATCCCGGCACGGTCGCGCAGGCCAACAGCAGCAGCAGGAAAAAGGTGCGCATGGGCTCAGCGCTTTACGGGGTGGGGCCGGCCGGCGTCGTCGATCGCGACGTAGGTGAAGATGCCGGAGGTGACGCGGACGTGGTTGTCGTTGGTGTAGTGCTGCACCCAGGCCTCGACGCAGATCCGCATCGAGGTGCGGCCGATCTTCAGCAGCTGGGCGTAGCAGGTGACCGTGTCACCCACGGCCACCGGGTTGAGGAACGACATGCCATCGATGGCCACGGTCGTCACGCGGCTGCGGGCGGTGTGGCGGGCGAGGACGGCGCCGCCGAGATCCATCTGCGACATCAGCCAGCCGCCAAAAATGTCGCCGTTGGCATTGGCATCGCCGGGCATCGCCAGTGTGCGCATGACGATCTCGCCTTGCGGGGCGGTTGGGGTGGAATCGCTCATGGGCGCGACGCTAGGATAGCGGGGCGGGGTGGGGCGAGGCGGAACGATTACGAGAACGAGTACGATTTTCCGGCGCCCTACTTCACCCGGTACCGCACCACCGGCGCGCGCTCCCCCTCGGTCGTGACATAGATCTCCCGCGCGTCGGCGGAGAAGCAGACGGATTCGGACTGGGGCATCGCCATGACCTTCAGTTGCTGCGGAGTGCGATTGAGCGCCTCGCTCCACGATTCCCCGGCCTGCCGCGGGAAGAGCAGCACATCCATGTAGGTCAGCACCACCGCGGCCGAGCCGTCGGCGGCGAAATCCATCGCCACCGGCATGCCGGCCATTCGGCCGGGCGGGCCCTCGACGAGCAGGCGCGGACCCCTGGGTTGCGGGATGTGGTCAAGCTTGGTCAGGAAGGCGGCCGCAGGCGTGGCTTCGGCCGATGCCGGCCGCAGGGGCAGGCGGTACAGGCCGACGGGGTGCTCGCGTTTTGAAAGCAGGTAGACGGCATTCTCGGCCGCATCGACGCTCACGGATTCGCAATCGCGCGGGTGGTCAGTGTAGCGCACCGGGATCGTCCAGAGAACGGGCACCGTGATCTCGCGTTCAGGTGCGAGGTCCGCCGGGTCGGGTTCGGCGATCACGTAGAGCCGGCAATCGGTGCGCACCGCACGGTTGTCGCCGGTGTCGGCGATCAGGAGGTAGGCCTGCCCGTCGAGCGTGAACGACGCGATGTCCTCCCAGTCGTTGTTGGTCGCACCGGCCAGGCGCACGCGGCCGCGCGCGGTGCCGTCGGTGCCGAGGGCATAGACCACCGGCTCGCCGCCGCTGTCATTGTGGGACCAAAGGACGTTCCCGGCGCGGCGCGACGGGGCGAAGCCGCTCGACTCGTTCAGGTCGGTGACGCCGAGGTGCCCGACGGTGACGGGTTCGGACCACGAGGGGGCGGTGGGCGGCGTGGTGCAGCCGGAGAGCAGGACGAGCAGGGACAGCAGCAAGGCAAGGCGCATGGGGGGAACCCGACTCTGGCCGCGGACCCCGCCACGGCAAGCCGGACCACCCAGTTTGCCGTTGTTTTCAGCCCCCGCCTGCGGCATGTTGCCGGGCCTAATGCAAGCTGGTTTCCCCAAAGCGTTCCGGCGCCTCGCAGACGAGATTGGACCGGTGGATGCCGTCGGCATCGAGGAGCGCGTCGCCAAGTACGCCACCCGCAGCATCAAGAAGGCTTCCAAAGTCGCGGGCCTCAAGCTCGCGGTCTCGATGGTCGACCTCACCACGCTCGAGGGCAAGGACACGCCCGACAAGGTCGCGTCGCTCTGCCGCAAGGCCCTCAATCCCCACCCGGGCCTCGGTGCGCCGCAGGTCGCGGCGGTCTGCGTTTATCCGTCGATGGTGAAGCATGCCCGCCGCGCGCTCGGCCAGGACACCGCCGTGCGCATCGCCTCGGTCGCGACGGCGTTTCCCTCCGGCCAGGCCCCGCTCCGCACGCGCCTCGCCGAGGTCGAGGCGGCCGTCGCCGACGGCGCGGACGAGATCGACATGGTGATCAACCGCGGCGCCTTCCTCGCCGGCGAGTTCCAGCGCGTGCAGGACGAGATCGTCGGCGTGCGCGACGCCTGCGGGGCCGCCACGCTCAAGGTCATCCTCGAGGTGAGCGAGCTCGAGACCTACGACAACATCCGCGCCGCCTCCTTCCTCGCCATGCGCGTGCTGCGGCCCGGCGACTTCATCAAGACCAGCACGGGCAAGACCGGGCTCAACGCCACCCTTGGCAACAACCAGGTCATGCTCGAGGCCATCCGCGACTTCTACCTCGCCACCGGCACGCCCATCGCGATGAAGCCCGCCGGCGGCATCCGCACCGCCAAGCAGGCGCTGCAGTTCCTCATCGCCGTCAAGGAGACGCTCGGCGACGCGTGGCTCAACAACGCCCGCTACCGCTTCGGCGCCTCCGGCCTGCTCAACGACCTCCTCCGCCAGCTCGAGAAGGAAAAGACCGGCGCCTACCAGGCCCCGTACTACTTCAGCGAGGCGGCCGAGAGCTACTGAATTTCAACCACAGATGAACACAGATATACACAGATTCAGACGGCATTGGATCTGTGCGGATCTGTGTTCATCTGTGGTTAATTATTACCATGCCCACTCTAGCTGACAAGAAACCCAACCGTCCCGCCCAGCGCGCCCAGGGCCGGCCGGCGGCCGAGCTCATCTTCGGTGATCTCTGGGAATACGACCCGGCCCCCGAGACGGCCGATCCGAAGATCAAGTCGCGCTACGACCTGTTCATCGGCGGCAAGTTCGTGCCGCCCGCCTCCGGCAAGTATTTCGACACGATCAACCCGGCCAACGAGACCAAGCTGGCCGAGATGGCGCTCGCCGGCGCCGACGACGTCGCGGCCGCCTACCGCGCCGCGCAGAAGGCGCAGGACGGCGCCTGGGGCAAGATGCCCGGCAAGGAGCGCGCCAAGTACCTCTACCGCATCGCCCGCCTGCTGCAGGACCGCGCCCGCGAGTTCGCCGTCGCCGAGACGATGGACAACGGCAAGCCGATCAAGGAGACGCGCGACTTCGACGTGCCGATGGCCGCCGCGCACTTCTTCTACCACGCCGGCTGGGCCGACAAGCTCGCCTACATCGCCCCGGGCCGCCGCGTCGCCCCGCTGGGCATCGTGGGGCAGGTGATCCCGTGGAATTTCCCGCTGCTGATGATGGCGTGGAAACTCGCGCCCGCGCTGGCGATGGGCAACTGCGCCGTCATCAAGCCCGCGACCAACACGCCGCTCTCGGCGTTGAAGCTCGCCGAGATCATCCAGGACGCCGGCCTCCCGCCGGGCGTCGTCAACATCCTCTCCGGCCCCGGCTCCACCGGCGGCCTCATCATGGCCCACCCGCAGGCGGCCAAGATCGCGTTCACCGGCTCGACCGAGGTCGGCAAGGTCATCATGCGCTCCGTCGCCGGCACCGGGAAGCGCATGACCATGGAACTCGGCGGCAAGGCGGCCAACATCGTCTTCGACGACGCCCCGCTCGACCAAGCCGTCGAGGGCATCGTCAACGGCATCTTCTTCAACCAGGGCCAGGTCTGCTGCGCCGGCTCGCGCCTGCTCGTGCACGAGCCCGTGGCTGACGCCGTCGTCGCCAAGCTGCGCCACCGCCTCAAGGTCCTGCGCGTCGGTGACCCGCTCGACAAGAACACCGACGTCGGCGCCATCGTCTCCCGCGACCAGCTCGAGACCGTGCGTGGCTACATCGACGCCGGCGTGCAGGAGGGCGCCAAGCTCTGGCAGCCGCCGTGCCGCCTGCCGGCCAAGGGCTTCTTCCTGCCGCCGACGCTCTTCACCGGCGTCACCCAGAGCCACCGCATCGCCCGCGAGGAGATCTTCGGCCCGGTGCTCGCCATCATCACCTTCCGCACCGTCGAGGAGGCGATCGAGAAGGCCAACAACACCGAGTACGGCCTCAGCGCCGGCGTGTGGACCGACAAGGGCTCGCGCATCCTCAAGATGTCGACCGAGCTCAAGGCCGGCGTCGTCTGGGCCAACACCTTCAACAAGTTCGACCCGGCGTCGCCCTTCGGCGGCTACAAGGAATCCGGCTTCGGCCGCGAGGGCGGCCGCCAGGGCCTCCTCGACTACTGCAAACTCGTCTGATCGCCGACGGCGACCGCAACCCCTCATGGCTGAAACCAAGTTCCTCACTGCCCCCGTCAAGACGGACAAGATGCCCGCGGGCATCCCGTACATCATCGGCAACGAGGCCGCCGAGCGCTTCTGCTTCTACGGGATGCGCGCGATCCTCGTCGTTTACATGACGCAGTACCTGCTCTCGCCGGCGGGCGGGCTCGATGTGATGACCGAGAGTGAGGCCAATGAGAATTACCACCTCTTTGTCTCGCTGAACTATTTCCTGCCGGTGTTCGGTGCGCTCCTCGCCGACGTCTTCTGGGGCAAGTACCGCACGATCTTCTGGCTGTCGCTCGTGTACTGCGCCGGGTGCGCCGTCCTCGCGCTGGACCACACCCGCTTCGGCCTCACCCTCGGCCTGACCTTGATCGCGATGGGCTCGGGCGGCATCAAGCCGTGCGTCTCGGCCAACGTCGGCGACCAGTTCGGCGCGGCCAACCAGCACCTGCTTTCGAGGGCCTTCGGCTGGTTCTATTTCGCGATCAACGCCGGGTCGATGATCTCGATCCCGCTCACGCCGGTGCTCCTGCAGAACTACGGGCCGACCGTCGCCTTCGGCGTGCCGGGCGTGTTGATGGGCGTGGCGACGATCATCTTCTGGGCGGGGCGCTACCGGTTCGTCCACATCCCGCCCGCGGGCCGCAGCTTCTTCCGCGAGAACTTCAACCGCGAGGGCCTCGCCACCATCGGCCGCATCGCCATGGTCTATGCCTTCGTCGCGATCTTCTGGTCGCTCTGGGACCAAAGCGGCAGCGAGTGGGTGCTCCAGGCGCAGAAGCTCGACCGGCAGTTCACGATCTTCGGCTACAGCTTCGAGCTGCTGGCGGCGCAGATCCAGACGCTCAACGGCATCTTCATCCTCCTCGGCATCGTCGGCTGCCAGTACGTGATCTACCCGGCGATCAACCGCGTCTTCCCGCTCAACGAGCTGCGCAAGATGGGCATCGGCATGGTCGTGACCGCGGTCTCGTTCCTCGTCGCCGCGTGGATCGAGTCCCAGCTCACCGCCGGCCTGAAGCCCAGTGTGGCCTGGCAGGTGCCGGCCTACATCCTGCTCTCGCTCGGTGAGGTCATGGTGTCGGTGACGGCGCTGGAGTTCGCCTACACGCAGGCCCCGCAGCGGATGAAGTCGATCATCATGGTGCTCTACCTGCTGCCGATCTCGGTCGGCAACCTGTTCACTGCCATGGTCCACCGCGTGATCGCCAACCCGGACGGCACCTCGAAGCTGCCCGGCGCCTGGTTCTATCTCTTCTTCGCCGCCCTGATGGTCGTCACCGTCGTCGTGTTCGCGCTCGTCGCGCGCCGCTACAAGGCGCAGACGCACCTGCAGGACGAGAGCCCCGCTGCCTCCTGACCCAAGCCGACTTCCCGCCATGTCCCGCCTGCCCATCACCAAAACGCCCAAGGTCTATGTCGGCGGCGCCTTCATCCGCTCCGAGAGCGCCCGCACGTTCCCGCTCCGC
>JAHCAZ010000065.1 GCA_019634615.1 Opitutaceae bacterium
GTAGATGCCATGAGGCCGACAAGCGGAGCTGGAGGCTCCAACTTGTCGGCCTATGAACAATACTAACGTAACAAAGCTACTCGGGCGGCTGCTCGAGTCCAAGGCAGAAACGATCAAGCTGGGGTGTGATATCCACGCCCGGGAGCTGGCGGTGTCGGTGCAGGGGGACGACGCCCGGCCGTTGCGGCCGCAGTTGATGAACGCCGGGCAATTACTGGCGGTGGTGCGCGGGCTGGTGCAGGCGGGCCGGGCGGTGCACGTCTGCTACGAGACGGGGCCGTGCGGGTACGGGCTGTACGATGCGGTGGTGGCGGCGGGCGGCCACGCGTACGTCATCGTGGCGGAGGCGCTCGGCGACGGGCGCCAGCAGAAGACGGACCGGCTCGATGCGGCCGCGCTGTGCGACAAGCTGGACCGGTACCTGCGCGGCAACCCCAAGGCGATGAGTCCGGTGCGCGTGCCCAGCGTGGTGGAGCGGCAGCGCCGCGGGGTCGCGCGCCTGCGCGAGCAGTGCAAGCACAGCCGCCATCAATGGGAGGCGCGCGGCCGCAGCCTGCTGCTCTTCCACGGGGTGCATGTGACCGGCCGGTGGTGGAGCCGGTCGCGGTGGCTGGCCTTGGAGCCGACCCTCGCGCCCTGGCTCATCGAGCAGTTGGGGGTCGTACGCCAGACAATCCTCCAACTCGATGAGCAGGAGAAGGTCCTGCGGGTTAAGCTGGAGGCGGAGGCGCCGAAAGCGCTGCCCAAGGCGGTCGGGGCGCTCACCTGGGTGCTGCTGCTGCGCGAGATCTGCGACTGGGGTCGCTTCAAGAATCGGCGCCAGGTCTCCAGCTACACCGGCCTGTGCCCAGGCGTGCACCAAAGCGGGATGCGCCGGCGCGACGGGTCGATCAACCGCTACGGCAACCCCCGGGTGCGGGCGCTGTTGATCGAACTGGTCTGGCGGCTGGCACGCTGGCAGCCGGACTATCCGCCGGTGCGCGCCTTGGTGGCAGGGGTGGCGCGGGGGGCCGCGCGACGAAAGTGCGCGGTCGCCGCCGCGCGCCGGCTCGCGGTGGACCTGTGGCGGCTGGCGACGGGCCAGACCACCCCGGAAAAGCTCCGGCTGATCGTGACCCCGCAGATGTTCGCCTAACCCAACCCTTTTCCCCCAACGCCGGAAGCGATCTTCGGAGTGATGCTGCGCACGTGCCGCTCCTTGGTCTTCAGACAACCGTTCTGTAGATGGTGCCACTTCACTCCGTCCCTCTTTTGCTCGACCAGATTGCATACAGCAACTTGTGCCGGATGTCCTCCGCGCACGGATAGCAGGTTAACTTGGACGATCACTGCGTCCAGGGATAGGGACGAGAGACACTCCGAGCGGGGCGCTCGCCGCCCCCGCACCCCCGGCGGGATAACTAAACCAAGAAAGCAAACCCAACCCAGATAACACCGAGTCCTCCTTTTACGCTTGTCTCCCACGGCACCATAGCAGGAGCGGCTTTATGCCGCGATCGGGGGCGCAACATCGCGGCATAAAGCCGCTCCTACATGGCGGGATCCGCCTCGGCCAACTTGAGCGTTAAGCGTTAAAAGTTAAGCGTTGAGCGTTCGGCCGGTGTGCGGCGGCCCCCGCTCAAACCGTCCGCGACAGTTCCCTTTGTGTCGGCACCGTGCTCCCGCCACGCTTTCCCCATGCGCTCACCCCTGCTGCTGACCCTGGCCCTGACCGTTTTCGCCTCCGCCCAGACGCCGGCGCCAGACCTCGCGGTGAATCCCGCCGCGCAACTGAACGCGCTCAACCCCGCGTTGCCCACGATCTTCATTGCCGGTGACTCCACGGCGGCGCGCGGCAAGGGCGAGGCGCAGCAGGGCTGGGGCGTGCCCTTCGCCGCCTACTTCGATCCGGCCAAGGTCAATGTCGCCAACCATGCGCGCGGCGGACGCAGCAGTCGCACCTTCATCACCGAGGGCCACTGGGATCGGTTGCTCGCCGCCGTGAAGCCCGGCGACTGGGTGCTGATCCAGTTCGGCCACAACGACGGCGGCGCGATCAATGCGGAACCGCCCGGTTCCACCCGCCCCGTGCGGGCGCGCGGGTCGCTGCCGGGCCTGGGCTACGAGTCGCAGGACATCGTCAACGTGCTCACGCAGCAGCCGGAGCAGGTCCGCACCTTCGGCTGGTACGTGGGCCGGATGATCAGCGAGACCCAGGCGCGCGGGGCGACGCCCATCGTGCTTTCGACCACGGTGCGCAGCATCTGGCGCGACGGCCGGGTCGAGCGCGGCCCGGGCCTTTACCGCGAATGGAGTCGCGAGATCGCGCGGCGCCAGCACGCGCCCTTCGTCGATGTGACGCGGCTCGTCGCCGACGTCTACCAGCAGCGCGGCGAGGCCGCCGTGCAGGCGCTCTTTCCGCAGGATCACACGCACACCAACGCTGCCGGCGCGGATCTCACGGCTTCGCTTGTCGTCGCCGGCCTCAAGGGCCTGCGGCCGTCGCCGTTCGCGCCACTGCTGTCGGACCGCGGTGCCGCCGTGGAAGCCGATGCCATCGGGTGGTTGAATCTCCCGGAGCCGGCCGATCCCGCGTTGCCCACGCTCCTGCTCATCGGCGACTCCACCGTGCGCAACGGCCGCGGCGACGGCGCTGGCGGCGAATGGGGCTGGGGCGACCTGCTGCCCGCGCACCTCGACCTGACGAAGGTCAACCTCGTCAACCGCGCCATCGGTGGCCTCAGCAGCCGCACCTTCCGCACGCAGGGTCACTGGGAGCGCGCCCTCATGCTGCTCAAGCCGGGCGACTGGGTCGTCATGCAGTTCGGCCACAACGACCCGGCCCCGCTCAACGACGACAAGCGTGCCCGCGGCACGATCAAGGGCACGGGCGAGGAGACGGAGGCGATCGACAATATTCTCACGCGCCGCCCCGAGGTTGTGCACACTTACGGCTGGTACCTGCGCCAATTCATCCGCGAGGCCAAGGCCGCCGGTGTGACGCCGGTCGTCTGTTCACCGGTGCCGCGCAAAACTTGGCAGGACGGAAAGATTGTCCGCAGCGGCGCCGACAGCTACGCCGGCTGGGCCCGGCAAGTGGCGACGGAGGAAGGCGTGGCGTTTATCGACCTCAACGAGTTGGTCGCCGCGCGCTACGATAACCTGGGCGAGGCCACGGTGAATGCGCTGTTTGCCGACGCCCACACGCACACAAGCCGCGCCGGGGCGGAGGTGAACGCGGGGATCGTGGCGGCGGAATTGAAGCAGATCCTCGGCGTGGCGAAAGCAGACGGGTCTCGGGAGTGAAGCGGACGGAAACGCTCAACGCTTAACTTTTAACGCTTAACGCTCAAGTGCCCGGAATTTCCGGAACGATTGAGCGTTAAGAGTTAAGCGTTGAATGTTGAGCGTTGCCTCGGTCAGCGCGCCGCTTTCGCGGCGCCTGCCTTCGCCGCTCGCAGCGTCGGTCCCTCGATCAACCGCGCGGGGATCGTCGTCAGCGACGGCTGGCTCGGGACGCCGAACTCGTTGTGCAGGAGTTGGCCGATCACGAGCTCGCAGGCGCGGCCGCCGAGGAGCGGCGTCTGGAAATCGAGGGTGGCGCAGTCGCCGGAGGTGCGCAGCGAGTTGAGGCACACGAAGGCGTGCGTCTTCGGCAGCTTCGCCCCGCAGGCCCTCATCCAGTCCATCGCCTCGGGGAAGTGGCCGAGCACGACGTCGGGATTGTACTTGCGGAACCACGCCTGAAACGCCTCGCGGGTGATCTCGCGCAGCTGCAGCGCCGGCACCACCGTGATGTCCGCCAGGTACTTCTGCTGGGCGAGGAAGGCCCCCTCCCAACGGAACTGCAGGCGCTCGTCCAGGGAGATCTCCATGATCAGCCCCGGCCGGCGGTAGCCGCGCGCGTGCAGCTCGTGCAGGAGCGCGATCATCGAGCGGTAGTGATCCGAGCACACGCAGTGCAGCGGCGGGTGATCGATGAAATAATCGGCGTACACCGCGGTGTACCGGCTCCAGCTCAACTCCGTCAGGTCAGGAAAGCCGACCGCGGGCAGGAGGATCAGGCCCTGGATGCCGCGCGTGTGGAGGATCGTGTCCAGCCGCTGCAGGGTCAGGCCCTGGGCGCCGACGACAAAGCGCTCGACCTTGAAGCCGAGGTCGTTCGCGCGGGAGGAAATGCCCGCCATGAGCGAATCGTTGTACCGGGCGGCGAGGGCGGTGTGGCTGTCGCCCACGATCTCCAGCACGGCGAGCACGCCGCGGAACTGTTGGCCGCGGGAGCGGCGGAGCTGCGACATCACCGCGCCCGTGAGCGGGTTGCGTTCGTACCCGGCGGCCTTGGCGGCCGCACGCACGCGTTCGACCGTCTCCGCCTTCACGCGGGGTGAGCCGCGGAGGGCGTCGGAGAGGGTGGTCCGGGACAGGCCCAGTTCCTTGGCGAGGGTACGCAGGGTCGGGGTGGGCATAGGGCCGAGTTTAGGAGCCAGTTTTGGTCGACGGACTCAATGCAAATAACGGACGGTCCGAATTCCCGAGGCCGGCATCCGCGGCAATTTCCCGCACGCTTGCCGCCAGCCGAGGTTGCCCCTCCGGCCCTCCACCCTAAGCTTTCCCCGCCATGATTCGCAAAGCCTTCCTCATGTCCGTGCATCCCGGCCAGGAGGCCGAATACCAGCGCCGCCACAGTCCGATCTGGCGCGAGCTGGCCGACGTCCTCAAGGCCCACGGCGTCCACAACTACTCCATCTTCCTCGAACCCAAGACGCGCCAGCTCTTCGGCTACGTCGAGATCGAGGACGAAGCCCGCTGGGCCGCCATCGCGAAGACCCCCGAGTGTCAGCGCTGGTGGAAACACATGGGCGACATCATGCCCGCGAATCCGGACAACAGCCCGGTGTCGTCGGAGCTGAGGGAAGTGTTCCACTTGGATTAACTCCAGCGAGGTCCGCGCCCCAAGACTCTTTCTCTTTCCTCTTAATCTTTCTCTTTCTCCCGCCGGAGGCCCGCCGCGCCGCCGACCCTGACGAAAGAGAAAGATAACGAGGAAAGAGAACGAACCTGACCCTCCTTACCCCTTACCCCTTACACCTTACCCCTTAATTCCTCCCATGCCCCCGCTCACCCGCCGCGAATTCGTCGCCAAGACCGCCCTGGCCGCCGCCGCCACGCACCTCGCCACCACGCTCCGCGCCGCCGACGCGCCCAAGGCGGCACCCACCGCTCCGCTCGCTCCGGGTGTCGCTCCGCTGCATTGGCTCGACGGCGCAGCGCCCGCGGTGCAACCCGGCACCACGTGGGGCGTGCCCTGGCCGCGCGGGGCGCAGGCTGCCGGCACGGCGTTTGCCCTCAAGACCGCCGCGGGAGATTCCGTTCCCGTCCAGACCTGGCCGCTCGCCACCTGGCCCGATGGCTCGCTCAAGTGGACCGCCCACGCCGTCCCCGCCGGCGCCGCGCTCGCGGATGAGCTGCAGCTTTCCGCCGGCACGCCGGCCGCGCCGGCCCAGGCGCTGACCGTCACCGAGACGCCCGACGGCATCGTGATCGACACGGGCGTCATCGTCGCCGAGCTGGCCCGGAGCGGAACCGTGCTCGTCCGCCGCATCCAGCGCGGCAGCACCCCCATCGCGACCAACGGCCGGCTCGTGGGCCTCCGCGAGGACCGCAGCGATGCGGCCGCGGTGCGGACCGAGGATCTCACCGGCACGATCGAGCGCGTCACCGTCGAGCAGGCCGGCCCTGTGCGGGCGGTCGTGAAGTTCGAAGGCCGACACACCACCGCCGGCCGCGCATGGCTGCCCTTTGTCGTGCGCCTCTATTTCTACGCCGGCGGCGAGGCCGTGCGGCTGATGCACACGATCATCCACGACGGCAATCCGCAGCAGGACTTCATCCGCGGGCTCGGTCTCCGCTTCGACGTGCCGTTGCGCGGCGCGCTGCACGACCGTCACGTGCGTTTCGCCGGCCAGGACGACGGCCTCTTTGGCGAGGCTGTCCGCACGCTCACCGGCCTGCGCCGTGATCCCGGCGCGGCGGCCCGCGCGGCGCAGATCGCCGGCGAGGCGACCCCGCCAACCGACACCTGGAACAAGGGCGTGGCGGACAAGCTCGACTACATCGCGGCATTCTCCGACTGGACTCTCCTGCAGGGCACGGCCGACGGTTTCACGATCCAAAAGCGCACTCGCGCCGGCTACACGTGGCTGACTTCCGCCCAGGGCCAGCGCGCCGGCGGTCTCGGCTACATCGGCACGCCCGCGGGCGGCCTGGCTTTCGGCATCCGCAATTTCTGGCAGAGCCACCCGGCGCAGCTCGACATCCGCGGCGCCACCGGCGATGCCGCCGAGGCCACCGCGTGGGTGTGGGCGCCCGACGCCGCGGCGATGGACCTGCGGCCCTACCATGACGGCCTGGGCCAGGACACCTACGCCAAGCAGTACAACGGCGGCCTCGAGATCACCTACGAGGATTACGAGCCCGGCTTCGATTCGCCCGAGGGCGTCGCCCGCACGAGCGAGCTCATGTTCTGGGCCGTCGCGGCCACGCCGGCACGCGAGCGCCTCGCCGCCTTCGCAGCCGCGCTGCGCCAGCCGCCGATCCTGATGGCGAGCCCCGCGTACCTGCACCACTGCGAGGTCTTCGGCGGCCTGTGGAGCCCGGTGGACCGCTCGACGCCGGCCAAGGCCGCACTCGAGGACAAGCTCGCGTGGACCTTCGACTATTACCTCGGCCAGCAGGAGCAGCGGCGGTGGTACGGGTACTGGAACTACGGCGACGTCATGCACACCTACGACGCCGACCGCCACGAGTGGCGTTACGACGTCGGCGGCTTCGCCTGGGACAACTCCGAGCTCTCCACCGACATCTGGCTCTGGCTCTACTTCCTGCGCACCGGCCGCGCCGACGTCTTCCGCTTCGCCGAGGCGATGACCCGCCACACGGGCGAGGTCGACGTGCACCACATCGGTCGCTTCGCCCCGCTCGGCTCGCGGCACAACGTCCTCCACTGGGGCTGCAGCGCCAAGCAGCTCCGCATCGCGACGGCCGTCAACCGCCGCTACTACTACTACCTCACGGGTGACGAGCGCGTGGGCGACCTCATGCGCGAGCAGCTCGAGGCGGCCCGTGCCCTGGTCCGCATCCCGCCCGGCCGGAAACTCTTCCATGCCGCCGTGCGCGGTGACCTCGCGCGCGAGGCGCCGACCGATCCCGATCGCGCCGGCCTCGGCTTCGGCACCGACTGGGGCTCCGTCGCCGGCGCCTGGCTCACCGAATGGGAGCGCACGGGCAGTCCTCAGATGCGCGAGCGCCTGCTCAACAGCATGCGTTCCATCGCCGGCCAGCCGCGTGGTTTCTTCTCGGCCAGCGCGCCCATGCACCTCGACACGGGGAAGTTCGATCGCATCGAGTCCGACAAGGTCGCGATCTCGCACCTCAGCGCCGTCTTCGGCCTGCCGGAGGTCTGCGCCGAGCTGATCCAGCTCCTCGACGTGCCCGAGTTCAAGCAGGCCTGGCTCGACTACTGCGAACTCTACAACGCCCCGAAGGATGTCCAGGCCGCGCGCCTCGGCGCCCCGCTGCGCAACAACAACCTCCGCCAAGGCCACTCACGCCTCACCGCCTACGCGGCCAAAATCAAAGGCGACCCCGCGCTGGCCAAACGCGCGTGGGTCGAGCTGATGACACCCGAGTACGGCCCGCGCGTGGACAAACCGCAGTCCAAGCGCGTCAAGGGCCCCGCCGTGCTGCGCCCGGTGGACGAGGCCGCCTTCGTCTCCACCAACGGCGCGGCCCAAAACAGCCTCGCCGTCATGCAATGCCTCGCCCTCGCGGGCGACGCGTTGTCGGAGTGATATTGAACCACGGATTACCCTCCTTCGCCGGGCCTACGGAGGGCAGGCACGGATCCGATTTTGCGAATGCTGCGTGGCTGGATGGCCACAAAAGGCGCAGAAGGCACAGAAGGAACCCAATTCCTCTAGGTCTTGGCCCTTATGTGCCTTTTTTGCCTCTTGTGGCTATCTCACCAAGCTACATCCGCCGGATCCGTGAAATCCGTGGCTAAAATTCCGGTGCCACGATCTCCGCTCTCTGCAACTCCGCCACGGCATCTCTCCCGGTAAAGTCCGGCAATGCTGTCGGATCTGAGAAATAGATCGGCGCGTCCTTCGGCAGCGGGAGGATCGCCACGGTCAGCTCCTTGCTCGCGAGGTCCGCGGCCAGGCGGCTTAGGTCCAGCTCCAGCGGGAGGCCGTTGTAGAAATCGTCCATGATCAGCTTGTCGCCGAGATAGACCCGGGCGACGTTGCCGGTGTAGCGGAGACGGAGCAAGCGGTCAGGGGAGGCCTCGAAATCAGCGGGCAGCTCGAGTCGCCAGACGGCGGCCGCGGCGAAGTCAGCGTCGGTCGGGGCGCTCGCGACGCCGTACGGCGTGGGGCCGGGGCGGATCGGGCGCAGCGGGCCGGCGGGGCGGACCTGGACGGTCGCAACAGGCAGCGGCGCGGCTGGGGCTGGCACGGGCGGATCGAAGAGACGCAGGGATGCCTCCGCTTCGAGTACGACCAGTCGCAGTGTCTGTGTGCTGTCGCGGCGGGCGAGGCTGAGGCGGTGCTCGCCCGGCGGGAGGATCAAGCTGCGGGTGGGGCCGGTCGCCGCATCCACGTCCGTCGTGAAACGGAACTCCGCCGCGATACCCGGGGTCGCGGCGAACCACACGGTGCGCACCGCGCCCTCGTCGCGCAGCGTGACCGGCTGCGCCGTGGCCCAGGCCAGCATGAAGCCGTGGCCGAGGTCGAGGTTGAAGGGCCACAGGAACATCGCCCCGGCGGGCACGGTGACCGGGGCCGCGGGGAAGCGTAGCGCGGCGCCGTCACCGAGGGTCAGGTCGAACTGCACGCCGGGTTTCGCCGGCAGCTCGCGGCCGCGCTCGTGGTTGCTCACGAACACGAAGCCGCTCCGGCCGTCCGAACGCACCGACCAACGGAGCGTCGTCACATCGTCACGCCCGGTCGGACGCACCGGTGGCAGGAACGTGTCCATCGCCGCAAGCTTCTCGCCGAACGCATGCAGGAACCGGTGCAGTCGCCGCAGCCGGTAGTAATGCGGCCGCACCTGCCCGGCCGCGCCCAGCGGCGCCTGGAAGTCGTAGTTCTTCACCGGCAGGTCGTTCCAGTTGGTGAGCGGAGTGGCCTGCGCCTCCATCAGCGGCGTGCGGCCCTCGGGATTCGTGCCGCCGTGGTACATGTAGTAACCGGGCGAGGTGGAGCCGGACCCGAGTTTCAC
>JAHCAZ010000066.1 GCA_019634615.1 Opitutaceae bacterium
ATCTTGAACCCGGCGGGCGCCGGCGCCGGCAGGCCGGCGAGCGGGAACTCCACGGCATCCGCCTCGAGCAGGTGCAGCGTGCCCGGAAACCGCGGCGCCAGCGCGGCGCGCAGGTGCGCGGCCAGGTTGGGGTCCTTTTCCACGGCCCAGACCGACGTGCCGGTGTCGAGGAGCGCGGCCGTGAGCGTGCCGAGGCCGGGACCGACCTCGACCACGGTGTCGCCGGCCTGCACCCCCGCGAGCTCGAGCGATTTGCGCACGATGTTGCCGTCGACCAGAAAGTTCTGCCCGAGGAACCGCTTCGGCTGGTGGCCGAGGCGGGCAAGCAGGTCGCGGGTCTCAGTCGGCGAAAGGGGCATGTTCAGCCCGCGCGGGCGAGGGCGTCGAGCAGGGCGGCGGTGTCGGGCGCCTTCATCAGCGCCTCGCCGACGAGAAGCGCATGGGCCCCGGCGCCGCGCGCCCGGGCGGCGTCGGCCGGACCATGAATGCCGCTCTCGCTCACGGCGATGACATCTTTCGGGAAGCGGGGGATGAGCCGCTCGCTGAGGCCGAGGTCGGTCTTGAAGATCGCGAGGTCGCGGTTGTTCACGCCGATGATCCGCGCGCCGTGGCGCACGGCCCGGTCGAGCTCGGCCTCGTTGTGGATCTCGAAGAGGGCGTCGAGCCCGGCGGCCCGGGCGGCCTCGTGCAGGGCCTCGATCTCGGCGTCGTCGAGCGCGCGCACGATGATCAGGATGGCGCTCGCCCCGGCCTCGCGCGCCTGGCGCACCTGGATGGGATGCACCATGAAGTCCTTGCGCAGGCAGGGGACGGCGGGGGGATTCCGGCGGAAGTGCGTCGTGACCGCCACGAGGTCGTCGAGGGTGCCGCCGAAGTACTTCTCGTCGGTGAGCACGGAGAGGGCGCTCGCGCCGGCGGCCCGGTATTTCACGGCCTGGTCGGGTGCCGCGATGCCGCTGGCGATCGTGCCGGCCGAGGGCGAGCGGCGCTTGATCTCGGCGATCACCGCCAGCCGCCCGTCGCCGCGGCGCAGCGCCGCGGCGAACGAGGGCGGACGGGGCAGGGACGCGTCGAGGACGGACAACTCCGCGAGCGGCACCGGGCGGATGAGCCCGGCGATCTCGCGCCGCTTCCAGGCCATGATCTCGGTGAGCTTGTCGGACATCCGGGAAATAGCCGCAAAGCCCGGCCCGGGGCGCAAGAAGCAATCGCCACTTTGGCGCCCGGTAGCTACGAGCGTGTGCGAGTGGATCGGCGGCTGCGGTCGCCGCGTTACCACTCGCTCACGCTCGTAGCTACCGGATAGGGACCGGCGAGTGTGCACATTTCCCTTTGCGTTTTCGCCGCCGACTTGGCGCCATACGCCCATGAGCGCGATCGAAGATCTCCGCCGGACCATCGCCCGCCTGCGCGGGCCGGGCGGCTGCCCGTGGGACCAGGAGCAGACCCATGCCTCGCTCGTCCGCTGCCTGATCGACGAGGTGAGCGAGCTGATCGACACGATCGACCGCCTCGACCTGCCGCACATGCGCGAGGAGCTCGGCGACGTGCTCATCCAGGTCGTCTTCCACGCCCAGCTCGCCGAGGAGGCCGGGCATTTCAATCTCGAGGACGTGGCCCGCGAGGTGAACGAGAAGCTCGTCCGCCGGCACCCCCACGTCTTCGGCGCGGGCAAGCTCGACACCTCGGCCCAGGTCCTCGCGCAGTGGGAACAGATCAAGGCCGGCGAGAAGAAGAACGGCACCGCCGCCGGTTCCACCGTTTTCAAGCCGCAGCCGCCCCGCCTGCCGGCGCTCATGTTCGCCGAGGCGGTGTGGAAGCGAATCCAGGAGAAGAACCTCCCCGTGCCGGCAAGCGTGGACGCGGCGCAGGTGGCCGCGCTCGGTCGCAACCTCGACGAGGCGGCGCTCGGTCGCATGCTCTTCGAGCTCGCCGCCGCCGCCCGGGCGCGCGGCCTCGACGCCGAGGCGGCGCTCCGCCTGCACACGAACCGGGTGATGCGCGATGTCGAAAAATCCGTCCCAGCCTCCGGCCCCGGCCAGCCTGCCTGAGGCGCTCGTCGCCACCTGGTGGCGGCCCTTTGCCGAATACCTCGCGCGCGAGCGGCGGTATTCGCCGTACACCCTGCGCAACTATCGCCAGGCCTTCGAAGACTTCCACCGGTGGCTCGCGACGAGCGGCATCGGTGATCAGGCCTACGATGCCCTCTCGGCGCGGGACGTGCGGGACTTCGTCATCGAGGCCCAGCGGCGCTATGGGCGGCGCACGCTGCACAACCACATGTCGGGCCTTCGCGCACTCGCGAAGTATTGGCTTCGCCAAGGTCGCCTCCGCCGCAATCCCTTCGTGGGCATTCCGCTGCCCAAGCTGGAGAAGCGTCTGCCGCAGTTTCTCACGGAGCAGCAGATGCGCCAATTGCTCGCCGGCCCGCAGCGTCTCCTCGAGGCCCAGGAAATCGACGCGTTCACCGCCGGGCGCGACCGCCTGGCGATGGAGCTGCTCTACGGTGGCGGGTTGCGCGTCAGCGAGCTCGTCTCCCTGAACTACGGCGACGTGGACCTCGAGAGCGGGGTCGCCCGTGTCATGGGCAAGGGCCGCAAGGAGCGGCTCTGTCCTCTGGGCAAGGTGGCCGTCGCGGTCCTGAAGCATTTCCGCGACCACCACGCCCTCAACCGGGCGCCGGCGGATCCCGTGATGGTCAACTCCCGCCACGGCCGCCTCGGCGTCAGCGAGGTGCAGAAGCTGCTCAAGCGTTACCTCGCCCATGCCGGGCTGCCGCTCAACCTCACCCCGCACAAGCTCCGCCACAGCTACGCCACCCATCTCCTCAACGCCGGCGCCGACCTCCGCCTGGTGCAGGAACTGCTCGGGCACAAGCAGCTCGCCACGACCCAGGTCTACACCCACGTCAGCGTCGCCCGCCTCCAGGAGATCTACGCCAAGGCCCATCCGCGCGCCTGACGGGCCGGGCGCTTGTCTATTGCCGGCGGACGCTCCATAAGGAACGACCACCAAGCCGGATGAAGTCCGTTCGATTCATTGACCTCTATTGCCAGCAACAGGGCATCGATGCCGCGGAGTTCGGCGCGCACATCTTCGACCGCGCGCTCTATCCGCAGGCCCGGCCGCTGGCCGGGGTGCTCCCGTTGATCCGGCGCGACTATTTCCAGGCCGACCGTTTTTTCATCGACGACGTGGCGCGGCTGCAGCGGTACGAGGATTTCCATGCGATCGGCGTCGAGTACAGCCAGCATCACTCGAACGGCTGGTTCCTCCGCCGGGTCCTGCGCCTGCGGGTCTCGACGGAGCGGATGCGCGGGATCGTGCGCGAGGTCTTCAAGGGCTCGGTCATGGAGCCGGAGACCATGGACTCGATCGCCCCCTTCCTCCCGGAGGAGCCGCTGCCGGATCAACGGTGACCGTGACGCGCACGGTCGCGACGTGACGCTGCCTACAGCCCCAGCCGGCGGGCCGAGCTGTTGCCGAGCGCGTCGTAGACGATGACTTCCAGGCTCGTCGCGCCGGCGGCGCGGTCGAGCGGCAGCTCGAGCACGAAGGTCTCGCCGCGGCCGTCGAGGATTCCGTCCTCGGGCTGCTCGACGCTCAGGCGGGTGCCGTTGTTGAGGGCAAACTCCGCCGCCGCCAGCAGGGAGTGGGCATCGCGGGCTGAAACCGCGACCCGCAGGCGGGCGGCGCCGCGATCGAGATTGGTGCCGACGATCTCGGGCGCGCTGCGGTCGATGAGCAGGTCGTCGGTCTCAAAGGTGGCGCTCAGCCGTTCCGCCACCGGCCGCGGCGCCGCCTCGGTCACCACGAGGCGAGTCTCATAGGTGCCCTCAGCGAGGTGCGTCGTGTCGAACTGCAGGAACGACTCGGGGCTCGCGACGGCGACGTCGGTCCAGGCCTCCGTGCCGCGCAGGCGCAGCGAAAACGTGGCCGTGAGGTTGTCGTCATCGGCATCGCCCACGTTCCAGTACGCGATCTGCGCCCCGGGCACGGGCACGACCTGGCTCGCCAGGAGGGGATTCCGCCGCTTGCCGTCGTCGCGCTCGGGTTGGATCACCTGCCCGAGCGTCGCGGTGGCGGCTGCCGGCGGCGTGGCGGCGGGGATGAGCCCGGCATTCGGTCCGATCAGCCGGAACTCCTGGAGCTGCGGCCGGCGATTTTGCCGGAGGTAGTGCAACGTGGCGCGATCGAGCGCGAAGTCGGCTTGCCCGCTGGTGACGCGCACCTGCACATGGCGGCCGCGCAGGTCCGGCACGCGCCAGCCGCCGTCATCGGCCGTCGCGTTGAGCCACGGCGTCCAACCCTCGGCCTCGTCGCTGCCGAAGCTCGTGCGGATGGCCACCTCCACCGGGGCCCCGTCGGCGAGCCGGGTGCCAGGGCCGAAGCGGAGCAGACCCAGCGTGGCGGGCGCACCGAGATCGATGCGCCGCGTCTCGGCCGAGCGCGGGCCCGGCGCGGTGAAATCGAGGCGGTGGACCGCGGCGGGATTGTTCGCGATCGCGAGCAGCGCGTCGGGCGAACCGGGCAGGGGCACGAGGCCGTTGAGCTGCACCGAGGAGACGCCGCCGAAAGTCAGCGAGCGCTGCCGGGTCGGATCGTAGCCGAGCAGCTCGCCCTGCTCGCCGCCCGCGATGAGGATCACGCCGCCGTGGTGCGCGAGGCGGTAGAAGGCGACGTTGTTGCGGGCCACGACGGTCTCGGGGAAGCCGCCGTCCGGGAACCAGAGCAACTGGCTGCGCCCGGCGAAGCGGTCCAGCCGGGCCGGCTCGTCGAAGAGGATCGAGGCGGTGGCATCATTGGGCTTGTCGGCATTTGCACCCGCCTCGTCGGTCTTGCCCGCCTTCGGGCGATTGGCCACGCGCGCGTCGCCCGTGGCGGTGCCAAAGGTGACCGCCGCGTAGAATCCGCCCGGCCAGGGCAGCAGGTCGCAGACCTCGGCGCTGCGGTTCTCGGCGAGGATGCGCGGGGCGCCGCCCGCCGCGGGAAACGCGTAGACGTTGCCCTTGGGGGCCGAGCCCGCGATGAGGCGGCCGTCGGGGAGGCGCAGGAGGCGCCGGACATTGCGGTCGCGGATCTCGCCGACCAGCGCGATGCCGCGCGCGGCGAGCGTGGCGTCGTCGGTGACCTTGGCGGGTTGATCGCCGGCGGCCGTAAACGCCTCGATCGCCACGCGATAAACGCGGCCGGGGTTGCCGGTTGCCACCAGCACGGTGAGGCCGCCCTGGGCGGGCGGCTCCGGCACGAGGTCGAAGACCGAGTCGACCGGCAGGGCCGTGCGGGCCACGACCTGGCCGTCGCGGAGCAGGACCAGGGTGCCTTGGGGCGACGTGCCCGCGAGCACGCTGCCATCCGGCAGGCGAAGCGCCGCGAAGACATGCGTCTCGGTGAGGTCGGCGATGGTCTCTTTCGTGACCGCCGCGGCGCCGTCGGGGCGCAGCCGGAGGATCATCCCGTCGGGCCCGGTGCCGACGAGAACGCCGTCGCCGTCGGGCACAGCCGACCACAGCAGGCCGGACTCGGTCAGGCCCCTGAGCTCGGTCAGGCGCGGGCCGGGCAGGAGGCGGCCGTCGGAGCGCGTGGCGAGCCCCTGGAGGTTGCGGCTGGGGACATCGGCGTAGAAATCGATTACCTGGGTTTTCGACAGGGGCTCGGCCCAGGCGGGGGCGAGGAGGGCGGCGCAGAGGCCGCCGGCAAGAAAGCGGGCAGGGGACATAGGCAAGGTTCAGTCCGTCACGCGAAAGGCGCGGCGGACGGTGGCAGGGATGAGGCGGCCGGGCAGGCGGTGCGTCTCCCAGAGCGGCTCGAGGGCGGGGCGCGACTGGTAGCGGGCCTCGTCGGCCCGATTGGCGATGCGCTCGTAGGAGGCGGGCAGGTCGCGGGTGAGGTCGGATTGGTCGACGAACGCGCGGCCGCCCTCGACCACGGCGAGGTAAAGCCCGTCGGGCTCGCGGGCGAGGCGCACGCGCTCGAGCAGGGCTTCGAGGCTGCGGAACTGCGCGGCGGTGACCGCGGTGTCGCGACCGGTGAGCTGGTCGAGGACGGCGCCATTGGCGGCCACGAGCTCGAGATTGCGGCCCTGCCAGGCGGCCGGGACCGGGATGTGAATCGTCTCCGCGGCGGCCGCGCCCTGATGGTCGCGCCAGCCGACCGTGACGGCGAGCTCGGTGCCGGGACTGATGACCGTGTGCGAGAGGCGCACGTACTCGAGGGTGGTCTGCGGGTTGACGGCGAGCGGGGTGACGCGGACGTGGATGGAGGCGGGGACGACGTCCTCGTACGGGTTCTGGAGCACGGCGCCGATGTCGCGCACGAACTCCGTCAGGCCCTGGGTGATGCCCTGCGGGCCGCTGACGAGGCTGGTTGTCGGGACGCTGGCGCCGTGGGGGAAGGCAAAGGTGGCCTCGATGCGCGCGCCGTTGGTGAAGCCGGCGTCGTTCGACCCGAGCACGGCCTGGGCGGTGCCGGCGCCGATCACGAGCGGGGTGAGCTGGGGATGGCGCGCCGCGGCAAAGCGCAGGTAGCGCGTCTCGGTCCCGGGCCCCGTGACGGCGATCTCGACCGGCAGCATGGCCGGGGCGGCGCCGATCTCGCCGGCGACGGCGGACAGGCGATCCTGGCTGATCGTGCCGATGATCTCGCCGGTGTTGGCGACCTTGAGGGAGTTGAGGTTCGAGGGCAGGATCGCGACGATTTCCGAGCGCGCCATAGGCAGCGCGACCTCGCCCAGGCCCATCATCGGATGGCCGAAGGCCACGACCCGGTTGCCGTCGACATACGAGACCGTGCCGGTGGCGGCCAGGGTGATGTCGCCGGTGGTGACGGCCACGGCCACGGCGTCGCCTGGTTGCAGCGTCCTGCCCGGCGCGGGCGCGCCGGCGGCCGCGGCCTGGCCGCCGAGGCTCGCGACGCGGAGGCCGAGGGTTTCGAACTGGGGCGCGAGCCAGTCGACCACGACCGGCGCGATGCCGCCAAAGGCGAACACCGGCGCGAGCGGGGTCAGGGTGTCGTCGGCGCGGTCGGCCGCCGCCGGGCGCGTGGCGGGAGGGTTGCGGCCGGCGGCCTTGGCGGCGATGGCCTCGTCGGACTTGCGGCTCACCTCCACGAGGTCGGCGGCGGGCGTGAAGCCGGCATAGCGCACGGTCTCGAACTTCTGCACCTGATAGGCGAGGGCGCCGGCGAGGCGGCCGTCGATGTAGAGCGGGCTGCCGCTCATGCCGGCGACGGCGCCCATCTTCTGGACGCGCTCGTCGGTGAGCTCGCAGAGAATGAGCGACTTGCCGGGGCCGAGGGCGTTGCGGACGACGCCGGTGACCTCGACGCTGAAGGGCTCGGGCTCGGTGCCCTTGAAGACCGTCCAGACCTCGCCCTTCATGCCCGGCTGGAGCTCGTCGAGCGGCAGCATCGGGCCGCCGGCGGGGCGCGGGGCGGCAAGGGCGGTGGCGCCGAGGAGGAGGAAGAGGACGGGGCGGAATCGGCGCATGCGGGAGGACCAGTGCGTCAAGCCGGGCGGATCAAAGTTCCTTGATCGCGGTCGCGAGGACCGTGCAGGCGCGGTCGATCGCCGGTCCGTCGTGGGCGGTGCTGAGGAATCCCGCCTCATAGGCGCTGGGCGCGAGGTACACGCCCTGGGCGAGGCAGGCGTGGAAGAAGCGGCCAAACAGCTTGGCGTCGCCGGTGAGGGCGGTCGCGTAGTCGCGGACCGGCGTGGAGGTGAAGAAGATGCTGAACATCGAGCCGCACTGCGGGACCTGCACCGGGATGCCCTTGGCGCGGCACGCGGCGAGGACGGCATCGCGGAGCTGGCGGCCGAGGCGGTCGAGGTTGGCGTACGGGTTGAGTTCCTCGAGCAGGCGCAGGCTGGCGATGCCGGCGGCCATGGCGAGCGGGTTGCCGCTGAGCGTGCCGGCCTGGTAGACGGGGCCGAGCGGGGCGAGATGGTCCATGATGTCGGCGCGGCCGCCGAAGGCCCCGACGGGCAGGCCGCCGCCGATGATTTTGCCGAGGGTGGTGAGGTCGGGGGTGATCTTTTCGCGCTCCTGCACGCCGCCTTTGGCGATGCGGAAGCCGGTCATGACCTCGTCGAAGATGAGGACCGTGCCGTGGCGGGCCGTGATCTCGCGGAGGAATTGCAGGTAACCCGCGTCGGGCATGATGAAGCCGACATTGCCGCAGTAGGCCTCGATGATGACGCCGGCGATCTGCCCGGGGTTGGCGACGAAGGCGGCGTCGAGGGCGGCGCGATCGTTGTAGGGGAGGACGATGGTCTCCCGGGCGAACGACGCCGGGACGCCGGCGCTGTCGGGGTTGCCGTGGGTGAGGGCGCCGGAGCCGGCCTTGATGAGGAGGGAATCGGAGTGGCCGTGGTAGCAGCCGGCGAACTTGATGATCTTGTCGCGTTTCGTGAACCCGCGGGCGAGGCGGATGGCGGACATCGTGGCCTCGGTGCCGCTGTTGCACATGCGGACCTTCTGGATCGAGGGGAAGAACCGGATGATCAGCTCGGCCATCTCGACCTCGTAGGGATTGGGCGTGCCGAAGGAGGTGCCGGCCTCGAGGGCGGCGGCGATGGCGGCCTTGATGCGCGGGTGGTTGTGCCCGTGGATCGCGGGACCCCAGGTGCAGACGAAGTCGATCAGCTCGCGGTCATCGGCCGTGACAAGCGTCGCCCCGCGGGCCGCCTTGGTGAAGAACGGCGTGCCACCGACCGAGCGGAAGGCACGGACGGGCGAATTGACGCCACCAGGCATGAGCTGGAGCGCACGGGCGAAAAGTTCGGCGGAAGTGGACATGATAAAGAATCTAGGCGGATGGAAATCAGCTGACGTATTTCTGGACGATGGGGATGCGGCGGCCGACGCCGAAGGCGAGGGAGGTGATCTTCAGGCCGGGGGCGGCCTGCTTGCGCTTGTATTCGTTGAGGTCGACCTTGCGGACGACGTCGTTGACGACCGCCTCGGCGAAGCCGCGGGCGACGAGGTCCTTGCGCGAGAGACCCTCCTCGACGTAGCCCTGCAGGATCGCGTCGAGCACGTCGTAGGGCGGGAGGCTGTCCTGATCGGTCTGGCCCGGGCGCAGCTCGGCG
>JAHCAZ010000067.1 GCA_019634615.1 Opitutaceae bacterium
GCAAGCCCGTGCCGCATACCCTTGGCCCCCGTCGGGCCGGCGATCCGCCCGCCCTCTACGCCGACGCCACCAAGGCGCAAACCGAGCTCGGCTGGCAGGTCAAATTCCCCGACATCCGGTCCATCGTCGCGACCGCCTGGGAGTGGCATCGCACGCACCCCACGGGTTTCGCGAAATAACACGGTTTGCAATGCAGCCGGCACGCCCCCGTGCCGGGGATTCGGGTAGAGCGCGGGACTGGGCATCCCGCCTACTGAATCACGGCAAATGCCAAGGTTTGAGACCACCCGTGGTAACTTTGGGACTGCTGGACTGCCTTGTGTAGGGGCGCGCCTCGTGCGCGCCCGCGCCGGATTCGGGCGTGGACGAGCCACGCCCCTACCAATCATCCGCGTCGATCCGCGCTCATCCGCGGTTGGCTTCCTCCCGGAGTGGTTCGTTTTTGCGTTTCTTGCGGCCAACAAACTACCGGGCGCCGCGGCCGAACAGGGCGACGGGGACGGTGGCGAACAGGATCTTGAGATCGAGCCACAGCGACCACTGGTCGATATATTCGAGATCAAGCCGGACCCATTCCTCGAAGCTGGAAATCTCGTTGCGGCCGCGGATCTGCCACAGGCAGGTCAGCCCGGGCTTGATGCTGAGTCGCCGGCGCTGGGTGTTGGCGGTAAAGTTTTTCACCTCCTTCAAGGGCAGCGGACGGGGGCCGACGAGGCTCATGTCGCCGCGCAGGACGTTCCAGAACTGCGGGATCTCGTCGAGGTTCCACCGCCGCATGAAGGCGCCGAGGCGCAGCAGGCGCGGATCGTCGCGGGCCGTGCTCTGCCGCGCGGCGTCCTGGGCCGCGGCCCCGGGCTGCATGCTCCGGAGCTTCCACAGCGTGAACGGCCGGTGGCCGGCGCCGACGCGGGTCTGGCGGAAGAAGACGGGTCCGCCCGGCGACTCGCGCTTGATGAGCACCGCGAGGAGCGCGACAACCGGGGCGCCGAGAATCAGGCCGAGGGCCGCGCCGGTGACGTCGATCCCGCGCTTGAGGGCGCGGTTGAAGAGCTGGCTGATCGCGAGTTCCTCGACCCCGAGCACCGGCAGCCGCCCGATCGTCTGGAGGCGGAGCCCGCTCAGGAGGATCTGGAACGACGACGGGATGACCTTCCACTCGGTGTAGGTGCGCTCGCAGGTCTCGACCGCGCGGACCATCGCCTCGCGCGGGAGGTCGGACCGGGCGGCGATGAGGACGTCGATCTGGTGCGTCCGGAGCGCGGTCTCGAGATCGGCGAACGTGCCGATCGCCTCGGCCGGGGCGGCCTCGCCGGGCAGCGGGATCGTGCCGCAGAAGCGGTAGGGATGAGCCGACGACTGGTCGAGTTCGGCCGCCAGCGCCCGGGCCTCGTCGTTCCAGCCCAGGACGGCGACCCGCTGCCGCAGCCGGTCGCGCCAGGCCGGTCGCGTGAGCGCGCCGTAGAACGCCGTGCGCCACCCGAACATCGCCACGATCACGCAGACGTACGCGATCGCCACGTACAGGCGCGAGATGGGCGGCTCGAACTTGAGCACGAGCGAAAGGCCGAGATACGCGGCGAACCACAGCGTCGTGCCCTTGATGATGAGGCTGATGCCCTGGAACTTCCGCAGGAGCAGGCGCTCGGTGTAGAGGTTGAGCTGCGCGTAAACGCCGATCAGGAAGGCGACGCCCACCAGCAGCAGGGGCAGGTAAGCCGCAAAGGTCGCATCCGGCACGTCGATGCCGAGACGACCGAGCGGCGAGAGATAACGCAGCCAGTAGCCGGCCGCGAGCGCGCCGAACGCGACGAGGGTGTCACCGAGCACGAGGGCGGCGGGGAGGACAACCTTGCGCAGGCGGGCGGCTTGCGACGCGTTCATGGGGTGGAGGTTTCGGCAGGCAGCCGCGCAAGGAGCTCGCGGGCCGGGAGCCAGCCTCGCGCCGGAAACACGGCGGACGCAAACGCGGAAACCAGCCGCGGGCGGGTTTTCGGTGCGAGGTCGGCCAGGACCGGTCCGTCGGGGTGGAGCGCCAGGACGCCGTAGCCGGAGCGCACCGACCGGATCGCGACGACCAGGTTGTCCTCCCCCTCGGGACCCGCGGCGAGGAAACCATGGACGTCCGGCGCCGGATGGCGCGCCGCCCGGCGGGCAAGCACGGCCGCGAAGTCCGGATCGCGCGGAGCCAAGGCACCGAGACCGGACGGGGACCGCTGCCAGGTGTCGAGCAGCTCTCCCCAGGCGTAAGCGCGGAATTCCGGCGGCAGCGACCGACCTTGTTGCAGCGCGGCCAGGCTGGCGACGAAGTCCCGGGCTTCACGCGTCGGTGCCGTCGCCGGCAGGGGCCCGCCCTCATCCCACCACCGCCACAGCGTGCTCACATAGGTCGCCGTGGGATGGTGCGGCTCGAGTTCCGCCAGGATCGCGCCGGCTTCGCGGGCGACGCTCGGCCGGAAGATCGCCAGCTCCGGGTGCGCCCACTGGGGTGAAAGCGCGGCCGCCGGGTCGTTGATCCACTCGAGCGCGAAGGCGCGGACAGCCGCGGCGTTTTCCTGCCGGGCCCTCAGTGCCAGGCCGAGGCCGAGGTAGGCGCCGCCGCGGTGCGGGGCCAGCGCGAGCGTCGCGCGGAAGTGGCTCGCGGCCAGGCGCGGCGCGTCGGACTCGAGGGCAAGCCAGGCGAGATTGAAGTGGGCGAACTCCGTGAAGCACCCGGCGGCGAGCGAGAGCCGGAGATGCTCGGCGGCCGCCGTGGCGAGGCGCTCGCGCTCGGTCGCGTCGGCACTGGTGGCACGCATCGCCAGCAGCCGGCCCGCGAGCTGATGCCGGTAGTAGGGATCGTACGGGGCGCGTTCGGCCGCCCGTTCGAGGGCCGTCACCGCGTCCGCGAGGCGATTTTCACCAAGCGCCACGAGCGCCTGCTCGTAGGCAAACCGGGCCGCGAGGTCGCGCAGGGTCTGGGCGCAGGGCACCAGCAGGGCCGCCGCCACGAGCCACGTTGCAGTCCGGCGCGTCCAGGCGCCGATAGGCGGGCGACCCGCGGCCGCGCCGCCCAGGAGGCAGAGGTTTACGACGAGCGAGGCGGTGAAATAGGGCAGGTCGAGCTGGTGGTCGGTCAGGGCAAAGGCCCCGTAGGCCAGCATCGCAAACGCGGCGGCGAGGCCGGCCGGCTCGGGCGCGCGGGCGATGGCGAGCAGGCGGCGGAGCGTGCTGGCCAGGATCAGCGCGAGCGCCGCCAGGCCGACGCCCCCGAGCGTGGCCCAGAGCTGCATCGGGGTGTTGTGCAACTGCAGGACGTTGTCCACGCCGCCGCTCAGGGCGGCGCGAACCTGCGGGTAGGCCAGCGGCACGCTGCCCGGACCCCAGCCCAAGAGCGGGCGCGCGACACCCAGTTGCCAGCCGGCGGCCAGCATCGCGCTGCGCTGTGTGTTGCTCTCGCGGGCGACGTCGCTCCAACCACCGCCGCGGGCGAGCTCGCGCAGGCGGGGGTTGCCGGCGATGGCGCCGGCCAGCAGCAGGCCCGCCACGACGACCATCAGGCCCTTCGTGCGGCGGGGCCACGGGGCGCGGACCACCGCGTAGGCCACCGCCACCGCCCCCGTGCCGCCCAGCGCCAGCACCGCCGCGCGGCTGCTGGTCGTCAGCAACGCGGCGCCGGCCGCCACCGCCGCCAGCGCCCAGGCGAGGCGGCGGATCCCGCGGGCCTGCCAGGCGGCGTGCACGAGCCAGGGCAGGCCGAGCAGCAGGGCGCCGGCAGTGTAGTTCGAGTGGCCGAACGGCGCGTCGTTGCGCACGAGCCAGCTGAAACCGGCGGACTGCCAGCGCCAGTGCACTAGGCTGACGACCGTGACGACGGCCGCGGCACCGGCGAGGCCGGCGACCAGCCATGAGCGCTTCTTGGGCGCATCGCCCGCGGCGATCCACCCATGGAGCCAGAAAAACAGCGCGAGGCCGCCCACCGTTGGCCAGACCCGCGGCAGGCTCAGGGCGGCGAAGGGACTCAGCGCGGCCGAGGCCAGCGTCCCCGCACCCAGCAGCAGGAGCCCGGCGGCGAGGCCGCGGCCGGGCTGCCGCCACGGCGTGCGGTCGGCCAGAAGCGCGATCACCGGGGCGAGCCACAGGAGCCACAGGAGCGGATGCCAGGGCCACGTGAACTGCCGCGTGCCGGAAGGGTGGGCGAGCGTGAGGACCAGGGCGCCGGCGGCGGCCGCCGCCAGCAGGCGGGCGGGCCAGGTTTGAGCGAAGGGCGTCAGGGGCGTGGTCAAGCGGCGGCGCGGAACGATCCGCACCCCCAGTGTCGCTTTTTGCCCGGTCCCGGCGCAAGCGCGGAGCAAGGCATCCTTGACGGTCGGGTGCGCCGCGCCGCAGGCTCGCGCCATGTCCGCTGCCGCCCAGACCCGTCGCATGAAACTGGCCCTGCTCGCCGGCGCCGGCTTGGTCGCGCTTGCCGTGGCCTGGTGGGTCTGGCGCACGCAGGGCGGCGAACTCAAGCCGCTCGTCGACCAGGTGCTCGCCCAGGTGCGGGCCATGGGGGCGGGCATGTTCTTCCTGCTCATGGCGCTGTTGCCGGCGGCGGGCTGCCCGATCTCCGTCTTCACCCTGACCGCCGGGCCGGTCTTTGCCCCCAGCCTGGGCATGCCGGTGGTGTTGCTGCTCGTGTGGGTGAGCATCGCCTTCAACCTGGCCCTCACTTACTGGCTCTCGCGCTACGCGCTGCGGCCGTGGCTGGCGCGCCTGTGCGGCTGGCTCGGCTACAAGCTCCCGGAGGTGCCGGCGGCGGACCATCGCGGGCTGGTGATTTTGGTGCGCGTGACCCCCGGGCCGCCCTACGTGCTGCAAAGCTACCTGCTGGGATTGGCGGGCATCCCCTTCGGGACGTATTTCTTCATCTCGTGGGTGATCTCGTCCTCCTACGCCTGCGCCTTCGTGCTCTTTGGCGACGCCCTGATGCAGGGGCGAGGGCGGACGGCGCTCGTGGCGGTGAGCCTGTTCGTCGCGCTGACCGTGGCCGTGCAGTTTCTGCGGCGGCATTACCGCCAGCGCCCGCCGCAGCCATGAGCCGGCGGGAGGACAGCCTGTTCGGCGGGACGGACGACCGGGTCGAGTCGGTCACCGAGTTCACCCGCCGCGTGAAGGCGCTCCTCGAGGGCGGCATCCGGCCGGGCTGGGTGCGCGGCGAGGTTTCGAACCTGCGGGCCCAGGCCAGCGGCCACGTGTACTTCTCGCTCAAGGACGCCGGGGCGCAGCTGAGCGCGGTGCTGTTCCGCGGCGATGCGGCCCGGCAGTCGGTCAAGCTGCGCGACGGCCTGCAGATCGTGGCCTACGGCGAGGTCAGCGTCTATGAGGCGCGGGGCCAGTACCAGTTGATCGTACGCGCCGTCATCGAGGACGGCGTCGGCCGGCTGCAGCGCGAATTCGAGGCGCTGAAGCAGCGGCTGGCGGCGGAGGGGCTGTTCGAGCCGGCGCGCAAGGTGGCGATTCCCGAGCTGCCGGCGACCATCGGGTTCATCACGTCGCCCACCGGCGCGGCGGTGCAGGATTTCCTGCGCATCCTCATCCGGCGCGGCTGGCGCGGCCGCGTGGTCGTGCTGCCGGCCAAGGTGCAGGGGGAGGGGGCGGCGGCCGAGATGGTCGCGATGCTCGGGCTCGCGCAGGAGCTGGGGATCTTCGACCTCCTCGTGATCGGCCGCGGCGGCGGCAGCCTGGAGGACCTCTGGGCCTTCAACGAGGAGCCGCTCGTGCGGGCGGTGGCCGCGTGCACGGTGCCGATCATCTCGGCCGTGGGGCACGAGATCGACTTCACGCTCTGCGACTTCGCGGCCGACGTGCGCGCCGAGACCCCGAGCGCGGCCGCCGAGCTCGTCTCGAGCCATTTCGTGGCCGCGCTCGAGCGCGCCACCCAGGCGCGCCAGGCGCTGGGCGACGCCGTGGATGCCGCCCTGGAGCGCGCCACCGAGCGCCTGGACCACGCGCGCAGCCGGCTGCGGCTCCTGAGCCCGGCGGCGCAGGTCGAGCAGGGCCACCTGCGCGTCGACGACCTCGCCAACCGCCTCGGCAGCGCCCTGCGGTCCGCGGTGCAGGGCAAACGCCAGGCCCTGACCGAGCTGCGCACCGCCTGGCAGCGCCACGCGCCGGACGCCCGGGTGCAGCTCGAGTCGCACCGCCTGCTCTCCCTGTGGAAGCGCCTCCAGGCCGCGAGCCCGGCCTCGGTGCTCAACCGCGGATTTATCATTATCAAGGATCGAGCGGGCCGGCCCGTGACCCGGGCGGCCGCGGTGACCCCGGGCCAGCGCCTGACGGCCGAGTTCGCGGACGGCCAGCGCGGCCTCACGGCCGACGACCCGGCCTGAGCCGCGCGGAAACGGTCGGCGCAAGACGCCGAATTTTGGGCTTGGCAGGACGCAAAATTAATAAATATAAATAAAACGTCAGGTGCCCTCCCCGTCAACCAACCCCGTACCGTCCCCATGACTACCCCGTATTCCCAACCCCGCGGTTCGCGCGCCGGTCTGCTGGCGCTCGCGTTCGCCGCGCTCATTCCCGCGGCCCCGGCCCAGCCGGCGGCGCGCGCTGACCAGGCCGAGGCCGAGGTGGTCAAGCTCGCCGATTTCCAGGTCACGACCACGCTCGACCAGGGCTACCGTGCCGGCAACTCGGTGTCGGCCACCCGCGTCGACACGCCGATCAAGGACCTGCCGTTCTCGATCAGCGCCTTCACCGAGCAGTTCATCGAGGACATCGGCGCGCTCGAGCTCCTCGACATCGTGACCTACGCCCCGGGCGTGACGAGCGGCGCGAAGGAATTCACGCAGGGCAACAACCGTTACTCGATCCGCGGCTTCGACGGCGACGTGACGCCGCAGCGCAACGGCTTTGTCGGCAACCGCTATGTCGACTCGGGCAACATCCAGCGCGTGGAAGTGGTGAAGGGCCCGTCCTCGCTGCTCTACGGCCAGATCACCCCGGGCGGCACGGTGAACTACATCACCAAGCGCGCGACGAACAAGAATTTCGTCAAGGTGAAGGGCTCGATCGGCACCGACGAGTTCTGGCGGGCGGAGATGGACGTGAACCGCACGCTGGCCGACGGCCGCTTCAATGCCCGCCTGATCGGCGCCTACGAGAACACCCTGGCCTGGGCGAACCCGAGCGGTGGCGACTCGCAGCTCCTGGCCGGCAGCTTCGAGATCAAGCCGCTCCCGAAGGTCTCGCTGGTCCTCGAGTTCGAGAAGTACGACCGCGAGCAGACGCCGCTGGTCGGCATGAGCCCCAACCTCTCCGTCGCGGGCTTCAACTCTGCCTCAGCCGCCAATTACCCGGTGCTGACGGATCGCGCCCGCGCGCAGGCCTACGTCGACGTGGGCAACCTGAACCTCGGCTTCCTGAATTACCCGCCGCTGCCGGACGACTTCAACTACGTCGGCCGGAACGACTATCGCGACTCCTTCTTCGACTCGGCCAACGCCGAGCTGAACGTGCAGATCAACGACAACTGGCGCGCTCGCGCCAACTTTGCGTGGAACGACTTCAAGATCAGCAACAAGCTGACCGGTCTCGCCGAGTTCACCGTCACCCCGGCGGCTGCCTATCTCGCCACGGCCGGGATGAGCCGTTTCACCTACCGTGACGAACTGCGCGCCAACCCGGCGTCCGTCCTGGCTGACCCGACCAAGACGGCCAGCGCCGTGCTCACGCGCCGCAAGCGCCTCGAGGAGTCGATGGGCGACTCGACGTCGTACCAGGTCGAGCTGGTCGGCCGCGTCGACATCGGTCACCTCACGCTCAAGCCGCTTTTTGGTGCCTATCTCAGCGAAGTGGGGACCGGCAGCTTCCGGCGCGAGAGCACGTCCGCCCCGCCGGCCGGCCTAGCCAACTCGGCCACGACCCCGGCCCAGCACTTCCAGCCCTGGAACTACAATGACCGCTCTACCTGGATCAACACGGACGATTACGACGTGAACACGATCCCTGGCATCAATTCCTACAACGATGCCGAGGGTGAGGAGAGTGCCTACTACGGCGTGCTCACGGCCTCGCTGTTCGACGACCGTCTCACGCTCATCGGCGGCGCGCGCTACAACAAGACCTGGACGATCAACACCAACCTGCTGCCGACAACCACGACCCCGCCCGGCGCGGCGGTGGTGGGCGACAAGTTCGAGGCGACCAAGACCACGCCGCAGTTCGGCGCCGGCTTCAAGGTCCGCCGCGACCTGCTGCTCTTCGCGAGCTACTCGGAATCGTTCTTTATCGAGGACCGCAGCCTCACCTCGTTCAACCCCGACTACAACCCGGCCCTTCCCTCCGGCCCGACCAACCGCGTCACGCGCAGCGAGCCCGCCCAGCCCACGACGGGCAACGGCTACGAGTTCGGCGTGAAGACCGATTTCCTCGACGGCCGCGTGTCGTCCACGATCTCGTGGTTCCACCTCGAGCGCGAGAACCGCGTGCTGCGTTTCCGCGAAACCGCACCCGACGGCACCTTCCCGACGATCACGCGCCAGGGCACGGTTGACCAGAGCGAGGGTGTCGAGGTCGAGCTCACCTGGTCGCCCATGGACAACTGGCAGGTGTACGCGACGGTCAGCGCGATGGACATCAAGACCATCAAGGGCACGTTCCCCGCCATCATCACCTATTCGACCGATGCGGCCGCGCAGGCGGCCTATGTCGCGGCCTACAACGAGGCGAAGGGCCTCATCCTCAATGCCGTGCCGGAGGGGTCGGCCGAGAAGCTCGCCACGCTGTG
>JAHCAZ010000068.1 GCA_019634615.1 Opitutaceae bacterium
GGCCGGTCGTCGCCCTCGACGACGGCGGCCAGACGCACGCCGGGGCTGCTGATGAGCTCGACGACCGCGGTGTAGGCGTGCACTTCGGTGACCCGGCCGACCACGCCCCCGGAGTAAACCACCGGGGCGCCGACGGGGATGGCGTGGTTGCGGCCCTTGCGGATGATGAGCCGCTGCCACCAGCTGGTGAAGTCGCGGCGCACCACGCGGGCGTGCTCGTAGCGATATGCCGGATGCGCCGGCACCCGCAGCAGGTTTTCGAGATGACGGATCTCCTCGCGCAGGTGCGCATTCTGCTGCACGGCGAGTTCAAACGAGGCGTTGATGCGGGCGAGATCGCGGCCGGCGAGGATCAGTTCCTGTTTGGACTGGTTGCGGAGCGACCAGTATTCCTGCAGATCGCGGGCGTGGGACGCCGCGGTGGCGACCGGTGCCTGCAGTTCAAAAAAGCTGGCGCGCAGGAAGGATTTGACCGCCACCGGCAGCACCAGCCACGCGGCCACGACGAGACCGAGGGTGACAAAGGGTTTGGCCTGATCGAAGCGTCTGGACGGCACGGTGTGTGGCGCAACCTAAGCCGGCGTTTCCGCAATGCCACCCGAAAGTGCGGGTCGGCGGGCAAAACCCGTTCAGACGTGCTGCATCAGCCAGGCGAGGTCGTTGAGCACCGCGCCGGTGCCGTTGGCGACGGCGGAGAGGGGGTCGTCGGAGACCGTGACGGGCAGGCCGGTCTTGTCGCTGAGGAGGCGGTCGATGCCGCGGATCAGCGCGCCGCCGCCGGCCATCACGAAACCACGGTCGACGAGGTCGGCCGAGAGTTCCGGCGGGCAGCGCTCGAGCGTGACGCGGACGGCGTCGACGATCGCGGCGACCGTGTCGCCGAGGGCCTCGCGGATCTCCTGGGAAGTGATGTGGATCGTCTTGGGCAGGCCGGCCACGGAGTCGCGGCCCTTGACCTCCATCGTGAGCTCCTCGTCGAGCGGGTAGGCCGAGCCGACGCGCATCTTGATCTCTTCCGCCGTGCGCTCACCGATGAGCAGGTTGTAGGCCCGCTTCATGTAGTTGATGATGGCGGCGTCGAGCTCGTCGCCGGCGACCCGGATCGACTTGGAGAAGACGATGCCGTTGAGGGAAATGATGGCGATCTCGGTGGTGCCGCCGCCGATATCCACGATCATGTTCGCGGCGGGTTCGTCGATCGGCAGGCCGACGCCGATGGCCGCGGCCATGGGCTCGGGGATCGTGATGACGTCGCGGGCGCCGGCGTGGAGGGCGGAGTCCTTGACGGCGCGCTTCTCGACCTCGGTGATGCCCGAGGGGATGGCGATGACAACGCGCGGCGGGGCGCGGAAGGAGGTGTTGGAGACCTTGCGGATGAAGTACCGCAGCATGGCCTCGGTGACGTCGAAGTCGGCGATGACGCCGTCCTTCATCGGACGGATGGCCGTGATGTTGCCGGGGGTGCGGCCGAGCATGCGCTTGGCTTCGTCACCGACGGCGCGGACCTTGCGGGAAACGGTATCCAGGGCGACGACGGAGGGCTCGCGCAGAACGATGCCCTTGTCCTTTACATAGACGAGTGTGTTGGCGGTGCCGAGGTCGATGCCGATGTCGTTCGAGAAGTAGCCGAGGAGATTAGCTGCCATGATTTGGGTGGAAAGGGAGCGGCGCGTTTCCGTCGTTGGAAACGAATCGCCGCACCCGGGGGGTGTCAACGCGGGAATGCCTATCCCCGCTGCGCGGCCTCGCTTAGCAGCGTCTCGTCCGTCGCCCGGTCACCCTCGTTCTTCGGCAGCGGTGGGACGAACACGTAACCCGGCTCGCGGCGCTGGCGCTGGAGGATGGACTGGATGTCCTTCCATGTGGCCCAGAGGCCGTGGGTGCACGGCGGCATGTCGTGCACGATGGCGGCGCGGAGGCGGCCGAGGTTGTAGAAGGGCACCGCGGGAAACATGTGGTGCTCCACGTGATACTGCATGTTCCAGTAAAAGAAGGCCGGCAGCCAGCTGCACGTGTAGGTGCGGGTGTTGAGGCGGAAGTCGTTCACGTCGGACGACAGGCCGACGTGCTGCGGGGCGCCGGTAAGGATGCCCAGCCAGCTGCAGTAGAACGTGCCGAGATTGACGATCACGATGAGGAACCAGTGACCGGTGAGGATGAACGTGGCGGCGAGGGCGAGGTGGCCGAACAGCACGATGCGGGCCCAGCGGATGATCTCGCGGCGACCCTCGACGTCGGTCTCCGGCACGACGCGCTGGAGCCACTTGGACTTGAAGAACCCGTCCTGGGTCAGGTTGCCGAACGCGGCATAGATGAAGAACCGGATGTTCTTCCAGACCCAGGGCACGTTGACCGTGAGGGCGGTGAGCACGAACTTGAAGCCGTGCCAGTCGAGCCCAAGCGGCTGCTCGATCTCGCCGTCATGGTCCTTGTGCACCGTGACCTGGTGATGCCGGATGTGGCTCGCGCGGTAGCCGGTCGGATCGAACCAACCGACAAAGGCGTAGATCTTCAGGAAAAACGTGTTCCAGAACTGCGTGGCGAAGGGCGTCTTGTGGCACAGCTCGTGGCAGGCGATGCCGCCGAAGAACGTGCCGTTGGTGCCGTGGAGGAAGAGCGCGACGAGGAGGAGCGGCAGGGCCCAGGGCCAGGTCGTAGCGTTGAGCTGGAGATACGAGTAATACGCCAACGCGCCGGTGGCGGCGAAGAGGCTGATCTGCGGGATGACCTGCAGAAACGCGCGGGCGTCGCTGCGCTTCATGAGCTGGCTCATGACGGCCTTGTCAACCTTGCAGCGGTACCAGGTGATCTTGAGCTGTTCGTGCATGGGGGCGGGGGATAGGTGTGGTGTGAGTAGTGAGCCGGCAACTTATTTAGGGCAAGGTGAGCGCCCGGAGCCGCCAGCCGGTGGCGAAGTAGAAGGTGCGGCCGACCCAGGGACCGGGGACGTCGAGCTTGTCGCCCTCGGGGGCGCGCCAGACGACCTCGGCGTCGCAGGTGCCGGGCTTGATCTTGTACAGGCACTTCTCGGTCATGCCGTAGATGCCGTCGGGGCCAGGGAAGATGCAGAACTGCGCATGCTCCGCGATCGGCAGCAGGCTGGCGTCGAGCAGGGCCGTGGCGACGACCTTGCGCGCCGCGGGATCGATCAGGGCCAGGCGCGGGGCGCACTTGGGTCCGCCCATCGTGTTTTCGGCGAAACGATTGTTGGCGATGAAGGCATAGACCAGGCCGTTACCCGCCGGCGCGAACGCCTGCACGCTGCCGATGTCGGCGAGACCGAAGTCGCCGGCGTGGATCAATTTGTCCTCGATCGGATCCCAGAGCACGAAGGCGCCGTTTTGCGCGCGGATCTTGGTGCCCGTGCCACTCTCGATGCTCATGCCGACGAGGAGCTGCTTCAACTCGGGGAGCCACTGCAGGGCCACGGGCGAGCAATCCTGCACCAGGTGCCGATGGCTCGCGTGCGCGCCGGTCTTGGGGTCGACCCAGGCGAGCGTGCCGCCCCACATGCCGTAGTCGGGCAGCGAGCCGACCCAGGCGCGCTCGGGCACGATCGAGCCGTCGGCCTTCTTCAGCTGAGGCACGATCGCCAGTCCGACGGGGCGGATGCCCACGTCATCGAGGCGGCCGATGTCGCGCGGATTGGCCTCGGCGTCGGTGCCGAAACGATAGGGCTTCTTGGGGTCGTAGAATGAAATGTGCGACTTCGGGTACGACGTGATGATCATCGTGCCGTCGCTGAAGTTCTCGATCGCATACGCCTCGCCGAGCATGACGCTGCAACGGCCGAGGTTGACCATGCCGGAGCCGTCCGGTGCGGTGCGGAACAGGTGCTCGGGCAGGAAGCTCGAGCCGTAGATGTTGCCGTCGGCTCCGAGGTGAAGCTTGAAGAGGTTGCTGCCGCCACCCTGCCAATCGAGGGTGATGACGCGCGGGGCGACGCTCGGGTTGGTGCTGGTGAGGCGAACCTTCGTGTAGAGGCCGGCGCCTTCCTCGCCGTCGTCCCACGCGGCGATGAGGCCGTCGGGCATCGGGAGGATTTCCTGGTACTGATGCTTGTGCGTCGCATGCACACCGGGCAAAGCGGGCGGCAGGTAGGTGACGGGCTCGAGCTCCATGCCGCTGATGCGGAAGTTGCCGGCGTGACTCTCGATGTAGAGGCGGCCATCGAGACCCTTGTAGAACATCAGGCGCTGGTTCTTGTCCTCGGGATCGAGGACGGGACCGACGGTGCGGTGTTCGCCGGTGACGGGGTTGATGACGACGACGTGGGGGTGGGTGAACTTGGTCAGCGCCGCCAGGGTGCCGTCGGTGCCGACATGCGGGTAGAGGTATTTGTCCTCGGGATCGACCGACCCTAGCCGCCGGAACTTGCCCGTCGCGGGATCATACTGGGTGATGCTGCAGCCCGGGTAGCCGCCGATCCACAGCGTGCCGTCGGGGGCCTCGGCGATGCCGGTCGGGAAGATCGCCTGGTCGCCGTCGATGACGCCGAGGTCCTCGAGCCCGCGCTCCGGATGGGCCGGGTCGTACCGCAGTAGGTGGCCGTCGGTGTGCGAACCAAGATACAGGATGCCGGTGCGCGGACTGCGGATGGCGGAGATGGGATACTGCTGCAGCGCGCCGGCGGCGTTGAACTGCTTGCAGCGCCCGGTGGCGAGATCGATATCGAGGACGAAGAGGCCGCCGTTGTTCTGGCCCATCGTGGCGAGGAGCGAAGCCTTGCCGTCCGGGCCGCGGCCGGGATGCAGGCGCACCCAGTTGACGGCTTTGACCGGCACGCCGAGGTCGCGCACGGTGATGGCGGGGGAAGACGGAGCGGAGGACAGGCTCATGGGGAATTGCAGGAGAAGGAGGAGGAGGGCGAGGAGCTTGCGCACGGTAGACTAAAACCGATGAAAGACCGCCCCGCTCACGGCAAGGTCAGCGCGCGCAGGCGCCAGCCGGTGGCGAAGTAGAGTTTGTTGCCGACGATGGGGCCGACGACGTCGATGGAGTTCGGCGTGAACGCCGTCAGCCAGACCGTGTTGGGGCGGCGTACAGCCTTATCCGGCTGCCAGATGCGCTCAACCTCGCAAGTGCCGGGCTTTATGCGGAAGATGCAGAAGCCAGTGGCGCCATAGACCGTGCCGCCGGGACCGACGCGCAGGCAGAACAGCCCGTGCCAGGAAAGCGGGCCGAAGTCGGCCGGCAGCCACGCCGACGACACGACGCGGCGTTTGACGGGATCGATCAGCGCGATGCGCGGGCCGATCTCCGGCGCGCCGGCCGAGAGGATGTGGTCGCCGCGGCCGAGCAGCGCGTAGACGAGGCCGTTGCCGGCGGGGGCGAGGGCGGTGACGTCGGCGAGGTTGTCGATGCCCATGTCACCGGACCACACGAGCTGGTCCTTGACCGGGTCCCAGAGCGCGAACGCGCCATTGAGTCGGGAAATCTTCACGCCAGTGCCGGCCTCGATGCTCAGGCCGATGAGGATCTGGCGCTGCTCGGGCAGGTACAGGAGCGAGGCGGGTGACGTGTCGGCGACGACCGTGCGATGCGAGCGCTTGGCGCCGGTGCGCGGATCGTACCAGGCGAGGGTGCCGTCGCGGAGGCCGTAATCCGGACTCGAGCCCATCCACAGGCGCGACGGCACCTTGCCGCCGCCGGGGGCGTCGAGTTCGGGCGTAACGATGAGGGCGTTGGGCCGGTAGCTGATGTTGTCGAGGCGGCCGAGGTCCTGGGGATTGTCGGCGGATGTGCCGCCGAAACGGACCGGCCGCGCCGGATCGAAGACCGAGAGGCGCGCCTCGGGATACGAGGCGAGGTAGACCTTGCCGTCGAAGTTCGCGAGCGAGTAGGCCTCGCCGCCGGCGTAGGTGTGTTCGCCGAGGTCCTCGATGACGCTGCCGTCGAGCGTGCTGCGGAACAGCCGGTTCGGCATGTAGCTCGAGCCGTAGAGCCGGTTGTCCGGACCGAACTCGAACACGTGCAGGTTGGAGCCGCCGCCGACCCAGTCGAGGTGCAAGCGCCGGCTGGGCACGAGCGGGTCGCGATGCGTCAGCAGGATGTTCCGCGGTGTGCCGACGCCGTTGATGTTGTCGTCGAGGAAATGGGCCGTCCAACCGCCGGGCATCTCGGCGGGGGCCTGGTAGTTGTGCTTGTAGGTGGCCTGCACGCCGGGGAGCGGCTCGGGGAGTTCGTCGACCGGGGTGAGGCTCAGACCGTCGATGCGGAACTTCCCGGCGTGCGAATCGAGGTAGAGGCGTCGGTCGGTGCCTTTGTAGAGTTTGAGGAATTTGGATTTGTCGGTCGGGTCGGTGATGGCCGGGCCGACTTCGCGGTGCTCTCCGGTCGCGGGGTCGATGACGATGAGGTGGGGACGGACGAACTTGACCATGCCCGCGAGTGAACCGTCGTCGCCGGCCTGGGGGTAAAGGTATTCGTCGACGTCGTCCGTGCGGCCGTAGCGTGTGATCTTGCCCGTGGCCGGATCGAATTTTGCCAGGCGCGCGCCGGGGTAACAGCCGATCCAGATCGCGCCGTCCGCGGCCTCGGTGATCCCCAGGCCGAAGGTTCCGTCCACGTCGATCTGACCGAGATCCTCGATGCCCTTGGCGGGATGGTTGGCATCGAAGCGGTGCAGGTGTCCGTCCCAGGCCGAGACGATGTAGAGGATGCCGGTGCGGAGCGAGCGCACCGCGGCGGTGGGGAAGGTGGAATCGACGCCGTTGGCGACCGGGTACTGGCGGCAGCGGCCGCTCGCGAGATCCACGTCGAGGACGAAGAGGCCGCCGTTGTTCTGCCCCATCGTGACGAGGAGCGAGGCCTGGCCATCGGCGGTCTGGCCGGGGTGCAGGCGGGTCCAGCTGACGCCCTTGACCGGAATGCCAAGGTCCTGAGCGATGACGGCGGGGGCGGTCGCGGAATTCATGCTGAAGGGTAACGAGAAAAGGAGGAAGGCGAGGGGTAGGCGCACGGGGATGTGGTTCCGAAATTTCTTCAGGAGGTAACGGAGCTAACGGAGAACGAACCGGATTCTTCCTCTGTTCCCTCTGTTTCCTCCTGTAAAAAGGAATTGGTCATTCGCTTCCCGAGCGGCAACGGCAATTCCTTCCGGTAGGAGCTATTATTCATCATTGCGCGCTTGCGGCGCCGTGGCGCTTGGGGCCAGATCGGACCTGCCATGTCCGCTCCGCTTCGTCCCCGTCCCACCCCCGGCCTGGGCGCCGCCGTCATCGGCGCCGAGGAAGAGGCCCTCGTCCTTGATGTGCTCCGCCGCAAGGAGCCGTTCCGCTACTACGGCGCCGATTTCAAGCGTACGCCGCCGATGGTGGCGCAGCTGGAGAAGGAGTTCCGCGAGTACGTCGGGACCGACTACGCGCTCGGCGTCAGCAGCGGCACGGGCGCCCTCGAGGTGGCGCTCGCGGCCATGGGCATCGGCCCGGGTGACGAGGTCATCACCACCACGCACACCTTCACCGCCACCGCCGAGGTGGTGCGCTACCTCGGCGCGGAAGTGGTGTTTGCCGACATCGATCCGCGTACCGGCAACCTCGATCCCGCCGCCGCCGCCGCCGTGCTGGCCCGGGAGCCGGGCATCCGCGCCATAGTGCCGGTGCACTTCGCCGGCCAGGCCTGCGACCTCGATGCCATCGGCGCGCTGGCGCAGCGCCACGGCATCCCGGTGGTCGAGGACGCGGCCCATGCGCTGCCGACCACCTGGAACGGCGAGCTCGTGGGCCGCCACGGCCACGCGACGGTCTTCAGCTTCTACGCCACCAAGACCATCGCCACCGGCGAAGGCGGCATGATCGTGTCCCGCGACCCGGCGTTGCTGGCCAGGGCCCGCACCATGCGGCTGCACGGCATCAACCGCGACGTCTTCGACCGCTACCGCTCGACGGCCCCGGCCTGGTACTACGAGGTCGTCGCCCCCGGCTTCAAGTACAACCTGCCGGACACCGCCGCCGCCATGGGTATCGAGCAGCTGCGCAAGGCCTGGCGCTTCCAGGCGCGGCGCGCTGCCATCGCCGCGCGCTATGACGCCGCGCTCGCGGGCCTGCCGGTGGCGACTCCCGTCGTGGTACGGCCCGCGGAAACCCACGCCTGGCACCTGTACGTGCTGCAGCTCGACCTCGACCGGCTGCGGGTGGACCGCGACCGGTTCATCGCGCTGATGGCCGAGGCCGGCATCGGTACGAGCGTGCACTTCATCCCGCTGCATCGGCAGCCGTACTGGCGCGACCGCTACGGGTTCACGCCCGCCGACTTCCCCGTGGCCGACGCGGTCTACCGGCGCGCCGTGAGCCTGCCCATCTA
>JAHCAZ010000069.1 GCA_019634615.1 Opitutaceae bacterium
ACGGCGTGGTTGAGGTAGGCGCGCTGCTCGCGCCAGGAGAATTCCTTGGCGGCGAAGACGCCGGCGGCGCGGTCGCGACGGAAGTCCGCGGTGCGCCAGCGACCCGGCGTGAGGATGCGCCACTCGGGGTGCGTGCGCGACGGCGGGTGCACCGTCTTCATGTCGCGGCCCCAGGTATGCTCGGCGACGAGCAGGAGATTTTCGGCGAAGCGCTGGAAGCGGGGATCGTTCGCGAGGCCGGGATTGGCGGCGAGGGCGTCACGGTGCACCGCGGCCAGTTCGCGGAAACGGGCGACTTTCCATGGGTCGCTGCCGAGACCGTGGATCCACGTGTCGGCGATCTCGGCGGTGACGACCGGCAGGCGCGGCCAGACGGCGTCGAGTTCACAGGCGAAGTCGTCCATCGTGCCGGCGGCCACCGTCGCCCCAGGGAATTCTTTGCGCAGCCGGGCGAAGAGGGCGCGGATCTCGTCGGGGGTCTGCGGGCCCTTGTTGTCGTAGGTGTGCGCGAAGTGCAGCACGACCGGCAGGCCGGGGAAGGTGACGGGCTCGCCGTAGTCGCCGGAGTAGGCGACGGCGACCTCGGCCCCGGCGGCGTTGCGCCAGCGGAACAGCGGCGGGACCTGCGGGACAGGCGTGGCATGGTTGACGCCGATATGCAGGAAGCGCACGCCGGCGCGGGCGAGCGGGGCGATCAGACCGCGCGTGTGCCCGGGCACGTCGGTCATCTTGGCGGCGATCGTGCGCCGGCCGAAGCGCGCATCGAGTCGCGCCGCGATGGCCAGGCCGGCGTTGGCGAGCGGGGCATCGAGCAGTTCCGAATGCCACGTGAACGGCAACGCGTGCCAGGCGATGTCGCCGGCGGCGATGGCCGACTCCATGGCCCGGCGCGCCGCCGGTGTCGCGTTTGCGAGGTAGTCGTGGATGAGCCACGAGCCGGTGGTCCACACGAAGCGCTCGGGTCCGCCGGCCGCCCGCAGCGCCTGCGCCGTCGCGAGCGCCTTGGGGATGAACTGCGTGCGGTAGGAGCGCAGGACGGACCGCGCCGAGGCGGTGAATCCGATGTCGAGGTGCGTCTTGAAGACGACGATCACGCGGCGGATGGGGGAGGCGGGCATGGGGAAGCTCGGAATCAAGTGTCTGGGGGAACCGGGCGGTCGCGGCAAAGAAGGAATGTGGAAAGCAGGAAGGCAGGAAAGGAAGCCACTGATGGTCTCCGGTTTGGCCCGATTCCCTGATTTCCTGCTTTCCACATTCCTCATCCGGAATCGTCGCAATTTACGGTTGCCGGATGCTGTCCCGGTGCGCAGGTCTATGGGGCCGAAAATCGGCGTAGAACCCCCATGAAGAAGTTTCCCCTTTGGTTGCGCTCGCTCGGTTGGGCGGCGGTTGGCACGCTGGCGGTGGTCTCGCTCGCCTCCTTGGCCTGGTCCCGGGGCGAACCCGTGAACGCCCTCTGGGTCGTCGTGGCCTCGGTCTGCGTCTTCGCGATCGCGTACCGGTTTCACTCCGCCTGGCTGATGGCCAAGGTGCTCACGCTCGACGACCTGCGGGCCACGCCGGCGGTCGTCAACGAGGACGGCAAGGATTACGTGAAGACGAACAAGTGGATCGTCTTCGGTCACCATTTCGCGGCCATCGCGGGCCCGGGGCCGCTGGTCGGCCCGGTGCTGGCGGCGCAGTTCGGCTTCATGCCCGGCCTGCTGTGGATGCTGGTCGGCGCGACGCTGGGCGGCGCGGTGCACGACTCGGTCATCCTCTTCTGTTCGACGCGCCGGCGGGGCAAGTCGCTCGGCCAGATGGTGAGCGACGAGGTCGGTCCCTTTGCCGGCATGATCGCGCTCATCAGCATCATCGGCATCATGACCATATTGCTCGCCGTGCTGGCGCTCGTGGTCGTCAACGCGCTGGCGGAGAGCCCGTGGGGCCTCTTCACCATCGCGATGACGATGCCGATCGCGGTGGCCATGGGTTGCGCGATGCGGTTCGGCGGCGGCAAGGGCCTGGGCTGGATCAGCACGCTCGGCGTGATCGCGCTCCTGGCCTCGGTCTGGGGCGGGCAATACATCCACGGCTCGGCGCTGGAGGAATGGCTGACGCTCAAGGGCACGACGCTCGCCTGGTGGATCATGGGTTACGGCCTGCTGGCCTCGATCTTGCCGGTGTGGCTGGTGCTCGCGCCGCGCGACTATCTCAGCACCTTCATGAAGATCGGCACGGTGGCGGCGCTGGGCGTGGCGATCGTCATCCTCGCGCCGACGCTGAAGATGCCGGCGGTGACGCAGTTCATCGACGGCACGGGACCGGTGTTCGCAGGTCCGGTCTTCCCCTTCTGTTTCATCACCATCGCGTGCGCGGCGGTATCGGGCTTCCACTCGCTCATCGCGTCGGGCACGACGCCGAAGCTCCTGGCGAGGGAGAAGGACATCCGGGTCATCGCCTACGGGGCGATGGTGACCGAGATGCTCGTGGGTATCATGGCGTTGATCGCGGCCTGCGCGATGACGCCGGGTGAGTACTTCGCGATCAACATGAAGGGCGAGCCGGCCGCGGTCGTGGCCAAGGTCACGGCGCTCGGTTTCCCGGTCACGGAGCAGGAGATGTCCGACCTCGCGACCAGCGTGGGTGAGAAGAGCATGATCGGCCGCACGGGCGGCGCCCCGACCTTTGCCGTCGGCATGGCGCACATGTTCGCCGGCGTGCTCGGCAGCAAGGCGGCCTTGGCGCTGTGGTACCACTTCGCGATCATGTTCGAGGCGCTGTTCATTTTGACGACGATCGACGCCGGCACGCGGGTGGGGCGGTTCATCGTGCAGGACATGCTCGGGTACCTGTTCAAGCCGCTGGCTGACACGCGCTCGTTCCTGGGCAATTTCCTCGGGACCACGCTCTTCGTGGCGGCCTGGGGCTGGTTCCTCTACCAGGGCGTGGTGGACCCGCTGGGCGGCATCAACTCGCTCTGGCCGATCTTCGGCGTGGCGAACCAGCTGCTCGCGGTCATCGCCCTCGCGCTCGGCACGACGGTGCTGATCAAGATGGGCCGCACGCGCTACCTCTGGGTGACACTCGCGCCGCTGGCGTGGCTGCTGTCGGTCACGATGTCGGCCGGCTGGATGAAGATCTTCAGCGCCGACCCGCGCCTCGGCTTCCTGAGCGCGGCCCGCGACTTCGCGGCCAAGATCGAGGCCGGCGGCACCGCCGCGCAGGTCAAGCAATGGAGCCAGCTGCTGTTCAACAACCAGGTCAACGCGGTGGTCACCGGCGCCTTCCTCGTGCTTGTGGCCACGGTCGTGATCACCTGCGCCCGCGTCTGGTGGCAGCTCCTCGCCGGCAAGCGCGCCCCCGACCTGCACGAGGAACCGTACGTCGCCGTGACGACGCCGTGAGCCGTCAAGGGAGTAAGCGCAAAGACGCGAAGATGCGAAGACGGAGCGAAGGTCGAATCCCTGGCGGGGACCGCGATTTTCCCTCCATCCCGGATCTCTCAGCTCCGACCTTCGCGCCTTCGCGTCTTTGCGCTTAGCATTCCTCCCGTTTACCCCATGAACCCCACACCCACCCACTTGATCTCCGACCAGGACCGCCGCCAGTTCCGCGAGGAGGGCTGGTTCCTGCTGAAGGGCGTCGTGCCGGCGGCGCACCTCGCGCTGCTGCGGGAGGTCTGCATGCAGTTCATCGCCGCCCATGACGCCGAGATGGACGCGGCGGGGGTGACGCAGCAGGGCATCAACATCCGGGGCAACCGGTACTTCATCGCCAACCGCCACAAAGGAACGCGGCTCACGGAGTTCATCTACAGCGACCTGATGGCCGAGGTCTGCCGGGCGACGCTGGGCGACAATGCCTATCTCTTCTGGGAGCAGTATGTCGTGAAGGGCCCCGAGAAGGGCTCGAAGTTCAGCTGGCACCAGGACTCGGCCTACGTCGGCACGCCGCACCGGCCGTACCTCACGTGCTGGGTGACGCTCGACGACGTGACCGAGGCCAACGGCACCGTGTACCTGCTGCCGTATTCGCGTGCCGGCACCCGTGAGGTCGTACCGCACACGAAGAACCCGGTGAGCAACGACCTCGAGGGCTACTTCGGCCCTGACCCCGGTGACCCGGTCATCGCCCCCGCGGGCAGCATCGCGTGCTTCTCGAGCACGGTCCTGCACCGCAGCGGTTTCAACACGACGCCCAATTGGCGCCGCGTGTATCTCCCGCAGTATTCCGCGGAACCGCTGCGCCGGCCCGACGGCAAACTGGCGGCTTTCGCGGAGCCGTTTTTGGTGAACGGCGAGCGCAAGGACGGACGGAGCTGAGTCTTGAACCACGGATTACACGGATTGCACGGATCGTGCTGGCGGACGGGACGTGGCTGGATGGCCACAAAAGGCGCAGAAGGCACATAAGGATTGGTTTCTTCTGTGCCTCTTGTGCCTTTTGTGGCCATCCAGCCGCGCTTCATCCGCCGGATCCGTGATATCCGTGTAATCCGTGCCTGCCCGCCGTAGGCTTGGCGAAGGTGGGGTAAAAAAAAGAGCCCCGGAAAAATCCGGGGCCCTTCAACTTAAACTTTTCGCTTAAACTGGGCCTTACTCCCCGACGCCGTAGGCCGGGAGGGTCTTGTCGACGCGGACCTTGTCGAGGCGGGCGTAGACCGGGAGGCCGTTGTCGTGCGGGAGCGCGACCTCGCCCTGGATGAGGGGCTGGGCGTAGCGCAGGAACTGGAAGTTCATCGAGACGTTGTCCTCGTTGATCCACTCGCGCGGGAGCTTCTTCACGCCGTTGGCGATGTCGCTCAGCGGGGCGAGGCCGGTCTCGACGGTGTAGTGGTCGGCGTCGCCGCGGAGCAGCGTGACCATCTTGTCGGTCTCACCGCGGATGGCGGCGAGGACGGCGGCCTGGCCGGCGAGGTAGGCCTCGTCGACGTCGGTCTTGGAGGCGGCGTGGGCGGCGGCGCGCTGGATGAGGCCGGGCTTGGCGACGCGGACCTTCACGCCGGGGATGTTGGTGCCGATGATGTCGGCGAGGATGTCGCCGGCGCCACCGAGCTGGGCGTGGCCGAAGGCGTCGGTCTTGCCGTCAGCGGCGAGGTAGTTGCCGTCGGCATCGACGAGGCCCTCGGCGACGACGATGGAGCAGAACTTCTCGCGCTTGAGGACGCGCTTCACGTCCTCGAGGACCTTGGCCTGGTCGAACGGGACCTCGGGGAGGAGGATGATATGCGGGGGATCGTGCGGGTGGTCGCGGCGCTTGGCGAGGGCGGCGCCGGCGGCGATCCAGCCGGCGCTGCGGCCCATGACCTCGATGATGGAGACGAGGTCACCCTGGCCCATGGCCTCGCTGTCGCAGGCGACCTCGCGCACGGTCGTGGCGAGGTACTTGATCACGCTGCCGTAGCCGGGGCAGTGGTCGGTGACGGCGAGGTCGTTGTCGATCGTCTTCGGCACGCCGATCACGCGGAGCTCGTAGCCCTGCTGCTGGGCGAGCTTGGAGATCTTGTCGGCGGTGTCCTGGGAGTCGTTGCCCCCGATGTAGAAGAAATAGCGGATGTTGTGGGCCTTGAAGACCTCGAGGACGCGCTCGAAGTCGGCCTGTTTCTTGAGCTTGTAGCGGCAGGTGCCGAGGGCGGCGCCGGGGGTGTGCTTGAGGGCGCGGATCTGCTGCTGGGACTCGGCGGCGAGGTCGATGAGGTCCTCGTGCAGGATGCCGAGCACCCCGTTGAGGCCGCCGTAGATTTCCTCAATGCATTCATGGTTCAGCGCTTCGGCGATGATGCCGGCGACGCTGGCGTTGATGACGGAGGTGGGGCCACCGGATTGGCCCACCAGAACATTGCCTACGAGTTCAGCCATGACAGGATTGGTAAAGGTTTAAGAGAACGTGAGGGGACACAAAAGCGCGTGCCCGTGAGGGGAGGCAAACCCTAATTTCGGCGGGGGCGGACAAAAGGCCGGAAAATCGCGGAAGGGCGGGAGGGCGCGCGATTGCGGATAGCGGATACCGGAGACCGGAAAGCTTTGGGAACAGGGGATATCTGTGACCTATCCGGTATCCGAGATCCTCAATCCGCAATCACAACAGCCGTCCCGGCTGATAATCCGCGGCGCCCTTGAAGCGGCGGGCGAGCGGTTTCACGTTGGCGACGAAGGCGTCGACCTGGTGCGGGGCGGCGCCGACGAAGCGGTGGCTCTCGGCGAGGATGGCGGCGAGGGCCTTCTTGCCGAGGCCGATGCGCTTGTCGCCGGCGAGGCGGCCGAGCAGGTCGGCGTCGCCGCCGGTGCGCAGGGCCTTGGCCGCGGCGAGGGCGTGCTCCTTGATCGACTCGTGCGCGGTCTCGCGGCCGGCGCCGTGCTTGACCGCCTCCATGAGGATCGTGGTCGTGGCGAGGAAGGGGAGGTTGCGCTCGTTCTCCGCGGCGATGGCGGCGGGGAAGACGTCCATCTGGCGCAGCACCGTCAGGAAGGTCTCGAGCAGGCCGTCGATGGCGAAGAACGCGTCGGGCAGCGCCACGCGGCGCACGACCGAGCAGGAGACGTCGCCCTCGTTCCACTGGTGGCCGGCGAGGCCGGCGGTCATGGTGACATGGCCGCCGATGATGGTGGCGAAGCCGCAGATGCGCTCGCAGTTGCGGGCGTTGACCTTGTGGGGCATCGCGGACGAGCCGACCTGGCCCTCCTGGAAACCCTCGGTGAGCAGGCCCTGGCCCGCCATGAGGCGGAGGGTGGTGGCGAAGCTGGCGGCGGCGGCGGCGACCTGGTGGAGGGCGGTGACGACCTCGTAGTCGAGGCTGCGCGGGTAGACCTGGCCGACGGTGCCGAGCGAGGCGCGGAAGCCGAGGTGCTTGATGATGCGCGACTCGAGCTGGTCCACCTTGTTGGCGTCGCCGCCGAGGAGCGTGAGCTGGTCGAGCTGCGTGCCCACCGCACCCTTGAGTCCGCGCACCGGGTAACGCTCGACCAGTTCGTCGAGGCGCGTGTGGAGCCCGAAGGTCAGGCCGTAACCCGTCGCGTTGACGTCGTCGATCAACTGGTCCAGCCTGCCGCCGTCGAAGCGGATGACGTGGAGGACAGGGCCGAAGACCTCCCGTTCCAGTTCCGCGACGCTTTCCAGTTCGATGATCGTCGGCGCGACGAAGGTGCCGAGCGCGTCCCGGCCATCGAGCGGCAGTTGTTCGACGCGGCGGCCCCGGGCGCGCATCTTTTCGATATGCGCGTCGATTCCGGCTTTCGCGCGCGCCGAGATGACGGGGCCGATATCGACCGACAGGCGGTCGGTGCTGCCGACCGACAGTTCCGCCATCGCCCCGCGCAGCATGGCGAGCGTGCGTTCGGCGATGTCGTCCTGAAGGCAGAGCAGGCGCAGCGCCGAACAGCGCTGTCCCGCGCTGTCGAAGGCGGAGGTGATGACGTCGGCGACGACCTGCTCGGCGAGCGCCGAGGAATCGACGATCATCGCCTTCTGCCCGCCGGTTTCGGCGACGAGCGGGATCGGCGCGCCGTCCGCCGACACACGGCCCGCGAGCGTGGCCTGGATCGAGCGCGCGACGCTGGTCGAACCCGTGAAGACGACGCCCGCCGTCTGCGGCGCCGCGACCAGCGCCGCGCCGATCGCGCCGCCGCCGGGGACGAGTTGCAGCACATCGTGCGGCACGCCCGCTTCGTGGAGGATACGGACGGCCTCGGCGGCGATCAGCGGCGTCTCGCCCGACGGCTTGGCGACGACCGCATTGCCCGCGACGAGGGCGGCGGCGACTTGCCCCGTGAAGATCGCCATCGGGAAATTCCACGGGCTGATGCACACGACGGGTCCCAGCGCCGGGGCACTCGCCAGCGACTTGCGGGCTTCGGCGGGATAATAGCGCAGGAAATCGATCGCCTCGCGGATTTCGGCGATGGCGTTGGCGGCCGATTTACCCGCCTCGCG
>JAHCAZ010000007.1 GCA_019634615.1 Opitutaceae bacterium
CCTGCTCGCCCGCGAGGGCTACGTCGTGACCTCCGCCCTCGACGGCCGCGCCGGCATCGACCAGGCCCGCGCCCAGCGGCCCGACGTCGTGATCCTCGACATCCTCCTGCCCGAGGTCGACGGCGAGAGCGTCCTCAACCGCTTCAAGGCCATCCCCGAGCTCCAGCGCGTGCCCATCGTCCTGCTCACGCTGTCCGAGGCCGACGGCCAGGGCTTCGCCCTCGGCGCCGCCGACTACGTCACCAAGCCCATCGAGTCCAGCCGCCTCCTGCCTGTCCTCGCCAAGCTCCGCGCCGGGCGCGCAAACAACCCGATCATGGTCGTCGAGGACGACGCCCCGACCCGCGAGGTCATCGTCCGCCTCCTCGAGCGCGAGAACTGGCCCATCATCGAGGCCGAGAACGGCCGGCGCGCCCTCGACCTGATGCAGACGCAGCCGCCCTCGCTCGTCGTGCTCGATCTCCTGATGCCCGAGCTCGACGGCTTCGGCGTCCTGCGCGCGATGCGCGTCAATCCCGACTGGCGCGACATCCCCGTCGTCGTCCTCACCTCGATCGACCTCACCAACGAGATCCGCGCCCTCCTCCAGCAGCAGGCCGACCGTGTCTTCCAGAAGGGCACCTACGCCAAGGAGGAGCTGCTGGCCGAGATCCGCACCTCCGTGGACGCGTTCATCAAGCGCCGCAGCCAGAGCGCCGCGCCCTTCCCCACGCCTTCCTCCCCGCCGGCCCCGACCGGCCCAACCGCAGCCAAATCCTGACATCATGCCCAAAATTCTCCTGGTAGAAGACAACGAGATGAACCGCGACATGCTGAGCCGCCGCCTGCAGAAGCGCGGCTTCACCGTGATCATCGCCGTCGACGGCCAGCCCGGCATCGACCTCGCCCGGGCCGAGAAGCCCGACCTCATCCTCATGGACATGAGCCTGCCCGGCATCAGCGGCTGGGACGCCAGCCGCCAGCTCAAGGCCGACGCCGCCACCGCCCCGATCCCGATCATCGCCCTGACCGCCCACGCCATGGCCGAGGACCGGGCCAAGGCCCTCGCCGCCGGCTGCAACGAGTTCGAGACCAAGCCCGTCGACCTCAACGCCCTCCTCGCCAAGATCGACGCGCTCCTCCCCAAGGCGCCGCCGGCATGACCACCGGTTCCCCCGCTCCCGACCAGCCCGGCGCGCCGCGCGACGCGGCCGCCACCAATGATGCCCTCGTCCATCTGCGGCACGAGCTGCGCACGCCGCTGAACCAGATCCTCGGCTACACCGAGATGCTGCTGGAGATCCTCACCGAGGCCGGCGGCCAGCAGGCGCTGGTCAATGACCTCGGCAAGGTCCGCAGCTCCGGCGACGAGATCAACACCCTGCTCGGCTACAGCCTCGTGCAGTGGAAGATCGAGTCCGGCCAGGTCGACCTCCGCGACTTCCGCCAGCGCGCCCAGGCCCTCCTCGACCGGCTCTGCGCCGCCCGCGACCGCAGCGAGCAGGCCGCCGAGGCGGCACACCTGGCCGACGTGGTCTCCGACCTCAGGAAGATCGCCCTCGCCGCCGCCAACCTCCGGGCCTTCCTCGACCACGACTTCTTCGCCAAACCCGGCACCGCCGCCCCCGCCATCCCCGCCGAACCGCTGCCGACGCCGAGCTCGAAGCACCCGTTCGCCGAGCCCGGCGGCGCCCTCTTCAACTGCCGCCTCCTCGTCGTCGACGACCAGGAGATGAACCGCGAGATGCTGCTCCGCCGCCTGTTCCGCATGGGCTACAACGCGACCGCCGCCGAGGACGGCAAGGTCGCCCTCGAGCTGATGCAGCGCGAGCAGTTCGACCTCGTCCTCCTCGACATCGTGATGCCGGTGATGGACGGCTTCGAGATGCTCAGCCGCATCAAGGCCGACCACAAGCTGCGCCACATCCCGGTCATCATGCTCACCGCCGTGGACGAGCCCGCCAGCACGGTGCGCTGCATCGAGAGCGGCGCCGAGGACTACGTCCCCAAGCCCTTCAACCCCGTCATCCTCCGCGCCCGCATCAACGCCTCCCTCGAGAAGAAGCGCCTCCGCGACCTCGAGCGCGCCTACATGGCCGAGATCCAGTCCGAGCGCGCCAAGTCCGAGCACCTCCTCCTGAACATCCTGCCCCGCGCCGTCAGCGAGCGCCTCAAGGGTGGCGAGAAGACGATCGTCAACCACTTCGCCCAGGCCACGGTGCTCTTCGCCGACATCGTGGGCTTCACCCGCATCGCCGCCGAGAACCCGCCGGTCGACACGGTCAACCTCCTCAACGAGATCTTCTCCGCCTTCGACCAGCTCCTCGACCGCATCGGCGTCGAGAAGATCAAGACCATCGGCGACGCCTACATGGTCGTCGCCGGCGTCCCGCTCGCGCAGTCCGACCACGCCCTCCGCGCCGCCCACATGGCCCTCGGCATCCAGACGACGCTGCAGGAGTTCAACCAACGGCACGGCTTCAACTGGAGCGTCCGCATCGGCATGCACAGCGGCCCGCTTGTCGCCGGCATCATCGGCTCCAAGAAGTTCGCCTACGACCTCTGGGGCGACACCGTCAACGTCGCCAGCCGCCTCGAGTCCCAGGGCGCACCCGGCGTGATCCAGGTCTCCTCGACGACCGCCGACCTCCTCCGTCCCTACTGCGAACTCGCCCCCCGCGGCGAGGTCGACCTCAAGAACCGCGGCCGGATCACGACCTTCCAGCTGCTGCGCCTGCGGTGATCGGACCTGATGAGAACCGCGAAGGACGCGAAGTGACGCGAAGGATGGCCATTCATTTCAACGCGGAAACGCGGAAGGGCGAAAGCGCGGAATCGATCCCGGCATTTTTCCGCGTTTCCGCCCTTCCGCGCTTCCGCGATCGGTTCGACCTCATCGCGCCCCTTCGCACCGTTTCGCGGTTTACCTTCTGCCTCCTTTCCGCCGCCTCGGTCGCACTCGCCGCGCTGCCGCCCGAGTACGCCGCGATCTGCGAGTCGTTCCAGACGCAGAATCCCAAGGGCTGGTCCTTCACCCAGACCACCTCCGCCGAGGGCAGGACGCTCGTCGAGCGCTACGACGCCGCCCAGCCCGAGTTCTCCCGCTGGACGCTGATCGAGGAGAACGGTCGCGCCCCCACCGAGGAGGAGGCGCGCACTTACCGCGAGAAATTTACCCGGCGCTCCCGGGGCGGCAGCGCCCCGGCGATCGCCAGCCAGCTCGAACTCCCGACGGCCGAGCTCGTCTCCGAGGACGCCGCGCAGGCCGTGTACCGCTTCAGGCTCAAGGTCGAGGACGAGGACGACAAGACCGCCAATTTCCTGCGCGCGAACGTCACCTTTCACAAGGCAACCCATTCCATCACCTGCTTCGAGCTCGCCAGCGTCGAAGTCTTCGCGCCCGTCTTCGGCGTGAAGATCCGCGAGCTCCGCACCGCGATCCACTACCACCTGCCCACGGCGGATCGCCCCGCGCTGCTCGACAAGGTCACCACCCGCACCCGCGGCCGCGCGTTCTTCAAGTCGCTCGATGCCGACATGCTCGTGACCTACACGGACTACACGTGGGCGGGCAAGATGCCGACGGCGAAATAGGCGGAATTCTCGTCAGGTAACGCCCGTCCAGCCTGCCCGCCGTAGGCTTGGCGAAGGTGGGAGGCCGGGCGCTACCCAAGGCTTGCGCCTCAAGCCCGCCAGCGGAACACCGAGGTCGTCAACGGCGGGAGGGTGAGCACAAGCGACTGCCCCTGGCCGTGGGCCGGCACCGGCTCGGTCTGCCGGCGGCCCTCGTTGCCGAGGCCGCTGCCGCCGTAGTACTGGCTGTTGGTGTTGATGACTTCCTCCCAGATGCCACCGCGCGGCACGCCGATGCGGTACTCCTGCCGAATGGCGGCCGAGAAGTGCCCGACCACGAGAAACATCGTCTGCTCGCCCGCGTCGGTGCGCAGGTACGCGACCAGGTTCGCCCCGGCGTCATCGCAGCTCACCCAGCGGAATCCCTGCGGGTTCAGGTCGTTCGCCCCCAGCGCCGCCTCGCCGGTGTACAGGCGGTTCAGGTCGCGCACCAGCAGCCGCACGCCCTCGTGGTCCGGGTACTGGCACAGGTGCCAGTCGAGGCTGCGCGTGTAGTTCCACTCGTGGGCCTGGGCGAACTCGCCGCCCATGAACAGCAGCTTCTTGCCCGGCCACGCCCACATGTGGGCATAAAGCGCGCGCAGGTTCGCGGCCTTCTCCGGGATGTGCCAGGCGGCCATCTTGTAGAGCAGCGAAGCCTTCCCGTGCACGACCTCGTCGTGCGAGAACACCGTCACGAAGTTCTCCGCGTACTGGTAGAGCATGCCAAAGGTCAGGTCGTCCTGGTGCCATTTGCGGTAGATCGGCTCCTTCGCGAAGTACCGCAGCGTGTCGTGCATCCAGCCCATGTTCCACTTGTAGTCGAACCCGAGGCCGCCCTGCGCCGTCGGCTTGCTGACCGCCGGGAACGAGGTCGATTCCTCCGCGATCATGACCACGCCCGGGTAATAGTGGTGCACGAGGTCGTTGGTGCGCCGCAGGAACTCGATCGCCTCGAGATTCTCGCGGCCGCCGTGCTCGTTGGGGATCCACTCGCCGGCCTTGCGCGAGTAGTCGAGGTAAAGCATCGAGGCCACCGCGTCCACGCGCAGGCCGTCGAGATGGTAGCGGTCGAGCCAGGCGAGCGCGTTGGCCTGCAGGAAGCAGCGCACCTCGTTGCGCCCGTAGTTGAAGATGAGCGTGCCCCAGTCCATGTGCGCGCCCTTCCGCGGATCCGCGTGCTCGTAGAGATGCGTGCCGTCGAAGTTGGCCAGCGCGAAGCTGTCGCGCGGGAAATGCGCCGGCACCCAGTCGAGGATCACGCCGATCCCGCGCTGGTGCAGGTGGTCCACGAACCACGCGAAGTCCTCCGGCGTCCCGAAACGGTGCGTCGGGGCGTAGAACCCCGTCACCTGATAGCCCCAGGAACCGTCGAACGGATGCTCCGCCAGCGGCATGACCTCGATGTGCGTGAAGCCGAGCTCGACCACGTAATCCGCCAGCATCGGGGCGAGCTCGCGGTAGCTGAGCGGGCGGTTCGCATCCTCGAGCTTGCGTCGCCAGGAGCCGAGATGGACCTCGTAGATCGACATCGGCCGGTCGAGCTGCCCGGCCTGCGCCCGCCGCCGCTCCATCCACTCGCCGTCCTGCCAGGCGTGCCGCCGCGGGTTGCACACGATCGAGGCGTTGTTCGGCGGCGACTCGAAATACGTGCCGTAGGGATCCGTCTTCACGTGCACGTGTCCTTGGCGGTCGCGGATGAAGAACTTGTACAACTCACCCTCGCCCAGGCCCGGCACGAACAGCTCCCAGACCCCGGAGCCGCCCATCGTGCGCATCGGATGATAACGCCCGTCCCAGTGGTTGTGGTTGCACCCGAGCGAGACCTGCATGGCGTTCGGCGCCCACACGGCGAAGGCCACGCCCGGCACGCCGTCCACGGTGCGCAGGTGCGCCCCGAGCTTCTCGTAGATGCGGTGCTCGTTGCCCTCGTTGAAGAGGTAAAGGTCCTGCGGCCCCAGCGTCGGCAGGAAGGCGTAGGGGTCGTGGATCTGCCGGATCTCGCCCGCGGGCGTGCGGATCCGCAGCTGGTACTTGAAGACGGCCGAGCGCCGCGGCAGGAAGGCCTCGAAGAAACCCTCCGGCGCCAGCCGCGTCATCGCCCACGCCTCGTTGCGGGCCGGGTCGACGACCGCGCAGCTCACCGCCTCGCGCACGAGGGCCCGGACGACCAGCCCCTTCGCCTTGCCTCGCGTGTGCGGGTGCATGCCGAGCACCGCATGCGGCGATGCATGCCGCGCCTTCAGGAGGGTTTCCAACTCTTTGGCCGAGATGATCACGCAAGCCGAACGTGCCGTCTTCGCCCGGCCGGGTCTAGGCTTTTCCCAACCCGTTTGAATGAGGGCAGCCGGGAAACCAGGGGAATCCGAAGGTCGATTCCCGGCCTCCGGGCTTCCTCCTTCCACCCCCTCCGCTGGGAGCTTGCTAGCCTTCTTCCTGCCGCCTTTGCTGCGCCCAACGTGATTTTCCGCCTGCTCACGCTCTTCCTGCTCCTCGCCGCGCCGCTCGTCCACGCGCAGACGCCCGCCGCGGTCGGTTCGGATCTTTCCGGCCGCACGGTCGCCTATGACGAGACGACCAAGGAGATCGTCCTCACCGGCGACGCGCGCTTCGTCGACGGCAATCTCCTCATCGAGGCCGACGAGATCCGCTACCACGCCGGCACCGGCGTCGCCGTCGCCTCGGGCAACGTGCGCTACACGCGCGGCGCCGAGCGCATGCTGGCCGACCGCATCACCTACCGGCGCGCCGACCGCAGCTTCGACCTCACCGCGCCGCGCCTGGGCCGGTATCCCTACTACGTCGCGGGCGCCACCGCGAGCGGCACGCCGGCCAGCGTGACGGTGCAGGACGCCGTGATCACGGCCCGCGAACCCGGCGGCTTCCAGCCCACCGTGACCGCCGAGCAATTGACGTACGCCGCGGACCAGACCATCTCGGCCGCACGGGCGCGCGTCGGCATCGGCCACGTGCAGCCGGTCTCGCTCCCGCATTTCTCGCACCGGCTGAACCTGCCCTACATCTCGTACGTGTCGCTGAGCGCCGGCTACCGGTCGTCGCTCGGCGTGTTCACCGAGGGCGGGCTCCATGTGCCCATGGGCGAGGACACGAAGCTCGGCGGCACCCTCGGCATCTACACGGCCCGTGGCGTCATGGCCGGGCCCAGCGGCCACTACGAGCTCATGCGGGACGGCCATGCGATCAACGGCGACTTCAAGTCCGGCTTCATCAACGACCATGGCGAAAAGCTGACCGACATCCTCGGCCGCCCCGTGCCCGAGGACCGGGGCTACATCCAATGGTGGCATGCGCAGGAGCTCACCGACCGCCTCGACCTCACCGCCCAGCTCCACTACTGGAGCGACTCCGAGGTGCTGCGCGACTTCCGCCCGCACGAGTTCTTCCCGCTGCAGGAACCGGACAGCTTCGTCGAGTCCACCTACACCGGGCACAATTACTTCGTCTCCGCCTTCGCCCGGGTGCAGCCCAACACCTACCACCGCATGGTCGAGCGCCTGCCCGAGCTGCACGTCTCCGTGCCGGCCATCGCCCTCGGTCATGGTTTCTACCAGCGCCTCGAGGCCGGATTCGCGTCCCTGCGCGAGGACTCGCCCCTCGGCGGACCGGCCCTGCTCAGTGATCGCCTCGACGCCTACTACGCCGTCACCCGCTCGTTCACCCCGCGCGAGTGGCTCGGCCTCACGCCCGTCGCCGGCGGCCGCGTCACCCACTACCGGCGCGCCACCGGCGGCCGCGACACGTACACGCGAACGCTCGGCGAGGTCGGCCTCGATGCCGAGCTCCGGAGCAGCGGCGTGTTCGAGTACAAGAACGAGACCTGGCAGATCGACGGCATCCGCCACCTCCTCACCCCGCGCCTCTCCTACCGCTACATCGACGAGGCCGACCGCGGGCGCGCCCACCTCCCGGCGATCGATCGCCGCACGTTCATGACCTACCTGCCGCCGCTCGGCCTCGGCGACACGCGCAACCTCGACGACCTCGGGCCGGTCAACACGCTCCGCCTGGGCCTCGACAACACGTTCCAGACCCGCGATCCCGCCTACGGCTCGCGCGACCTGCTCGTCCTCAATGCCGCCGCCGACCTCCGCTTCGACCGGCCGCCCGGCGAGCGCCGCACCTCGGCCGTGCACACCTTCCTCGCCTTCACGCCGGCGCGGTGGCTCGAGTTCGATCTCTACCAGAGCTTCACCCCGCACGACTTCACGCTCCAGGAGCTGAACACCGGGGTCACCATCCGCGACGGCGACGCCTGGGCGGTGCAGTTCGCCAGCCACTTCCTGCGCCGGGAGATCGAGGAGTTCATCGTCGGCGGCCAGGTCCGCTGGGACGAGGTGTACGAGCTCGTCGGCCGCCTCCACTACGACTTCCGCACGCGCCGCTTCAACGAGCAGGCCTTCGGCGTGCGCCAGAACCTCCAGAATACCTGGGTCGTCGAGTACCTGGTGACGCTCTACGACGGCCCGCGGCGCGAGAGCGACTTCGGCTTCCGCTTCCAGGTCGAGGCCATCGGCTTCTAGGGCGCATGAGCATCGCCGGCAATCAGCAGCAAACCTACCTGCGGCTGGCGGCGGCGCTCCGGCCCCACTGGCGCCGCGATCCGGCCTTCGCGACCCGCCTCCAGCAGCTGCTCGCGCGCGAGCGCGCCTTCGGCTCGCGCGACCGCCGCCTCTATCGCGAGCTCCTCTACACGACCGTCCGCTTCGCCCCGTGGATCGAACCCCTGCTCAGCCGCGATCCCGCGCGCGCCGCCGCCGTGGCCGCCTGGCTGGCGGCCGAGCTCCCGGCCACCCGCGACTACCGGCAGGCCCTCGCCGCCACCCTGCCCCCCTGCCCGCCCGGGGTGGCCGCCAAGGCCGCGATCCTGGAAGCCCCCGTCGAGGCCCTCCTGCCGCCCTGGCTCGCGGCGGAATGCCCCGCCGCGGTCGCCGCCCCCGAGATCGACGCCCTCCACCGCCGCGCCCCGCTTTGGCTCCGGCTCCAGGCCGACGACGCCGCGACGGTCGCCGCCGATTTCGCGGCCCACGGCTGGAGCGCCCGGCCCAGCGCGCTGCGCCCCGACGCGTGGGAGGTGCGGTCCGACGCCGACGTCACGCGGTGCGATGCCTACCAACGCGGCCTTTTCGAGGTCCAGGACCTCGGCTCGCAGCTCATCCTGGCGAGCGCCGCCATCGCCCCCGGCGGCCATTGGTTCGACGCGTGCGCCGGCGCCGGGGGCAAGACCCTCCAGCTCGCCCGCCTCCTCGGGCCGGCCGGTCGCGTGGAGGCCCACGACATCCGCCCCGCCGCCCTCGACGAACTCGCCCACCGGGCGCAGCGCGCGGGCCTGCGCGGCATCGTGGTCCGCCGCAGCCCGCCGCCGGCCGACGCCCGCTACGACGGCGTGCTGGTTGACGCCCCCTGCAGCGGCTCCGGCACGTGGCGCCGCGCGCCGCATTTCAAGTGGATCACCACGCCGGACCACCTCGCCCGGCAGGCGGAGCGCCAGGGCGCGCTCCTCGCGCAGGCCGCCACCTGGGTGCGGCCCGGCGGCCAGCTGATCTACGCGACCTGCTCGCTGGCCCGCCGGGAAAACGACGCCGTCGTCGGGGCCTTCCTCGCCGCCCACCCGGAGTTCTCCGTCGAGCCGCCGGCCCAGGCTTTCGGGTATGCCGCGGCCGGCCCCGGCCTGGCGATCCTGCCGGCGCGGCACGACACCGACGGCTTCTTCGTCGCGACCCTGCGGCGGGCCTGATTTTTCCGTTGCCGCACCCGACCCGCCCGCAACCATCGCGGGATCGTGGTCCCCGATTCCGATTACCGCATCAAGCTGCAGGTCTTTGAAGGCCCGCTCGACCTCCTGCTCTTCCTCATCCGCAAGAGCGAGCTCGACATCTACGACATCCCGATCGAGTCGGTCACCCGCCAGTATATCGACGCCCTGCACACCATGCAGCAGCTCGACCTCGAGGTCGCCGGCGAGTTCTTCGTCATGGCGGCGACCCTCATGGAGATCAAAAGCCGCCTCCTGCTGCCCAAGGGCCAGCATGCCGTGGATCCCAATGCCGACGAGGACGAGATGGACCCGCGCTGGGAGCTCGTCCACCAGCTCCTCGAGTACAAGAAGTTCAAGGAAGCCTCCGCCCAGATCAACGCCATGGTCAGGCTGCGGCAGGACCTCATGGAACGCCAGGTCTCGAATCTTTCCGCCTTCGGCGAGGAGCGCCCGCTGCACCCGACCGACCGCATCCAGCTCTGGAACGCCTTCAACATCGTCCTCCGCCGCCTCGCCGAGAAGCTCGTCGTCGGCGAGATCAAGGACGAGCAGGTCACCGTCGCCGACCAGATGGAATACCTGCTGCAGCGCATCCGGACCGAGCGCACCTTCATCTTCTCCGACCTCTTCCCGGGCAAGGTCACGCTGCGCGTGCTCGTCGCGACCTTCCTCGCCGTCCTCGAGCTCACCCGCCTCAGGAAGCTCAGCCTGCAGCAGGACGAGGCCTTCGCCGACATCCGCTGCAACGCGGTCGACGAAATCCCACTTGAAACCGCGGCGACCCCACCCACGGTAGCCCCGTGACGAAAAAGCGTAAATCCACTCCCAAGGCCGCCCTGCTCGGCGTCGGGCTCGACAACGAGGACGGGCACAAGCGCATCACCACCGGCGAGCAGTTCGCCATCGTCGGCGGCTCGGAGGAGACGCACGGCCGCATGACCGAGACCGTCATCAAGACCTTCGAGACCCTGAAGCACCGCGGCAAGACCCTCCACGACGTCGAGCCCAAGGAACTCGCCGAAATCATCCACCGGGCGAAGCCGGAATAATCCTCCCCGCGCTTGCCTCCGACCCTTCGCTGCGTCTGATATCCAAATAACCATCCAACCCATGTCCGACAAAATCACGCATCTCTCCAACGACACCTTCAAGGCCGCCGTCACCGCCGCGGGCGCTCCCGTCCTCGTCGATTTCTGGGCCCCCTGGTGCGGGCCCTGCAAGGCCATCGCCCCGATCCTCGACGAGCTGGCCACCGAACTCGATGGCAAGCTGAAGATCTGCAAGGTGAACGTGGATGAGGCCGACGCCGTCTCCGCCGAGTACGGCATCCGCGCCATCCCGACCATGCTGCTCTTCAAGGGCGGCAGCGTCGTCGAGCAGATCGTCGGCATGATGCCCAAGGCCGCGCTCAAGGCCAAGCTCGCCGCGCACCTCTGAGCGGTCGTCCCGTCCCTCCTTTCCAGGCTGCACCCATCCGGTGCAGCCTTTTTGTTCGCCTCAAGCCCGGGCCAGGACCAACCCCGCCGCCTGCAGCAGCGCAAACGCCGCCAGCAGCCGCCCCGTCGCCCCCAAGAGCGCGATCAGTTCCGCCGGCGCGCGGCCCGTCGCCAGGGCGCGCGCGTGCCGCCAAGCCACCGGCAGCAGCAGCCACGGGAGGATCAACCACGCGCTTTCGAGGCGCCAGGCGAGGACCGGCAGGAGGCCGAAGGCCAGCGCGAGCGACACCCCGAACTGCCGCCGGGCGAAGGTCCGCCCGAGCATGACGACGAGCGTGCGCTTGCCCGCCGCGGCATCGGTCTCGACGTCGCGGTAGTTGTTCACGACGAGGATATTCGTCGCCAGCAGGCCCACGGGGACCGCCAGCAGGAGGACGTCGAGATCCACGCTGCCTGCCTGGACGAAGTAGGTCGCCCCAACCGCCACGAGGCCGAAGAAAACGAACACGAACACGTCGCCGAGCCCGTGATACGCCAGCGGATAGGGCCCGCCGGTGTAGGCGATGCCGCAGACGATGCTCGCCACCCCGACCGCCAGCAGCCACGGCCCGCCCCACCCGAGCAGGGACAGGCCCAGGACGAACGCCGCGGTGAAGACGCCGATCATGGCGCGGCGCATCCCGGCCGGCGTCACCAGCCCGGCCGCCACGGCGCGGCGCGGGCCCACCCGCGCGCCGGTGTCCGCGCCCTTGCGATGGTCATAGTAGTCGTTCGCGAAATTCGTCCCGATCTGGATCAGCAGCGCGAAGCCCAGGCAGATCGCCGCCGCCACGGGCTCGAGGCTGCCGTCGTACCAGGCCAGCGCCGAGCCGACCACCACCGGGGCGAACGCGGCCGGCAGGGTCCGCGGCCGCGCGGCCTCGCACCAGATCCGCCACCGACTGGGACGCGGCGTCTCCATCGTGCCCACCCGTCACTTCATCCGCTTGACGAAGATCGCCAGCGAACGCCGCGCGAGGAGGCTCACCAGCACCGGCAGGAAACTCACGGCCCCCATGAACAGGACGAAACTGTCGCTCAGGCCGCGCAGCAGGAGCCCGAGCATGAAGATCAGGAGGGCGTACAACGACAGGAAACCGCCGGGCAGCAGCGGCGCGGCCGAGTTCAGGATCCAGCAGGTGATGAAGGCGAAGAGCCCGGCATTGAGCCCGCACAGGGCAAACCCCAGGCCACCGAGGTAGAAAATCGGCGCGTAGAACGTCAGCCGCCCCTCGAAGCGCAGGAACTGGATCACGACGCCCACCAGCACCAGCCCCATCCGCAGGTATTCAAGTCCGGTCACCGCCGCGCCCGAGGCCGCATCGGTCGCCACGGCCTCCAGCCGGATGGCCGCCACGATCTCCCACTCGCTGTTGCCCACGATCAGCAACCCGCCGGCGAGCGCCCGCAGGAAATCGATGTAGTTGCGCGGCTTGGAGAACTCGTCGGACACGGTGAGCCGCACCTCGCCGGGCTCGCGCGTGCGCATCTGCTCGTTCAGGTGGCGGCGCGAGCGCCGCAGCCAGCGCAGGCGCCGCGTCGCGCCGCGGCCGAACCGGAGCCACTGGCGCGGAAACCACAGGATCGCCAGGGCGAGGATGAAATAGGGCAGGTCGATAATCACAGGGCGCGGGCACGTTTGGCCGCGGATCGGAGGGAGTCAAAACCCAACCTTCGCCGCCTCAACGGATCGTGAACCCCTGAAACCGCGGGGCGCGCCGCGCGGCCGCCTGCTCGACCTTGCGGATGTACCCGTGCATCCGCTCCTCCACCGCCTGCGCAAAGGCCGCGATCTCCTCGCGCGTCCCCTCCACCTCCACCTCGACCCGGCCGTCCGGCAGGTTGCGCACATGGCCGGCGACCTCGAACTCCTTCGCGATCTGCAGCGTCGTGTACCGGAAGCCGACGCCCTGCACATGGCCGGTGTAGTGGATGGTGACGTGCTGGACTTCAGCCATGGCGCGAAATTACCCGCCCGGCCGCGCCGGATTCAACCCGTAATCCACCGCCGGCCATCGGCTTCCGCGCCTCCCGTTTTTTCCTTTGCACTCCGCGCCGGGCTCCGCTCAGTGTCGGCCAAGCAATGAGCAAAGACGAATTCGACGGCAGTCCCGAGGGCGAGTGGGAAGAGCGCGGCGAATTGGCCTGGAACGAATTCGACTGGGAACGCTATCTCCGCGCGCAGGAAGAGACGGTCAACCGCTACCTCGCCTATTACGAGGTCTTCCGCGGGCACCCGGAGCGCATCGACGAGGTCGCGCGCCACATGGAATGGGAGACCGAGGCGGAGGCCTCCGCCGCCGGCGCCGTGAACGAGGCCCTGCCGGAACCGACGCCCGAGGAGTTCGCCGACGAGGGGGACATCTACACGCTGCACAAGAACCCCATCTTCATCTCCACGCGGGCGCTCACCCTGCTCGTCCGCCGCAAGTGGGAGCTGCTCGCCGGCCAGCCCGGCAAGGTGACGCAGCCGCTGGCCGTCAGCTACCTCAGCTCGCTGCACCAGGGCGAGGATCAGGCGCTGCTCGCCATCCACGCCCTCGAGTACGGCGACTACGCGATGGCCATCAGCCTCTTCAAGCGCGCGCTCAGCGGCCTGAACCGCAGCCTCGCCTTTCTCAACGACCCCGCCGCGCAGCGGCAACCCGCCGTCGCCGCCTACCGCGAGGAGGCGTTGACCGCCCTGTTCGACCTCCGCGAGATCTGGCTCCGCGTCATCAGCGAATGCCGCACCGAGCTCGAGCGCCCCGTCGAGGACGAGGAGAGCTGAACGCGCCCCGTTGGGGTCTTGGCGGATGCTGGCGGAGAGGGGGGGATTCGAACCCCCGGAACGGTTTTACCCGTTCAACGCTTTAGCAAAGCGCCGCTTTCGGCCACTCAGCCACCTCTCCGGAGCACCTGAGGAGGCGAAGCGAAACGGCGCCCCGGGAAAGTGCAAGGCCGATTTCCGGTCGCGCCCATTGTCATGACATTCCCCGCGCCTCCGGTCCGCCCGCACCTTGTCTTTCCGCCGACCGCGCTCTACCGATGACCACTCCCATGATCACCCAAACCATTTACGCCAGCCAGGCCGGAGCCCGCCTGGATAGCGACGTTCACACGGGCGGCGGTACCGACGATACCGCCGCGATCCAAAAGATCCTCGACACGGCCCCCGCGCACGGCGGCCTGAGGTTGATCGTGGATGGCGCCGCGCTGGTCACGCAGCTGCGGATCCATTCGAACACGACGATCGAGTGCCTCCACCCGCGCTGCGGCTTCTTCCAGGCGCCCCACTCCGACCGCCCCCTCATCATCAACGCCAATCCCTCGCCTGGCGCGATCGTCGACCGCAACATCACCCTCCTCGGCGGCACCTACAACCAGAACTGCCGCCACCAGGCCCACCACGTCCCGCCCGACGTGCATTACTCCAAGGCCACGCAATTCGTCGTCGGCCTCGCCTTTTTCGGCGTCGAGAACCTCCTCGTGCGCGACATGACCGTTCGCGACCAGCGCACCTTTGCCTTCCTCATCACGAACTGGGAACGCGTGACGATGGAAAACATCCGGCTCGAGCTTCCCGGATTCATCCACGCCGGCAACCAGGACGGCATCCACGTCCAGGGCCCCGGCCGCTTCCTCGTCCTCCGCAACATCCAGGGCCGCACCGGCGACGACTTCATCGCCCTCAACGGCGACGAGGAGACCAACGGTGAATCGAGTTGGGCTCACCCCGCCGCCACGGTCGGCCCGATCACCGACGTCCTCATCGACGGTGTCTTCGTCGACGACGCCGCCCAGGTCCTCCGCATCCTTTCGCGCGAGAGCCTCCACGACCGCATCACGGTCCGCAACGTCACCGGCAACTATCGCAGCTTCGGCTTCTATCTCAGCGCCTGGGACTACAAGAACCGCGGCTTGCAGGGCAATTTCGGTTCGCTCCTCTTCGAGAACATCGACCTGCGGCAGACCAAGGCCAACTACGACTACACCGAGCCGTTCCTCTTCCGCGTCTCCGGCCGGCACCGGTACCTCCAGCTGCGCAACATCCAGTATCATGACCCGTCCGACGACCGTTATCTGATCCATCTCGAGGGCAAAACCGACATCCCCGACATGGGTGACACGCCCGCCGACGTGGACACGCTCGTGATCGACGGCCTCCACGTGCAGGACCACGGCCCCGTGCCGCAGACCCGGCCCTACATCCGCGCCAGCGGCCACGTCCGGCACCTGGTGATCCGCAACAGCGAGCTCTACACCGCCCGACAGAAGGGCGCCACCCTCCTCGCCACCGCGGGCGAGCATGCCCGCATCGATCGCCTGTCGCTCGCCAATGTCTGCGCCGACCACCTTGCCGCCCTGGTCTCCGATCCGGCACGACAGGTCGCCCGCATCGAGAAAGCCAACGCGACGCTCGACGGCCGCCCGGTCTAGCGCCAAGGCTGGCTTCGCATGAAGCCAAGTCCCGCCGTGTCGGTCAGCATCGTTTGGGCGCAGCCCGGTCTCGCCGGCTGCATCCGCGTCGATCGCGGCACGCTCGCCACCCTGCGCTGGGCGGGCGGCGAGTCGACTGACGGCACCTTTCGCCTGGCGACCGACCAACCCGGCCGCCTCGAACTCACCGTCGTCTCTTCTGGCGATCATCCGGCCCTCCCGGTGCTCGTCACCGTTGCCGCCGGCCCGCGGCCGTTCACGTTCCGGCTCGGCGATCCCAGCGCGGCGCATCCGATCTGGCTTCCCCGCGATGGCGTCGCCGTGACGGTCGGAGCCGATCCACGCGACTACGCGGAGATCGCCGCCACCCTGACGGCGCGCGGCGGCACGACCACGCTGCGGCGCACCGCCGCTGCGCCCGAGGCCGACTACACCGCGTTGGCCAACCGCGTCCGCAACCTCAAGTCGCAGACGTGGCTCGGCCTCGGCCGCGACATGCGCGTGTTCCGCCTCGACGAGAATGTCGAGACCTTCCAGCCGCGCTTCGCCGGCTACGAATGCATGCTGCCCGAACTGCCGACCCAGCCCGCGACCTATGCCTTCAATTTCGGTCGCGGCGTCGGCGCCGACCATCCCCTCACGCGCCGCCTCGACGATGGGATCCTGCCCATCCTGCGCGCGACCCACGACGATGACAGCATCCGCTACGAGGCCACGCTCTTCGCGGCACCCGAGACCTCGCCCTATACGCCGGAGACCTTGCGCGGCACCGATTACCTCGTGGCCGATGCCCACGGCCATGGCTTCATGTTCACCCCCGCGCAGGCCGCGGCGGAGAAGGCCCGGCACGACTCCGAGCTGAGTGCGCCTGAGGAGGTCGTCCTGCACGGCCGCATCATCGCCACCAACCGCGGCTCGGCGCCAGCGTACGCCTTTTTCCGCACGGTCACGCCCACATTGGCGACCCCCATCTCGCCGCGCCTGCCCGACTGGCAATTCGACCCGGCCACGGGCTTCAGTGCCTACGCTTCCGGCCGCGTGTTCGCAATCAGCCGGCTGGATGGCGCACCCTTGGCCGCCGAGGAACCGTCCGTGCTGCTCGCCCCGGGCGCCAGCGCGGTCCTGGAGTTTGCCGTGCCGCACCGCCCTCTCAGCCGCGAGCGCGCAACCGCCCTCGCCCGGCAGGATTTGACGGTGCGCCTGAACGAGACCCGCGCCTACTGGCGCGGTCGTCTTGCCGCCGCGTCGACCTGGGAACTGCCCGAGCGCCACATCCAGGAACGCGTGCAGGCCGGCTTGCTGCACCTCGACCTCGTCGCTTACGGCCGCGGGACCAGCGGGCCTCTTCTCCCCGCGATCGGCATCTACACCGCCATCGGATCGGAGAGCGCGCCGATCATCCAGTTCATGGACACGATGGGCTGGCACGACACGGCGGCCCGCTCCCTCGATTTCTTCCTCGCGAAACAGCACGACGACGGGTTCATCCAAAACTTCAACGGCTACATGCTCGAAACCGGAGCCGTGCTCTGGACCCTCGGTGAGCACTACCGCTACACGCAGGACGACGCTTGGCTGCGCCGCGTGCACCCGCACATCACGAAGGCCTGGCGCTACCTCGCCGCCTGGCGCGCGCGCAACCTGCAACCCGAGCTGCGCGGCCGCGGCTACGGCCTGCTCGACGGCAAGACCGCCGATCCCGAGGATCCCTACCGCTCGTTCATGCTGAACGGCTACGCCTACCTTGGACTCGTCCGCACTGCGGAGCTGCTGCGCACCCTCGCGCCCGATGAAGCCGCGGCCTGCGCCGAACTGGCGGCGGCGCTGAAGACCGACATTCGCGCCAGCCTCGACCAGGCGCTGGAGGAAGGCCCGGTCGTGCCGCTCGGCGACGGCCGTTGGGCGCGTGCGGCCGCGCCTTGGACCGGTTACCGTGGACCGGTCATGCTCCACGCCGACGGCGGCCGTTGGTTCACGCACGGCACGATGACTGCCCGCGACTCCGTCCTCGGGCCGCTTTACCTGGTCTTTCAGGAAGTCGTCGCGCCCGACGAGTCCATCGCCGACGAGCTCCTCGAGGTCCATGCCGAGTTGATGATGCGCGGCAACGTCGCCTTCAGCCAACCCTACTACAGCCGCCATCCCTGGGTGCACCTCCGCCGCGGCGAAACCAAGGCTTTCCTCCAGGCCTGGTACGGCGCCCTCGCCTCCCTGGCCGACCGCGAAACCTACACGTTCCAAGAGCATTTCTGGCCGGCCAGCGCCCACAAGACCCACGAGGAAGCCTGGTTCCTCATGGAAACGCGGTGGATGCTGTACCTCGAGGACGGCGAGACCCTGCAGCTCTTCACAGGCGTGCCGCGCGCGTGGCTGCAACCCGGCGCCCGGGTCGCCGTGCGTGATGGCCGCAGCACCTTCGGGCCGCTCTCGTTCGCCCTGACGGTTTCACCCGACGGCCACGAAATCGCCGTCCACGTCACCTGTGCCGGCCCCCGGCGGCCCCGGCACCTGCGCATCCGCGTGCCGCATCCGGACACCCTTCCTGCCGCGGCCGTGACCGGCGGTGACTATCGTCCGGCAACCGAGACGGTCACGGTGGACGGATTCACGGGCGAGGCGACGGTGACACTGCGCTTTCCGGCGCGGGCCCCGGCGCCTGCAGCCGGTTGATCAGGGCCACCGGATCGGCGATCGGGCCGAGCGCGATTTCCTCGCCCCGGTAGGGGTACGTGATCGTGCGGCCGGTGGCCAGCGCCTCGCGCCAGAACTGCTCCGGCGTCAGGTCCGGCCGGACCTCGCAGGCGAGCGCGTACAGGCCCGCCAGCCAGGGGACCGACCAGCTCCAGCCGCCCTCGGCGTAGAACACGTAATCGTCCACGCCGGTCGGGCTCGCGACGGCGCGGCTGTCCATCGGCACGAGCAGGCGCCGGCCCGGCGGGAAACGTCGCTGCCCCGTGTTGTAATCGCGCGCCCACCACAACCCCGGGCGGTGCGCGTCGAAATCGTCGGGGTCGGCCAGCGGGTCGCGCCCGAGGCCATGGAAGGCGAGCCCGTGGCTGCGCTCCAAGGCCGTCGAGATCACGAAGATCCCCGCCGCCCGGGCCCGCGCCAGCGCGGCATCGGCGGCGGCGCCGCCCGGGCGCTCGGGTGTCCAGCCGACGGCGATCGCCACCACGCGGATGCGCCGCTCCCGCGGCAGCTGCGCGTTGATCGCCACCATCCGGTCGATCGCCGCCGCGAGCCACGTGAAATCCCACTCGAAGCCCCGGAGCGCCCGCCGCCCGTGGGTCTCCGCGATGTAGTAGAGATCGGCCCCGGGCGCCACCCCCACGCTGGCCCCGACCGCGATCGAGGCCACGGCCGCGCCGTGCATCTGCGCCTCGTGATCCATGACGTGGATCTCCTCGTACACGCGCAGCCGCTCGCGGTACTCGCGGTGCCCGGTGAGCAGCGCCTGATCGATGATCCCGATGCCGATGCCCCGGCCGGTCACGCCGCGGGCGTGCAGCGCGCGCACCCCCAGGCCCGGGTTGCCGTTGCTCACGATGAGCCTCGCCGGATCGAACTCCGCCGGCAGCCGCTGCGGCCAACGCGTGCGATTGTCGAAATCCGCGTGCCGCAGGTCGTCCATGCGCCCGCTCAGGTCGAGCCTGCGCAGGTCCGCGCCCCGCACGTCAACCTGCCAGCCGCGTCCGGCCTCGGCATCGTACCGCGGGAGATCGGAAAAAGGCCCGCGTTTGAACGTCGCCGGCGGTGGTGCCCGGACGATCTCCTCCCGGCCGGGCGCGCTCAGCGCGGTGCGGTAGCGGCCGCAGCCGACCGAGACGCCGGCGACGAGCAGCGCGGCCAGCAGGAGCCGGCCGGCGGCGCGGGCGCGTGAACTCGGGACCTGGGTCGGATTGCGCATGCGGCACCTCCCGGCGCCGGCGGCGCGGTCATTGCGCGCTCAACACCCGGCCCGCGCGCTGGAGCGCCAGGTAGAGATTCATCTGCGTCTGGGCGCGCAGGAGGGCGTCGCGGCGCTCGTCCTTGAGGGTGCGCCGGCTGACCTCGGCGTGCATGCGGTCGTAGTCCGGGTGCTGGGTGAGCGGCAGCCCGCTGACGATGCCGAGGTTGATCGCCTTCGCGCCGCCGACCGGCAGGAGGTCCGCGGCGACGGTCTCGCCGGTCCAGGTGAGGCGGAGAACCGGGGCCGACGCGGGCGGCTTGGCCTTTTCGGCCAGCACGACCACCTCGCCGCCATAGCCGGCGAAGCGCGCCTGCGCGACCGCGCTCTCCTGGAGCGTGGTCAAGATGAGCTCGCCACCGTCCGCGAGGGCGCGGCGCTGGTGGCGGAATTCCATGGGCTCGAGGGCGTCGATGGTGACGTAGAGCGTCGGGTGCCGGGCCGGCGGCGTCGCGGTATCGGCGGCGAACGCCGGTGCAGCCAGAGCCAGCAGGACCCACGCGAGGGAGGCGAGGCGGATTGACTTCATGGGTGGAAGGCGGGATTGCCGGACGCGTACCCGCCAAGTCGCTTGATAAACCCGACCGGCGCGCAACTCAAGCGAGGATGCACCCGCACCACCGCGAGGCTTCCTCGGCTTTGGCTTCCCCTCGCCCGCCCGAATCTGCTCAAATGCATGTTCCATGAGCAAAACCCTCCGCCTCGCCATCGTGGGCTACGGTAACATCGGCCGCGCCGCCATCGAGGCGGTCCAGGCCGCGCCCGACATGACGGTCGCCGGCGTCGTGCGCCGTCACCTTCCCGCCAGCGAGCCGCTCCCGCCGGAATTGGCGGGCATCACCGTCACCGACCGCGCGGAGACGCTCGGCCGGATCGACGTCGCCCTCCTGTGCGGCCCCACGCGTAGCATCCCCGAGACCGCGCCGCTCTACCTGCGCCGCGGGATCCACACCGTGGACAGTTTCGACATCCACGGCCAGAAGCTCTGGGACCTGCGCCAGCAGCTCGACGCGATCGGCCGGGAGCACGGCAGCGTCGCGGTCATCTCCGCGGGCTGGGACCCGGGCAGCGACTCGGTGCTGCGGGCCCTCCTCCTCGCGATGGCGCCGCGCGGGCTCACGTACACCAACTTCGGCCCGGGCATGAGCATGGGCCACTCCGTCTGCGCCAAGGGCAAGCCCGGCGTGCGCGACGCCCTCTCGATGACCATCCCCGCCGGCCAGGGCGTGCACCGCCGGATGGTCTACGTGGAGCTGGAGCCCGGCGCGGAGTTCGCCCAGGTCGAGGCCGCCATCAAGGCTGATGACTATTTCCGGAACGACGACACGCGCGTGATCCCGGTGCCGAGCATCGAACCCCTGAAGGACGTGGGCCACGGCGTGCACATGGAGCGCAAGGGCGTCAGCGGCGCCACGCACAACCAGCTCCTTGAGTTCCGCATGCGGATCAACAATCCCGCCCTCACGGCGCAGATCATGGTCTCGTGCGCCCGGGCCGCGGCGCTCCGGCTGAAGCCCGGCGCCTACACGATGCCGGAGATCCCGCCGCTCGACCTGCTGCCGGGCAACCGCGAGGACCTGATCCGCACCCTCGTCTAGCCCTCGCGTCCAGCCCCATGGAGCCCACCGCTCCAGCCCGCCCCGCGCGGACCACGCGCACATCGCTCGCGTGGTTCAACTGGAACATCAGCCTTCGCGGCGTCTTCGAGACCATCTGCGGTGGCACGACCCTGGTCTTCACCGCCTTCGCGCTGGTCATCGGCGTGCCGCCGGATGCGATGGGGTTCTTCAGCGCGGTCATCAGCTTCGCCTGCATCGTCCAGGTCCTCGGCCTGCCGGTGACGGCCTATGTCCGCCAGCGGCGCCGTTTCATCCTCACGATCGCGTTCGTGGAGCCGCTGCTGGTGATCACCGCGGTGCTGGTCACGCCGCTCCTGCCGGCGGCGCTGCGGCCGTTCTCGCTCGGCCTCGCGGTGTTCCTGGCCGCGGCCTGCCTGCACCTCACGCGGCCATTCTCCGACGACTGGCTGGCCACGACGATCCCGAGCGGACTCCGCGGCCGGTACATCGGGCAACGGATCCGGCTCTCGAGCTTCGCCATCATCGCGTCCACCCTCGTCGTCGGGGCGGTGGTCGAGTTTCTCGGCACCGCCAACGGCCCCGGCCTCGCGGCGCTGCTCATCACCGGCGGGATCTTCGGGCTGGGCGCCGCGCTCATGCTGGCGCGCGCCACCGAGCCGATCACCCAGGAGCCGCCGACGTTCCGCCTCGGCGACCTGCGCGCGGTCTTCGCCACCCCGGCCTTCGTGCGGCTCACCGTCGGGACGCTCATCTACATGCTGCCGTTCTATTTTGCGTGCGCCTACTATCAGGTCTTCAACCTGCGGATCGTCGGGATGCGCCCGTGGCTGATCGCCTCGATGGGCGTCGGCTACCTGGTCGTGAAGCTGCTCCTCACCCCGGCGCTGGGGCGCCTCTGCGACCGGGTCGGGCCGCGGCGCCTGATCCTGCTCGGCACACCCATCTACATCGCGTTCTTCCTCCTGTTTCCCTTCGCCGAGCCCGGTCGCGCCTGGCCCATCATGGTCGGCTGGGCCTTTGTCGCCATCGCCGACGGCATCTACGGCGTCGCTGCGCCCGCGGCCCTTTACGGCACCGTGCCGGCACAGGGCTCGCGGCCGGCCTACTTCGCCGTCTACAACCTCGTCAGCCTCGGCGCCTTCGCGGTCGGTGGTGTCCTCGCGGTCCCGCTCCTCGGCTGGCTGGGGCGAATCGACCTGGCCTGGGGCCCCGCCCACCTCGGCGGCTATCATCTCTTCTACGCCCTGTGCGGGGTCGTCATGATCCCGTGCTCCGCGGCGCTGGTGCTGTTCCCGGGCCATAGGGCCGTGTCCGCCAAGATGTAGGCGGGGTCGCCGACCCGGATACGGGGCTTGCCGGCCGACCGGCGCCCGTCATCGTTCGGCGGCAAAAAGGACCCATGTCGGCCAACCCTGAACCCGCTCCCTCCGCCCCCGCCCAGGATCCCCACCTCACCAGCCGCGAAGCCGAATGGCTCGCGCACACCTACCAGCCCGATGCGCCCAACCTCACCCTGCGCGCGATCATCATCGGCATGCTCATCGGCGGGGCGATGAGTCTCTCGAATCTCTACGTGTTTTTCAAAACCGGCTGGAGCATGGGCGTCACGCTGACCGCGTGCATCCTCGCCTTCAGCGCGTTCCGTTTCCTGCAGGCGGCGCGCCTGGTGAAAAAACCCCTCGGCGCCCTCGAGAACAACGCCCTCACCACGGTCGCCTCCGGCGCGGGCTTCATGACGGGCGGCGGCAACATGGCGGCGTTCGGCGCGCTCCTGATGGTGACGACGATGCGGCCCGACTCCTTCTCGATGATCGCCTGGTTCGCGCTGATCGCGGCGCTCGGCGTTTTTGCCGCCATCCCGATCAAGCGGCAGCTCATCAACCACGAGGGCCTCGCCTTCCCCACCGGCACGGCCACGGCCGAGACCATCAAGTCGATCCATGGCGCGGCCTCGGGTGACGGCGCCAGCAAGTCGGCCTGGCTCGCCGGCTCCGCCGTGTTCGCCGCGATCGTCACCTGGGTCCGCGACGCGTGGCACTGGATCCCGCACACCATCGGCCTGCCGATGACCCTCGCCGGCCGGCAGCTCGCCGAATGGACCATCGCGATCAAGGCCGAGGTCGTGCTGCTCGGCGGCGGCGCCCTCATGAGCTTCCGCACCGGCTGGTCGCTCCTGCTCGGCGGCGTGCTGACCTACGGCGTCCTGGCGCCCTCGCTCTTCGAGAAGGGCATCATCACCGCCGTGAGCTACAAGGCCATCGTCGCCTGGACCCTCTGGCCCGGCGCCGCACTGCTCGTCGCCGCGGGCCTGACCTCGTTCGCCATCGACTACAAGAGCATCGCCCGCTCCTTCACCGGCCTCACCCGCATCTTCCGCCCGGGCAAGACGACCGACACCGGCCTGGCCGCCATCGAGGCCCCGGAGTGGTGGTTCCCCGTCGGCTTCGTGGTGCTGGCGCCGGGCGTCGTCTTCCTGATGGTCTGGCTGTTCCACATCCCGCTCTGGGCCGGCTTCGTCGCGATCCCCCTCGCGGTCGTCATGGGCTTTGTCGCCGCCCGGGTCACGGGCGAGACCGACGTCACGCCCACCAAGGCCCTCGGGCCCGTCACGCAGATGATCTACGGCGTCATCACCCCGGGCAACCTGCCGGGCAACATCATGTCGGCCAACGTGACCGGCGGCATCGGCCTCCACGCCGCCGACCTCCTCACCACGCTCAAGACCGGCTGGCTCCTCGGCGCGAAGCCGCGGCACCAGGTTTACGCGCAGTTGTTCGGCGTCGTCGCCGGCGCGATCGTCGTCGTCCCGGCCTTCAACCTCATTCTGCCCGATCCCAGCGTCCTCGGCGGCGAAACCTGGCCGGCGCCGTCGTGCGTCGTCTGGGCCGGCGTGTCGAAGGCGTTTTCCGACGGCATCGGCGCCCTCCATGCCACCTCGCGGACCGCCATCGTCGTCGGCCTGGTCCTCGGCGTGGCGCTCGCGCTCCTCGAGAAGTTCGCCCCGCGCCGCCTGCGCCCGCTCCTGCCCTCGCCGTCCGGCCTCGGCATCGCGATGGTCATCCCGGGCTCCAACTGCATCGCCATGTTCCTGGGCGCGGCCCTTGCCGAGATGATGCGCCGCCTCTTCCCCAAGCTGGCCGAGAAGACCGTCGTCCCGGTGGCCTCCGGCCTCATCGCCGGCGAGAGCCTCATGGGCATCCTGATCGCGCTGCTGATCGTCGGCGGGTTTATCGCAGCCTGACGACCTCGCCCGTCTCGCGGCTGCGGATCGCCGCCGTCGCGAGCTGGCTCGCCGCGAGCGCGTCGGCCGGGCCCGCGCCGTCGAAGGCCGCGCGCCCGAGGATGCAGTCGGCGAGATGCCCGATCGCGGCCCGCCAGCCCTTGTCGACGAGGTAGTTAACGTGCGGGAAACTCTGCTCCATGAATTTCCGGAGCTCCGCATCCGCCGGGTCGAGCTGGCCCGCCTCCGCCCGGTTGCGCAGCTCCCAGCGCAGGCGCCGGAACGCGTCCACGGCCGGGCTGCCCAGCTTCTCGAAGAGCAGCTTGTGCGTGAACTCGCTCCCCGGGTGCGTGTGCCCGGCGAAGCGCATCACGGCCGGCTCGCCCCGGCAGCCGTAGGTGCGCAGCTCGGTGTATTCCTCGATGATCAGGGCGCCCGGGTCGCGGGTGACGATCTCCAGCCGCTCCTTCGGCAGGTCGCAGGTGACCTCCCCGGAGTTCATGATCGTCGCCACCGCGCCCGAGCGGAACGTGAGCGTGTAGATCTCGTCGTCGGGCCGCGCGCAGGCGCAGTAGATCGAGGCCGCGTCGGAGCCGGTGAGCCAGCGCAACAGGTCGAACACGTGGCAGACCTCGTGGATCACGCGCACGCCGGGCGGATTGGCCCGGCCCCAGTTCCAGTACTCGTCGCTGATGCGGAAGTAGAGATTGGTCGCGCCGCCGCGCTGCACGAGGATCCGCCTCGCCTCGCGGCACGCGGGGGCGAACCGGCGGTTGAAGCCGACCTGCACGAGCTTCCCGCTCGCCGCCTGGGCCGCCACCACGCGGGCGCAATCCTCGGGGGTCGTCGCGAGCGGCTTCTCGACGTACACATGCTTGCCTGCGGCCAGCGCCTGACAGGTCAGCGGCACCTGGAAATCCTCCCTTGTCGCCACGACGATGAGGTCGATGGCCGGGTCCGCCAGCAGGTCCTCGAATCGGTCCGCCACCCGCGGCACGCCATAGTCGCGCGCCGCCGACTCGGCCGCGGCGCGGTTCACGTCGCAGACGGCCTGCAGGCGCAGGTTTGGCGCGCGGGTGAGATTCGGCAGGTGCTGGGACCGGGCGATGCCGCCACAGCCGACCAAGGCGGCATTGACCCGGGACTCCGACGACGGGGAGGTGCTCATGCTGCAGCGCAACGTACGCAAAGTGCGCGGTGGAATGCCATCCGATTTGGAACCCCTGATGAACACTCATTTTCACCGCATCAGGGCCCATCAGGGTTCGTCAGTGGTTCCAGGCGGATGAATCGGTTTGGCAGGAGGTAAACAGTTGTCATGACATTTGCCATGGCCCTGCCGAAACACGCGGTCATCTTCCAGCAGCTCCACCAGGCGATCAAGCGCGGCGAGTTCAAGCACGGCGCCCGCCTGCCCAGCGAGGTGGCCCTCGCCCGGCGGTTCGGGGCGTCACGGCCCACGGTGGCGCAGGCCCTGCGGGACCTGCAGCGACTCGACCTCGTCGAGCGCCACCGCGGCGCCGGCTCGTTCGTCCGCAGCGCCCCGGTCACCGCGGGAGCCCTCGGGCTGCTCGCGGACGGCCTCGGCGCCACCGAGGTGATGGAACCCATCTCGGTGGAGATCGCCCGGGCCGCCCGCGCCCAGGGGTGGGACGTCGTCATCGGCGCCGCCGTGGCGGACCGCTCGCCCGAGGCCGTGGCCGCCGAATGGGCCGGCCGGGGCGTGCCCGGGATCTTCTTCGCCCCGCTCGAGCACCATCCGGTGCGCGCCGCCCTCAACCGCGCCCTCGCCGAGGCCTTCCGCCGCAAGGGCCTCGCCGTCGTGCTGCTCGACCGCGATCTCGGCGAGTTCCCGGAGCGCAGCACGCACGACGTGGTGGCGATCGACGACTACTTCGCCGGTTATGACCTCGCGAGCCATGTGCTCGCCGCCGGCGCGCGGCGCCTCGTGTTCATCGCCCGCCCCGAGTACCCGGCCACGACGGACCTGCGCGTCTCCGGCGCCCAGGCGGCGGTGGCGCGCGTGGACGGGGCGCAGCTGCAGTTCGCCGTGGGCCAGCCGGACGAGGTGGCGTGGGTCGGTCGCCTTTTCCGCCGCGTCCCGCCCGACGCCCTCATCGCCTCGAACGATGCCACCGCCGCCCGGCTGCTGCAGACCTTGGCCACGCTCAGGCAACGCGTCCCGGCCGACGTCAGGGTCGCCGGGTTCGACGATGTCCGCTACGCCCGCCTGCTGTCGCCGCCTTTGACCACCATGCGCCAGCCCTGCGCGGCGCTCGGCGCCGCCGCGGTGGAAGTCATGCTCGGCCGCCTGCGCCAGCCCCACATGCCGGCGCGGCGGGTGCTCCTGCGCGCGGAGCTGATCGCGCGCGAGTCGACGGCCAGCACGAGCCCGCGGTGAGGCGCTAGCCGCCGTGGGCGATCGCACCAAGTGCGTCGGCCAGCTTAGGCGGCGCCGGGCTGTTCACGTTGGCCAGCACGACGATCGTGACCCGGGTCTCGGGGTAGTAGCGCAGGTGCGCCGTGAATCCCTCGATGCTGCCGCCGTGCTCGATGATCCGGCGGCCTTGGCTCTCCTTGATCACGAGACCCAGCCCGTAATCGCCCAGGCCCGGCGTCGTCATTTCCGCCAGGGAGGCGGCGGAGAGCACCTGCCCGCCCATGAGCGCATCGGTCCACCGCCACAGGTCACGCACGGTCGAGCGCAGGGCTCCCGCGCCCATCGGGACGTCCATGTTGATGAACGGTGCATTCGTGAGCTTGCCTTGAGGTCGGAAATAGCCGGCGGCCCGCCGCGGCACGATGGCGCCGTTGCTGTCGACGGCGGTGTCGGTCAGGCCCAGCGGCGCAAAGAACTCCTCGCGCAGGTGATCACCGAAGGTCCGCCCGGTCACGCGTTCGAGGATGTGGCTCAGGAGAATGTACCCGGAGTTGCTGTAGCTGAACTTCTCGCCCGGTGCCGACTCGAGCGGGAACTCGTAAAGGCGCGCGAGGCTCTTCCCCAGCTCGAGCGGCCCGCGTCGGCGATCTGCATAATCGGGCAGTTTGCTGAATTCCGGGATGCCTGAGGTGTGGCTCAGCAGGTGACGGAGCGTGATGCCCGCCCAGGCCGCGGGCATCCCCTCGACGAAACGGGAAGCCGGATCGTCGAGACTGAGCTTGCCCTGCTCCGCCAGGCGAAGGAACGCGGCGGCGGTGAACTGCTTCGTCACCGAGCCGACGCGAAAGCGCGTGTCCGGGGCGTTCGGCACCTCCCACTCGGCATTGGCCAGTCCGCAGGCCGTTTCGAAGATCACCGTTCCGTCGCGGGCCACCAGCACGGCGCCCATGAAAACGTGGTCCTTGGCCTGAACCTGGACCGCCTCGTCCATCCGGGAAACGTCCTGGGCGAAGGCGGTGACAACCGAGGCGAACAACAGCAGCGCGAGTCGACGCATAAAGGACGGGGAAAATCGGAATCAGCCGCCACGCCTACGATTCAGGCAGGAAGACGCGCGTCGCCACCTCGTCGGCCCGCAGCGGCTTCTCGAGCACGCCGAACTCCCGCAGGCGGTCGATCTCCTCCTGGATGCGCTCGAGCCGCAACTGGCCCGTGGCCTCGCCTTTCTCGCGCCGGCCGGTCACGAGGGCATGGTCGATGAGCGCCTGGCGCGAATAGGCCAGCTGGCCCGGCGTCATGTCGCGGTTGCGCGCCAGGATGAGCGCATGCGCCGGGGCCGGGTCGCCCGTGACGTAATCGTCCCAGCCCCGGATCGACGCCGCGACGAAAGCCCGCACCACCGCCGGCTCCGCGCGGATCAACTCCCGCCGGCAGATGACCGTGTGATACATGTCGTACCCCGTGTCCGTGAGCGGCAGCACCCGCACCGCCACGCCCTTTTGCCCGGCGAAATACGGCTCGCTCGTCAGGAAGCACTGCTGGATGACGTTGCGGTCGGCCAGAAAGCTCGCGAGGCCGTAGGTGGTCGGCACCAGGCCGAACTTGATGCCGTACCGCTGCTGGATGTACGGGATCCAGGTCATGCCGACCGCGGCCGTGACGACGCGACCGTCGAGATCGCGGAAATCCCGCACCGGGCTGTCGGCGTGCAGCAGCAGGGCCTGCGGGTCGTGCTGGAGGGTGGCCATGACCATGACGAGCGGCAGCCCGCGGCTGACGGCGAGGATCGCGTCGTCGCCGCGGTTCATGCCGAAGTCGGCCGCGCCCTTGGCGACCTTGAGCTTGATCCCGGCGCCGGGGCCGCCCGTGAGGATCTCCACGTCCAAACCGGCCTCGCGGTAATAGCCCTTGGCCAGCGCCTGGTAGAACCCGCCGTGCTCGGCCTGGGCGAACCAGTCGGTCTGGAACACCACGCGCCGCAGGGCCGGGCCCGGCTCCGGCGGACGCGAGCAACCCGCCGCGAGGGCGGCCAGAAGGGCGAGACCGGCGAAGCTGAGGCGGATGAGATTCACGCCGCGCATGTTGGCAGGGTTCCCGCCGAGCGCCAGAATCAACCGCGCGGGATTGCACCGCCGCCCGGCGCGGGTTTCTCTCGGACCATGACCTTCGCTTCCTGGCGTGATCTCGCTCCCTCTGCCGCCGCCCGCCGCGTGCGCGAGGCGGTGGCGCGCCTGTCGTCGGCGCAGCAGCGGGCCGCGATCGCCGCGATGCCGTCCGCGGACGCCCTGGCCGAGCGGTTCGCCGCCGCGAACCGCGCCGCGCCCCTCGGCGCCATTCCGTACTTCGCCAAGGACCTCTTCGACGTCGCCGGCGAACCCACGCAGGCGGGGTCGACCTTCCTCGCCGAGGCGCGCCCCCTGCCCGCGCACGACTCGGCCCTGGTCGCCCGGCTGCGCGAACTGGGCGCTGTCCTGGCCGGCAAGAGCCACCTGCACGAGTTCGCCTACGGCCTCACCGGCGAGAACCCGCACTACGGTGACTGCGAGCATCCGCGGTTTCCCGGGCGCACCACCGGCGGCTCGAGCAGCGGCTCGGCCGCCCTCGTCGCCGCGGGCGTGGTGCCGTTTGCCCTCGGCACCGACACGGGTTGCTCGGTGCGCCTGCCGGCGGCGTTCTGCGGGCTCTTCGGGCTGCGGCTGACTCCGGGCGACCGCTGGATCCGCGACGTCTTCCCGCTGGCGCCCTCGTTCGACACGGCGGGCTGGTTCACCGCGACCGCGGCCGATCTCCTGCACGCGCACGGCGCGCTCGTCGGCTGGCGCGAGGCCGCACGCGAGCCGCGCGGCGCCTACCTGGACTGGCCCGACCTCGACCCGGTCGTGGCCGACGCCTGCGGACGCGCCGCGGCCCGCATCGCCGCGCCGGCCGACCGCGACCTCCGGCGCGACCTGCACGAGGGCTTCGCCGCGGCCGCCGGCGCGTATTCCACGATCGTCGCCCACGAGGGCAGCCACGGCCACCGGGCCTGGTTCACGCGGTACCGCGACCGCTACGATCCCGCGGTCCGCGCCCGCCTCGAGGCCGGCGCCGCCCTGACGCCGGCCCAGATCGACACCGCCAACGCCGCCTGCGCCGCGGTGCGCCGGCGCTGGACCCAGGTCTTTCTCGGCCACGATTTCCTCGTCATGCCGGTGGCGCCCTGCGCGGCCCTGACCAAGGCCGAATGCACGCCGTCCAACCGCCAGCGCATCCTCGCCCTCACGGCCCCGGCCAGTGTCGGCGGCCTGCCGGTGCTGACCGTGCCCGTGCCGCTCCCCGACGGGCTCAGCGCCGGGCTGCAGATCGTCGTGAACCATCCCCAAAGCCCGGTCATCCCCTGGGTGCTGCGCACGTGGGCAGCGCCGGGCCGCTGAGGCCCGCAAGTTTCGCACCGCCGCCGGGACGGCCACAACGGATTTGCGTCCCCGGCGGTTCCCCCCTTCCCTCCGGCCTTTCGCGCATGCTGAAGCGTCTTTTCCAACTCGAGCAAAAGGGCACGACCGCGGGTCGTGAGGTCCAGGCCGGTTGCACGACATTCGCCGCCATGGCCTACGTCCTCGCGGTGAACCCCGCGATCCTCGCCGCCGCCGGCATGCCCGCCGATGGGCTCATCACCGTGACGGCCGTGAGCGCAGCCGTCAGCACGCTGATCATGGCCCTCTACACGAACATCCCGCTGGCGCTCGCCCCGGGCATGGGCATCAACGCCTACTTCGCCTACACGGTGTGCGTCGGCCTGGGCGTGCCCTGGCAGCAGGCGCTGGGCCTTGTGCTGGTCAATGGCATCGCCTTCCTCGCGCTCTCCCTCTCCGGCATCCGCGAGAAGATCATCAACGCCATCCCCTACCAGCTGAAGATGGCGATCACCTGCGGCGTCGGCCTCTTCATCGCGTTCCTCGGCCTGCGCAACGCCGGCATCGTGGCGGGTCACCCGGCGACGCTCGTGACCCACGGGCACCTGGGATCACCGCCGGTGCTGCTCAGCTTCGTCGGGCTCATCCTCACCGTGGTGCTCATGGTGCGGCGCGTGCCGGGCGGGATCATCCTCGGGATCCTCGCCGTCACGCTGGTCGGGCTCGTCGTGCCGGACGGCCAGGGCGGCACGGTGACGCCGCACCCGGCGGAGTTCGTCTCGCTGCCGGCCTCGATGGCCGCCACGTTCATGAAATTCGACCTGGGGTATTTCGCGGCCGACCCGGTCAAGGCCCTCACCGTGGTGCTCACGCTCCTCCTGATCGCGCTGTTCGACAACGTCGGCACGCTCATCGGCGTCTGCCAGCGCGCCGGCCTGCTCGACAAGGACGGCCGCCTGCCCGGCGCGGGCAAGGCGCTGGTCGCCGACTCGCTCGGCGTCATCGCCTCCGCGGGCTTCGGCACCTCCAACGTCGTCAGCTACGTCGAGTCCGCCTCAGGCGTGGAGGCCGGCGGGCGCACCGGGCTGGTGGGCGTGACGGTGGCGATCCTGTTCATCCTCGCGCTGTTCTTCACTCCGCTCATCCAGGCGATCCCGGCCGTGGCCACGGCGCCGGCGCTGATCGTGGTCGGCATCTTCATGTTCCAGTCGGTCGCCGAGCTGAACCTGCGCGACCTGCACGAGGTGGCGCCGGCCTTCATCATCATTTTGGCCACGCCGCTGACCTTCAGCATCGCGGAGGGCATCGGCCTCGGCCTCGTGGCCTACGCCGCCATCTTCCTCGCGACCGGGCGGGCCCGCCAGGTGACCTGGATGGTTTACGCCCTCGCCGGCATCTTCGCGTTGCACCTCTTCCGCGGGCTGTTTGGCGGTTAGGCCATCGCCGAACGCCGCCAGCGCTGCCTGATCCCGGGTTCCGCGCGCAGACCCGCGGTTCGCAATCCTCAGAGCGCCCAGACCAAGCGCAGCACCGGCGTCACGTCCGGGGCGGCCCGGGTCACACCCACGTACACGGCCACATCGAGGGAGATTCCACGCCCGACCTCCCGGGTCAGCCCGAGACCGAGTTCGCCCGACCAGGCGCGCGTGGCTTCCGAATTCGCCCCCGCCACCGCCTCCGCGTAGGCGCTGAAGCCGCGGCGGCAGGGCCAGGTCAACGCGATCGACCCGTAATAGCCCACGCTGCGCCCGCCCCCGCCGTCGTCGAGCCAGTCGAGCCCGATCGTGGCATTGCACCAACGGTCATTGGCCAGCGGGCGACCGAAGACCAGCGCGCAACCTGGCTCGCCGCGACCGTTGCCGATGTCGCGGGCGGCCATGGGCAGCTTGACATAGGGCAGCAGCGCCCACGCCGGGCCGTTCTCCTCGTCGCCGGTGAAATTCCACTTGGCCCGCAGCCAGGCGTCGCCCCCGCCGCGGCCACGTTCCGTCCAGCCGTCGCCCGAGGCGCGTTCCTCGCGCCATGATTCGAGGCCGCACTGCACGTCCACGTCGGCGGCAATTCCCGTGCTCAACAGCCAGGAGCCCACGTAAGTCGACCGGTAGTGCACGCCGTCGCGCTGATACGTGTGGCGGTCGAACGCGACCGAATAAAGGTCCGCCTCAATCAGCCACCGGCCCCGTTCCACGGTTGTCGGCGCCTCCGAGACCTGGGCGGCGAGCGGGATCGATCCGAGGAGAAAGGCCAGCCCGAACCGGATGCGTTTCATACCCGGCGCATCATGACGCCCACCGCCACACCGTCGCAACGGCAAAGGTCACCGCAAAGCCCAGCGCCAGCGGCAGCAGCGTGGCCACGGCGGTCCACTTGGCGCTGCCGGTCTCCTTGTAGATCGTGTAGATCGTCGTGCTGCACGGGTTGTGCAGCAGGCTGAAGAGCATAAGGTTCACGGCGGTCAGGAGCGTCCAGCCGCCCGCCTCCAGCAGCGACCGCGTCGCGTCGAGCGAGTCGAGCTCGAACATCACGCCCGCGCCCTCGCCGATGCCCTGGCTGCCGGTCACGAGCACGGTGAGCATCAACACCGTCGGGATCACGATCTCGTTGGCGGGGATCGCGATGATGTAGGCCAGCAGGATGACGCCGTTCAGCCCGAGCAGCACGCCGACCGGGTCGGCATAGTGCATCAGGTATTGGGCCAGGGAGACGCCGCCGACATTCAGGTTGGCGCTCAGCCAGATCACGGCGCCGGCGGGCACCGCGAAGACGATCGCGCGCCAGAGCACGAAGATCGTGCGGTCGATCAGCGACGTGTAGAGCGTCTGCCAGAAGCGCGGCGGGCGGTACGGCGGGAGCTCGAGGCTGAAGGCGGACACCTCCCCGCGGAGCACGGTCCGCGACAGCGCCCAGGAGACCGCGAGGGTGAAGCCGATGCCGAGCAGGGCCACCGCGGTGACCGCGCCGGCCGAGACCAGCCCCGCCCATTGCGCGGGCACGAGGCTGCCGATGAAGATGGTCGCGATGAGGATCTGCGTCGGCCAGCGGCCGTTGCAGAGGGAGAAGTTGTTCGTGAGGATCGCGAGCAGGCGCTCGCGCGGGCTGTCGATGATGCGCGTCGCGACGACGCCGGCGGCGTTGCAGCCGAAGCCCATCATGAGGCTCATGGACTGCTTGCCGTGGGCGCCGACCTGCTTGAAGGCGCGGTCGAGGTTGAAGGCCACGCGCGGCAGGTAGCCGAAATCCTCGAGCAGCGTGAACAACGGGAAGAAGATCGCCATCGGCGGGAGCATCACACTGATGACCCAGGCGGTGGAGAGGTACACACCGTCAACCAGCAGGCCCTTCAGCCACCACGGCAGGCCGAGGCTGGTCGCGAGCTCCCGCAGCACGGGCCACAGCCGGCCGACCAGCTGGTCGGCGATCATGCCCGACGGCACGTTGGAGCCGATGATCGTGAGCCAGAACATCAGCGCGAACAGGAGCAGCATGATCGGGAAGCCCCACACGCGGCTCGTCAGGATCCGGTCGAGCGTGCGGTCCAGCGTCGGCCGCGCGGGGCGGCCCGGCCGGGCGACGGCGCGGTCGGCGATGCGGGCGGCATCGGCGTAGATCGCCTCGACGAGGACCTCATGCACGTCGGCCGCGGTCTCGCGGCGGAGCCGGCGGGCGTTCTCGATGATGTCGGTCGCGCTCACGGCGGCGACCCCGGTTTGGATGGAAGCCATGGTGATCAGGAAGCGACGGCGGCCTGGGCCCGCTGGCCGCCGAGTTCGCCGCGCTGCAGCGCTGCGGCGAGGTTTTCGTCGCCGCCGAGGAGCCGCATCGCGACCCAGCGAGCGTTGGGCAGGTCGGGGTGCATCCGCCGAATCTGGGCGACGAGCTCGTTGAGGGCGGCGCGCACGGCCGGCGGCTCCTGTTCGAGCCGGTGTGGCCGGCAGACGACGCGGCCCGTGGCGACGTCGGCGATCGCCTGGAGCAGGGCCGGCAGGCCCTCGCCCGAGCGCGCGGACGTCGGGACCACGGGGATCCCGAGATCGCGCGCCAGCTGGCGGTCGTCCACCGTCAGCCCGTGGCGCCGCGCCTCGTCCATGAGGTTGAGGCAGAGGACCGCGCGATCGGTGATCTCGAGCACCTGCAGCGCGAGGTTGAGGTTGCGCTCGAGCCGCGAGGCGTCGACGACCACGACCGTGACATCGGGCTGGCCGAAGAGGATGAAGTCGCGGGCGACCTCCTCGTCGAGGCTGGTGGAGAGCAGCGAATAGGTGCCGGGCAGGTCGACGATCTTGTATCGCCGGTCGGCGTAGGCAAAGCCGCCCTCGGCGCGCGTGACGGTCTTGCCGGGCCAGTTGCCGGTGTGCTGGCGCAGGCCGGTGAGGGCGTTGAAGACGGTGCTCTTGCCCGTATTCGGATTGCCGGCGAGCGCGACGATGTGGTCCCACTGGCCGGGGTTGACGCCAAGCTTCTTGAGATTGGCCGCGCGGTATACCTCGCATTTCGCGCAGGCCTCCGTCGGTGGCGCGATGGCGGTGTTGGGAACTTCACTCATGATGCGACCGCCTCCGTCGGGATGGTTTCACGGTTGCCGATGCGGATGAGCCGGGCCTGCTCCCGGCGCAGGGCGATCACGGTGCCGCGGACGCGGTAGGCGATGGGGTCGCCCGACGGGCTGACCAGCTCGACCTCGATCATCGTGCCGGGCACGAAGCCGAGATCGAGCAGGCGCCGGCGCTCGGCGCCGCGGCAGGCCGCGCTGAGCCCGAGCATGCGGGCGCGCTCGCCCGGGTGGAGCTCGCTCAGGAACTCCTCGTCGAACAGGTCCTCGCGCGTGGTGCCGACCAGCGGCACGTAGGCGAGATTGTTGGCCAGGATCGGCGTCAGGTTGTGCTCGCGCCCGTCGGCCCAGAAGCGGATGCAGCCGTCCTCCTTGGCGAAGATGCATGCCTTCATCCCGGGCCGCAGGCCGAGGGCCTGGATCTGGCGGTAGACGGCCTCGGGCTCGTCCTCGATGTGGGCGATGAGCACCGGCGTGTCGAGCGGGGCGGTGCTGAAGGGCCGGCCGGTGTCGGCCGGCAGGTCGGCGCCCGCGGCCGGGATCGTGTCGCCGTGGGGATCGTGCAGGGGGTTGCCCAGGCGCGCCGCGAGGGCGTCGGCATCCTCGGGCGAAAGCTGGTGTTCCTTGCGCTCCGCGAGCTGGTGCCACTTGGCCTCGGCGACGCCGGTCTGCTCGGCCAGGTAGCTTTCCCAGAGCCGGTGGGCGCGGACGATGTGGAGGGCGAGTTCGCGGCCGGGCTGCCTGAGGCGGATGCGGCCCTCGCCGATGGAGATCAGCCCGTGCGCCTCCATGTCGGCGATGAGGTCGGCCGCGGCGCCGTCGCGGATATGGAGCGCGCCGGCCACGCTGTTGAGCGTGGGCAGCTCGCCGTTGACCTCGCACTTGAGGACGTGCTTGAGGGCGTCCTCGCGCCGGACGCGGGCGGCGCGGACGCGGGCCTGTCGCCAGCGGGCGACGAGGCCGGAGTCGGGCCAGAGCAGCAGGGCCGCGATGATGACGAGGGAGACGATGAAGGGCAGGCTCATCTGGGTGGTTCAGCCGATTGCGCCGACGGCGATCTTGGCGGCCTCGGGCAGGCCGAGGGCGATCTCGCCCCCCGCGCGGATCTCGCAGTGCAGGACGCCGCTGGCCGCCTCACGGCGCACGACGCGGAGGCGCGTGCCGGGCTTGAGGCCGTTCTTCTGCACGAACTCGAGGAAATCGGCGCTCTGGTCGGTGATGCGCGTCACGCGGAGCGGTTTGTTGAGCGCGCACGTGGTCAGGTTCGCGCCCGCCACCTCCTCGGCCAGGTTGCCGGCGGCGTCCGGGATCGGGTCGCCATGCGGATCGGTCGTCGGGTGACCGAGGAAGGCATCGATCCGTGCGAGCACGCGCTCGGAGACCGCGTGCTCAAGGGCCTCGGCCTCCTCATGGACCTCGGCCCAGTCCATCTTGAGCGTGCGGACAAGAAAGGTCTCGACCAGCCGGTGCTTCCGCAGGACCGCCAGCGCGACCTGGCGCCCGGCGGGCGTGAGGCGCACGCCCTGCCGCACCTGGTGGTCGAGCAGCCCCTGCTCCGCGAGCGACTTGACCATCGTGGTCACGGTGCCCGGCACGACCCCCATCGCCTCGGCGAGCACGCCCATGGGGACGATATGCTCGGGCCCCTCCGTGCGCAGGAGGATGGCCTTGAGGTAATTTTCGACGGTGATCGAAGCCATGACGGGCAGTAGGGGGATTGGTTTTGAAAAGGCAAGACCTTCTTTTTGAAGGCTCAAAAAGCGGGCGAGCGATGGACCCTCCCACTTCCGCCTTGCCGCCCCAAATCCCCGCGCCTGACACTCCCCGCCGTGTCGACCTCCTTTGCGCGCATCGTCTTCGCCCTTACGGCCTGCTTTTTCGCCGCGTTCTTCATCTGGCCGATCCTGCAGATCCTCAAGGGCGGGTTCATCGATGCCGACGGTCGCTTCACCCTCGCCTACCTGACGGCCCTCCTCGCCGACCCCGTCTACCTGGGCGGGCTGCGCAACTCCTTCTTGCTCGCGTGCGCCACCACGACGCTGGCGCTGCTCCTGGCGCTGCCGCTCGCGTTCATCTCCGACCGGTTTCTGTTTCCCGGGAAGGCGCTCCTCGGCTCGCTGATCCTGATCCCGATGATCCTGCCGCCGTTTGTCGGCGCGATCGGCATCAAGCAGATCTTCGGGCAGTACGGCGCGGTCAACAGCCTCCTCATCTCGCTCGGCCTGCGGCCGGAGGGCTGGACCTTCGACTGGTTCGCCGCGAACCAGTTCTGGGGCGTGGCCGTGGTGCAGGCGCTGTCGCTCTACCCGATCATCTACCTCAACGCGGTCGCCGCCCTCGCGAACATCGACCCGGCCATGGAGGAGGCGGCGCAGAACCTCGGTTGCACCGGCTTCCGGCGCTTCTGGAAGATCACGCTCCCGCTCATCAACCCCGGCCTCTTCGCCGGCGGCACGATCGTGTTCATCTGGGCCTTCACCGAGCTCGGCACGCCGCTGATCTTCGACTACGCGCAGGTGACGTCGGTGCAGATCTTCTACGGCCTGAAGGACATCGGCGGCAACCCGTTCCCCTTCGCGCTGGTGGCGGTCATGCTGGCGAGTTCCGTGGCGCTCTACGCGATCGGCAAGGGCCTCTTCGGCCGCGCCCACTACGCGATGATGGCCAAGGCCACGAGCACCGGCGGCCCGCGGGCGCTGCCGCTCGGCCAGCGCTGGCTGTGCACCGCGCTGTTCGGCGGCGTCATCGCCCTCGCGATCCTGCCGCACGCCGGCGTCATCCTCGTCGCCTTCTCGAGCGAGTGGTACGGGACGGTCCTGCCGCAGAACTACACGCTGGAGAACTTCGACCTCGCGCTCGGCCACGACCTCACGGTGCCGGCGATCGCGAACAGCCTGAAGTTCGCGAGCATCTCGACCCTCATCGACATCGTCCTCGGCATCGCCATCGCCTACGTGGTGGTCCGCTCGAAGCTCGCCGGGCGGCAGATCCTCGACTTCCTCGCCATGATGCCGCTGGCCGTGCCCGGGCTCGTGCTGGCCTTCGGCTACCTCGCGATGTCGCAGGAGGGCAAGTTCTTCGCCTTCATCAACCCGGTGAAGGACCCCACGATCCTGCTCATCATCGCGTACTCGGTCCGCCGCCTCCCCTACGTCGTGCGCAGCGCGGCCGCGGGTTTCCAGCAGACGAGCGAGACGCTGGAGGAGGCGGCCCAGAACCTCGGCTGCCCGCCGCTCAAGTCGCTCTGCAAGGTGACTCTGCCGCTGATCGCGGCGAACCTGATCGCCGGCGGCCTGCTCGCGTTCGCCTTCGCGATGCTCGAGGTGTCGGATTCGCTGGTGCTCGCGCAGAAGCAGCTGTTCTACCCGATCACCAAGGCGATCATGGAACTCTTCCAGCTCCTCGGCGACGGCAAGTTCATCGCCAGCGCGCTCGGCGTGTGGGCCATGGCCTTCCTCGGCGTGACGATCGTCGGCATGAGCCTCCTGCTCGGCAAGAAGCTCGGCGCCATCTTCCGCGTGTGAGCGGCCCCGTCGCATGCCGCTCCTGCTGCTCGCGTCGCTCGTCTGGGCCTTCTCGTTCGGCCTGATCAAGGGCCAGCTCGCCGGCCTCGACGCCACGGCCGTCGCCACGCTGCGGCTGCTGTGTGCGCTGCTGGTCTTCCTGCCGTTCCTGCGCCGCCGGGGCCTCCCGGCGCGCGTGCAGGTGCGCCTCGCCGCGATCGGCGCGGTGCAGTTCGGCCTGATGTACGTCCTGTACCTCCGCGCCTTCGCGGTGCTGCAGGCCTACGAGGTCGCGCTGTTCACGATCTTCACGCCCGTGTACCTCGCGCTCCTCGACGCCGCCGTCGAGCACCGCTGGCATGCCCGCCACCTCGCGGCCGCGGTGCTGTCGCTCGCCGGCGCCGGCGTCCTGCTGTGGCACGCCGGCGTGGGCACGGGCGCCGTCGGCGGCTTCATCCTCGTGCAGGGCTCGAACCTCTGCTTCGCCGCCGGCCAGCTGGCCTACAAGCGCCTGCGCCCGCGGCTGGAGGGCGTCGCCGACGCCGCGATCTTCGCCCTGCCCTACGCCGGCGCGCTCGCGGCCACCGCGGTGGCGTCGTTGTTCACCACGGACTGGACCGCCTTTCGGCTCACGCTCCCGCAGGCCGGCGTGATCGCGTACCTCGGCATCGTCGCCTCCGGCCTCTGTTTTTTCTGGTGGAACCTCGGCGCCACCCGCGTCAACACCGGCACGCTCGCCGTGTTCAACAACGCCAAGATCCCCCTCGGCGTGACCGTCTCGCTCCTGTTCTTCGGCGAATCCGCCAACCTCCCCCGCCTGCTCCTCAGCGCCGCCCTGATGCTCACCGCCGTCGCCGTCGCCGAGCGCTGGCTCAACCGATCCAAGACCATTTAACCACGGATTTCACGGATGACACGGATCGGATACCTGCGGATGTGGCGTCGCTGGATGGCCACAAAAGGCACAAGAGGCACGGAACAAGGCATTCCGATTATGTGCCTTTTTGTGGCGATCCAGCCGGCTACATCCGGCACTATTCCATCCGTGAAATCCGTGTAATCCGTGGTTCAATTTCCCTCTCCCATGACCCCCGCCCTCCCCAACGTCGCCGCGCTCGGTAACTGGCTCCACTCCTGGGTGCAGCCCAATGGTGCCATTCATGGCTTCCATAATCACCCGGTCTGGGGCGTGAATCCCTACCGGCTGGCCGACTTCACGGCCGGCCACACCACCTGGGCCTCGCCGTTTCTCGCCGGCTTGGCCGAGGCCATCGCCCTGCGGCCCGACCCACGCGCCAAGGCCCTGCTCGAGCGGATGGTCGAGTTCCAGACGACGTCGTTCCTGCCCGACGGCCAGTACGACCACATCGGCTTCAACGCCGGCGAGATCTGCAAGAAGGGCCTCATCCACAACGCCCTCCCCAACACCTCCCTCGGCCTCACCGCCCTGCGCGCCCGCGACTGGCTCGCGCCGCGCCTGCTCGACCAGATCCGCGCCGCCATCATCCGCAACCTCGACACCGGCTGCCTGCCGTACGGCAAGCACGGCCGCCCCGACCCCTCGTCGGTCGCCAACCAGGATTACGCCCGCATCTGGGCCAAGCTGCTCTACACGCAGGCCTTCGGCGACAAGCGCTGGTACGACACGACCCGCGAGGACGTCGACTACATGATCAAGACGTTCCACATCGCCGGCATGCCCGACGCCGACAGCGCCGGCACGCTGCGCGTCCTCGGCATCAAGGACATCCTCGAGCCCTCCGAGTACTACGGCCTCATGATCTGTCCGCTGCTGCTCGCGGCCGAGATCTACGGCGACGAGACGTACATCGACGAGGCCGCCAAGCTCTGCCGCCACGTCGCCCGCTCCCACTGGATCGACCACCGCGGCCAGACGCGTTGCCACCGCATGTGGTACTACGCCGGCAACCGCTGGCACCTCAACCGCGGCCCGATGCTGATCGCCGGCATGGGCGATTCCCTCGAGGGCATCCAGCGCTACGTGCGCCACCGCCGCGACCCCGAGCTCGAGGCCTTCCTCGCCGCCTGCGACCGGACCTACGCGACCTACCAGCACCCGCGCGGCTTCCTCGTCTCGGGCACCGGCTGGCAGAGCGAGGTCGACATCGCCCCGAGCACGGGCTGGCAGAGCCACGACTTCCGCCACCTCGTCCACCGCCACGGCGTCGACGCCGGCTTCTGGGACGCGTTCTTCGCGCCGGATGACCGCACGTCGGTGCTCCTCGGCGACCAATGCCTCTGGCTCGAGCGCGGCCAGAACTGGGCCATCGGCGACTACCTCTGGCAAAGCGTCTTCGGCCTCGTGGGCCGCAAGGACTGCGTGCGCTTCGGGCCCGACCTCCCCGACTGGATCGAGGGCGGCTGGCATCCGCCGAAGAATTACGCGATGCCCGACCGGCCGGTGTTCATCAAGACCGACGACCATATCGCCCTGTGGACCGGCCTTCCCGAGCAACTGGCGGTGACGTCGATCGCCACCCACCCGTACGTGCCCGGACCGGCGATGTCGGGCGCGTCGCGGGCGCCGTAGCGCTACGGCAACCGCAGCGTCACCACCACCGGCCGGTGATCGCTGGCGCTCATCGTTTCCGGAACGTCGCAGATCGCCGCCTTGCCGTCCGCCACCAGCGGCTGCAGGCCGGGCGAAACCAGGATGTGGTCGACGCGCTGGTAGGTGTCCTCCTTGCGGTAGGCATACGTCCACGTCTCACCCCGTGAGTCGGACGCGGGGAGCAGATTGGCAATCGTTGTCTTCCCGCGCCTGCCCGTGAACCGAACGGCCTGGCTGTTGGGCCCATCGTTGAAATCGCCCAGGACCACGAACCGCGCGGCCCCCGGCGCGGGATGCCGCCGCAGGATCAGGTCGCGGATCGCAGTCGCCTCGCCGGCGCGCCGCGTGGCCGACATCGGATCGTCGGCGCGATCGGTGAAGCGGCTCTTGAGATGCACGCCCCAGACCGTGATGTCGCCGGCCGGCGTCGCCAGCGTCACCTCCAGCAGCCCGCGCTTCAGCCGGCCCTCGCCGCCGAGGTAGCGGAAGGTGAGGTCGGCGTGGGGCTTGACCGCCCGCGGCGGCCGCCGGGCGAGCACCGCCAGGTAGCGGTTCTCGTCGTCGCCATCGACCACGTGGCCGAAAGCGTAGTCGAGCCCCTCGGCGCGCAGGTCGCGCCGCAGCTCCTCGAGGTAGGCCGGCCCGCCCATCTCCTGCAGGATCAGGAGATCCGCCGCCATCGCCCGGATGACGGCCCGCAGCGCGGCCTTTGCGGCCTCGGGCTTGGGGTAGTCGCGCCGGTAGCCGGCCGCGACCATCCGGTCGGCCGCGCCGTAGTTCTCCACGTTGTAGGTCGCGATGCGCAGCGTCTCGGCCGGCGAACCAACGACGCCGAGCAACCACGCCAGACCCGCCAGCCAGGCCCGCCTCATGCGGCCTGCACGGCGCGTTCGCGCTCGACCAGCGTCGGATGCGAGTGGAAGAACGCGCTGAACCACGGATGCGGGGTCAGGTTGCTCAGGTTCTTCTGGGCCAGCTTGCGCAGCGCCGCCACGATCGGGCCGGGGCCGCCCATCGCGTCGCGCGCGAAGGCATCGGCCTCATACTCGTGCCGGCGCGAGAAGAAGTTCGCGACCGGTGAGAACCAGAACATCACCAGCCCGCTCAGGAGCCCGAAGAGCAGGAACGCCGGGGCGAGCTCGCCGGGCGGAAAGCCGAAGGCCGTGTTGAACCACGGGCTGCCCGCGAGCCAGGCGACGAGCGCGAAGCCGCCGAGCTGCATCGCCGCGGAGATGGCCAGCATCTTGGGGATGTGCCCGCGCCGGTAGTGGCCGATCTCGTGCGCCAGCACCGCCTCGAGCTCCTCGGCGGACAGCTGCGCCACCAGCGTGTCGAAGAGCACGATGCGGCGGAAGCGCCCGAAGCCCGTGAAGAACGCGTTGGAGTGCGCCGAGCGCTTGGAGCCGTCCATGACCTGGATCGCCTGCGCCCGGAAGCCCGTGCGATCGCCCAGCGCCAGCAGCCGCGCGCGCAGCTCGCCCTCGGGCAGGGGCGTGAGCTTGTTGAACAGCGGCAGGATCAGCTTGGGGTACAGCACCAGCATCAGCAGCTGGAAGCCGAACAGCACCGCGAAGCCCCAGATCCACCACGCCGGCCCGACCCAGGACACCAGCGACAGCAGGACCCAGAGCAGCGGGTACCCGATCACCAGCGCGAGCAGGACGCCCTTGACCTTGTCGGTGATCCAGAGCCGCGGCGTGCTCTGGTTGAACCCGAAGCGCGCCTCGAGCCGGAACTGCGCCCACCAGTCGAACGGCAGGCCGGGCAGCGAGAGCAGCACGCCCGCCGCGAGGATGAAGAGCGTGTCGTCCCACACGGCCTCCGGTCCGCCCAAAAAGGCGAACTGCTCATACAGCGCCGGCAGCACGCCGCCGAAGATCACGAGCGCCAGCACCCCGGTGTCGAACATCTCCGTCAACGCGCCGAAGCGCGACTTCTCGAGCGTGTAGCGCACCGACTTGGCATAGGTGGCCGCGTCCATGATCGCCGCGGCGGCCGGCGGCGGCGTCAGGGCGTGGCGCCGGACCTCCGCGCGATTGAGCGCACCTAGGATCAGGTCGCCGGCCAGGCGCAGCACCATCAGCAAAGCCGTGACCCAGAGGACGATAGTCATGCCACCCAGTGCATGGAATTCCTCCCCCGCCGCCAGTCCAAAGATTGTTTGAAAAGGCCGCGCCGGTTCCCATCGTGACACCGTGGAAGTCAAAGAAGCCAAACTGACCTTCGAGGCCGCCCTCGCCAAACTCGAGTCCATCGTCGAATCGATGGAATCGGGCGACGTGCCGCTGGCCGACCTGCTCGCCAAGTTCGAGGAGGGCAGCAAGTTGCTCAAGGTCTGCGAAGCCCGCCTGAAGGAGGCCGAGCTCAAGATCGAGCAGCTGCGCAAGACCAAGGAAGGCGCCGCGTTCGGCAGCTTTGACACCGAGCGCGCGCCCTGAGGCGCCGCCCGTTCCCGCCCGCCGATGAACGAATCGTCCCCACCGTCTTCCCGTCTGCTCGACGCCATCCGCAGCCCCGCCGATCTCAAGGCCCTGCCCGCCGACCACCTGCCGCAGCTCGCCCAGGAGATTCGCCAGGAGATCATCACCGTCACCGCCCGCAACGGCGGCCACGTCGGCCCGAACCTCGGCGTCGTCGAGCTCACGCTCGCGCTCCACCGCGTCTTCAACTCGCCCGAGGACCAGTTCGTCTTCGACGTCGCCCACCAGGGCTACGTGCACAAGCTGCTCACCGGCCGCGGCGGCAGCTTCTTCCACCGCCTGCGGCAGAGCGAGGGCGCGAGCGGCTTCCTCTACCGCAAGGAGAGCCCCCACGACGCCTTCGGCGCCGGCCACGCCGGCACCGCGCTGTCGGCGGCGCTCGGCATGGCCACCGCCCGCGACCTGCGCGGCTCGGACGAGCACGTGGTCGCCGTCTGCGGCGACGCGGCGTTCACCTGCGGCATCACGCTCGAGGCGCTCAACAACATCGTCTCCTCGACCAAGCGCCTCATCGTCATTCTCAACGACAACGAGTGGTCCATCGCCAAGAACGTCGGCGCGATCTCGAGCTACCTCAACCGGATCAGCACGAGCAAGACGTACAACAAGCTGCACCACGACGTGGAGGCCTTCTTCAAGAGCTTCCCCGCCGGCGCGGAGATGAACCGCGTCTACCTCAAGTGGAAGCGCGAGACCAAGGACTTCTTCGTCGAGTCGTCGCTGTTCGAGAAGTTCGGCCTGCGCTACCTGGGGCCGGTCGACGGCCACAACCTTGACGCCCTGGTCAAGAACCTCGAGTTCGCCAAGCACTGCGACGTGCCCGTCCTGATCCACGTCCTCACGAAGAAGGGCAAGGGCCTGCCGGCCGCGGTGACCTCCCCGGAGAAGTTCCACGGCGCGAGCCCCTTCGACCCCGAGACCGGCGAGAGCAAGCAGTCCGCCCCCGGCACGCCGCCGAATTACCAGGACGTCTTCGGCCGCGCCCTCGTGCGCTTCGCGCAGGCCGACCGCCGCATCGTAGGCATCACCGGTGCCATGCCGAGCGGCACGGGCCTGTCGCACCTCGCCAAGGAGGTGCCCGGCCAGTTCTTCGACGTCGGCATCGCCGAGGAGCACGCCGCCATCTTCGCCGCCGGCCTCGCCACCAAGGGGATCCGGCCCGTCGTCGCGATCTACTCGACCTTCCTCCAGCGCGCCTACGACCCGATCATCCACGACGTCTGCCTGCAGAACCTGCCGGTGACGTTCTGCATGGATCGCGCCGGGCTCTCGCCCAACGACGGCCCGACGCACCACGGCCTGTTCGACCTCGCCTACCTGCGCTGCGTGCCGCACGCCGTCGTCATGCAGCCGAAGGACGAGGACGAGCTCGTCGACATGCTGCACACGTCGCTGCAGCACAACGGCCCGGCCTTCGTGCGCTACCCGCGCGGCGCCGGCGTCGGCGTGCCGCTCAAGGCGCAGCCCGCCACCCTGCCCCTCGGCCACGCCGAGGTCCTGCGCGAGGGGTCGAACATCATGATCTGGGCCCTCGGCAACATGGTGCAGGACGCGCTCAGGCTCGCCGCGCGCCTGGCCGCCGAGGAAAACATCTCCGTGGGCGTGGTGAATGCGCGCTTCGTCAAGCCGCTCGACCGCGCCCTCCTGCTCAGCCACGCCGCCTGCATCCCGCTCATCGTGACGATGGAGGACCATGTCCTCGCCGGCGGTTTCGGCAGCGCCGTGCTCGAGGCGCTGCAGGAATCCGACTGCCCGGCCGCGGTTGAGCGCATCGGCTGGCCGGACAGATTCGTCGAGCATGGCTCCAGCACCGAGGTCCTCCGCGCCGCGTACGGTCTGGCCCCCGACGACATCCACCGCCGGGTCCTCGCCCGTTGGCGCAACCTCCGCGCCGAGTCGGTCCCGGCCGGGACCTGATCAACCACAAAGAACACAAAGAGCCGTCCGGTTGGGATACTCGCCCGCGCCCTTATAGGGGACTCTGACGCCTCATCCGCAGGGAGGAATTTGTGGCCAAAAAAACCGCGCATCGGGTGATGCGCGGCTGGGGATTGAAAGGCTAAAGCAGGCTCAGGCCTTCTTTTCTTCCTTCTTTTCGCACTCGGCCTTCTTGTCCTTGCAGCAGCACTTGCCGTCGGCGCATTCCTTGCCGTCTTTGCCGGCCTTGCATTCCTTGCTGCAGCAGCACTTGTCGGCCTTGTCTTTGCACTCGCCCTTGTCGCCACCAGCCTGGGCGACGGACACGGCGAGGATGCTGGCGAAGGCCAGCGCGAGGAGGATTCGGAGGGATTTCATGTTTTTGTTTTGGGTGGGTTAAGGTTGGTGCGCCATGTCGGAGTCGAACCGACCTCTCATGCTTGGGAAGCACACATAATAGCCGATATACTAATGGCGCATTAAACTGGTGGGGAATGAATAATAAATTCGCCGGGGCGCAATCACGAATAGGTGCGTCGTCCGTCCAATGCGCTCTTTAGCGTAACCGAGTCGGCATAAAGGACGCCGCCCCCGCTGGGCAGGCCGAAGCCGATGCGGGTCGCGGTGACGCCGGAGTCGGCGGGCAGGTGCTCGGTCAGGTAATGGCAGGTCGCCTCGCCCTCGACGTCGTTGGAGAGCGCGAGGATGAGCTCGCGCACGGTGCCGCCGCGGATGCGGTCGTTGAGCGCCGCCAGGTTCAGGTCCGCCGGGCCGACCCCGTGGATCGGCGACAGCTTGCCGTGCAGCACGTGGTAGACCCCGCGAAACGCCCCACTGCGCTCGATCGCCACCAGGTCGGGCACCTGCTCGACCACGCAGACCAGGCCATGGTCGCGACGCTCGTCACCGCAGATGCCGCAGAGATCCTCCTCGGCGAGATTGCCGCAGCGCGTGCAGCGCCGGACCGACTTGGCCGCCTCCTCCAGCGCGGCGACCAGGGCCGGCAGGCGGTCGGGTTTCTCGACCAGCAGGTGCAGGGCGATGCGCTCCGACGAGCGGTAGCCGAGCCCGGGCAGCTGCTTGAGGTGCTTCTGGAGCTTCTCGAACGCGGGAGTCATCGCCGAGGAACGCCGCCCGGCGCCGTCACATCATGCCGGGGATCTGGAAGGCCGAGGTGACCTTCTGCATCTCGGCGTCGTTGTATTCCTTCGCCTGCTTCGCAGCGTCCTGGATGGCCGCGAGCACGGTGTCGGCAACGAGCTTGGCGTCCTCCTTGAGGAACTCCGGGTCGAGCGTCAGGGCGAGGAACTTGCCGGTGCCGTTGACCTTGACCTTCACCGCGCCGCCGCCGCTGGCGACCTCGATTTCCTTGGCCTCGAGCTGCCCTTGGAGGGCCTCGATGCCGCGCTGCATTTTCTGGGCTTGTTTGAGTAGTTTGCCGACGCCGGCCATGGGACAAATGGGTTGGGATTGAGGAGCGAGTTGAATGAAACGCCGCGGTTCAACGCGACAACAAACTTTCGTAGCCGGCGCGAAAGTCCGGGTACTGCGGCCGCCAACCGAGGGCGGACTTGAGGCGGCCGTTGCGGATTACCCGGTCGGGCGTCTCGGGGCGGCGGCGCCCCGCGGCAGACCCGGGATCAAACGACGGCGGCGGCAGGCCAAGCCTTTCCGCGAGCCACGCCGCGACCTCGGCGCGCCGAGCCGGACGGTCGTCCGCCACATTGAAGATGCCGCCCGCCACCGCGGGCGGCGCGGCGAAGCACGCAAGGATCGCGGCCACGATGTCATCGCGATGCGCGAGATTCAGACGGTGTGCGCCGGAGCCGGGCAGCGGGCCGCCGCAGCGGAGGGTATCGAGGATCATGTGCCGGTCGGGCCCGTAGATGCCAGCGAGGCGGAGGATGAACACGCGGTTGGCCGCGGTCGCGGACGAGAGGCGTTCGGCCTCGAGCAGAAGCGCGGCGCGTTCGCCGGCGGGCTCGGTCAGGGCGGATTCGTCAACCTCGGCCCCGCCTCCCTGCGGATAGACCGAGGTGCTGCTCGTGTAGACGAGCGTGCCCACGCGTCCGCGCCGGATCCACTCCCCGATCCGGGCGGTGCCGTCGACGTAGCTGTGGCGGTAGCCGTCCAGACCGCCGCCGCCGGAGCTCACGCAGTTGAGCACGTGGTCGGCGCCGGCGGGGATTTCCTCCAGCCACGTGTCACCGGCGAGGTCGGCGACCACGACCCGGATGCCGGCGGCGCGAAGCTCCTCCGCGCGGGCTGCGTTGCGTGTCAGGGCCGTAACCACGAACCCGCGGGCGACGGCCGCCCGGGCGACGGCGCCGCCGATGTAGCCGGCGCCGAAGATGACCAGGCGGGGGTGCATTTTTCCGTGTTCAGGGAGGCGCATGTCGTTTAGGGATAGGCATGGCCACCGTACTCGCAATCCTGGCGGACGGATTTGAAGAGATCGAGACCGTCGCGCCCATTGACCTCCTGCGCCGCGCCGGCGTGACCGTGACCATCGCCGCGCTCGGCGATGGCATCCATGCCACGGGGCGCTGCGGAATGACAATGCATGCGGACACGACCCTCGAGGCGGTGCGCGCGCACGGGTTTGACTGCCTGTTCCTTCCCGGCGGGCCCGGCGTGAAACTGCTGCGGGCCGATCCGCGCGTGCGCGATCTCGTCCTGCACCAGCATCAGGCCGGCGGCTGGATCGCCGCGATCTGCGCTGCGCCGACGGTGCTGCACGACGCGGGCCTCCTCGCCGGCCGACGTTACACGGCGCATTTCTCGGTGGCGAACGAGCTGACGGCGATCCTGACGGACGAGCGCTGCGTTGTTGACGGACGCATCATCACGTCGCGCGGCGCGGGAACGGCAGTGGATCTCGGTGCGGTGTTGATCGAAAAACTCGTTTCCGAACCAAAGGCTGTTGAGGTTTTGGCCTCAATCTGTGCGTGAAATTACGCATTATCAGGGGATTGCCTAATACGCCGAATCGTTTAGGCGTTATTTCACTGGGTATTATTACCTAGGCCCCCTCATTTGGTAGTTCCAGCCGGCCACACCGCGCTTCGCTTTCACCCCGGAAGTGAAGGGGCGAAGCATTCCTAGCAATGTGCGGCATCGCCGGATTCATCAGCACGCGCGAGGGCTCGGCCAGCCGTCGCGAAGCCGTGCAGCGGATGTGCGACCGCATGCAATATCGCGGTCCGGATGATTCGGGGATCGTCACGCAGCAGGAGGCGACCCTCGGTATCCGCCGCTTGGCCATCTTCGACCCGGCCAATGGCCGCCAGCCCATGCGGTCGCCCGATGGGCGCCACACCTTGGTCTTTAACGGTGCAATCTACAATCACCGGGAACTACGGGTTGAACTCGAGGCATGCGGGCATGTCTTCCGCACGCGTTGCGACACCGAGGTCCTGCTCCATGCCCTCGCCCGGTGGGGCGAGGCAAGCCTCGCGCGCGTTCGCGGTATGTTCGCCTTCGCCTTATGGGACGACCACGACCGCACCCTCACGCTTGCCCGTGATCCCCTGGGCATCAAGCCACTCTACTACCATTGGCGCGACGATGCCGGTTTGTTGTTCTCCTCGGAACTGGCGTCGCTCCTTGCCTCGAAGTTCGTCCCCGTCGAAATCGACCCGCAGGCAATCAGCGTCTATCTGTCCCATCTTGCCGTGCCGGCACCGCAGACGATCTACCGGCAGGTACGCTGCTTGCGACCCGGCCAGATCGGAGTCTGGCGAGACAATCGCCTTTGGATTCGCAGCTACTGGACGTACCGCCAGGCCCCGGCGGAGCGCTCGTACCGGACCCAAAAATACGGTGAGTTCGTGGTGGAACTGCGGCGCCGACTTGAGGAAACGGTCAGGGTCCATGCCCAGGCCGACGTCTCCGTCGGCGCATTCCTCTCGGGCGGACTCGATTCCGGGGCGTTGGTAGCCCTGCTTTCGCGGCAAACGAACGGCCGCCTCAAGACCTTCACGCTCGCCTTCCGCGAGAAGGGATTCTCCGAGCAGGCGGCCGCCCGCCGCATGGCCAGACATGCCGGAACGGCGCACCACGAGGAATTGATTACCGGCGACAGGGTGGCAGATAAACTCCCCGAGATCATCCGACGGATGGACCAGCCGACGGGCGATGGGATCAACACCTTCTTCGCAAGTTCCTTAGCAGCGGACAACGGGGTCAAGGTGGTCGTATCGGGAGTTGGCGGGGACGAGCTGTTCGGCGGTTATCCGTCGTTCCGCGACCTCCCGCGCTTCGTTCGCTTCCTCCCGTACTGGCGTAGCGTCCCCGTCAAGATCCGCCGCCACCTCGTGGGCTGGCTTCGCGCCCACGGGACCGTCCGCAGCCTCAAGCTCGCGGATTTCCTTACCCATGCCCGGGACCTTAATGAGCTGGCCTCGCTGCAGCGCACGGTGTTTTCCGAGGCCGCCCGCCTGCCGCTCCTGGCCCCTGAAATCCGCCGGGAGGTCGCGCGCCTTGGGCCGATGCATCCCATGCTCGATGAATTTGCGTTTGAGCTCCATGCCGCCGAGCCGCTGCGGACAGTCTCGGCCTGGGAGATGCGGACGTACATGACCGACGTGCTGCTCAGCGACTCCGACGTGTTCAGCATGGCCCATTCCCTCGAGCTGCGCACGCCGTTCGTGGACACCTCGCTGGTCCGGTGGCTCTGGGGTCAGCCGGAAGCGTTCGTCTTCGCCTCCCACCGCTACAAGGGCGCGCTCAGGGATGCCGTGATCGACCTGCTCCCCCCGGCCAGCGTGCAGGGCACGAAAGTAGGCTTCACCCTGCCTTTTCCGATCTGGATGCGCGGCCCGTTGCGCCCGTTCCTCGACGAGACCTTTTCCGCCGTGAGCCTCGCCCGGTGCCCGTGGCTGGAGCCCGGGCCGATCCGGGAATTTTGGCGCCATTTCCAGCGCTCCACCGACACCCGCAACTGGTCGCGCGTCTGGAGCTTGGCCATGCTCATCGCCTTCCTGCAGCGGCACTCCGCATGAAGACTGTGCTCCTGGCCCCGGAGTTGTTCCTGGCCGAGGGCGGCATCGCCCGCATCCTGCGGGTCTACCTGCACGCCCTGAACGAGTCCGGCGACGCGACCGGCGTGCTGGTGCTGAACGATGACCCGGCCTCGCTCCGGCGCATCCCCGCGTACCTTTCCCTCGCAAACGTCTCGCCGTTGTGCTTGGCCTCCCGCAGCAAGTTCCAGTTCACGCTCGCCGCGTTGCGTGCCGCCCGCGGGACCGATCGCATCATCTGCGGCCACATCCACCTGGCCGCCGTGGCGCGCCTCGCGCAAGTCCTGAACCCCGGCCTTCGCTACAGCATCGTCGCGCACGGCATCGAGGTCTGGCGCCCGTACACCGGGCTGGAAAGACATACCCTGAGCCGGGCGCATCGGATCTTCTGCGTCAGCAACTACACCCGCAGCCAGATCCTCCGGTTCCAGCCGAGCCTCGATCCCGGGCGCCTCGTCGTCCAGCCCAATGCGCTTGGTCCTGACTTTGAGTTTCCGCCGGCCTCACCCGCGCCCGCCGCCGGCTCGGGGCCGAGGATCCTCAGCGTGGGACGGCTCACGAGTGACGACACCTACAAGGGCTTCGACACGCTGATCGAGGCGATGCCGCTGGTCCGGCGCCGGCTGCCCGGCGCCGTCCTGCGCATCGCAGGCGGCGGCAACGACCTGCCGCGCCTCCGGCAGTTGGCCGCCGCCCAGGGCGATCCCGGGGCGGTGGAATTGCTCGGCCGCATCGACGATCGCCAGCTGCGGGACGAGTACGCCCGCTGCGATTTCTTCGCCCTGCCCAGCCGCAAGGAGGGCTTCGGGCTCGTCTATCTTGAGGCCATGAGCTACGGCAAGCCCTGCCTCGCGGCCCGGGCAGGCGGCGCCCCGGAAGTGGTGGACGAGACGGTCGGCGAATTGGTCAGCTACGGTCACCTCGACGAGATCGCGGAGGCGTGCGTCCGCTTGAGCCGCCGTAGCATTGATCCTGAAAAAATGCGCGCGCATGTCGCGCAATTCTCCTACAACGTGTTTCGCCGTCGCCTGTACGCCGTCCTGGCCGACTGACCATGCCCACCCAAAAACCACTCCCCAGCTTGGTCATCACCCCGGCCCAGGGCACATCCCGCTACTGGCTCGACCTGTGGCGCTACCGCGAACTGCTCGGCTTCCTCGCCTGGCGCGACCTGAAGGTGCGCTACAAGCAGGCGGTGCTCGGCGTAGCCTGGGCCATCCTCCAGCCCGCTGTCCAGGTCGTTCTGCTGACGTTTGTCTTTGGCAAGCTGGCCCAGATGCCGGCAGGAGACGAGCAGCTTCCCTACCCGCTCCTGGTGTTGGCCGGCCTGCTGCCCTGGCAGCTATTCAGCAACGCCTTCTCCGGCGCCGGCGGCAGCCTTGTGGGCAACAGTCACCTGATTTCCAAGGTTTACTTCCCGCGCCTGATCGTGCCGCTGTCGTCGTTGGCCGTGGCCGTGGTCGACTTCCTCATTCTCCTGGTCCTCACGCTGCTGATCCTGCCCATCGCAGGCTACTGGCCAACGTGGCACCTGGTGCTGCTGCCGCTGTTCCTGCTCGCGGCCCTGCTGATCGCTTTCGGCGCCGGGCTGTGGATCACGGCACTCACCGTGCGCTTCCGTGACTTCCGTTTCATCTCACCCTTCATCCTGCAGGTCGGCCTCTTCGTCACTCCAGTCGGGTATCGCACCGACAACCTGCCGACGTGGCGGGAGCTGCTGGCGCTGAACCCGCTCACGGGGGTGATCGACGGCTTTCGCTGGTGCCTGCTCGGCGGCAAGGTCGAGTTCCAGGCCACTGCCCTGATCAGCACCGTGGTCGTCAGCGGTATCCTCCTCGGCACCGGGTTGTGGCTGTTCCGCCGCACGGAACGGAGCTTTGCCGACATCATCTGACCATGAGCCAGCCCGCCATCGAAGTCACCGGCCTCGGCAAGCGCTACCGCATCGAGCACGCCGCCCGGCGCGAGACCCTGCGGGATGCACTCCAGCACGGCGCCCGCCGGATCTGGCGCCGTCTCCGCTGGGGCACCGGGTTCACGCACGAGGAGTTCTGGGCCCTGCGCGAGGTGGATTTCAGGGTCGAGCCCGGCGAGGTGCTCGGCATCATCGGCCGCAACGGTGCGGGCAAGTCCACGTTGCTGAAAATCCTCTCCCGCATCACCGAGCCCACCACAGGGCGCATCGCGGTCACCGGGCGGGTCGCCTCGCTACTCGAGGTCGGCACCGGGTTTCATCCCGAGCTCACGGGCCGCGAGAACATCTTTCTCAACGGCGCCATCCTCGGCATGAGCCGCGCGGAGATCCGGTCCAAGTTCGCCGAGATCGTCGCCTTTGCCGAGGTCGAGCGGTTCCTGGACACGCCCGTGAAGCGGTACAGCAGCGGCATGTACGTGCGGCTGGCCTTTGCCGTCGCGGCACACCTCGAGCCCGAAATCCTGATCGTGGACGAGGTCCTCGCGGTGGGGGATGCCGAGTTTCAGAAGAAATGCATCGGCAAGATGCAGGATGTCGCGCGGGGCAATGGCCGCACGGTCCTCTTCGTCAGCCACAACCTGCCGGTGATCCGGCAGCTCTGCACCCGCACGCTGCTCCTCGACAAGGGCCGCCTGCTCCTGAGCGGACCGACCGCCCAGGCCCTGGCGGCATACGCCCACGGCCAGGTGGCCAACGAGGCGGTCCGGCTGCCGCCGCCCACCGACGAGCAGCGCAGCCGCGTCTTCGTGAGCGCCTGCTGGGTGGAACACGCCCATGGCGCCGGCCTCGCCTGCGCGCGCGTGGGTGAACCCTGGCGCGTGCGCCTGCGCGTCACCGCCGCCCGCCCGATCCGGGACTTCGTCGCCGGTCTCGGCGTCGTCACCAGCGAGGGCCTCGGGCTGCAGACCGTCTGGTCGCCGGCCACGGATCTCGCCCCGGGCGAGCATGAGCTGATCTACCTGCAGGACTCCGTGGCCCTCGCCGCCGACAGCTACAAGCTGGTCGTCGGCCTGAGCGAGCAGGGCCGATCGATCCAGCAGTTCGAGGCGGCGCGTCTGGAAATCACCGGGGAGAACCCGCTCATTCCCTGTGCCGCCGCGTCCGGTTATGGCCTGGTGCTCAATTCCATGCAGGTGAGCGTGCGCCGACTTTGACCAGCCTGCACCCACCTCCGCCCACCCCGGGAGCCCCGGCCCACACGGTCCTGTTCGACTGGAATCTGGACCAGTTTGACGAGCTCGTGCGCAATTGCGCCGAGGACGACACCGTCAACCTCGCCCTGCGGTTTCTCCCCGCCACCGGACTGGTGCTCGAGGCCGGCTGCGGCCCGGGGCACGTCGTGGCGTACCTGCGAGAGAAGGGCTTTGACATCGAGGGTGTCGAGTTGAACGCCCTGGTCGTGGAGGAGGCCTTGAGGAGGCACCCGGGCCTTCGCATCGCCGTCGGCGATGTCGCCACCCTCCCGGTACCCGACGGCACGTATGCCGGCCTGCTTTCGTTCGGCGTGATCGAGCACTTTCCGGCCGGACCGGAAGCCCCCCTAGCCGAGCATCGCCGCGTGCTGCGGCCGGGCGGAGTCGCCATCATCTCGGTACCCAGCTACAATCGTCTCCGCCGGCTCGAGCACGGGCTGCGCGCACTGCTGCGGCCGCTGCGCCCGCGGAATTTCCCGCCGTGGCGCCCGCGGGGCCGGCCGCTCAATATTCGCGGGCGGGACGGCTTCCGCTTCCACGTCGATCCCCGCCAAGGACCGTTCTTCGAGTATTGGCTGCGTCCCGCCGAGTTCGAGCAGGCGATCCGTGCGGCCGGCTTCGAGATCGTCGCCAGCCTTCCCACGCACCACCTGGTCGGGCTCTGGAGCCTTTTCGGCGACCGGCTGGTCCGCAACGAGGCACGGCGCTTTCGCCCCACCGCGGCCGCCCGGTGGCTCGACCGGCTGCTCCGGTCGTGGCCATACTGCCACAATCACATGCACACGATCGTCGCTCGACGCCTGGCATGAACCCGCTTCGCACCGTTGCCCGCTCCCTGCTGCGCCGGGCCGGCCTCTATCACTGGCTGCGCGACTGGCGCCGCGACCGCCGGTTTCGCCGGGCGGGCCGGCAGGAGATCCGTCGCTGGCAGGCCGCCGGTCGCCCGCCGCCCGCCCCGGATCTCTACAAATACGAGTACATCCGGGCCTGTGCGCGGCGCCATGGCGCGGCGGTCTTCGTGGAGACCGGCACGTGGAAGGGCGACGCCTGCTTCATGCTGCGACGGGACTTCCGCGAGCTGCACACGATCGAGCTTGCGCCCGCCTTGCACGCCGCCGCCCGCGAAGAGCTGGCGCACCTGCCGCACGTTCACGCGTACCTGGGCGACAGTGCGGTCGAGCTCCCGCGCGTCGTGGACGGGTTGGCCGGTCCCGTCCTCTTCTGGCTCGACGGTCACTACTGCGCGGGACCGTCGGCCCGGGGCGACGAGGACACTCCCATCAGCGCCGAGCTGGCCTGCCTGCTCCGGCGCCCGCCGGGGCGCGACGTGATTATGATCGATGACCTGCGCTGCTTCGACGGCCGCCTGGGATATCCGACGATCGACGCCCTGCGGCAGCTGGTCCACACGCATCGGCCCGCCGCGCACTGCGTCGTCGCGGACGACATCATGTGCATCCATCCCGTCTGAGCGGCATGAATCCGGAACTTCGACCTGCCGACCTGGAACCATACCTTGCGACGCCCAGCGTGCCCGCCCTCCTGCTGCCCGTGCTGTTCGCGGGCAACGCGGCGCTCACGATCCTCGACGTCGGCGCCTGTGAGGGCGAGGATTCCATCAGGTACGCCCGCCTCTTTCCTGCGGCACGAATCTTCGCTTTTGAGCCACTGCCCGCCAACCAGGCGCTGATCCGTGAGAACTTCCGGCGCCACGGGGTCGACCGGGCTGAGCTCGTCGGCCGCGCGCTGTCGGACCGGCGCGGCGAGGCCATCCTGCATGTCTCGTCCGGCCAGCCCCCGGAGCGGTTTTCCGGGGAGAACTGGAACTACGGCAACAAGTCGAATTCCCTCCTCCCCCCGCTGGCCGCCCAGCCCATGCACGGCTGGATCGAGTTCAAGCAGCAGGTCGCGGTCCCCACCGGCACCCTGGACGAGTTTTGTGCCGAGCGCGGCCTGACACGGATCGACTTCATCCACCTCGACGTCCAGGGCGCAGAGTGCCTTGTGCTCGACGGCGCGTGCCGGATGCTACCCCGGACCCTTGCCATCTGGCTCGAGGTGACCGACCGCGCCCTCTACCGCGGCCAGCCGCTGCGGCCCGCGATCGAGCGGCGGCTGCGCGACCACGGCTTCCGGCTGGTCCGGCAGGTGCTGGGCGACGTCGAAGGCGACCAGTTCTACGTCAATCCGCGCTACCCCCGCACGTGGCCGCTGCTTGCTTCGCAGCGCCTCCGCGACGCGCTGGGCGCCCTGCGTTTCCGCGCCGGCGCGATCAAGTCACGTCTGCTTCACCCCCGCAAAAAGCCATGATCATCACCCGACTCAACGGCGGCCTCGGCAACCAGATGTTCCAGTATGCGGCCGGGCTGGCCCTAGCCGAGGCCCGTCGCACGGTGCTCAAGCTCGACGTCTCCTGGTTCCGCGAGGATCCGACCTATGAGGCGCACAACCGGTATGCGCTCTCCTGCCTCAACGTGACGGAACAGTTTGCCACGGACGAGGAGATCGGTCGCTGCCGGGGCACCCCGTTCACGCGGACCGAACGCTGGCTCGGGAAGGTGGCCGCGCGCCTCCGCCTCCGCCAGATTGCCGCCCGGTACGCCGAGACCGGCCACTGGCATCCGGCCCCCACGTTTCGATTCTATCCCGAGTTCCACGCCCTGCCTGACTTCTCGTTCATCGAGGGAACATTCCAGTCCGAGAAGTTCTTCGCGCCCATCGCGCCCCTCGTGCGGCTGCACTTCAGCCTTCGATACCCGGCGCCCCCCGGCGTCCAGGCGGTCGCGGACCGCATCCGCTCAGGCGGGCCCTCCGCCCTGGTGCACTTCCGCCGCGGCGACTATGCGCGCAATCCCACCTTCAAGGACGCCATCGGTGTCCTCGGCCCGGGCTACTACGAACGGGCGCTTCGCCACCTCCGCGAGCGCCATCCGGATGTGACCCTTTACGTGTTCTCCGACGACATCGACACGATCGCCCGCGAATTCAGGACTGACCTGCCCCATGTCTTCGTCCGCGAGGTCGCGCACTGGCATTCCTATGACAAGATCCGCCTGATGAGCCTCTGCGACCATGCGATCATATCCAACAGCACCTTCGCATGGTGGGGTGCCTGGCTGAATCCGCGGCCGGACCGGACCGTGATCGCCCCCGAGCCCTGGTTCGTCAACAGCGTCCATGACACGCGCGACCTCGTGCCCGAGCGCTGGACACGGTTGCCCGGATGGATCGGGCAGACCTGAACCCCGCCGCGCCATGCTGCGAATCCTGAAAGACCTGCTGCGACCGGCCTGGCACAAGGTGCGCGAGACGCTGCGCCGCCGCCGGCGCTGGCCGAGTGAAACCTCCAAGTGCCGGGCCCGCCTCGCCCCCTACTGCACCGGCTATGGGCTCGACATCGGGTTCGGCGGCGACCCCATCAACGCCGCGGCCATCCGCGTTGACCTCGTCCAACCCTACGGGACCGTCGGACGCCATCCGGTCCAGCTCGGTGGCGATGCCGGCAATCTGCCCTGGTTTCGCGACAACACGCTGGACTACGTGTTCTCCTCGCACCTGCTCGAGGACTTTCAGGACACCGAGGCTGTCCTCCGCGAATGGCTGCGCGTGCTGAAGCCCGGCGGCCGGCTCATCATCTACTGCCCCGACGAAATGCGCTACCGCGCCCATTGCCGCGCCACGGGCCAGCCGTACAACATCTACCATGTCCATGCCGATTTCTCGCTCGAGTTCGTGCAGCGCGCGCTGGCGCGCATCGGCGGCACGCGGACCATTCACGCCAACCCGTCCGCCGAGATCTATTCCTGGGATCTCGTGGCGGAAAAGCTCACCTTGAAACCATGAATATCACCGAAAGGCTGCGGTACCTGCGTCACCACGTCACCATGGTCTGGCCGCGCTACCGGCTTTCGACCGGCGACTTTCGGACCGGGCTCGGCCCCTCCGCCTGGCTGCTCCATGGACTCGTTCGCAGTCTGCGCCCGGATGTCGTCGTCGAGATCGGCTCGGCCCGCGGCTGGTCCGCCTGCCACATTGGCCTCGCGCTGCGGGAGAACGTCCACGGCCGGCTTTACGCGATCGATCCCCATGGCGACACCGCCTGGAACGACAGCGGCGGCGCGGATGCGAGCCTCCCGGCCCTCCGGCGTCACCTCCGGGCGATGGGCCTGGAGGGTTACGTCGAGATCATCCGGGCGGACTCGCAGGCCGCCGCCCGCGGTTGGAACCGGCGCATCGACCTCATCTTCATCGACGGCGACCACTCGTACGCCGGCGTGAAGGCCGATTGGGACCTCTTCTCGCCGTTCCTGACCGCCACCGGCGTTGCGGTTTTCCACGACACCACCTGGGAACTGCATCGGGACGACCCCCGATACCGGGCCGACATGGGGGTGCCACGTTTCGTGGACGACCTCCGGCGCCAGGGTTTCCCGGTCATCACGCTGGACCGCGATTGCGGCCTGAGCCTCGTCCAAGCCCCGGCCGGCGGCCGGCCGCTCCTGCCCTGATTTGGATCCCATGTCGCTGCGCTACCATGCCGCCGGCTTCCTCCACTGGCTCCGCTTGCTGCGACGGCACGGCCGGCCGGAACGCGTGCTGCATTTCAACGGCGGCATCGGCGACCAACTCCTCTGCAGTGCCGTGGCCCGCGAGATCAGCCGGCGCGGCGGCACGGGACTCTGGCTCGCCACGACCCACCCCGAACTCTTCCGGGACAACCCCGACGTGGAACTCGCCTTCCCGGCCAGCCTCGATCTTGTCCCTTGGTTCCGCCTGGCCGGCACGCCCATCGAACCGGTCCGCTACGCGGAGACCGTATTCGCGGAGGACCGGGACGTGCCGCCGACCGAGCCGATCATCGCCGCCCTCTGCCGCAGTGCCGGCCTGCACGGCTCGGTCATCCTGCGGCCCTGGCTTCCGGCCGTCCGCCGCGCCGTTTTGACGCCGCGCGCCCGCCAGCGCGTGGCCGTGCAGTCCAGCGTGCTGACCGCCCGCTACCCGATGCCAAACAAGCAATGGCCCGCCGAGCGCTGGCAGGCCGTGGCCATGACGCTCACCCCGCAGGTCGAACTGGTGCAGGTCGGCAGCCCGTCCGATCCCCGGATCGAAGGGGCGGAGGATCGCCGGCAACCTGCACTGCTGGCCACCGCGGCGGTCCTGGCCGACTGCGACCTGTTTGCCGGGCCGGTCGGTTTCCTCATGCATCTGGCCCGCGCGGTGGATTGCCCGGCCGTCATCGTCTACGGCGGGCGCGAGCCGCCGGCGATCAGCGGCTACGCCTGCAACACCAACCTGGCCACGGCCCCCGCCTGCAGCCCCTGCTGGCAGTACACCCGCTGCGATCATGCGCGGCGCTGCCTCATGGACATCCCGGCCGCCGCCGTCTCCGCGGCGATCAGTACGGCGCTGAAACGGGCGCCGGCGCGGCCGCTGCCGGCGGAGACCTACGAACTGAACTGATACCGCCGTGCGGATCGCCATCGTCACCACCAATCGCCTTTATCCCTGGGGCGGGGCGGAGCATTTGTGGCACGCGGTCGCGCTCGCGGCGCGAGCGCGCCGCTGGCCGGTTCTCGCCGTGGCCGGCCCGCTGACGCTCGATTCCGCACCCATCGGTGAGCTCCGCGCCGCCGGGGTCGAGGTTCGTGTCCTGCCTCCATCCACGGCGGTCGGCGGAGGCCGCCTCGCCGCCTTGCGGGCATGGCGCCAGCGGTTCCTCGGGGCGCGCCGCGGCGTGGGCCGGGCGCTGCGCGATTTCGCGCCCGACGCAATCCTCGTGAGCCAGTGCGGTGCGTTTGACGGGGCGTGGGAGCCTTGGCTCCAAGGGGTGATCGCCGCCACCGGGGCACCCTACGTGACGATCACGCACAACAACGACGGCCAGACGCTGGGTGGCGGCGACCGCGTCGCGTGCCTCGACTGGTGCCGTCGCGCCCGCTTGGCGACCTTCGTCTCGGCCGAGCTCGCCGACCTCGCCGTTCGCCAGCTCGGGGTGGATCCCGGCAATCTCAGCGTCGTGCAGAACCCGGTCGCGATCCCGGCCACCCCGCCGCCCTGGCCCGCCTCCCCGCCCTACCGGCTGGCCGTGGTCGGCCGGCTCGAGGCGCACGAGAAGGGATTGGACCTAGCCCTCGCCGCGACCGCCGCCGCCCTGAGTCGGGCCGAGGGCTGGGAGCTCAGCCTGCATGGCCGGGGCCCTGATGCAGCCATGCTGCGTGCGCAGGCCGATCAACTGGGCATCGGCGACCGGGTGCGCCTTGCAGGGTACACTCCCGACCCGGTCGAAATCTGGCGCCATCACCACCTTTGCGTGCTCGCATCACGCTGGGAGGGCTTTTCCCTGGTGATGGCCGAGGCCATGGCCTGCGGCCGCCCGGTGCTCCGCACGGCCAGCGGCGGCGCGAATTGGATCGAGCCCGGCCGCACGGGTTGGCTGTGCGCACCCGGCCAGATCGAGGCGCTGACCGCGGCGCTCGGCACGGCCTGGGCGCGGCGCGCCGATTGGGCCTCGATGGGCGCCGCCGCCCGGGCGGCTCTGCTCTCGCGTCTCGACCGGGATCCTGCCACTACCCTGCTGGACCTCCTCGCCACCTGTCAGTCGCCCGCCCGATGAACCTCACCGGCCGCACCCACACCCTCCTTTTCCGCGCGCGTTCCCGCGCGAAGATCTTCTGGCTGCGTCGGCTGGGGGCGAGGATCGGCCGGAACGTCGTTCTGCACCAAGGCGTCGAGATCTCGATCCGCCATCCGGTGACCGGACGCGGCACGGTGGAGATCGGCGACGATTGCGAGTTGTCCAGCAACGTCGTGTTCCACCCCTACGGCGGTCGCATCATCCTGCAACCCGACGTGTTCATCGGCCCGCAGGTGGTGATTTACGGCCATGGCAATGTCACCATCGGGGAGCACAGCCTGATCGCCATGCAGTGCCGCATCCTCTCGTCCGACCATTCGGTACCGCCACTGGACCGGCTGATCCGCGTGCAACCTGACATCCGCAAGCCCACCGTGATCGGCCGGGACGTGTGGCTGGGCGCCGGCGTGTCGGTGCTTGCCGGCGTCACGGTCGGTGACGGCTGCGTGGTCGGCGCCGGGGCGGTGGTGACGCACGACCTGCCCGCGGGCGCGATCGCCGTCGGCATCCCCGCCCGCGTCACCGGGTGTCGCGCCGCTTCCACCTGAGCCCGCCATGCGTTCCGTCATTCTCGGCATCGGTGGCCAGCTGGGCCACGATGGCAACGCCGCGCTGCTGGTCGACGGCCGGCTCGTTGCCGCCGCGCAGGAGGAGCGCCATACGCGGCGCAAGCACGACGGCGCCTTTCCCGCCGGGGTCATCGCCGAGTGCCTGGATCGGGCGGGGCTCGGCGGCGACGCGGTGACCGACGTGGTCTTCGCCGAGAAAGGCCTCCAGAGCCACCTGTTCGATCTCACCGGCCGACCGGGCAATGCCTTCACCCGCGTACTCGGTCACATCCTGCCCGAGGGCTGGGCCAGCTATTACGCCCAGCAGGCGCGCGCCCGGCTGCCACGGGCGCGTTTCCACCACGCGTGGCATCACCTATCCCATGTTGCCGCGGCCTTCCATTCGTCAGCCTGGGACCAGGCCGCGTTCCTGTGCGTGGATGGCAAGGGCGAGGACTACTCCGCCACGGCCGGCACCGTCACCCATGGCGACCTGCGGATCCACTGGGAGCAGCCGTACGAGAACGGCCTCGGCATGTTCTACACGCTGATCACCTACTTCCTCGGCTTCATCTCGTTCGGATCCGAATACAAGGTCATGGGCCTGGCCCCCTACGGCGAGGCCCGGCATGCGGCCGCCCTGGGCCGGCTCTACACCACCGACGGGCGCGGCGGCTTCCGGCTGCTCCGCCCGATCCGCTACACCGAGGAGTCGATCGTCGCCGCCTTCCCGTGGGTGGCCGCGCAGCTGGGGATGCCGGCCCGTCCCCGGAACGGCGGGCTGACGCAGGATCATGCGGATCTGGCGGCCAGCCTCCAGCAGGTCTTTCAGGACGAATTGCTGAAGATGGCTCGCCATGTGCGGGACACCACCGGCGAGACGCGCCTGCTGTTCTGCGGCGGCTGCGCCCAGAACTGCGTGGCGGCCGGTCGCCTGCGCGCCGCGGGCATCTTCGGCGATGTCTTCAATTCGCCGGTCGGCGGCGACATGGGTTCCGGCCTCGGCGCGGCCTTCCTGCACGAGCGCGGGCGCCAAGCAGGCCGCCCGTTCCGCCCGGCGCTGCTCGGTTTCAACCTCGGCAGCGAGCCCGGTCCGGCGCCCGCAGCCGCGCGCCCGCACCTGATCGCCCGGGCCACGCCCTTGCATGAGTTCGTCGCGGAACAGCTCGCCGGCGGCCGCATCGTCGCCGTCGTGCGCGGTCGCATGGAACTGGGGGCGCGCGCGCTCGGCGCCCGGTCCATCCTCGCCGATCCCCGGGTGCCCGGCATGCAGTCGCGGCTCAACCTCGCCGTCAAATTCCGCGAGTCGTTCCGGCCCTTTGCCCCCGCCATCCTCGCCGAGCACACAGACGCCTGGTTCGACACCGCGGCGGAGTCGGACTACATGAACTACACCGCTTACCTGCGTCCCGAGCTGCGGACCCCGCCGCCCGCGCGGTTCACGGGGATGAAGGAGCGCCTCGACTTCCCGCGCTGCGTCATTCCCAGCGTGATTCACGTTGATTATTCGGCGCGCCTGCAGACCGTCCGGCCTGAGGTGCACCCCGATCTGCACGCGTTCATCGCGGCGTTCCATGCGCGCACCGGCGTGCCGATCCTCATCAACACGTCCTTCAATGTCGCCGGCCAGCCCATCGTCCGCACCGCTATCGAGGGCTGGGAGTGCTTCGTGCACACCGACATCGACCTCCTCGTGCTGAACGAGGAAGTGTACCGCAACCCCGGGGACAAGACCCGGGAGGAGAAAATCCAATGGCTCGCGCGATTCGCCAGGCAGGCCTGAAGCTGCTTCTCATCGTGCTGCGGTTGATCCTGCGGCCACCGCATTCGGGCTGGGTATCCAGTCACCGCGCCACCGGACTGCGCGGGCGCTGAGGACAAGAAACCCGATGAGCCTGGACCGACACTTGAAAGGCATGCACTCCCGGCGCCGCGCCCGCGCGCAGGATTTCACTTCGCGCGGCGGTATTTCCAGCCACCGTGAGCATCTGACACCCGCCAGCACCACCGTCGCCTCCGCGTGAAACTCAGCGTCATCATCCCGGCCCACAATCCCGCCCCGGATTTCCTCGCGGCCACGCTCACCGCGCTCCAAGCGCAAGACCTGCCGCGCGCGGAGTGGGAGTTGCTCGTGCTCGACAATGCCTCCGCGCCGGCGCTGCACCCGGATCTCGGCTGGCATCCCGGAGCCCGCACGGCCACGGAGCCCCAGCTCGGCCTCACCGCGGCGCGCCTGGCCGGCTTCGCGGCCACAACGGGCGAGGTCATCGTGCTCGTGGACGATGACAACGTCCTGGCGCCGGACTACCTGTCCCGCGCGGCGGCCATCGCCCGCGCCGAGCCCGGCCTCGGGACTTGGAGCGGTTGCATCCAACTGGCCTTCCAGGCCGGCGCGGTGCCGCCGCCGGCCCCGTGGCGTGGTTATCTCGCCGAGCGCGCGGTTGCCGGCCGACAGGTGTCGCGCGATCCCCGGCATCACGCCTCCACGCCTTGGGGCGCCGGGATGTGCATCCGCCGCGAAGTGGCCGCCGCCTACGCCGCCCGCGTGCGATCCGACCCGCGGCGCCTCAAGCTCGACCTGCAGGGTGCCGCACTGGTCTACGGCGGCGACACCGACATCGCGTACACCGGTTGCGACCTAGGGTTCGCCAAGGGCGTGTTTCCCGAGCTTCGGCTCGACCACCTGATCCCCGCACGGCGCTGCACCCGCGAGTACCTCGTCCGCGCGGCCGAGGGCCACGGGTACTCCGAGGTGCTACATGCGTGGCTGCGCGAACAGCAACTGCCGGCCGAACGCCCGGCTTGGCGGCAATGGCTGCAGCGGCTGCGGCTGCCGCCCGAGGAGCGGCGCATCGCCGCGGCCCGCGCCCGGGGCGTCGCCCGCGCCCGCCGCGAACTCACCGCCTGACATGCCTCCGCGGATCTATTTCCACTGCTGTCCCGAGCCGGATAACCTCCAGGACGACATCATCATCCTCGCCGAGGGCCTGCAGGAACTCGGCATCCCGTACTTTGCGAGCCACGATTACTGGCGGCAATCGCCGGCCCCCGGCGACTATCTCTTCAAGGCCACGCCCGAGGTCAGTCCGGACGATTGCGATGTCGTCGTGCTGCCCTACACCTGGTTCAATTGGATCCGGCTGGGGCACCCGGTGGTTCGGCGCGAGTTTCCACCCGGACTGTTCAAGGCCGGCCGACAGTACCGCACCGTCTACATGGACACCAACGACGGTCACCGTACGGTTTCGTGGGAGCCGGCCTTCCGGCAGTTCGACCTGATCCTGCGCACGAAGCTCAATCGGCGGGCCTGGGCGCCGGCCAACCTGCGTCCCTGGACCCTGGGCCTCTCCCGCCGCATGCTGCGAATGACCGCCGGAGGCCCGCCGTTCGCGCAGCGCCGGCAGGCCCTCCTCGTCAATTTCGGCGCGTCGCACGGCTACCCCCACACGGCGAGGCTGCGCGCGGAAGCGCGCTTCCTCCCGGCCGTCCGCGGGTGGTTTCCGCCGGACGCCACCCGCGACGACCTGCAGGTACCGCCGTCCGATCCCTACGATCGCCTCATGTGGGAGCAGACCAACCACCGCCATTGCCAGGCGTATTACGAGCGCCTGAAATCCACGCAGGCCTGCGCTTGCTTCTGCGGTGACCTGATCCCGCCGCTTCCTTGGCGAGATCCCGGCCAATACTTGGTCGGCGGGAGGAAGGCCCGGGTGAAGTTCGCCCTCTTCCAGGCGCTGGCCCGGCTCGATCCCCGGCCCGAGCGCATCGTGCAATGGGACAGCTGGCGATTCTGGGAGGCGCTCGCCGCCGGTTGCCTGGCCTTCAACCTCGACTTGGAGCTGTACGGTGCATCGCTGCCCGTTATGCCGGCCAAGGATGTTCATTACCTGGGAGTCGACCTGCGTCACCCCGCCCGCGTGCGCGAGCGCTGGGCGGACGATCCGGCCGGTCTCGAGCGGATCGCGGCGGCAGGCAGGGCTTGGGCCCTGGCGAATTATTCGCCGGTCGCCATGGCTTCCCGTTTTCTGGCGATGCTTGGATTTGCCGTTCCCCCAACGACCCATGCTTGACCGCCTGCAACGCAAGCTGGCGGAGATCTGCCGCTACCCCGCCCTGGCCCACAAGCCGGCCGACCGACGGGACCTGCGCGCGCTCGGTCTATGGCGCACCCGCGTGCTGTCCGCCGCCATGGCTTCCCGTCTCACCGGGCGCGGCGAGGCGGTGATCACCCCCGGGCTGCAGGCCACCGCCGGCCAGCCGGTCCGCGTCACCATCGGTGACTACAGCGAGCTGGACTGCTTCGATGAGATCTTCGTGGAACGAATTTACGCGCTGGAGCGCGTGCCGTTCCGGCCGGATCTCGTGGTCGATTGCGGGGGCTTCCGCGGCTACTTCTGCGCGCTGGCGCGCGGGGCCTTTCCCCAGGCCCGCGTGGTCTGCATCGAGCCGAACCCGCGCCACCAACCCGCGCTGGCCGCCCAGCTGGCCCTGTTGTCCGCCCCGGTCGAGCGGCTCGAGGTCGCGGTGGGGACGCAGGACGGCGTCGGCGCCTTCGCGGGTGACGGGATGGGAGGCGCCTTGGTCGCGAGCGGTTCCGGCCAGTCTGTGCCGGTGCGCATCCTGGACTTTGCCCGGTGGCTTGCCGCGTGCCGGGCCACCGCCCTGGTCTGGAAACTGGACATTGAAGGAGGCGAAGCCGAAATTCTGCCGGCGGCCTTGGCGCACTTGCCCGCGCGCACGGCCCTCTTCCTCGAAACACATTACCCCCGGTCGCGCTGCGAGGAACTCATCGCCCCGTACGCGGCCGCCGGCTTCGTGGTCCACGAGGTGCGACGACGCGAACAGGGCGGGCGCACCTACATCGAGTGGCTGCTGCTGAGGTCTCCATCGGCATGAACGCGGTGCGCATCCTGATCATCTCGGACGAGGGGCCCCAGACCGGCACCGCCGGCGGCCTGCTCCTGCACCGGCTGCTCGCCGGCCACCCGCCGTCATGCCTGCGGGTGCTCGCCCGGTACGTCCCGACGCTGGGCGATCCCCTGCCGGGAGTGGAGTACCGCCAGTTGACGACCCCATGGATGCGCTTCGAGCGCTCCCGCTTCAACCGCACGAAGCGCTCCCTGCGGGCCTGGGGACTCGTGCCGCCGCCCTCCATGCGCCGGCTCGATGCGCTCGTGGCCGGCTTCCAGCCCGAGGTCGTGCTTTGCGTGATGCAGCATGCCTCGTACTACGACACGGCTCTCCGCTTCGCCCGGTCCCGCCGCCTGCCGCTCGTGGTGATCGTCCACGACGTCAATGACGACTTCGAGCCCGTGCTGCCCTGGGCCCGCGCTGCCGCCCTCAGGCGCGACGGTGCGTTCTACCGCTCCGCGGCGCGACGCCTGTGCGTCAGCCCCGAGATGGAGACCTATTGCCGTGAGCGGTATCGCGCGGGCGGCGACGTCCTTTACCCCAACCGCGGCGCCGACCTGAAGCCGGTCGCCTTTGAACTCGCCCAACGGCTCCGCGTCCCCGGTCGCCTGACCGTGGCCTTCGCCGGGAACCTCGCGTATGGATACGGCCGCGAATTGTGCCGCCACCTCCCGGCGCTGCGCGCCGCCGGGGCGCGACTCGTCGTCTATTCCCGTCCACCCGGCGCCGATTGTGCCGCGCTCGGCACCGCCGCCGATTGCGTGGAGTTGCGCGGCTTCAAGCCGGCCGCGCAGGTCTGGCAGGAAATCCAGCGGGACTGCGACCTGGTCTGGCTGCCGTACCCATCTCCAGCCCTCGAGTTCGAGCGCCTGTACCGGTATCACTTCCCCAGCAAGCTGCCCGAGTACCTCGCGCTGGGACTGCCCGTCCTGGTCAGCGGCCCTGCCTACGCCACGGGTGTGCGCTGGGCCATCCGTCACTCCGGTGCGGTCGTGGCCCGCGCGGATCCGGCCCCTGAAGACCTCGCCGCGCTGTTCAGGGAACTCACGGCCGACGGCGAATCGCGGCACCGGCTGGCGGCCGGAGGCTGGGAGGCGGGCCAGCAGGATTTTGACCCGGCCCGCATCGTCCACGATTTTCACCGGCATCTCGCCGCCGCCGCCCGGCCGCCCCCATGATCATCTTCCACACGATGACGGCACCCCATGTGCAACAGGCGGCGCGGGCGCTGCATGAGGGTGGATTGCTGCGGCGGTATGTGACCGGCTTGCGCGAGAAGCCGGAAGCACTGTCGCAGCGCATCGCCTGCGCCGGGGCGCGCCTCTGCGGCTACGATCTTGCCACCCAACTGCGCCGGCGCGCGGTCACCGAGGTGCCGCACGAGCTCGTCGAGGACCATCCCTGGGGCGAACTGCTGCGCCTCTGCACCGGCCGGATCGACCGCTCCGGCCGGCTGGCCGACCTGGTCTGGGAGCGCACGGAGGCGGCCTTTGACCGTGCCGTGGCGCGGCAGCTTCAACCCAACGTGCGGGGCGTTTACGGCTATGAATACAGCGCCCGTCATACATTCGAACGGGCTCGCGCGCTCGGCATCCCCACCATCTACGAGACTCCCTCGCCCGAACCGCGTTTCGTCCAATCCATCCTGGATCGCGAGGTCGGGCGGTTCCCCGAATTGCAGTCGCCCTTCTACCATCACACGGCGGCCCGGGAGGAAGCCCGCATCGCCTACCGGCGGCTGGAATGGCACGCGGCCGACCTGGTGATCGCCAATTCGCGCTTCACGCGCGACAGCTTCGCCCGCGCAGGACTGGACACCGCCAAGGTCAGCGTCATTCCCCTCGGGGCCCCGCCGCCCGTGACCCTGGACCAGACCCGGGCCGGCGGAACCGCCGGAGCGGGTCCGGTACGCTTCCTCTGGGCCGGCACCTTCAGCATCCGCAAGGGCGCCCACTACCTCGTCGACGCGTGGCGCCTCGCCGGCCTCGGCGACGCGGCCCACCTCGAGGTCTTCGGCAGCCAGGCGCTGCCCGCGGCACTCGTGCAGTCGCTGCCGGCTGGCATCACGATCCATGCCCCGGTGCCGCGGCCCATTCTCATGGCGCGCTACCAGGCGGCGGACATGCTGGTCTTTCCGACGCTCTGCGACGGTTTCGGCATGGTGGCCACCGAGGCGTGGTCACGCGGGCTGCCGGTGCTTACTACCTCGCATGCCGGCGCCTCCGACCTGTTGCGCCCCGAGGTGAACGGCCTGCAGGTCCCGGCCGGTGACGCCGCCGCCCTCGCGGCCGCCCTGCAATGGTGCGTGGCTCATCGCGAGGAAATCGGGGCCATGCGCGTGGCCGCCCGGGAAACCGCCCAACGGTGGCAATGGGCCGACTACCGGCTCGCCTTGGCCTCCACCGTCCAGTCGTTCCTGGCCAAGTCGACCATCGCCCGCGCGCGCCGCCCGGCCACATGAACCTCCCAACCCAGACGATCTGCCTCGTTTCGGGCAGCCACCTCTGCTCAAACCCGCGCTTGGTGAAGGAAGCCGACGCCTTGGTCGCCGCCGGTTACCGTGTTCTGGTCGTCGCCGGGCGCAACTACCCGCCCAACGACGCGTTCGATGCCTCCATTCTGGAGCACGCCCGCTGGGCGCATGTGATCGTGGATTACCAATCTGGCCTCCGACCCTGGGGCCAGCGCGTCATCCGTCGCCTTGCGCGCCTGATCCTGCGCTCCTGGCCGCGGGCACCTCTCTGGCTGGCGTTCCGCGCCCACCACCCGGCGGCGGCCCAGCTCAGCCGTGCGGCGCAAGGCATGCGGGCGGACCTCTACATCGGGCACACGCTTGTCGGCCTCATCGCCGCCGCCGCCGCCGCGCGGCGGCACCAAGCCCTCCTGGGCTTTGACGCCGAGGATTTCCACCCGGCCGAGACCGAGGCCGCCGTCACCCTGCCGGAGGAACGGAATTCCATCCGCCGGATCGAGCTGGCCCTGTTGCCGCGCTGCTGCCACCTGACGGCGGCCTCGCCCCTGATCGGCGAAGCCTACCGCCGCTCATACGGGCTCCCGCCTCCCGTGACGGTGCAGAATGTCTTCTCCCGGCGCGAGGCCCCCACCGCCCCCGCGGTCGACGCGGTCGCCCGCCGGCCGGCGAGATTCTACTGGGTGTCGCAGACCATCGGTCCCGGGCGCGGTCTGGAGCCGATGTTCGCCGTTTTCGGGCGCATGCGGACCCCGGTCGTGCTGAGCCTGCGGGGCAGTCCGCCGGCTTCCGATTTTGCGGATCGCCTGCGTGCAGCCGCCCGCGCCGCCGGCTTCGGCGGCGAACTGCGCTTTCTGCCGCCGGCGCCTCCGGAGGAAATGGCGCGCCTGGCGGCCGAGCACGACGTCGGCCTGGCCGTCGAGCCGCCCTCCCCGCCGAACCGCGAAATCTGCCTCGCCAACAAGATCTACACCTACCTCCTCGCCGGCGTGCCCATCGCCTGCACGCCGACCAGCGCGCACCGCCGACTCGCCGCGGATCTTGGCGCCGCCGCCCTGCTCGTCGATCCAGCCCAGCCGGAACAGGCGGCAAACGAACTGGATGCCTTGCTCGCCAACCCCGTCCGTTACCGGGCCGCCCGCCACGCTGCCTGGCAGGCCGGCCAGACCCGCTACAACTGGGAAGCCGAGACCCCCATGCTCCTCGATGCCGTCGCCGCCGCTTTTCGTACGCCGGCCGCGGCCTCCCGATTCCGTCCCAAGGAGCTTGGGCGCCGGGCCCTGCGTCTGCTCTGCGCGGCCGGGCTCCGCCTGCGGAGTCGCCCGCTTCCCCTGACCCCGCGCGGGACCACGCTGGTGCTGGCACCGCACGCTGATGACGAGGCCCTCGGCTGCGGCGCCCTACTGGCGGCACGCATCGCCGCCGGCCTGCCGGTGCACGTGGCCTACTTCACCGATGGCGCGGCGGGCGGTTCCCCGGAGTCCGACCCGGCGCACGTGGCCGGCTTGCGCCGGGGCGAGGCGCAGGCGGCCATGGCCACACTCGGATTGGACGCGGGGCAACTGCATTTCCTGGGGGCTCCCGATGGCCGCGTGCGGCATTTCACCCCGTCCGAACGCAGCCACTGGCAGGGAGAGTTGACCCGCCTGCTCGAGCGGGTGCGTCCCGCGGAAGTCCTGCTCCCCAGCCGCGACGACGGCAGTTCCGAGCACGAGGCCATGTTCGCGCTGTTCGCCGCCGCCGTCGCCGCGAGCGGGCTCCAGCCCCGGGTGCTGGAGTTCCCGGTGTGGTCGTGGTGGAATCCGCGTTTCCTCTGGCGGCGCGTGGCATCCTCCAATCGCGTCTGGCGCTTTCCCACCCGGCAGGGGGGCATCGCCAAGCGGGCGTTGTTGCGGCATTACCATTCACAGGTCACGACATCTGGATCCGGGCAGGGCGAGCCGAAGCTCTCGCCGGTCTTCCTTGCCGCTTTTGAGACCACTCACGAATTCTTCCTCGAATCCAAGCTCCCAACATGAAACTCACACCCTCCCGCATCATTCGAGCCCTGCACCGGCGGCTTTTCCTGGATCGCAAAGGCTACGGACGCCCCATCGACAAGGCCGCCCTGGATAACGAATACCGCACCGGCAACTGGGATCACTTTTTCGATTGGGACGAGCTGCCGCGCCACCTGGTGCTCGCCGGCGCCATTCATCACTTCTATCCCGAAGTCGCCATGCTTGACCTCGGCTGTGGCAGCGGCCGGCTCGCCCAGCTCTTCCAGGTCTACCCCAGCCGGCGGTATGTCGGCGCAGATATCTCCACCGAAGGTGTGGCCAAGGCCCGGGCCCTAGGCTTGCGCAGCGTGGAGTTTGTCGAAGCCGATTTCGAGACTTGGCGGCCCACCGGGCAATTCGACGCGATCACCTTCAATGAATGCATCGGGTATGCACGCGATCCCGCCGCCACCCTGCTGGCATTCGCTCCCCACCTGTCGCCGGGCGGCCGCTTTTTCATCTCCCATCACCGCTTCGGGAAAAACGACGCGCAATGGCGGCGGATGGAACAGGTCGCCGAGGTCGAGGTGGCGACCGCCGTCATGAGCACGAAGGGCAATATCTGGGACATCAAGGTGCTGCGGCCGCGCGCTGGTGCCACCCTCTGATGCGGTTGCTCATCGTCAGTCCCCATTTTCCCCCGACGAACGCGCCCGACATGCAGCGCGCCCGCACGGCGCTGCCCTGGTTGCTCGCGCGTGGCTGGTCCGTCGCGGTGCTCGCCGTCGACCCGCGCGACGTCGCGGCGCCGACGGACGACGCCCTCCTCGCCTCGGTCCCGGCGGGGGTGAGGGTGGAAAGGGTCCGCGCCTGGCCCCTCGCGCTGACCCGTCATCTCGGCCTGCGCACCCTGGGATTGCGCGCCATCGGCGGACTGGCTCGCGGTGGCGACGCATTGATCCGCGATTTCCAGCCCGACATCGTGTTCTTCACCACGACGCAATTCGTGCTCACGAGCCTGGGCCGACGCTGGAAGCGGCGTCACGGGGTGCCATTCGTGGTGGACCTGCAGGATCCCTGGGTCACCGACTATTACGCGCAGCCCGGAGCCCCGCGGCCACCGGGTGGCTGGAAGTATCGCATTGCGCACACCCTTGCGAAGCACCTCGAACCAAGGTCGTTCCGGCCAGCCGCCGGCTTTGTCAGCGTATCGGCTGCCTATCTCGCCAACCTGCACGCCCGCTACGCTTGGTTCGCGCAGCGCCCTCAGGCGGTCATCCCGTTCGGTGCCGACGCCAAGGAAACGGTGTCCGGCCGCACATCCCAACCGGCCTTCACGCGAGAGCCAGGGCGCCTTCACCTGGTGAGCGTCGGGGCCGTCGGTCCGATCATGCAACCGGCCATCCGGGCGCTGCTCACCGCCGTGCGGGGTCTGGTCGACCGGGACCAGTCGTGGGCGTCGCGCCTGCGGCTTCACTTCGTCGGCACCTCATATGCCGCCGCCGAGCAGTCGCGTCCCTCGGTGCAACCGCTGGCCACGGAACTGGGCCTGGGCGACCTCGTCGAGGAGTCGCCGGCCCGGGTGCCATGGGCGGTGGCGCAGGCGACCCTGCGTGCGGCAGACGGCCTCGTGATCCCGACCTCCGATGATCCCGGCTACACGCCCTCCAAGCTGGCGGGCACCTTCCTCGCCGAGCGTCCGGTGCTGCTCGTGGCGCGAGCCGGGACCCCGGCGGCGCTGACCAGCGCGGAGCTCGGCCTCGCCCGCCTCTTGGATCCGACGCAGCGCGACGACGGCGCCCTTGCCGCGTTCCTTTTGGAGATCGCGGACCCGCGCGAACCCTGGCGCACCACACGGCGGGCCGACGTTTTCGAAAACGTCCACTCCGCCCGCGCGCGCACGGGCCAGCTCGCGGATTTTCTGGAACAAGCGGCGGCATCCAACCGACCTTCTTCCGCATGAGCGATCCGACGGACTACACTTTCCAGTCGGCCGCCAGCGGCCGCCACCAGCTCTACCGCAGTTCGCTGACTGCGATCGGCCTGCTCCTCGCTTACTGCATCTACAACGGCTGGTCGCTGCCTTTCGAACAGCTGGCCCTCGCCCTGGTCGTCGTGATCCTTGCCGCGTGGCCTGCGATTGCATGGCTTCGCTCGCAGCCGTATCAGTTCCCGGCGTTCGAGGCCTTCATGCTCACGTGCATCCCATCGTATGCGCTGCCGCTGATCTCGAACCACAGCTCGGTCCTCATGTTCAGCGACACCGTGATATTCAAGTCGCTCGCAGCGATCGTCCTATTCCAAGTCACGGCGCTGTTCGCCTTCAAGCAGACCCTCGCCCGCGAGCGGAGCACCCTATTCTGGAATGAGGTCCTTTTCACGCGCGACATCAGCCACTGGCTGCCAGCCGGGTTATGGCTGAACACCGCCTATATTGCCGTCAGCCGTTTCACCGAATGGATTCCGTGGGAGATCGACAGCATCCTGCGCGCCGTGTTCTTCGGCATCGCGACCTCGTGCTCCTTCCTCCTGGGACGGGAGTGGGGCTCGGGCGGCCTCTCCCAGCGCCGTCGCCTCAATGTGCTCTTCGCGCTCCTGATCAGCTCGCTCCTGCTGATGGCCAGCCTTTACCTGATCAACGCGATTGCCGCGGTGCTCGTCTTCTTCCTCGCCTACCTCTCCGCCGGCCGCCGGATTCCCTGGGTCGCGCTCGGGCTCGTGTTCGTCGTGCTTAGCGTCCTGCACAATGGCAAGACCGAGATGCGCGAGAAGTATTGGGCGGAGGGGGCGCCACGCGTCGCCTTGACCGACCTGCCGGAATTCTTCTCCGAGTGGATCGAACTGGGCATTGCGCCCATGCGCGACGATGAGGATGCACCCAAGCGGCGCGAGCTCCTGGATCGCGCCTCCCTGCTCCAGATCATCTGCCTCGTCGTCGAGACGACGGACAACGGGTTGCCTTTCCTCGCGGGCGAAACCTACGGCTACGTCCTGCCGCAGTTCGTGCCCCGCATCTTCTGGAGCGACAAGCCGACCGGGCAGATCACCACGCGGAGGTTGGGCATCCACTTCGGCCTGCAGGACGAGTCGTCAGCCAAGACGACCTCGATCGGCTTCGGGGTCTTCGCCGAGGCCTTCGCGAATTTCGGGTACTGGGGCGTCGGACTCCTCGGCTTGCTCATCGGCACGCTCAACAAGGTCATCAGCATGTGGACCCGGAACTCGCCCATGCTATCGAACGGCGGCCTGATCATGATCCTGCTCATGGCGTGGAGCATTCAGGTGGAGCTACCGATGAGCGGATGGGTCTCGTCGCTTTATCAGGCGGCATTCTGCGTGCTCGGCGTGCCTTTCATCATCAAGCGCTTTTTCAATGCCTAGGACTGACGGCTGGTTTCCCGCGGCGTTCATCGCCATGGCGTGGACCGGGCTTTGGGCACTCGGTTTTCCGCTCTCGCACCACGACGACACGTTTTTCGCCGGGGTCGCCATTGAGCTTGCCCGGCACGGGCAGCTGGCTAACCCCTGGCTCGCCGACTGGATCGGCCACCTGGCGGTGCTCGACCCGCAGCGCTACCTCATCCAACCGCCCCTGCAGCCCTGGCTTTGCGCCCTCTGGCTAAAGTGCTTCGGGGTCTCGGCAGCCGCGTTCACCGGCTATGCCTGCACGCTGGGCGCGATCGGGTCGCTTGCCCTCCTGCGCCTGCTGCGGCGCCAGCACCTTGGCGTGGGCCCGGCGCTCCTCGGCGTGGGCGCATTCGCTGCGGTAATGCTTACCCGGGGCCTCCGGCCCGAGGTGACCGGGCTTCCGCTGCTGGCGCTTGCCGCCCTCCTTCTTCCCGGCGCCCACTGGGTGCCGCGCCTCGCCGGTGCCACGCTCGCCATCGCCGCGCCGTTTGCCCACCCGTTCCTCCTGGTCTTCAGCGTCGCCCTTATCCTGCATGCGTGGACCAACCCGGCGCTGCGACCCGGGCACCCGTGGGAAACCGGCGCCGTCGCGGCGTCGGCCCTGGCGATCAACGTGGCGTTCCTCCTTTGGGCGATCGGGGGTGCCTGGCGGGAGTTCATCCATGACCTGTACACCCATGCCAGGTTCGTACAGCCACCGATGGCCTTGCGCCCGGCGCGCTTCGCGGATCAGCTGACCTTGGGCTGGGAGATCTGGCCGAACATAGCGGTGCTGGTCCTGAGCGGGACCGCCTTAGCTTTGGCTTGGCGCCGGACGTTGGCCCCGCGCGATCATCTCCGATCTCTGGGCCTCCTTCTCGCGGGACTTCTGCTTTTCGGGATCTGCCTCTATCCCCAGTTCACCGTGACCTTTCTCACGGCCACCTGCGCAATCGGCATCCTGACGCTCGCCTCGCGCGGGTTCACGCCCCGTTGGCTCTCGCTCGCGCCAGTGCTCATCCTCCTCGGTTGGGTCGGCGGCCAGCAGGCCATCCAGCGCTGGGCCGATTCGCGCGTGTCGAGTGGTGCGGATGCCGTTGCCGCTTGGCTGGCCACCGCGGTGCCCGCTGAGATCGGCTTTGATGCGGCGACACTGCGGCACGTCTTCGATTTCAATCCGCCCGGTCGCGTCCATGCGCTCGATTGGAACGGGGGCCGCGGCGCCGCCCCGGCATGGTCTGACCCGGCCCAGCTCGGTCCGCGCCAGGCGTGGATCGCCAATCCCGGGATCCTCGCGTCATTGCGTAACCGGTCGGTGCCCCGGCCCGTTTTCACGCTGCTCGGCCACACGCTACGCTCGGTCAGACCGCGGACCGCCGCCGTAATTGTATACGGTTCCGCGCTGCCGCCACCGGACGGTTCGGTGATCTCCGCCGTGCCCAGCAGCCACCTGGCGGATCCCAGCCCATGAACCCACCCGCCTCTGCTCCGGGATCGCCGCGCCGCCTCGCGGTCGTGATCTCCCATCCCACCCAGTACTACAGTCCGTGGTTCCGGCAGATCGCGGCCGTGCCGAACCTGGAGCTCCGCGTCTTCTATCTCTGGGATTTCGGCGTCGCCGATCGCATCGACCGCCAGTTCGGACGCAGCATCCGCTGGGACACCGACCTTCTTTCCGGTTATGCGCACGAGTTCATCCCCAACCTCAGCCGCAACCCGGGGACCCATCATTTTCGCGGGCTGCACAACCCGGCGCTTGGCTCGAGGCTGCGGGCCTTCGCGCCCGACGCCATCCTCGTCTTTGGCTACGCCTACCGGACCCATCTTTCCCTGTTCCTCCGCCGGCCGGCCCCATTGATCTTCCGCGGCGACTCCCACCTCCTGGGGCGCCCGAGACCGTCATGGCCGAGGCGCGTCCTGCTGTCGCGGCTCTTCGCGCGTTGCGCCGCCGTCACCTATACCGGACTCGCCAACCGCGACTATTTCCGCGCCCTCGGGGTACCGGAGGCCAGGCTGCATTTCGCGCCACATTGCGTCGATGCCGCGCGCTTCGCGCGCACGCCGCTCGTCGAGCGCGACGCCGCCGCGCTGCGGCAACAACTCGATCTCGGGGACCGCCGGGTCGTGCTGTTTGCCGGCAAATTCCTGCCCGCCAAGCAGCCGCTGGGTCTTCTGGAGGCATTCATCGCCCTTGCGCCCCGGGATGCCGCGCTGGTCTTTGTGGGCGACGGAGAGCAGCGCGCCGAACTCGAGGCTCGTGCCGCAGCCCATCCGGGATGCATTGTCCGCTTCATGCCGTTTGCCAACCAGAGTGAGATGCCGGCCCGCTACGCCCTCGCCGAGCTTTTCGTGCTGCCCTCGCGTGGCCTATACGAGACCTGGGGACTCGCGGTGAACGAGGCCATGCACCTCGGCGTGCCATGCCTCGTCAGCGACCGCGTGGGCTGTCAGCGCGACCTAGTTTCCGACGGGGAAACCGGCTGGGTATTCCCAGCGGCTCAACCCGGCGCCCTGGCGACCGCGCTGGGCCGGGCGTTGCGCGAACTGCCCGTTGATGCCGCCGGGCGCCGGCTGCGGGTCATCGCCCGCGTCTCGCAGTACACCTACCCGCAGGCCACGGCAGGCCTGCTCCGCGCGCTCGCCGCCGCCTGCAGATGAAGGTCACGATCGTCATGGGTTTCTTCCTGCCGGTGCCGCCCCTGGCCGGCGGGGCCACGGAAAAGATCTGGCTCCGCCTTGGCGAATTGATGGCGGCCGACGGGCACGATGTGACTATCATCTCCCGCCGCTGGCCCGGATTGCCTGCGCGCGAGCGGCACGGCCGCCTGGAACATCGGCGCGTCGGAGGCATCCGCCACACTCGGTGGCTGCCGCTGAACCTGCTCCTGGACTTTCTCTGGGGCTGCCGCGTCCTGCCCGTCCTGCCAACCGGTGACATCGTCGTCTGCAACACTGTCCTGCTCCCGGTATTTCTCCGCTTCATCCGACCGGCCGCGGGCCGGGTGGCGGTCGTACTCGGACGCATGCCAAAAGGACAGGGACGATTTTATGGTGGCGTGGACCTTGTCCTCGCGACCAGCACGGCCGTGGCGAACAAGGCCCGGGCCGAGAACCAGGATCTGGCGGACCGGATCTTCCAGTTCCCGAACCCGATCGATTGGCATCTCCACGCCGCCGCTGCCGTGCAGGGTGACGCCGGTCGCCCGCTCACGATCGCCTACGTCGGTCGCATCCATCCGGAAAAAGGCCTCGAGCAGCTTCTCGACGCGGCAGTCATGCTGGCCAAGGATCCCGGCCTGCCGCACTGGCGCGTCAGACTGGTTGGGCCGGTGGACGTCGCCCAGGGCGGCGGTGGGCCCGCGTACCGCGACGGGCTCATCCGGAACTACCAATCGGCCCTTGGCGACCGGCTGGAGGTCGTGCCGCCGGTGTTCGACGCCGCCGCCTTGGCCCGGATCTACGGTGAAACCGACGTGTTTTGCTATCCCAGCCTGGCCGCCCAAGGCGAGGGCCTCAGCATCGCGCCGATCGAGGCCATGGCTGCCGGTTCCGTCCCGGTCGTCTCGCAGCTCGACTGCTACCGCGACCTCATCGCACCCGGGATCAACGGTTACCAGTTCGACCAGACAAAGGCGTCCGCCCGCTCGGAGCTGGCCGGGATCCTTCACCGCCTCCTCGATGACCCCGCCTTGCGGCGCCGCGCGGCGCAGGAGGCCCAAGCTACCGCCCGGAGATTCGATTACGCGCAGACCGCCCGGTTGCTGCTGGACAGATTTGCACGGTTGACCGCCTCCGGCACCCGACGATAACCGAGAGAGCATGGGCGCGCACGAAACGCCATACTTGGGACAGAACTGCGTCACGCCTTACCCGCGCGGTGAAGTGGCGCTACGCTGGGTTTGGGCCCTCGTCGAGAGTACGGTGTTCCGTTGGAGTCCGCGGCCCTGGCATGGCTTCCGCGCCCGCCTGCTTCGGCTTTTTGGCGCCGGAATTTCGCACCCGGGACAGGTCGTGGTTTTTCCTTCGGCCAGGATCACCTTCCCTTGGCGCCTGCGCCTCGAGCCAAGGGCCATGATTGGGCGCCACGTCCGCATCTATAATCTCGCGCCCATAACCTTCGAGTACGGCGCCAACGTCAGTCAGAACTGCCACCTCTGCGCCGGCACGCACGATTATCGCCAGTGGAGCATGCCCCTGGTCGCGCGCCCGATCACCCTCGGGCGAAATTCCTGGCTTGGCGCCGATGTCTTTGTCGGTCCCGGCGTCACGATCGGCGAACTCGCGGTCATCGGCGCCCGCTCCGTCGTCGTCAAGGACCAGCCCGCCCGGATGGTCTGCGCCGGCCACCCCTGCAAACCCCTGAAGCCACGCCCCGATCCCCAATGAGGATCGCCCAGATCGTCGCCAGTCTCGAGGCCCGCCACGGCGGGCCTTCGCGTTCGGTCCTCGGCCTCGCGCACGGCCTGGCCCGGCTCGGGCATGACGTCGCGTTGCTGACGACCGAACCCGGCGTCAGCCGCAGCGAGCAACCCGCCCCGCGCCTGTTGGTGCACCGCTTTCCCCGCCGCTGGCCCCAGTCCCTCGCCACCGCCCCGGACCTGGCGCGCCACCTCGACGATGCGCCGTACGACGTCATTCACAACCACGGGCTTTGGCTGCGACCCCTGCATTATGCGGCCCAGGCCGCGCGAAGAGTCGGGTCCCCGCTCGTGATCTCGCCCCGCGGCATGATGACCGACTGGGCCTGGCGTTACCGCCGTGCGCGCAAATACGTCGCGGGGCAAGTCATCCACCCGGGAGCGCTCCAGGGCTGCGCCGGCTGGCACGCCACCAGCAACGAGGAGGCCAGCGACATCCGTAACCGCGGTTTCGCCCAACCCATCGCCGTGTCGCCCAACGGCATCGACCTTCCCTCGGAAACGAGTCTGGCCGCGGCCCGGCGGCACTGGCTTGAGTCCTGCCCCGAGATCGCCGGGCAGCGGGTCGCACTGTTCTATTCGCGCTTCCACCCCAAGAAGCGGATCCTAGAACTCATCGAGCTCTGGGCGGCGAAGGCGCCAACGGGTTGGGTGCTCCTGCTGGTGGGCATCCCCGAGGCCTACAGCGTCGCGGACCTCGAACGCTATGTGAGGCAGTGCCAGGCCGCCGGCCGGGTGGTGGTCCGCGACGGCACCGATGCTCCGGCACCCTACGCCGCCGCCTCGCTCTTCCTCCTGCCATCCCATTCCGAGAACTTTGGCCTCACGATCGCCGAGGCCTTGGCCCACGGGCTTCCGGTCTTGACGACCGACGGCACGCCCTGGCGCGGCCTCGCGGCCCACGGCGCGGGGCAATGCGTGCCCTGGGCGGACTACGCGGCGGCCTTGAGGCAGATGCTCGCGTGCCCGCCGGAAGCGCTGGCCGCCAGCGGCAGGGCCGGGCGGGCCTGGATGGAGGCCGAGTTCACGTGGGAGAAGTCCGCCGCCGTCCTCGTCGCATTCTACGAGCGGCTGCGCGGAGCACCGCAATGACTGCATCCCCATCAAGGTCCGATGCGCCAGCCCCCATCGAGCGGGCAACACTGCTCCACGTCGGCGTGCTGCTCGTCGCTTCGCCCTGGGTCTTCGGCGGGAACATCTGGTGGATGCGCACGGCCCTGGCGCTTTGGGCCTCGCTCAGCCTGCCGAGCGCGGTGCTTGCCGTCTGGCAGCATGGCGAGATGGGCCGGGTCGCGCGCCGGAGGATCTGGTGGCTGCTCCCGTGGGTGGGCATGGTGGCGCTCGTCGGCCTGAGTGCCCTGAACCCGAGCTTCCGCCCGATGACGGCGGAGGGCAGCCCGGTCCTCGTGAACGTGGGCGCCCGCTGGCCCAACCTCCCCAGTTGCGTGGATCCGGCCAAGACGCTCCGCGAGCTCTGGTTCTACGCCGGCGCCTACCTCGCCGCGTTCAACCTGCTCCTCGTGCCGCGGCACCGGCGGCAGCTGCGGCAGCTGCTCTTCGCCGGCGTCGTCAATTGCCTCCTGCTCGCGGTGTTCGGCAGCATGCAGAAGCTGCTCGGGGCGGGCTACTATTTCGGCGCGGCGGCTTCGCCCAACACCCGCTATTTCGGCACCTTCATCTACAACAACCACTGGGGAGCGTTCATGACCCTCTGGCTGGGCGTCGGCAGCGGCCTGCTTTTCCACCAGGCCGGGCGCGCATCCGGGCGCGATCTCTGGCACTCGCCGTTCAGCCTCCTGCTGGTCGCCCTGCTGCTGCTCGCCGCCACGGCTCCACTGAGCGCGTCGCGCGCGGCAACCCTGCTCGCCGCCTGCATCATGACGGTGGCGACCATCCACGCCCTGACGCGCGTCAAGGCGGCATGGCAGGACCACGGGAAACCGATCTGGCCGCCCATCGCGGCGATCCTGCTCGTGGTCGCGATCGCCGTGGGCGCCATCGGGTGGCTGGCGCAGCGCTCGATCAACGAGCGCTACGTGGAAACGCGCAACGTCCTCGTCGGCAAGCAGTCGCTTTGGGAGGGCCGGATGGACTTGTATCGCGACGTGTGGACGCTGGCCATGCGCAAGCCGGTTTTCGGCTGGGGTCTCGAGAGCTTTGACAGCACGTTTTTCCTGATGCGACCGCGGCCCCTGCAACCGAACCGGCAGTACGAGAGCAGCTATGCCGAGGCGCATTCCGACTGGCTGCAATCGGTCGCCGAGACCGGTTTCGCGGGGACCGGGCTCCTGGTCCTGATGGGGCTGGTACCGCTGCTGGGCCAGCTCAGGCGATCGGGCCTGTCACCATTGCCGGGATACCTCCTGCTCGGCTGCACGCTGGTCTGCCTGTATGCGGTGATCGAGCTCCCGTTCGCGAACGGCGCGGTGGCCATCTCATTCTGGATCGTATTCTTTGCCGGTCTCCGCCTTGGCCGGCGCCATGACGCCGAGACCATGACCGGAACCAGGCGCTGAGCATGTACTCGATCGTCATCCTGACCCTGAACGAGGAGGCCAACCTGCCCAAGTGCCTTGCCAGCATCGCCGCGTGCGACGACATCGTGGTGCTGGACTCCGGCTCGACGGATCGAACCGCCGCGATCGCGCGCGACGCCGGTGCGCGGGTGTTCACCAACCCCTTCCGGGATTTTGCGCAGCAGCGCAACCATGCGCACACGGACATTCCCTTCCGGCACGCTTGGGTCCTCCATCTTGATGCCGACGAGTGCCTGACCCCGCAGCTGCACGCCGAGTGTGCGGCCTTTGCCGCCTCCGCCGCGGCCGAGACGTCCGATGGCTGCTACATTGCGCCGAAGATGATCTTCCGCGGGCGCTGGATTCCCCATTGCACGGATTTCCCCGCGTACCAGGCCCGCTTCGTCCACGTCCAGCGGTTCCGTTTCGTGCAGGCTGGCCACGGCCAGCGCGAGGCGCCGGGCCTGCGGATGGCCCACCTGCGTCACTCCTACCTGCACGATCTCTCGGCCCAGCCGGAGTCGGAGATGATCGCGAAGCACGCGCGTTACGCCCGGGCCGAGGCCGCTGCCTTCATGCGGAACCGGCGCCCGGTGACGACCTTGCTCGGGGAACTGGCCGGCCGCGAGACCCTGCGGCGGCGGCGCGCCCTCAAGGAACTCAGCCAGCATCTGCCGTTCCGGGGTCCGCTTCGGCTCATCTACCAGTATTGCCTGCGCGGCGGTTTCCTCGACGGCCGCGCCGGATGGGCCTACTGCCGGATACTCGCCCGCTACGAGGCCGATGTCCAACGGGAGATCCGTCGCCTGCGCGCGACCACGCCATGAGGCCGCGCCGGTTGATCTTCGTTAATCGCTTCTATTGGCCGGACGAGCCCGCCACCGGCCAGTTGCTGACCGACCTGGCAGAAAACCTCGCTGAAACCGGGCGCGAGGTCCTTATCCTGGCAAGTGGCGCGAGTGATTCGCCGCGCGATGAGGTGCGCAACGGCGTGATGATACGGCGCGTGGCCGGCCGCGGGAACGAGCGCGGCGCACTCCGAAAGCTCCTCGCCTGGGTCCGCTTCGGGCTGGGCGCCTGCTGGGAGCTTTCCCGCCTTGTCCAGAAGGGCGACCAGTTGGTGCTCATGACCGACCCCCCGCTCCTTCCCCTGCTCGCCGGCCCGATCGCCCGGCGGCGGGGAGCCGTCATCTTTCACTGGGTGCAGGACATCTATCCGGAGCTGCCCGAACGCCTGAATGGTTGGCGCGGCTTGGGCCCCATCCGGAAGCTACGCAACCGTGAGTGGCGGCTCGCCGCCGGGGTTGTCGTCCTCGGCGCGGACATGGCGGGATTCGTGCGGGCCCACGGCGTCGCCCCAGGCCGGCTGCGTGTCCATCCGAACTGGGCTCCGCGCGGGCTCAGGCCAGCCACGCCCGCCGCCATCGCCAGGCGACGTCAGGACTGGGGCCTCGATGGGAAGTTCGTGCTCTGTTACTCGGGCAACCTCGGGCGCGTCCATGCCTTGGAACCCCTGCTCGATGTCGCCGCGGCACTCCAATCGGACCCGGCATTTTGCCTGCTCATCATCGGTCACGGCGCCCAGTTCGCCCGGCTCCAGGCCGCGGTCCACGAGCGTCGCCTGGGCAATGTCATCTTCCAGCCACCGCAACCTCGCGACAAGCTGGGCCTGACCCTTGGTGTCGCCGACGTCCACTGCGTCACCCTGCGGGATGGCTGTGAAGACCTGGTTTTCCCTAGCAAGTTCTACGGCATCGCCGCGGTCGGCCGACCGATGCTGTTCATCGGGCCGGCGCAATCGGAGATCGCCCGCCTGATCGCCGACCACAACCTTGGCGGCGCCTTCACCGGTGGTGACATCGCGGCCATGGTCACCCTCTTGCGAGCCTGGCGGGCCCATCCGGAACTGCCCCAATCCATCGGTCAGCACGCGCTGGCGTACCACCAGTCGCAGCCGGGATTCATCGGCACGGCAATCGGCTGGAAAAACCTCCTCGACTCGCCATCGTCGGATCCGGGCACCGGATCACATCCAATCCCCTCTTCTTGAAATCGTTCCGCTACACCTCTGTCCGGCTCCTCGCGTACGATGCGGTTGCCCTGTTCGTGGCCTTTAACCTGATCGGGTGGCTGCGCGGCATCGTCCAGCCGGACGCGGTCGTCGTCCTGCCGCTGTTCGTGCCGTTCGTGCTGATGGTGACCGCCTTATACCTGATCGATGGATACAAGGCGCGGACCGACATGCTGGGCACCGACTACACGAGCCAGCATCTGCTCGGGCTCTTGGCCGCGATGCTCTGCTCCCTCCTGATCACCTTCGTGTTCATACCCTCGGGCTACACCCTCCAGCAAAGCCGCGCGGTCGTCGCCCTGAGCTTCGTGCTGTTGATGCCGGTGACGTTGGTCTATCGGCGAAGCCACTACCTGACCCGACTGCGGTTCCACGGCAGCCGCACGCTGATCTTTGTCGGCGACCAGGTGAGCTGCGACGAGTTCAAGGAGGAATGCGCGAAGATGGGATTCACGCAGCCGGTGCTTTACGCCAACTTCGCGAGCAGCACGTCCAACCCGTTTTCCGCGACCGAGATCGCGACCTTCGAATCGGTCCTCGACAAGATCGACCGGCAGGAGATCACGCCCGAGGCGATCGTGATCCGGGAATCCAGCCGCGAACTGCCGGCGGAAATCTCGCAGCACCTGATCCGCCTCTATTTCAACGGCGTGTCCACCTACACGCTCGAGCTCTTTCACCAGGTCTACTGGCGGAAGATCCCTCTCTACCGCCTGAACCAGTCCTGGCTGTTCCAGGACGGCTTCCAGATCGCGCGGGAACCGTTGTTCGAGCGCGCCAAGCGCCTGAGCGACGTGTTCCTTTCCGTTGTCGGCCTCCTGCTGGCCGCCCTCCCGATGCTGTTGGCCATGCTCGCGATCTGGATCGAGGACCGCGGCCCGGTGTTTTTCACGCAGACCCGCATCGGGCGCAATCGCTTGCCATTCCGCATCGTCAAGCTGCGCACCATGCGGGTACGGACCGCCGTGGGCGACCGCTACACCCAGCCCGGCGACCGGCGCATCACCCGGGTCGGGCGTTTCCTCCGGGCCAGCCGGCTGGACGAGTTCCCCCAGCTCTGGAACGTGCTCAAGGGCGACATGAGCCTCATCGGTCCCCGGGCCGAGTGGGACGTGCTGGTGGACGACTATGAAAGCAAGATTCCCAGCTATCACTATCGCCACCTGGTGAAGCCCGGCATCACCGGCTGGGCCCAGGTGAATTACCCCTACGGCGCCAACCTCGAGGACACGATCCGCAAGCTCGAATACGACCTGTATTACATCCGGCATTTTTCATTCATGCTCGATGCGGCCATCGTGTTGAAGACGGTTCACATCATGCTTTTTGGCAAGGGTCGCTGAGGATGCATCCGGGGAGATGAGTCGTCGCTATACCCTCGTCGCGTGGATAGCCCTTGCCGCCGTCCTGGCCAGCGTCGGCTGGCGCGTGGTTGAGGCAAACCGCCTGACAGAAACGCCGCCTGGCGTGCAGGCCACTTCGGGTTGCGAGGAGGAAAGTCTCTACTCGCTCTGGCGGGTGCGTCATGGGCAGGCGCTATATGTCGAATCCAGTGAACCGCCATTCGCCGCGGCCTATTTCAACTGGCTGTTTTACTTCTCCTATTCCCGTTGGCAGGTCGTAACCGCCAGCCCCGGGGATGAACCGGCCGCCGTCCGCGCCGCCCGGTATCTTTCAGTTGCCGGGGTTGCGCTTGGAATCGCGGCCTTGGTCGGGCTCACGGCGTTGGCGTGCAATTCGCGCCAGCGCTGGTCGCGCCCCGACCTTTGGGCCGTCGCGACCTATGCATTCGCCGGGCCGATGGTCGGCTGGTGGATGGTGACCGCCCGTCCGGATGTCTGGGCCTTTGCCTGCGAGACCATCGGCATCGTTATCGTGCTCGTTGGACACCGGCGTCACGCCATCTTCGTGGCGGTGGTCGCGGGCCTGGCATTCTATGCCGCCTGGGCGTTCAAGCAAAACTACGTGCAGGGCTTGGCGGTGTGCGGGCTCTTCCTGGCCAGCCACCGCCGTTGGGGCTGCGCCGCCGGGCTTTTTGCCACCATGGGTGGTGGCTGCGTCCTCACGCTTGTGTTGATGGACGACGCCTACCTCCGGGGCGTGAGCGAAACGATCGGATCCGGGTCATTCTCCGTGCATTATGCCTGGGCCAACCTGCAGAACGCAGTCCTGAAGCTGATTCCGGTCCTCCTCCTGCCGATCTTCGCCGGCTGGCGGCAAGACCCGACCCCAGCGGGCGACCTCTGGGCCGACGTGCGTCAATTCTCACTCATCGGCTTGCCCTGCTCGCTCGCGCTTTCGTTCGCCTTCAGCGCGAAGGTCGGGGCTGCGTCCAACTATTACTTCACGACTGCCCTGATGCTCAGCCTCCTGGCAATCTCGCTCCAAGCTTGTTCCTCCGGCAGGCCGCTGCAATACGCCACGCTCATCGGCATTGCCGCCCTCAGTATCGGTGCCACCGCGCAGGGTGCCCGATACCTCCGTCAACAGGCCACGGTCACGTCCGAGCGTTGGACGCTGTGGCGCGACGCCCCGGTTCCGCGTTACTCCGAGGACCAGTTGCTGAACCTGCCGTGGCTGCAACCCGGCGCACCGACCTACCTCACCGCCTTTGAGTACGCCGCCGACCGCAAGCGCGGCCGGCTCTTTCGCGACGACGGCATCGGCGGGCTGATTCGAAGCCAGTACTTTGCTTCGCTGCTGCTGCCGGCAGACGTCACCACCGCATTCGACGGCGCCAGCCTGCACCAATACAAACGAGTGCAAGAAAAGGCCGGCATGGCGTTGTGGCTGCGCAATTTCTGATCAAAATGAGCACGCGATGCTGGCCAAATCCTTGAACTCACGACCATCCCTCTTCGACTTCATCGCCATCGGCGGCGGCAGCGCCGGGTTCAACGCGGCCCGCGTCGCTGCCGGGCTCGGGCTCCGCACGGCGGTCGTCGACGGAGCGCGCCAACTGGGCGGGCTCTGCATCCTGCGCGGGTGCATGCCCTCGAAGACCCTCCTTTACATGGCCGAGGTCCTGCACCTCGCCGGGAAGGCCAGGACCTTCGGGCTGCGCATCCCCTCGGCCAAGGCCGACATGAGGGCCATGCAGGCCCGCAAGCGCCGCATCATCGCCGACTTCGCCAGCTACCGCGACCAGGCGCTGCACTCCGGCAAGTTCAGGCTGTTCCGCGCCCACGCCCGGTTTGTCGATCCCCACACCCTCGCGCTCAGCGACGGCCGGAAACTGCGCGCCCGGCATTTTCTCATCGGCACGGGGTCGAAGGTCAGCGTGCCACCCGTGCCCGGCCTCAAGGAGACCCCGTTCTGGTCCAGCGACGACGTGCTCGACCTCGATTTCATCCCCAAGAGCGTGATCGTCCTCGGCGGCGGCATCGTCGCCTGCGAACTGGCGCAGTTCCTCGTCCGGATCGGCGCCAAGGTCACACTGGTGCAGCGCAGCCAGCACATCCTGCGCGATCACTCGGACGAGGCCTCGACCGTCGTCCAGAAGGCCCTGGTTGACGACGGCATCGAACTCTTCGCCGGCACCCGCATCCGCGAGGTCGCCCGCTCCGGCAAGGGCGTCAAGGTCACCTTCGAGCACGACGGCCGGGTCGTCACCCGCACCGCCGCGCACCTGTTCAACGCCCTCGGCCGCGAACCCAACACCGCCGGCCTCAACCTAAACGCCGCAGGCGTAGCGACCCGCGCCGACGGGCAGATCGTGATCAACCGGTGGCAGCAGACCTCCGCCCCGCACATCTATGCCGCCGGCGATTGCAGCGGGCCGCACGAGATCGTCCACGTCGCCATCCAGCAGGCCGAGCTCGCCGCCCGCCACGCCGCCGGCGTGAAGGGCCTCAAGCCCGTCGACTATTCCCTCCTGCTCAATGTGGTCTTCACCGACCCGCAGCTGGCCACCATCGGGCTGCTCGAGCGCGATCTCGACGAGCGCGGCAAGCCCTACCTGACCGCCAGCTATCCCTTCAACGACCACGGCAAGTCCATCCTCATGGAGGCCAACTACGGCTACGTGAAGGTCATCGCCGAGCCGAAGCGCGGCCGCATCCTCGGGGCCGAGATCGCCGGCAAGGACGCCGGCGAGCTGATCCACGCCTTCACCGGGCCGCTGGCCATGAAGGCGACCGTCTTCGACCTCCTCCGCGCCCCGTGGTACCACCCCACGCTCGCGGAGATCGTGACCTATCCCCTCGAGGAGATCGCGGATAAGATCAAGGGCGCCTAGCGCCCCGCCGGTCCCCGCGCGATCGTCAGCAGATCCGGCAGGTTGACCCGGCCCTCGTAAAGGGCCTTGCCGACGATCACCCCATCCAGATTGGCGTAACGGCGCGCGAGCTCCGCGAGCTTGACCACGTCCTCGCGCCGGCTGACACCGCCGCTGGCGATCACCCGGGCCTTCACCGCCTTGAGCATCGCCTCCTGGGCGCCGAAGTTCGGGCCGGTGAGCATGCCGTCGGTGCCGATGTCCGTGTAGATGACCGTGGCCACGCCGATGGCGTCCATGCGCTGCGCGAGCGTCACCGCGCCAAGCGCGGTCGTGTCGACCCAGCCCTTGACGGCCACCTTGCCCTCCTTGGCGTCGATGCCGACGGCGATCCGGTCCCCGAATTCGCCCACGAGCTGCCGCACGAAATCCTCGCTCTCCGCCGCACGCGTGCCGATGACCGCCCGGCTGACCCCGGCCGCCAGCACCTTCGCCACGGCGTCGCGCGTGCGCAGGCCGCCGCCGAGCTGCACCTTCATGCCGGCACCAACGATGGCCTCCACCGCCGACAGGTTGGCAGGTGAACCGCCGAACGCGCCGTCGAGGTCCACCACGTGCACCCAGGCGCTCCCGGCCGCGCGGAACAGCTCCGCGACCGCGCCGGGTTTCTCCGCATACACGGTCTCCTGGTCCGCGCGCCCCTGCGTCAGCCGCACGCAACGGCCCCCCTTGATGTCGATGGCGGGATAGATGGTCATGCGCAAAAACGCTTTGCGCCCGCCGGCCATTGGGCGAGACTAAATCCATGCCTCAATACCAAGTCCCCGCCTTCCTCGCCGAGCTCCTCCATGCCCGCTCCCCCTCCGGCTATGAGGCGGAAGCCCAGGCCGTGTTCGACCGGCACGTCAAACCCGCGGCCGACGCCTACGCCAACGACGCGCTCGGCAATCGCCTCGCCACGCTCAACCCCGCCGGCGACCCGGTGCTCATGCTCGCCGGCCACATGGACGAGCTCGGCCTGCTCATCACCTACGTCAACAAGGAGGGCTATCTCTACTTCGCCACCATCGGCGGCCACGACCGCACGGTCATCTCGGGCCGGCGCGTGATCATCCAGACGGCGAAGGGCCCGGTGAAGGGCGTGACCGGCAAGCGCGCCGTGCACCTCATGGACGAGTCGGATCGCAAGAAGGTGCCGGAGATCCACGAGATCTGGATCGATATCGGCGCCAAGTCGAAGAAGGACGCCCTCGCCCGCGTGGCCATCGGCGACGTCGCGACCTACGATCACGAGCTCGAGCTCATCAACGGCAGCATCGGCACCGCCCGCGCCTTCGACAACAAGGTCGGCGCGTACATCGTCGGCGAGACGCTGATCCGCCTCGCCCAGGACCGGAAGAAGCTCGCGGCGAAGGTCGTGAGCGTCGCCACCTCGCAGGAGGAGATCGGCACCCGCGGCGCCACGACGTCCACGTACATCGTCAATCCCCACATCGCCATCGCGATCGACGTCGGGCATGCGACGGACCATCCCGACTGCGACAACCGCAAGTTCGGCGAGACCAAGCTCGGCGGCGGGCCGATCATCTGCCGCGGGCCGAACATCAACCCCAAGATCTACCAGCGCCTGCTGGCGGCCGCCAAGGCGGCCAAGGTGCCCTTCCAGCTCGAGGCCGACCCGCGGCCGACCGGCACCGACGCCCGCGCCATCCAGATGGCCCGCGGCGGTGTCGCCACCGGCCTCATCAGCATCCCGTTGCGGTACATGCACACCCCGAGCGAGCTCGTGGATCTCGAGGACGTGGAACGCTGCGTGAAGCTGCTGGTGGCCTTCGCGAAGTCCCTGGACAAGGGCGACTACGCCCACTGGTGACATGGAGGGCGCACGTGCGGTGTGCCCCTGACCGCTTCAGGCCGCGTTCTGCTTGCTGTCGCTCTTCCCGTTGCGGCGAAGCTGCGGGCGGCGGCGGCCCGCCACGGCGGCGGCGTCGATCACGACTTCAGTGACGTCGTCGCGCTGCGGCAGGTCGTACATGACCTCGAGCATGAGGTTTTCCATGATCGAGCGCAGGGCGCGGGCGCCGGTCTTGAGCTCGATCGCCTTCTGGGCGATGGCCTTGACGGCATCGGGCGTGAACCGGAGACGCACGCCGTCCATGGCGAACAGCTTGGAGTACTGCTTCACCATCGCGTTCTTCGTCCGCAGGAGAATCTTCTCGAGGTCGGCGATCTGCAGCTGATCGAGCACCGAGACGACCGGCAGCCGCCCGATGAACTCCGGGATCATGCCGAAGCGGATGAGATCCTCGGGCGCAATCGCCTTCATCATCTGCTCGGGCGCCAAATTCTGCTCCTGCTGGGCCTTGATGGAGGCGAAGCCGAGGCTGCGCTGGCCCATGCGGCGCTGGATGATGCCGTCGAGACCGACGAACGCGCCGCCACAAATGAAGAGGATGTTCGACGTGTTGATCTGCACGTACTCCTGGTTCGGGTGCTTCCGGCCGCCCTGCGGGGGAACGTTGCACACGGTGCCCTCGAGGATCTTGAGCAGCGCCTGCTGCACGCCTTCGCCGGAGACGTCACGGGTGATCGAGACGTTCTCGGTCTTGCGGCCGATCTTGTCGATCTCGTCGATGTAGATGATGCCGCACTCGGCGCGTTTGACGTCGTAGTTGGCGTTCTGGAGCAGGCGCAGGACGACGTTCTCGACGTCCTCACCCACGTAGCCGGCCTCGGTCAGCGTCGTGGCGTCGGAGATGGCGAAGGGCACGTCGAGGATCTTGGCCAGCGTGCGGGCGAGCAGCGTCTTGCCCGAACCGGTGGGACCGAGGAGCAGGATGTTGCTCTTCTCGACCTCGACCTCGCTGAACTCGGGGGCGAGCGCCGCGCCATCCTTGCCGGACTGGCGGGCGAGGAAGTTCAGGCGCTTGTAGTGGTTGTAGACCGCGACCGAGAGGACCTTCTTGGCGTGGTCCTGGCCGATCACGAAATCGTCGAGCGTGCGCTTGATCTCGGAGGGCTTGATCAGGCGGAAGGCCGGCTTGGTCTCGGTGGCCGTGGCCTTGACCTCGCGGTCGATGATCGTCTTGCAGACGTTGACGCAGGAGTCGCAGATGTACACCCCGGGGCCGGCGATGATCTTTTTGACCTCCGCCTGCGATTTGCCGCAGAAGGAGCAGAGGGTCATGCGGGACGATTTGGCCATGGGTATAGAACGCCGCGCCGGGCGGTAATTGTCGAGGGAGATTTGGACCGGACGGTCCTTAGGCCGCGGTCACGCCCGTCAGGGACTGGGCCGTGCGGGTCGAGTCCACCACGTGGTCGACGATGCCGTAGGCCTTCGCCTCGGTGGCGCTCATGTAATAGTCGCGGTCGGAGTCCTTCTCGACCTGCTCGGCGGTCTTGCCGGTGTGCTTGGCAATGACCTCGTTGAGGGTCCGGCGCCAGCGCAGGATCTCCTTGGCCGCGATGGCGATATCGGCGGCCTGGCCGCCGGCGCCGCCCGACGGCTGGTGAATCATGACGCGGCTGTTCGGGAGCGCGAAGCGCTTGCCCTTGGTACCGGCCGCCAGGAGGACGGTGGCCATGCTCGCGGCCTGGCCGATGCAGTAGGTGGCCACGTCACACTGCAGGAAGTTCATCGTGTCATAAATGGCCATGCCACCGGTCACGACGCCGCCGGGTGAGTTAATGTAAACCTGGATGTCCTTCTTCGGGTCCTCCATCTGCAGGAAGAACATCTGCGCGATGACCAGGTTCGCCACCATGTCGTCGATCGGCGTGCCGATGAAGATGATGCGGTCCTTGAGCAGACGCGAATAGATGTCCATCGACCGCTCGCCGCGGCCGGTGTTTTCGAGAACGATGGGGACGTAGTAACTCACGATGATTTCCTTGGAGGTTAGGCCTGCGGTTTCTGGTCGGATACCGTAGCCTTGGAAACGAGGAAATCAACCGCCTTGTCGAAGATGATGGATTGCTGCACCGAGCGCAGGGCATCGCGGTTTTTCGCCAGGTCGCGCGCGAGCTTGTCGGGCTTCTGGTTCGAGCGCATAGCCTCGCGGTAGATGAAACTGTCGATGTCCTTCTCCGCGACCTGGATCTTCTCGGCCTCGGCGATCTTCGCGAGGATGAGCTGAAGCTTGACGCGCTTGGTCGCCGCCTTCTTGGCGCTCTCGAAGAGCTCCTTCTTGTCCTTCTCGAACTGCTCCTGGGTCACCCCGCGGCGCATGTTCTCCTCGATGAACTGGCGGAGCACGCTCTGGGTCTCGCTCTCGACGAGCGACTCCGGCACGCCGAAATCAACCGCCGCGGCCAATGCCTCGGTGACCTGGCGGCGCTGCTCGCCGCGGTTCTGGTATTCCTTCTGAAGCTTGAGATTGCTGCGGACGCTGCTCTTCAGCGCATCGAGGTTGTCGACCTGGTTGGCCTTGAAGAAGGCCTCGTCCATGGCCGGGAGAACACGCTCGCGGATCTCCTGGATCTCGACGGCGTAGGCCGCCGACTTGCCGGCCAGCGCCGGGGCGGCGGGGAACTCGGCCGGGAAAGTGATGGTGACGCTCTTCTTGTCGCCCGTCTTGAGCCCGGCGAGCTGCTTGCCGAGGCCGGGGATGACGCCCTCGTTCTCGCCCTCGACCTCTTCCCAGGTCTGCGGGACCTTGCCGTAGATCTGCTTGTCAGGCACGAGGTCGGCGACCGGCTTGCCGTCGATCGCGCCCTCGTAGGACAGCTTCACGTAATCGCCCTTCTGGGCGGCGCGCTCGGCCACCTTGAACTCGGCGCGCTCGCTGCGCAGGCCCTCGATGACCTTGTCGACCTCCTCATCGGAAGCCTCGGTCGAGGCGACCGTCGTCGGCAGGCCGGTGTAGGCCGGCAGTTTGAATTCCGGGCGAACGTCCACCGTCAGCGTGATGGCGGCCGAGATCCCGGGCTCGATGGTGCCGGGCTCGACCTTGACGATGTTGAGGACGTCCAGCTTCTGCTGCTCGAGACCCTCGCGGTAGGCCTTGGCCATGACCTTCTGCTTGAACTCCTCCGTGATGTCCTTGGCGTAGCGCTTGATCACCATCGCGGCGGGGGCCTTGCCGGGGCGGAAACCGGGCAGGCGGGCGAGTTTGGTGAACTCGGCGACGACGGCCTGGTGCTCGGCCTCGACCTCGCTCTTGTCGAGCGTCACGACGAGGTTTTTGCGGGTATCGGAGATGGTGTCTAGTTGGACGTTCACGATGTAAAAAGGATCGTTGGGCTTGAAGGAATTGGTCACGCTACGACGGGTCATCGCCCGGTCAACCCCGGATTCTGTGCGCTTGCACCCCGCTGGCGGGCGGCGTTTCGTGGGCGATCATGCCCAGCCTCGCCGAACTCCGCGAACGGCAAGCTCCTTTGCTGCTGCTGGATGCGGCGTCGGCGCACATCCAGGTCGGCTGGCTCGGCGCGACCGCTGCGGCTGATCGCTGGGCCGCCTCGGAGGCCGAGGCCGGCACGGGCCTCTTCGCCGCGCTGGCCACCCTCGGCATCGATCCCGGCGCCGCCGGGGCCTTCGTTTTTTGCGACGGACCCGGCTCGATCCTCGGCATCCGCACCGCCGCGATGGCCCTGCGCGCCTGGCACGTCCTGTCGCCCCGGCCGATGTATGGGTACTGCAGCCTGGCGCTCGTCGCCCACGCCCGCGGCGATGCGGAGGCGTCGATCATCGCCGACGCCCGCCGCGAGACCTGGCACCGGTACCGGCTGGGCGGACGCTTGGAACGGGTGCCGACAGCCGAGCTCACCGGTCGCCTCGTCACGCCGGATGCATTTCGGCATTGGTCGCAGCCGCCGGCCGGTGTCGCCACGACGCCGTACCGCCTGCCCGAGCTCCTGGCCGCGGCGGCGACGGCTGATCTCTTCCTGCCCACCGATTCGCCCGATGCTTTCCTGCACGAGGAGCCGGGTTACAAGACGTGGACGCCGCAGATTCACCGCGCGCCATGAGTGACACATTCAGCCCCATCCATCCGCACCGCTGCTGGGCGGAGATCGACCTGGCCGCCCTCGAGCGCAACCTGCGCCTCATCCGCGCCTCGCTCCCGGCCCACATCCGCTACGTCGCGGTCGTAAAGGCCGACGCCTACGGCCATGGCCTGCACCACGCCGCGGCGCGCCTGATGCACTCCGGGGCCGACCTCTTCGCCGTCGCCAACGTCACCGAGGCCGCCGCCCTGCGCGAGCTCGGCCCGGGTTGGCCGATCCTGATCCTCAGCCCGCTCCTGCCCGAGGAAGACCGTCGGCTCGCCGATTACGACCTGGCCGCGACGGTCTCGAGCGCCGAGGAGGTCGCCCGCTTCGACGCCATCGGCCGCGCCAGCGGCCGGCCGGTCGCCGTCCACCTCAAGATCGACACCGGCATGGGCCGCCTCGGCGTGTGGCACGAGGACGCCCCGGCCCTCTGCGCGCGCATCCTCGCCGCGCCGCATCTCCGGCTCGCGGGCATCTTCACGCACTTTGCCAGCCCCGACGACGACGCGGCCTTCACCGCCGAGCAGCGCCGCCGCTTCCTGGCCGCCCTCGCCCGCTGTGCGAGCGTGCGACCGGCCGAGATCTTCATCCACGCCGACAACAGCTCGGGGCTTGAATCCATGCCGGGCGCCAGCCCGTTCAACGCGGTCCGCGTGGGCCTCCTGCAATTCGGCATCCTGCCCCACCCCAACTCGATGTTGGCCCAGGTGCACACAGAGCCGGTCTTCAGTTTCCACACGCGCGTCGGGCTCGTGAAGCGGCTGCCCCAGGGCACCACGATCAGCTATGGGCGCACGCACACCCTCGCCCGCGATTCCACCGTCGCGATCCTCTGCGCCGGCTACGGCGATGGCATCCCGCGGGCCGCCAGCAATCGCGCCCAGGTGCTCATCCGCGGGCGCCGCTGCCCGGTGCTTGGGCGGGTGACGATGGACCAGACCATCGTCGACGTCACCGACGTGCCGGGCGTGCAATGCGGCGACGCCGTCGTGCTGGTCGGCCGCCAGGGCGGCGAGGAGATCTCGATCAGCGAGTTCAGCCGCCACGCCGACACGATTCCGTGGGAAACCCTGTGCTCGGTGACCAAGCGCGTGCCGCGTTTGTACCGCACGGCCTTGGGCGTCTGAACGCGCCGCCGCAGCCGCCGGCTTCGGCCGAGATATTGCCTTGGCCTCGCGCAGTGCGCACCCAAGGATGGCCGGTGCATCGACCATGCCGTTGCTTACCCCTCCGCCCCCGATGGTTGCCAGGCACCTGCCCACGCGCCGCGACTTCGTGCTCTGGTCAGGCAAGGCCCTCGGCCTTTTGGCGTTGAGTCGGGTGGCCGGCTTGCCCCTCGCCGGGATGGGATTGGGGTCGGGCGCGTCGCCGGACCAGCGCGTGCTCGTCGTCGTGCAACTGGTCGGGGGCAACGATGGCCTCAACACGGTGATCCCGCTGGCCGACGAGGCCTACCGCCTCCTCCGTCCGACCCTCGCCGTGCCCGAGAAACGCATCCTGCCGCTCGACGAGACCTGCGGCCTGCACCCGGCCTGCCGGGGCCTCCACGCGTTGGCGACCAGTGGGAGGCTCACGGTGGTCCACAATGTCGGTTATCCCCTGCCCAACCGCAGCCACTTCCGCTCGGCCGAAATCTGGGCGACGGGTGGACGCACCCGCACGACGGGCTGGCTCGGTCGTTACCTTGACCTGACCGCGCCGGACGACCGCGAGCGGCGCCCGGGGCTCGGCGCCTACCTGACGCCCGAAGTGCCGGCCTGCCTGCAGAACGGCTCGGCGGCCAACCGCAGCCTCTCGCTCGCCGCGGGCGGCGAGGGTTTCGGCACCGGCCTGCAGCGCATCGCGGCCCACCTCGCGACCCCCGAGGCGGCGCAGGTGTATGTGATCTCGCTCGGCGGATTCGACACGCACAGCCACCAGGCCGGGCCGCATGCCCACCTGCTGGCGACGCTGTCGTCCGGCCTGCTGGCCTTCCAGGAGACCCTGGCCAAACGCAACCTCGACCGGCGCGTGCTGACGATGACCGTCTCGGAGTTCGGCCGCCGCCCCGCGGAGAACGCCGCGCATGGCACCGACCACGGCACCGCCGCCCCGCTTTTCCTCATCGGCGCCGATCTGCCCCGCCGCACGTACGGTCAGGTGCCTGAGTTGCCGACCACGGCCGACGCCGACCTCGTCCACGCGACCGATTTCCGCGCGATCTATGCGGCGATCCTCGAGGACTGGCTCGGCGTCGACGCCGGCACCGTGCTGGATACCGGGGTCGAGAAGGCGCCGGTGCTGACGATCCCGACGACCGCCTGAGCCTTACTTGCCGATGCCGAAGGCCTTGAAGCCGAGCTTACGCAGCGCGGCCAGGTCGACGATGTTGCGGCCGTCGAACAGGCACGCGGGCTTCGGCATGCCCGCGAAGATCCGGGCGTAATCGAGCGTCTTGAATTCGTCCCACTCGGTGACAATCGCGACGGCGTGCGCGCCGGCGCAGGCCGCGTAGGCATCCTTGGCGACGGTCAGGCGGGAGTTGGCCTGACCCTTCCCGAGCACGTCCGCCATGATCTCGTCCGCCGGCACCTTCGGGTCGTAGACGGCGACGTTGGCGTGCTCCGCAAGCAGGTCGCGGCACACGTTGATCGCCGCGGACTCGCGCGTGTCGTTCGTGTCCTTTTTGAACGCGAAGCCCAGCACGGCGACTTTCTTGTCGGCCACGGTGTTGAACAACTCGCGCACGATGCGCGCGGCGAACCGGTGCTTCTGCCAGTCGTTCATGCCGACCACGCCCTGCCAGTACGCCGCGACCTCGGGCAGGCCGAACGACTCGCACAGGTAGGTCAGGTTGAGGATGTCCTTCTGGAAACAGGAGCCGCCGAAGCCCACGGAGGCCTTGAGGAATTTCGGCCCGATGCGACTGTCCTTGCCGATCGCGTTGGCCACCTCGTCGACGTCCGCCCCGGTCGCCTCGCAGAGGGCCGAGATCGAGTTGATCGAGGAGATGCGCTGCGCGAGGAAGGCGTTGGCCACCAGCTTCGAGAGCTCCGACGACCACAGGTTCGTGGTGATGATCCGCTCCCGCGGCACCCACCGCCCGTAAATCCCGGCCAGCGCCGCGATCGCCTTTTCGCCCTCGGGCGTGCGCTCGCCGCCGATCAGCACGCGGTCGGGATTCTCAAGGTCCTTGACCGCGGTGCCCTCGGCGAGGAACTCGGGGTTCGAGAGCACCTGGAACTTCACGCCGTTGCCGTTGGCGCTGACGATGGTCTTGATCGACTCGGCGGTGCGGACCGGGATGGTGGATTTCTCGACGATGATCTTGTCGCTCGTCGCATGCTCGGCGATGGTCCGCGCCACGGACTCGACATACCGCAGGTCGGCCGCGCGGCCCGCGCCGACGCCGTAGGTCTTGGTCGGGGTGTTGACCGCGACGAAAATGATGTCGGCGGCCTTGATGTTGCCCGCGATGTCCGTGGAAAAGAACAGGTTGCGTCCCCGCGCCTGCCTCACGACCTCGTCGAGGCCCGGCTCATAGATGGGCAGGTTGCCTTGGTTCCACGCCGCGATGCGCGCGGCATTCATGTCGACGACCGTCACCCGGATGTCGGGCGCTTTCAGCGCGATCATCGCCATGGTGGGCCCGCCGACATAGCCGGCGCCGATGCAACAGATGTTCATGCGCCGCATCCCAATGGCGCGGAACCTAGCTGCCAATCACGAAAATGATCGCGCGCGCCGGGATCTCAGGCCGGCGACGGGGCCGGGGCGCCGTCGGAGTGAGCCTGCTCGCTGGCGACCGTGCCATCGGCGGGCTTCTTGCCCTGCGGCTTGTCGTCCTTCAGTGGCGGCGGCTGCACGACGATGGGCGTGCGGATCTCGCCGTGCTCGAGGATCTCGTAGACGTGCTTGCCGTCGATCGTCTCGAACTCGAGCAGCGCCTCGGCGATCTTGTCGAGGGTGGCGCGCTTCCCGATGAGGATGTCCTTCGCGCGCCTATACTGCTCATCGATGATGGCGTGGATCTCCTGGTCGATCTTGCGCGCGGTCTCCTCGGAGACGTTCTCGTTGCGCGTGATCTCGCGGCCGAGGAACACCGTGTCCTGGTTGTCGCCGAACGCGATCGGACCGAGCGGGCTCATGCCCCAGTCGCACACCATGTGGCGGGCGATCTTGGTGATCTGCTTGATGTCGCCGGCGGCGCCGCTGGAGATCTCGCCCAGCACGACCTCCTCGGCGATGCGGCCACCGAGGCCCATGGCGATCTGGTTGAGCATGCGCTTCTTGGCGTGCGTGAGGATGTCCCGCTTCGGGATGAACATCGTGCTGCCGAGGCTGCGGCCGCGGGGGATGATCGTCACCTTGTGGACCGGCATGTGGCCGTCGTCGAGGACGGCCTGCACGAGGGCGTGACCGGCCTCATGGTAGGCGGTGAGCTTCTTTTCCTCGTCGTCCATCAGGCGGCGCCTTTCGCGGCCGAACTGCACCTTCTCGCGGGCGTCGTCCACGTCGATCATCTCGACCTTCTTCTTGTTGCGGCGGCTGGCGAGCAGCGCGGCCTCATTCAGGAGGTTGGCCAGCTCGGCGCCGGAAAGACCGGGCGTGCCGCGGGCGATGACGGTGAGGTCGACGTTGTCCGCCAGGCTGATCTTGCGGGCGTGCACGCGGAGGATCTGCTCGCGGCCGTTGAGGTCGGGCAGGTCGACGTAGATCTGGCGGTCGAAGCGACCCGGGCGCAGGAGCGCGCTGTCGAGCACGTCGGGGCGGTTGGTGGCGGCGATGATGATGACACCCTCGTTGGCATCGAAGCCGTCCATCTCGACCAGCAGCGAGTTCAGCGTCTGCTCGCGCTCGTCGTTGCCGCCGCCGAGGCCGGCGCCGCGCTGGCGGCCCACGGCGTCGATTTCATCGATGAAGATCAGGCACGGCGCGTTCTTGCGGCCCTGCTCGAACATGTCGCGGACGCGGCTGGCGCCGACGCCGACGAACATCTCGACGAAATCGGAACCTGAAATTGAAAAGAACGGCACGTCGGCCTCACCGGCCACGGCCTTGGCGAGGAGCGTCTTGCCGGTACCCGGAGGGCCGACCATGAGGATGCCCTTCGGGATGCGGCCGCCCATGCGGGTGAATTTCTTCGGGTCCTTGAGGAACTCGACGACCTCGCTGACCTCCTCCTTGGCCTCGTCGCAGCCGGCGACATCGGCGAAGGTGACCTTGTCGCGGTCGCGCGTGAGCAGCTTGGCGCGGCTCTTGCCGAAGCTCATCGCGCCGCGGCCCGCCTGGCGCAGCTGGCGCACGAAGAGGAAATAGAGCAGGCCGATGATCAGCAGGAACGGGATGACCTGGGCCGCGATCTGCGTCCACATGGTCGTGGCCGGCTGCTCCGCGAACACCTGGGCCTTCTGCAGGCGCTCCATGTTGGCGTCGGTCAGGCGCCCGGCGGCGCGGAACTTGAAGGTCTTCTCGGGGTTATCCGGCCCGACCGGCACCGCTTCCTTCAACTCGCCGGTGACGACGGCCCAGTCGCGGCCGCCGCTGGCATCCGGGCGGATCACGCCCTCACGAATCTTGCCCTGCTCCGCCAGTTCGACGACTTGCTGAACCTTCAGGTTGGCCGGCGTACCCATCCGGCTGGGGGTCCAGTAGAGCAGCGTGAAGGCCGCGATGGCGATCGCGACCCAGATCAAAAGGACCTTCGGCTGGAAACGGTCGGGGGGCAGGTTCTTGAGCGGGCTGCGCTTCTTCTTGTTTTCGGGTTCGGACATTTCGGGTGTGATGGACTTTCCCTCGTACGTTGAGGTTCCCGAATCATAAGTCAATTGGCCCGCACCATAATCTTACGCGATTTTCCGTCGTCGCGTGCGCGGGCGTTGAACGTGCAGCACGCCACCCTTGATGACCGCAAAACCGGCGGCCCCGAGGCTCTGGCGCGTGGCGCGGCCGGCATGGACGGCGGCGAGCAATGCGGCCACGGCCTGCCGCGAAAGATCGGGCCGGCCCGGCAACCTCAACAGCCAACGCTGCACCACCCGTCGCACCACGGCCAACGGAAGCCCCTGCAATCGCGCCAGTTCGAGCCGGCGGGGAGGGACTCGTCCGGCCGCGGAGTCGGCCCACGACTCAAGCGCCGCGTCGTCCTCGGCCAGGAGTTCCCGGCTGCGGGCCGCGCCGGCGAGGACGTCGCGGTCCGCCGCCTGCGCCCAGGCCGGGATCACCTCGCGCCGGAGGCGGTTGCGGAAATGATCGCCCGTCGCGTTCGTCGCATCCTCCCGCCATGAAATCCGGGCGGCCCGCAGCCAGGCCTCGAGCCCGGCGTGGGGCAGGTCGAGCAGCGGGCGCAGGTGCACGCGGCCCCCGCGCATGGGCTGCACCGGCCGCGGCGCGGCGAGGCCGCCGGTCCCGCTGCCGCGGGCGAGGCGCAGCAACAGGCTCTCCGCCACGTCGTTCTGCTGGTGCCCCAGCCAGAGCGCCTTCGCCCCGAGGCGGGCCAGCACGCGGTCGAAATATGCAAACCGGGCCTCGCGGGCCGCGGTCTCGCTGCGCAGCACCTGGGTCTGCCGCCGGCGCCCGACGTGCAAACGCACCCCGAGCGCCGCGCCCACGCGCCGGCAGAAGGCCTCGTCGCGGTCGGCCGCCGCGCCGCGCAGGCGGTGGTTGAAATGCACGGCGTGCAGCCGCGGTCGCGCCTCGGGAAAATGGGCCCAGACAAGCAGCAGCAGCGCGAGCGAATCGGCCCCGCCCGAGAACGCCACCACCCAGGGCCCCCGCAGCCGCGCCGCCGCCGACCGCACTGCGGGATGCAGGCGATCCAAGGGACAGGCGCCCGCCAGCCGCGCGGCCCGGCGCTGCCAAACCGAACCGGCCGCATTCATGGTGAGGCGACCCGGCCGCGGCTAGAAGCTGAGGTGCTCCTTGCCGAAGTAAGGCTGCAGGGCGGCCGGGATCCGCACGCGCCCGTCGGGTTGCAGGTTGTTCTCGAGCAGCGCCGCCAGTACGCGGGGCACGGCGAGGCCGGAACCGTTGAGCGTGTGCACGAGCTCCGGCTTGCCCGATTCCTTCGCGCGGAAACGGATCTGCGCGCGCCGGGCCTGGAAGGCCTCGAAGTTGCTGCAGCTCGAGACCTCGAGCCACCGCTTCTGGCCGGCGGCCCAGACCTCGAGGTCATACTTCTTCGACTGGGCGAAACCGAGGTCGCCGCCGCACATGAGCAGCACGCGGTACGGCAGCTCCAGCTTCTGCAGGAGGCGCTCGGCGTCGGTCCGGAGCGACTCGAGCTCGTCGTGGCTCTGCGAGGGGTGCACCCACTTGAGCAGCTCGACCTTGTCGAACTGGTGCACGCGGTTGAGCCCGCGCACGTCCTTGCCGTAGCTGCCGGCCTCGCGGCGGAAGCACGGCGTGTAGGCGCAGCGGCGGATCGGCAGGGTCTCCTCGTCGACGATCTCGTCGCGGAAGAAATTCGTCAGCGGCACCTCGGCCGTGGGCACGGCGTAGAGCTTGTCGATCGTCTCGTACATCTGCCCTTCCTTGTCGGGCAGCTGGCCGGTCGCGGTGGCGCTGGCGGCGTTGACGAAGATGGGCGGGCTCACCTCGGTGTAGCCGGCCTTGGTGTCCTCATCCAAAAAGAACTGCAGGAGCGCGCGGGAGAGGCGCGCGCCGTCGCCGACGAGGAACGGGAAGCCGGCCCCGGTGACCTTGGCGCCGCGGGCGAAATCGAAAAGACGATCGAAGCCGGGAATCTCCCAGTGCGGCTTGGCGTGCGCGCCGACGGCCTGCGGGTCGCCGTGGGTGGCGTGGACGACGTTCTCCTCGGGGGTGCGGCCCGCGGGGACGGTGGCGTGCGGGAGATTCGGCAGGCTGAGCATGGCCTGCTTCCATTTCTCCTCGGTCTCCTTGAGCTGCGTCTCCTTCTCCTTCACGGCGGCCGACACGGCCTTCATCTCCTGCACCTTGGCGACGAACTCCGGCGAGCCCTTGGGCAGCGCCGCCATGGCGGTGTTGGCCGCCTTCTGCCGGGAACGGAGCTGCTCCACTTCGCCGATCTGGGCGCGCCAGGCGGAATCGAGGGCCAGGACGGCATCGAGGTCGACCTCGAGATGCTTCTTGGCGATGGCCGCGCGCACGAGCTGCGGCGATTCACGGAGGAGTTTGGGATCGAGCATGGGAAAGGGCTCAGCGCCGGCGGGCGAGACGTTGCTCCGCCTTGATGAAACGCGTGTAGACTTCCTTCGCCGGCAGGAGCTTGAGCTCGCCCGCCGGGGCCTGCACCACGAGGTTGGTCGGCGAGTTGAGCGGATAGGGACCGAACAGGCGAGGATCCGTCGGCCCGAACACCGCCAGCGTCGGCACGCCCAGCGCCGCCGCGAGGTGCATCGGGCCGCTGTCGTTGGAGAAGACCCAGTCGCAGCGCTGGATCAGCGCCGGCAACGATACGAGGCTGGTGTTGCCGGTGAGGTTGAGGAAGCGGTCCGCCGGCAGCGTGCCCTTGTCCGGCTGGTAGTTGCTGCCCGCCCAGATGACGCGCCGGTTCGAGTTGGAGCGCAGCAGCATCTCCGTGAGCTGCTTGAACCCGCTCCACGATTTCTCCGCCCGGCGGCTGTCGGGGAACATCAGGATCGGCTTCGTGCCGCCGCGCGCGGCGGCGAAGCTCAGTGTGAGCTTGTCGACCTCGCGGAACCTGACCCGCCCGCGCAGCTCGGGCTTGGCCCCGAGCACGGGGCAGAACTGGAGCAGGATCTCGAGCGCGTGGCTGCGGCGCCCGTCGGGCGGGAGCGGAACCTTCTGGTCGTAGAAAAGGCCCGACCACTCCCGCGCGTCCGTGCGGCCGACCTTGTGCTTGGCCAGCGCGCGCGAGGTCATCAGGCCGGTGCGCAGCAGGCCCTGCAGGTCGAAGACGTAGTCGAAACGGACCTTCCGCACCTCGCGCATCAGGCGCATGAAACCCTTGGTGCCGGCATTGCGCTCGAACACATACACGTGGTCGACCGCCTCGCAGGCCCGCACGATCGGCGCGAAGATGTCGCGCACGATCCAGGAAATGCGCAGCCCCTCGCACTGGGCCTTGAGCGAGGTCGCCACCTGCAGGCCGTGCACGATGTCCCCGAGGGACGAGGGTTTGATGATGAGCAGCTCCGTCATTGAGGTTGGACGCGCAAAATCTCCTTTTGACCGCGCGAGCCTTACGTTTCATGGCTTTTCCGCGTTGAAATCAAACGCTAATCCGCCTCCCGCGTGCTAAAATTGCTGCTGCATTCCCTTGGCTGGCTCCTGGCCCACCTGCCCGAGCGGCTCCTGCACGGACTGGCGATGCTCCTCGGCGATCTGACGATCTGGTGTTACCCGCGACGGAGCCGGCTGGTATTTTCGAATCTCCACCATGCCTTCCCCGATCGCCCCGCCTCGTGGCACCGCCGCATCGCCCGCGAGAGCTCCCGCCGCCTGTTCGAGACCGCCCTGCTCTCCCTCGCGCTGCCCTGCCTGAGCCCGGATCGCCTGCGCCGCATCCTGCGCGCCTCACCCGGGACCGAGGCGTTCTTTGCCGCGCAACGCCGCGCCCCGTTCGCCACCGTCGTCGCCGCCCCGCACATGGCCTACTGGGAGGCGCAGACCGCCCTGCCGCTGGTGGTGCCGGCACCGTTCCCCGAGTTCGGCGTCATCTTCCGCCCGCTCGACAACCCGGCGGCCGACGCCTTCGTGCAGCAGGCGCGCGAGCGGTTCGGCATGCGGCTGCTGTCGCGGAAACAGGGCTTCCAGGAGGCGCTCAAGATCCTCCGCCGGCAGGGCATCGCCGCCGTCCTGTTCGACCAGAATGCGGGCCTGCAGGGCGCGCTGACCCTGCTCTTCGACCGCGTATGCTCGACCAGCGAGCTGCCGGGCTTGATGGCCGAGAAATTCGGGGCCCAGGTCTGGACGCTGCATGCGCGCCGCCTGGGCTTCTGGCGGGTGGAGCTGGAGATGGAAAGGGTCGACAGTCCGCCGTCGGTGGCCGGCGTGACCCTCGGCCTCAACCGCTGGCTCGAGCGCACGCTGACCGCCGACGACAACCGCTGCGCCTCCTGGCTCTGGGTGCACGACCGCTGGCGCAACCAGGACATGCCGCACCTGCGCTACCGGCTCGAGGCCAAGCGCAACCTCCTTGGCGACGAGGTCGCCGCCCGCCCGACGACCGCCCTGCCCCGCCGCACGCGCGTGTTCGTGCGCCTGCCGAACTGGCTCGGCGACGTGGTCATGGCGGTGCCGCTCCTGCGCGCATTGCGGGCCTCGCGACCCGACGCCGCCATCACCCTGATCGCCAAGGGTGCATTCCTGCCCCTGCTCCGGACGTGGAACCTGGCCGACGACTACGTCGCCCTGCCGGCGCGCGGCCTGGGCGGCCTGCGGTTCTTCCACGGGTTGCGTCGGCACTATCCGGACAACTACCTGCTCTTCACGAATTCGTTCCGCGGCGATCTCGAGGCCTGGCTCACGCGGTGCCGCCAGCGGTTCGGCCTCGTGCGCCCCGGCAAGGCCCGCCCCCTGCTCAGCCATGCGTACCGCCTGCCCGCCGGCATCGATCTTCGGCAGCAGCACCAATTGGAAACCTGGACGGCGCTCCTGCGGCATTTCGGGCTGCAGGGCGATCCCGTGACCCTGCCGCTCGGCCTGCCGCGGACGAAGCGGCTGCCCGTGCTCGGGCTCATCGCCGGGTCGGAGAACAATCCCGAGAAGCGCTGGCCCGTGGAGCATTGGCGCAGCCTGATCTCCGCCCTGCCGGCGACGCTGCCCGTCGTCCTGTTCGGCACGGCCAACGATGTCCCCATCACCACCGCGATCGCCGCCGGCTATGGCGACCGGGTGGAGAATCTCGCGGGCAAGACCGACCTGGAGACCTATTGCCACCGCCTCGCCGCGTGCCGCCTGCTGGTGACCAACGACACCGGCGGGATGCACCTGGCCAATGCGCTCGGCGTGCCGTTGATCGCAGTATTCGGCCCCACCAATCCGGTGCGCACGCGGCCGGTCTTCAACGCGCCCGTGACCATCCTGCAGCCGCCCGGCTGCCCGCCCACCGGCGGCGGCAGCCTCTCCGACCTTCCCGCCGCGCAGGTCATCGCCGCCCTCCGCGAGCAGGCGCCCGACCTGTTCGCGGGAAATTAGCGTTGCCGGTTGGCACCGCCCCACCCTCCTTAGGTTTCCGCCGCATGCCGCTGCTCGCCGTCAACGACCTCCGCACCTGGTTCCACACGCGCAGCGGCGTCTACCGCGCCGTCGACGGGGTCAGCTTCGCGGTCGATCGCGGCGAAACGCTCGGCATCGTCGGCGAATCCGGCTCGGGCAAGTCCGTCACCTGCTATTCCCTGATGGGCCTCGTGCCCCAGCCCCCGGGCCGGATCGAGAGCGGAACCGCGATGTTCGACGACATCGACCTGCTGCACTGCACCCCGGCCGAGGCCCGCGCCATCCGCGGCAAGCGCATCGCGATGATCTTCCAGGACCCGATGACCTCGCTGAATCCGTACCTGCGGATCTCCGAGCAGCTCATCGAGCCCCTCCTGATCCACGAATCCATCACGCGCCGGGCCGCGCTGGATCGCGCGCTCGAGGCCCTCAACGCCGTCGGCATCAACGACGCGGCCAAGCGCATCCATGCCTATCCGCACGAGTTCTCGGGCGGCATGCGCCAGCGCGTGATGATCGCGATGGCCCTGATCACGCGACCGGAGCTGCTGATCGCCGACGAGCCCACGACGGCGCTCGACGTGACGGTGCAGGCCCAGATCCTCGAGCTCATCAAGCGGCTCCAGCAGCAGTACGGCATGGCCGTGATCTTCATCACCCACGACCTCGGCGTGATTTCCGGGCTCTGCGACCGCGTGCAGGTGATGTATGCCGGTCGCATCGTCGAGACGGCCGACACACGCAGCCTGTTCTATCAGCCGCGGCATCCCTACACGCGCGCCCTGCAGCGCTCGATCCCCGCGATGCAGCCCAAGGGCGGCGACCTCTACACGATCCCGGGCCTGCCGCCGGACTTGTCGAAGCCCCTGCCCGGCTGCGCCTTTGCCGACCGTTGCGAGCAGGCCACCGAGCGCTGCCGGCGCGAGACCCCGCAGCTCCTGCCGGTGCAGGCCGGCCATGAACAGGCCTGCCTCCGCGTGCAGGCCGGCGAAATCTGAACGTCCGCCATGGCCGACCCCATTCTCCAGCTGAACGACGTTCGCACCCATTTCCCGGTGCACGAGGGCTTTTTGGTCAAGCGCCAGACCGGCACGGTCAAGGCGGTCGACGGCGTGAGCCTTGCCCTGATGCCCGGCGAAGTCCTCGGCCTCGTCGGCGAGTCGGGCTGCGGCAAGTCCACGCTCGCCCGCACGATCATGCAGTTGATCCCCGCCACGGGCGGCTCGGTCATTCTCGAGGGCCGCAACCTGACCGCCGGCAGCACCGAGGAGGTGCGCGCGGCGCGGCGCGACCTGCAGATGGTTTTTCAGGATCCGTTTGCGTCGCTGAATCCGCGCCTGACCGCCTTCGCCGCGATCGCCGAGCCGCTGGTGGTGCACAAGACCTGCCCGCCGGACCAGGTCGCGCAACGCGTCGCCGAGTTGATGACCCTGGTCGGCCTCTCGCCGCGCTATATGCAGCGTTACCCGCACGAGTTCTCGGGTGGCCAACGGCAGCGCATCGCCATCGCCCGGGCGCTGGCCCTGCAACCCAAGGTCATCGTCGCCGATGAGCCGGTCTCGGCCCTCGACGTGTCGATCCAGGCGCAGATCCTGAACCTGCTCTCGCAGCTCACGCGCCAGATGCACCTGTCGCTGGTGTTCATCGCCCATGACCTGTCGGTCGTGAAGCACATCTCGGACCGTGTCGCGGTGATGTACCTCGGCAAGATCGTCGAGCTCGGGCCGGCCGTGGAGGTGATCGAGCGCCCGCGGCACCCGTACACCCGCGCCCTCGTGAGCGCGATCCCGACGCCCAATCCCGATGTCGAGCGCACCCGCCAGCGCATGGTGTTGCCGGGCGATCCCCCCTCGCCGCTCAACCCGCCGGCCGGCTGCGCGTTTCATCCGCGGTGCCCATACGCGCAGGACAAGTGCAAGGCCGGGGTGCCGCCGCTGGAGCAGGTGGGCGGCCGCGAAGTCGCCTGCGTGCGCATCAACGAGATCTAGGACCGGCGGATCGTGGGTAGGAGCAGCCTCGTCTGCCGCAGCGCCTCGTAGGTCGCGATGCCGGCGGCAGTGCTGAGATTGAGCGAACGCAGGTTTGGATTCGCGTGCGGGATCGTGATCCGGTGGGTCGCGCCAATCTCCTCATGCAACCATTCCGGGGCGCCGGAGCTTTCGTTGCCGAAGACCAGGCCGTCGCCATCGGTGAACTGCACGTCCCAGAAGCGGCGCGTGCTCTTGGTGGTGAAGAGCCACAGCCGCTTCGGCGCCTGCGGACTGGCCTTGAACGCGGCCCAGTCCGCGTGCTCATGCACATCGAGCGATTTCCAGTAGTCCATGCCGGCGCGACGGAGGTTGCGGTCGTTGATCACAAAGCCCAACGGGTGGATCAGGTGCAGCCGCGAGTTCGTCAGCGCGCACATGCGACCGACGTTGCCCGTGTTGGGGGCGATCTCGGGCTGGAAGAGGACGACGTGCAGCATGGCCGCTCAGGCCAGGGTGAGCCCGGTGTTGTCGGCCAGCATGATGCGGCCGTCGCACGGGAGGTTGGCGGCCTTGAACGACGCCTTCATCGCCCCCAGCACGGTCTCGGCCAGCTCCGCCCGGGCCACGCACAGGACACTTGAGCCGCTGCCGCTCAACCAACCCGTCAATGCGCCGGCTGCGATGCCGGCATCCAGCGCGCCCTGCGCGCCCGGGATCTTCGGCAGGCGGTAGGGCTCGTGCATGAAATCGGACACGGCGTGGCGCAGGCGGTCGTAGTCGCGGGTGGCGAAGACGGACACGAGGTAGGCCGCGCTGTTGATGCTGCGGACCGCATCGAAGTAAGGGAGCTTGGCCGGCAGCACGCCGCGGGACTCCTTGGTCATGATCTCGATGACCGGCGAGGCCGCGATGAACACGAGATCAGCGGGCACCTCGAACCGGATCGTGTCGAGGTAGGCACCGTCGGCGGGATGGGTCCGCGGCACGCAGAAGCCGCCGAGAATGCTGGCGGCGGCGTTGTCGGGGTGACCCTCGAGCGCGGTGACGATGCGCACGAGGTGCTGGCGATCGAGGCCGGTGCCGGCCAGCGCGTCGAGGCCGGCCACGATGCCGGCGCGCACGGTCACGCTGGAGCCGAGGCCGCGGGCCGGAGGGACGTCACCGGCGATCCGGTAGGTGAACCCAAACGGCGTGCGGTTGACGGCCTGGAAAAACGCGGCGGCGGCCTCGTCGACCATGCCCTGGGCGCGTCCGTCCTCCGGGCGGGCCGCCTGGGCCGCAGCACCGGGACTGCGCGCGAGGGTGACATGGTTGTAGAGATTGAAGGCCAGCCCGAGCGTGTCGAAGCCGGCGCCGCAATTCGAGGTGCTGGCGGGGACGCGGATGGTGACGGTGTCCTGGGTGTGGGGGCTCATCGGCGGTATTTGAGGGCCTTTTCCACCTCGCGGTCCACCACCTTGCGCTTGAGGGTTTCGCGCTTGTCGAAGAGCTTTTTGCCGGTGCACAGGGCGACCTCGACCTTGAGGAGGGCGTCCTTGAAATACATCCGCAGCGGCACGAGGGCGCGGCCGCCGGCCTCGAGGGCCTGGGCGATCTTGCGGATCTGGTGCTTGTGGAGGAGCAGCTTGCGGGTCCGGCGGGCGTCGTGGTTGTAGCGGTTGCCGAAGTCGTAGAGCTCGATGTGGGCGTTCACGAGCCACAGTTCACCCTTCTCGACGCGGCCGAAGGCGTCGTTGATCTGGGCGCGGCCGGCGCGGACGGACTTCACCTCGGTCCCCTTGAGGGCGATGCCCGCCTCGAAGCGTTCGTCCACGAAGTAGTCCCGGAGCGCCTTGGAATTGCGCACCTCGGTGAAGCGCTTGGGGTCGTTGGGCTTCGCGGCCATGGGGAACTGGTGCATGAAAAAGGCGGCTCCGGCAATCGCGGGGCCGCCTTTCGGCAAAAAATAAGCGTGCGGTCAGCCCTGGGCGGTCTCGTAGCTGATCTTGCCCTCGATGATCTCGCGCAGCGCGGTGTCCTCGGGCGACAGCTTCTCGAGGGACTCGACGAGGGGACGGTTGCCCCGGCGGAGCTGCTTGACGCGGCGGGAGACCACGTTGATCAGGAGGTTCGGATCGGGCACGACCTTGAGGGCTTGTTTGATGTAATCGTCACGCATGGCGGCAATTGGCTGGTGTGAAATCGTTTATCGCTACGGGCGGAAACCCGGGGGTCAAGGGCTAATTTCCCGGCTTGCGGCACCCTCGCGGGCGGGGGACCCTTGGGCATGCTGATCGCATGGACAACGGTCGCCACCCGGGCCGAGGCCGACGCGCTCGCCGCGGGTGTGATCGCGGCCAACCTGGCGGCCTGCGTGCAGGTGGAGGGCCCGATCACCTCCCACTACCGCTGGCAGGGCAAAGGGGAGGCAACCGAAGAGTTCCGCCTCTGCCTGAAGTTCCTGCCATCCCAGCTGCTGGCCCTCGAGGCGCACGTCCTGCGGCATCATCCTTACCAGACGCCGGAATGGATCGTGGTGCGGGCCGAGCATGTGGGAGAAAAATACTTGTCATGGGCGCAGGCGAGCTCTAGCCCTCTGCCCCTTTAACGCGTCGCCACCCTTTATTTAAATCGCCATGTCCCAACACAAGAGCCTCCAAGGTGCCTCCGGCATCGTCATTAAACGCAACGTCCTCAAGCGCTTCGAGCGGGTTGACCTGCTCAAGAAGCGCGGTCAGTGGAAGGCCGGCGACCGTGTCCAGGGTCTCCGCAAGACCAAGCCGGACGTCTGAGTTTTTACTCCCCACTTGAGGCAGGCAGTCACGACTGCCTGCCTTTTTTTGCATCATCATGGCCGACTCCGCCCCCTCGCCCGCTGCCGCAACCGCCGCCGCCCCCACCCGCAACCCGCTGAAGCGGCTGTACCACTGGGTGCTGCATTGGGCCGATACGCCCTACGGGGTCCCGGCGCTGGCGGCGATTGCGTTCGCCGAGTCGTCCTTTTTCCCCATCCCGCCTGACGTTCTCCTGATCGCGCTCTGCATGGGCGCGCCGCGCCGGTCCTTCCGCTTTGCGTTCTGGTGCTCGCTGTTCTCGGTGCTGGGCGGCATCGGCGGCTACTACATCGGCTACGCGGCCGAGCCGCTGGGGCGCTGGATCATCTTCGATCTCCTCCATTACGGCGCGGCCTGGGACAAGGTGGCCGAACTCTACGGCCAGAACGCCTTCCTCTCGATCCTGACGGCGGCCTTCACGCCGGTGCCATACAAGGTCTTCACCATCGCCGCCGGCGTGTTCCATGAGCAGGTCAGCCTCCTGACGCTGGTCAGCGCGTCGGTCATCGGCCGCTCCGGTCGTTTCTTCATGGTGGCGGCCTGCATCTTTTGGTTCGGCCCGCCGGTGAAGCGGCTGCTGGACAAGTACCTCGAGGTTTTCACCGTCGTCTTCATGGTCCTGCTGGTCGGCGGCTTCCTGCTGATCAAGCTGGCGTTCTGAGGCCCGCGCGCGACGCGGGCAGCAAAAAGGCCGGACCGCAGAACGGTCCGGCCTTTTGCGTGCGGGGTCCTGGCTCAGTACCGGTAATGCTCGGGCTTGTAGGGCCCCTCCACCGGGACGCCGAGGTAGGCGGCCTGGTCCTGCGAGAGGATCGTGAGCTTGGCGCCGATCTTCTCGAGGTGCAGGCGCGCGACCTCCTCGTCGAGGTGCTTCGGCAGGCGATAGACGCCCACCGCGTAGCTGTCGCGATTCTTCCAAAGGTCGAGCTGGGCCAGCGTCTGGTTGGTGAAGCTGTTCGACATCACGAACGACGGGTGGCCGGTGGCGCAGCCGAGGTTCACGAGGCGGCCCTCGGCCAGCAGGTAGATGCTGCGGCCGTTGGGCAGCACGAACTGGTCGTACTGGGGCTTGATGGTGATGCGCTTCACGCCGGGCGCCTTGTAGAGGCGGTCGACCTGGATCTCGTTGTCGAAGTGGCCGATGTTACAGACGATGGCCTGGTCCTTCATCCTGAGCATGTGCTCGAGGGTGATGATGTCCTTGTTGCCGGTCGTCGTGACGTAGATGTCGGCCACGCCGAGGGTGGACTCGACGGTGTTGACCTCGAAGCCCTCCATCGCGGCCTGCAGGGCGTTGATGGGGTCGATCTCGGTGACGATGACGCGGGCGCCGAAGCCCTTGAGCGAGTGCGCGGAGCCCTTGCCCACGTCGCCGTAGCCGCAGACGCAGGCGACCTTGCCGGCGATCATGACGTCGGTGGCGCGCTTCAGGCCGTCGGCGAGCGACTCGCGGCAGCCGTAGAGGTTGTCGAACTTGGACTTCGTGACCGAGTCGTTGACGTTGATGGCCGGCACGAGCAGCTTGCCCTGCTCGTGGAGCTGGTAGAGGCGGTGCACGCCGGTCGTCGTCTCCTCGGAGACGCCGCGCCACTCCTTGGCCATGCGGGTGAAGACGAGGGGGTCCTCGGCGTGGATGCGCTTGAGGAGGTTCTTGATGACCTGTTCCTCGTGCGAGCCGGAGGCGGAGTTGACCCAGTCGGAGCCGTTCTCGAGCTCGACGCCCTTGTGCAGGAGCAGGGTGACATCGCCGCCGTCATCGACGACGAGCTGCGGGCCCTTGCCGCCGGGATGGCTGACGGCGCGCCAGGTGAGGTCCCAGTACTCCTCGAGCGTCTCGCCCTTCCAGGCGAAGACCGGCACGCCGGCCTGCGCGATCGCGGCGGCGGCGTGGTCCTGGGTCGAGAAGATGTTGCAGGAGGCCCAGCGGACGTCCGCGCCGAGCTCTGTGAGCGTCTCGATGAGCACGGCGGTCTGGATCGTCATGTGGAGCGAGCCGGTGATGCGGACGCCCTTGAGCGGCTTGTTCGGGCCGAACTTCTGGCGGACGGCCATGAGCCCGGGCATCTCGTGCTCGGCGATGCCGATTTCCTTGCGGCCCCATTCGGCCAGGGAGATGTCGCGGACGTGGTAATCGTGGGCCGGCTTGGTGCCGGCGGCAGTGGTGGCGGGCATGGTATAAATCTCGGGTTGTGTCGGGACGCGTCAGCGCGCGCGGATGGCGGCCTTGAGCGCGGCGGCCTTGTCGGTCTTCTCCCACGGCAGCCCGTGCTTGCCGAAGTGGCCGTAGTTGGTCGTCTGCCGGTAGATCGGGCGCAGGAGGTCGAGGTCGCGGACGATGTCGGCCGGCTTGAAGCTGAACACCTTCTGCACGGCGGCCGTGATCTGCTCGTCGGAGACGCCGAGCTTGGCGGTGCCGAAGGTCTCGACGCGCACCGAGACCGGCTGCGGGTGGCCGATGGCGTAGGCGAACTGGATCTCGGCGTGCGTGGCGAGGCCCGCGGCGACGATGTTCTTCGCGACCCAGCGGCCCATGTAGGCGGCCGAGCGGTCGACCTTCGACGGATCCTTGCCCGAGAAGGCGCCGCCGCCGTGGCGGCCCCAGCCGCCGTAGGTGTCGACGATGATCTTGCGGCCGGTGAGCCCGGAGTCGCCCTGCGGGCCGCCGATGACGAAGCGGCCGGTGGGGTTGATGAGATACTCGGTGCGGCGGTTCAGCATCTCGGCGGGCAGCACCTTGCGGATCACGTGCTCGATGAGGAATTTCTCGATCGTCGCGTGGGCGACGTCGGCGGTGTGCTGGGTCGAGATGACGACATTGACGACCTCGACGGGCTTGTCGTTCTCGTAGCGCACCGAGACCTGCGTCTTCGCGTCGGGGCGCAGCCAGTTGACGGCGCCGGACTTGCGTATGCGGGTGAGCTCGCGGCCGAGGCGGTGGGCGAACATGATCGGCGTGGGCATGAGCTCGGGCGTCTCGCTGCACGCGTAGCCGAACATGATGCCCTGGTCGCCGGCGCCCTGCTCGGCGGTCTTCTTGCCCTTGGCCTTGCGCGCGTCGACGCCCTGGGCGATGTCCGGGGACTGGCGCGTGAGGTAATTGTTGATGAAGACGCTGTCGGCGTGGAACACGTCGTCGGCATTGACGTAGCCGATCTCGCGGATGGCCGCGCGCACGATGGCCTCGTAGTTGAGCTTGGCGCTGGTGGTGATCTCGCCGGCGAGGATGACCATGTTCGACTTGACCATGGTCTCGCAGGCGACGCGGCTGTGGCGATCCTGCGCGAGGCAGGCATCGAGCACGCTGTCCGAAATCAGGTCGGCAACCTTGTCGGGGTGGCCTTCGCCGACCGACTCGGAGGAGAATACAAAGGAGTTAGCCATAGGAGAGGACCAAGTAGACAGCGGAATCCGCGTTTCGCAAGGAGGAACATCAACGCATTTGGATTCCATGATGCATGATTTATCAGGCGGGCATCCAACGATTTCGCGCACTGGCCTCTTGCCTCGGGCGAAATCCGCGCGCAGGATTCCCGCGCTTCCCCACCCTTCATGTCGTCCTCCCCGGTCATCGACCCCCAAGCCATCGAGAACCTGCGCAGCCTGAACCCCGGGGACAACGACGAGTTCCTGAGGGAGCTCACGGTCATTTTCCTCGAGGACACCCCGCAGCGGATCGCGGATCTCGACCAAAGCCTCGCCGCCGGCGACACCGCCCGCTTCACCCGCGCCGCCCACAGCATCAAGGGCAGCTCGGCCAACATGGGCGCCATGCTCCTCCGGGCCGCGGCCGAGAAACTCGAGCATCATTCGCGGCAGAACGGCCTGAAGGACGTGGAGGCCCTGATCACCGCCGTGCGCGAGGAGTTCGCCCGCGCCAAGGTCGAGCTCGAGAAACTGATCGGCCGGGCCTGACGGCCGCGCCCGGCCCCCGGCTCACTTGCCGAGGAAGTAACCGCGCTGCTTCTCCGAGATCGGCAGGCCGGCTTTCTCCATCACCTGCAGCAGGTCCTCCCAGATCAGGCGCTTCTTCTTGTTCGTCGGCTCGCGCAGGATGTAACTCGGATGGTAGGTGACCATGAGCGGTCGGCCGGCGAACTCGTGCCAGCGGCCGCGCGCCTCGCCCAGGGTCTTGAAGCGGTTGAAGCCCAGCAGGCCCTCGACGGCGGTCTTACCCAGCGCCACCAAGAGCGCCGGCGCCACGACCTCGATCTGCGCCCGGAGGTAAGGCAGGCAGTAGCGCATCTCCTCCTCGGTCGGGGGCCGGTTGCCCACCTGCCCGCCCGGCCCCGATCCCGGGATCTCGGGCCGCCAGTTCATGATGTTGCCGATGTAGACGTCGCTGCGCTGCAGCCCCATGCCCTGGATCATCTTGGTGAGCAGCTGGCCGGCCGGGCCGACAAAGGGCTCACCCTGCACCTCTTCCTCGGCCCCGGGCGCCTCGCCGACGAACATGAGGCGGGCGTCGATGTTGCCGACGCCGAAGACCACCTGCTTGCCCGGTTTCACATGGGCGCGGCACACCGGGTCATTCAACACGAGCTCCCGCAAGGCGGCCCAGCGCGCGGCCTTGGCGCCTTCCGGCAGGCTCACCTCCGGCGGCGGCGGCAGTTTCGCGGCAGCGGGTGGAACGGCAGTGACCGGCGTCTCCTCGCGCGGCATCCGGCGCGGCGCCTCCACGGGTGCCGCGGCCGCCGCTGGTGCCGGGGCGGCGGCCTCGCCCGCTTCCGCCCGGCGGCCCGCCACCTGCGCACGCAGCCGGCGCAACGCCTCGTCGGTCACCGGCACGGACCGCACCCCGGCCGCCTTGAGCCGCTGCAGTTCCTCGGTGATCGCGGTGAGCGAGGCGCGCATGGTCGTCAGGCGCGGGTTCCCGCCATCAGCTTTTCCACGTACTTGCCCAGCAGGTCGAACTCGAGGTTGACCCGTTGACCGGGGCGTTTCTCGCCCAGATTGGTGACCGCGAGCGTGTGCGGGATCAGCCAGACCGCGAGGGTGTCGCCGGTGGTTTCCGCGACCGTCAGCGAGATGCCGTCGATGGCGATGCTGCCCTTGTGCACCAGGTACCGACCGCCGCCAGCCGGAGCGCGCACGCGGAGATAATGATCCTGACCGCGCGGCTCGAAGACCTCGATGACGCCGCAACCGTCAATATGGCCGGAGACGAAGTGTCCGCCCACCTTGCCGTCGAAGCGCAGGCTGCGCTCGAGGTTGACGCCGGCGCCCGGCTGCAGGTCGCCGAGGTTCGTCAGCCGCTTGGTCTCCTCGAGCAGATCGAACTCCACCGCCTGCGGGCCGATGGCGGCGACGGTGAGACAGCAGCCGTTGACGGCGAGGCTGTCGCCGATCGCGAGGCCCTCGCGCACGCGCTGGGCCGCCAGTTGCAGCCGCCAGGCCTTGGCGCCGGCGGTGAATGAGATCACGGTGCCCTTTTCCTCGACGATTCCGGTGAACATGGTGAAGGGAGGCGGTTACTTGAGTTTGACCCGCAGCACGGCGGTCTCGCCACCGCGGTCGACGAGCACGACGAACTCGCTGCGGGCGCGATCGGCCTCGATCGCGGCGAGCTGGGCGGCGGCCCCGGCGAAGTCGGCGACCGGCACACCGTCGATTTCCTTGATCCAGTCGTCCATCCGCAGCCCGGCCGTGCTGGCGGGCGCGTTGGCCTTGACGAAGTGGGCGATCACCCCGCGGTGGCTCGCCAGCTTGGCGCGCCGCACGGCGCCATCCGCATACGTGAAGGCGCGCACCGTCAGCCCGACGAAGTCGAAATACCGGCGCTCCGCCTCCCGTGGCAGCGTCGGGGCGTCCTCGAGCGTCGCCGTGATCTCCATGCGCTGGTCGCCCCGCAGCACGCCGAGTGTCACGGTGTCGCCCGGGCGGCGCCGGTCGATCTCGCGGTCAAGGTAGGCCGCGACGACGCGATCGGGCTTGTAGAGGGGCAGCGGTGCGCCCGCGAAGGTGAGGATGATGTCGCGCTCGCGCAGGCCGGCCTTTTCCGCGGGGCTGCCCTCGAGCACCTCGCTGACGACGAGCCCTGTCTGACCGCCAAGTTTCATGAAGGCCGCGACCTCGGGATCGAGCGGCTCGAGGCCGTTCGCGCCGAGCCAGGCCAAGGGGCGGCCCTCCGGATTCTGCGGCACGCGCCCGAGATGCGGCAGGACCTCCTCGGCCAGCGTCACGGCACTGGATTCGTCGGGATTGACCATCACGACCGGCAGGCCACCGCGATCCCGGGCCGAATACTGGACAAACGTCTGGCCGAAGCCGCCGACGGTCAGGCCGACAAAGCCGCCCGTCGCATCGAACACCGGCATGCCCTGCCCCGCCACGTCCTGCGCCAGGACGGCGGTGCGCTGCGGGAGACGCTGGATGATGGCGACCCGGCTGCTGAGGAAGAACGGCGCGAAATCCTCGTCCTTCTTGCGGAGGCCGATACCCCACAGTTCCTCGGCGATCGCGGGCGCGGGATTGCCGGGTCGAGCGAATCGGGTAACGGGCACGAGACGCGGCCGGGCCTTTTCCTCGACGCGGATGAAGTGCCAGCCGGTGTACTCGTCGGGACCGAGGTACGTCGCGGCGAAGTATGCCGTGACCGGCGTCCCCGGCAGGTACACGCGGAAATCCTTCAGCTGGCTCGCCGTGACGCGCGGGTTGACCGCGGCCGCCGGGAAGATGATCGTGCCGGCGTCGTCCGCCACGACGCCGAAGACCTCGGTCGGTCGGCGATCGAGCTCGGTCTCGGTGAAGAATTCGATGGCGACGACGCAGTTGACCCGCTCCGCCCAGAGCGCCTGACGGTCGGGCGACTGGGCCGAGAGCCCTGCGGCCACGGCCAGGGCCAGCGACAGGAATGCGAGACGGAGGCGAATCATGGCTTCAAGACGTAGAGGGATACGCGGTGATTGCGACTGGTTTCAACCAAAGTTGGCGCCGGCTTGGCCTCGTAGGCCGCATAGGCCTGGCGGGCCTCGTCGAGGCTGGTGATGGGCTGGCCGTCGATCTTCGTGATGATGTCGCCGCGGGCGAGGCCGGCGACGGCCGCCGGATAACCCGCCTGCACGCCGATCACGATGAGGCCCGCGGCGGCGGCCAATTGGTTCTCGCGCGCGTAGGTGCGGGAGACCGAGCGAACACTGAGACCCCATTTCTCGAAGGCCCACGGCTCGCCCACCCGGCTCTCGAGCGGCTCGGTCATGACGGCACCCTCCCGGTTCTCGGTGCCGCGGCGGTAGGCCAGCTTGAGCGTGGCGCCCACGGGCTGGCTCGCGATGAGGTTCTGGATGGCGGGCAATTGCTCGGGGAAGCGTCCGTCCACCGGCCGCCCGTCGATGGCGAGCAGGATGTCGCCGCCGCGCAACCCGGCGCGCGCCGCGGGCGAGCCCGTGTCGACGCTGTTGATGAGCAGACCCGTGTTGAGCTCGAGGGCGTAGAACCCCTCGAGGTCCTGCAGCGCCCCGGGCACGAGGCCGATGTAGCTGCGGCGGATGACGCCGTCGCGCACGAGCCCGGCCATGATCCGGCGGGCGACGTCGGCCGGGATCGCGAAGCTCAGGTTGTCGGCGCCGAGGTAGCTGCGGGAGTTGATGCCGATGACCTCGCCGTCCTCGGTCACCAGCGGCCCGCCGGAGTTGCCCGGGTTGATCGCGGCGTCGGTCTGGAGCCAGGTGTTGAAGGAGCCGGTCTCGTAACCACGCACGCCTTGGGCGTCCGCGAAATAGCGCCGGGTGTTCGAGATGATGCCGCGCGTGACTGTGCGGGTGAGGCCGTGCGGCGTGCCGACCGCATAGACGGTCTGCCCCGGGTGGAGCTTCGTGCTGTCGCCAAAGGCGGCGTGGGCGAAGGTGAGCCGGCGGCGGCTGACCTCGCTCTGGTCGAGCTGCAGCACGGCGAGGTCCGTCCAGTGGTCCCAGCCGACGAGGCGGGCGCCGACGCGCTCGAGGCTGGCGAGGGTCACGTTGATCTCGACGGCATTGGGGCTCGCGACGTGGGCGTTGGTGAGGATCAGGCCGTTGGCATCGAGGATCACGCCGGAACCGACGCCGGCGCTGAAGCGGCGCGTGCCCGAGTCGTACTCGACCTCACGGACGTCGATGCGCACGACGGCGTCGAGCAGGCGGTTGAAACCGCGTTTCATGGCGCCTTCCGCCGGGAGCGTCGCCCCGAGGAGCAGCAGCCCGCTCAGCATGATTGACCGGAGATGCGAAAACCCCACTGTTGGCGGATTCAAACGATGGCTACGCATTGCAAAGAATACGACTTTCGTCAGATCGAGCCGCACTGGCAAACCTTCTGGCAGGAAAATCGCGCCTTCCGCGCCGAAAACGGCTCCGCGAAGCCCAAGTTTTACGTGCTCGACATGTTCCCGTACCCGTCGGGCGCCGGCCTGCACATCGGTCACCCCGAGGGCTACACCGCGACCGACATCCTGGCGCGCTACAAGCGGGCCTGCGGTTTCAATGTGCTCCACCCGATCGGCTGGGACGCCTTCGGCCTGCCCGCCGAGCAGCACGCGGTGAAGACGGGCACGCACCCGGCCGCGAACACGCAGAACAACATCACGAACTTCCGCCGGCAGATCAAGGCCCTTGGGTTTTCCTACGACTGGGACCGCGAGGTCGACACGACCGACCCGAGGTATTTCCGGTGGACGCAGTGGATCTTCCTGCAGCTTTTCAAGAAGGGCCTCGCCTACGTCGACGAGCGGCCCGTGTGGTGGTGCCCGGAGCTGCGCACCGTCCTCGCCAATGAGGAGGTCATTGACGGCAAGTCCGAGGTCGGCGGCTTCCCCGTCGAGCGCCGCAACCTGCGCCAATGGGTGCTGCGCATCACCGCCTACGCCGAGCAGCTGCTCGACGGCCTGAAGGATCTCGACTGGCCGGAGTCCACCAAGCGCATGCAGGAGGCCTGGATCGGGCGCAGCGAGGGCGCGGAGGTGCGCTTCAGGCTGGCCGATGAGAAGCTGGGCGACCTGGCCATCTTCACCACGCGGCCCGACACCCTGTTCGGCTGCACCTACATGGTGCTCGCCCCCGAGCACCCGCTGGTGCCGGCGCTCACGAGCGCCGCCCAGAAAGAGGCCGTCGAGGCCTACCGTCGCCGCACCGCCGCCAAGAGCGACGTCGAGCGCATGTCCGAGTCGGCCAAGGAAAAATCCGGCGTCTTCACCGGCAGCTACGCGATCAACCCGGTCAACGGCGCGAAGGTCCCGGTCTGGATCGCCGACTACGTGCTGATGGGCTACGGCACCGGCGCGATCATGGCCGTGCCGGCGCACGACGAGCGCGACTACGAATTCGCGAAACAGTACGACCTGCCGATCCCGCGCGTGATCGCGGCGGCCGACGGCAGCGACACCCTGCCCTACGTCGGCGATGGCACCGTGATCAACTCACCCGGCTACGACGGCCTGCCCTGGCCCGAGGCGAAGAAGAAGATCACCGCCGACCTCGCGGCCAAGGGCATCGGCAAGGGCACGATCAACTACAAGCTCCGCGACTGGCTGTTCTCCCGCCAGCGCTACTGGGGCGAGCCGTTCCCGATCGTCTGGGTCAGCGAGGCCGACTACCGCCGGGCCGCCGCCGTGCGCCGCGACCTGCCGGCGCAGCCCGTGACCTTTGTAGAGAACGGCGTGACCCAGTATGCCCTGCCGCTGCCGGACCAGGCGCTGCCGTTGACCCTCCCCGAGGTGCAATCCTACCTGCCGAGCGGCACGGGCGAGAGCCCGCTGGCCAACGTGCCTGACTGGCTCGAGGTGTGGCTCGATTTCAATACCGGCGCCAGCGTGCCCGCCGCGCAACCGCGGCCGGCCGGCGACGCGTGGGTGCGCGCCCGCCGCGAGACCAACACCATGCCGCAGTGGGCCGGCTCCTGCTGGTACTACCTGCGCTATCTCGACCCGCAGAACGCCAGCGCGCTCGCCGACCCCGCGGCCCTGCACTACTGGGGTGTGCCCGATCTTTACGTCGGCGGCGCCGAGCACGCGGTGCTGCACCTGCTGTATGCACGTTTCTGGCACAAGGTCCTGTTCGACCTCGGCATCGTGCCGCAGGCCGAGCCGTTCCGCCGCCTGTTCCACCAGGGCATCATCCTGGGCGAGGACGGCGTGAAGATGTCCAAGAGCCGCGGCAATGTCGTCAACCCCGACGACATCATCCAGAGCTACGGCACCGATTCGCTGCGCTTGTACCTCATGTTCCTCGGGCCGCTGGAGGCGATGAAGCCCTGGAATCCCAAGGGCATCGAGGGCGTCCACCGCTTCCTCCACAAGGTCTGGCGCGAGTGCCTCGGCGAGGACGGCCAGCCGAACCCGAAGGTCTCCGACACGGTTGCCGATGCCCCGGAACTGCTCAAGCTGCTGCACGAGACCATCAAGAAGGCCGGCGAGGACATCGAAGCCCTGCGCTACAACACCTCGATCTCGCAGATGATGATTTTCATCAATGCCGTCCAGAAGGCGCCGCAGGTCAGCCGCGGCACCCTGTTGACCTTCCTGCAGGTCCTCGCCCCGTTCGCCCCCCACCTCGCCGAGGAGCTGTGGGCCCGTTTGGGGGGAGCAGGATCGGTCGGGCACCACCCGTGGCCCCAGTACGATCCGGCGCGCTTGCAGAACGCCATGGTCAAGATCGTCTTCCAAGTGAACGGCAAGCACCGCGGGGACCAGCTGGTGCCGGCGGACATCACCCAGGAAGCCGCTTTTGAGATCGCCCGAACCCACGAGCGCGTGGCTCCCCACCTTCTCGGCAAATCCGTGCAGCGCATGATCTTTGTGCCAAAGAAAATCCTTAACATTGTGGTGTCCTGACCCAAGTATGGCCTTGCACGATTAGGGTTATCACCCTAGTTTTGGGTTTGAACATCCAAACCCCACCGCCGCCATGAATATCTCACCGCTCATCTCCACCACCGCCCGGGTGGCGGTTTGTGCATTTCTGGTCGTTCTTCTCGGCACCCTCGACGCCTCGGCCCAGGGCCGCCGGAAAAATCCGACGAGCAAGCTCTATGTGGCCGACGTCAACGGTTCCGCCCAGATCGACACCGGCGAGACGATCGATGATCTCACCAAGCGCTCGGTCTATACCGCCCAGGGCACCGTGATCGAGACCAAGGAGGACTCGACGAACGCCATGGTGTTGTCCAATGGCACGGGCATCTACTTCGATCCCGCCACCCGCCTCGAGGTCCGCAAGTTCGTCCAGGAGCCCTTCACGCCGAACCGCAACGACATGGAGGTCGAGCCGTCGGTGTCGGCGACCGAGACCTTCCTGAGCCGTGGCGCCGTCGGCCTCTGCACGAGCAAGCTCGTCGCGGGCTCGACGATGAATTACAACACGCCGCACGCCAGTATCCGCATCCGCGGGCGTCGCGCCGCCATCCAGGTCACGCCGGAGGGCACGACGGTCTCGCTGATCGAGGGCGACATCACCGTGCGCTCGGGCGCGCTCGACGCCGGCGGCCAGCGGCTCGAGCCCGGCCAGCAGGCGATCATCAGCCCGAGCGGCGGGATCCGGATCCAGCCCATCCCGCCCGGCGAGCTGAAGGGCGTCGAGGACAAGGTCTCGATGGCCTGCGCCGCGCGCAAGACCGTGTACTTTGACGTCAAGGAAAAGCAGGAAAGCGGCCTCGACGAGGGTCAGGCCGAGGGCGAGGTCACGGCCTTTGACGAGGCGGCCGGTGCCGGTGAGGATGATGAGATCGTCGCCATCGAGGTCACGCCGCCGGGGGTCTCGCCCGACGTCACCGTCAGCGCCGCATCGATCCCACGGCCCAACTAACCCGCGATCCTCACCCGCCGGATGCCCCCTTCACCGCTCCCCCGCCTCGCGCTGGCCGCCGCGCTTTCCGCGCTGCTGGCCTGTCCGCCCGCGCATGCCCTGGTGAGCCTGAACGACGGCCGCAACCAGATCTACGTCACCGCGAGCGCCGGCTTTTCCTGGGACTCGAACATCTACGCGAACGCCACCAGCGGGGGCGACTACCTCTTCAACGCCGGACTGGGCCTCGAGCTCAAGCGCCGGGCCGGGCTCATCTCCGTTGACGGCAGCGTCGGCATCGACGCGACCCGGTTTGCCGACAACACCGCGGAGAACGCCCTGAATCCCCGCTTCCGCACCGAGTTCTCGAAACAGAGCGGCCGCACCACCGGCGTCCTTTCGCTCGGGGCCGCGCGCCAGAGCCGCGCTGACAGCGCGGTCAACCTGCGCAGCGAGTCGTGGCTCTATGACGCGGCCCTCAACCTCAAGTACCCGATCATCGAGCGCTACTCCGTCGCCGGCTCGGTCGGCTACTCCCGCCTCGACTACGTGAACAACGCCGTGCTGGTTGACCTCCAGACCTTCAGCGCGAGCGCCGATCTGTTCTACGTCTACACCTCCGAGCGCGACCTGTTCGCCGGCTACCGCTACCGCCACGGCGAGACCTCGGCCTCGTCCGCCTTCGACGACCACGCGTTCACGGTCGGCGTCTCCGGCAAGATCCTGCCCAAGCTCAACGGCGTCGTGCGCGTCGGTTACCAGGTGCGCGATCCCTCCGGCACCAGCGAGGACGCCTACACGGCCCTGACGGCCTCCGCGGCGACCACCTGGAATCTCTCGCGGCGCATCACCCTGACCGGCCAGGCGGCCAAGGATTTCAGCACGACGGCGACCAACCTCAACATCGACGCCCTCACCTTCAACCTCGACGTGCAGTACGCGATGAACTCGAAGCTCAGCTTCGCGAGCGGCGCCGGCTATGGCATCAACGAGTTCCTCGGCGTCCCGGGCGCCGACCGCAAGGACGAGTTCTTCACCTGGAACCTCGGCGCCAACTACAAGGTCCTCGACGAGCGCCTCACCGTCGCCCTGGTGTATGCGTACTTGCGCAACTGGTCGACCTTGGATTACTCCGACTTCGAGCGCAACTCCCTCAACCTGAACCTGTCTTCGCGTTTCTGACATGTCCCCCACCAGACGGCTTCCCCTCCTCCGCGGCCTGGCCCGGCTTGCGTGCTGGCTCGGGCTGATCCTGTCCTGCGCCCACGCCCAGACGACCGACCCCGCGATCGACCCCCGCAAGGCCCTCGTCTATCGCATCGCCACCAACGACAGCCTCCGCATCGGCGTCTTCCAGGAGCCCGACCTGGATATCATCGGCCGGGTGGACATGAAGGGCACGATCAACCTCCCCCTCCTCGGCCCCATCCGCATCGTCGGCCTCACCATCCCGGAGGCCCAGGGCACGATCGAGGCCGCCTATCGCGACGGCCGCTATCTCCGCAATCCCCAGGTGACCATCACCGTCGAGGTGTACGCCCCGCGCGAGGTCTCCATCCAGGGCCAGATCAAGAGCCCCGGGCGCTACGTGCTGCCGATCGAGCAGACGATGACCGTGCTCGAGCTGGTGACGAAGGCCAACGGGTTCACGGACACCGCGAAGGGCACGGCCGTGAGCGTCACCCGCATTCATCCCGACGGCCGCAAGGAAGTGTTCACCGTGGACGTCGAGAGCCTCATCAAGGGCAAGGACCGGGCCAAGGCCGCCGACAATTCCCTCAATCTCCTGCCCGGCGATATAGTCTACGTCCCCGAACGCCTGATCTGATCCGCCCCCTCATGGCCGAAATATCCGGAAAACCACCCGCCATCCCGTCGCCCCACGACAAGGAAGAGCACCTGGCCGAGCGGCGCACGCTGCGGGATTATTACATCATCATCCGGGAACGCCTCTGGATCGCGCTGCCGCTCGCGCTGCTCGTCTCGCTCAGCGTCGGCTACTGGCAGGCCCGCGAGACGAAGATGTTCGCGAGCTCGGCCACGATGCAGTTCGAGAAGCCCGAGACGATCGTCACGACCCAGGGCGTCGTCGACGCCTCCGTCCGCTCCGACATCGATCTCAACACCTACCTGCAGATCCTCAACAGCAACCAGCTGCGCAACCGCATCGTCGAGTCCTTCACGCCCGAGGAAGTGGCCGTCCTGCAGCGCCCGTTCCTGCGCACGGCCCAGCCGGGCGCGCCGCCGCCCTCCGCCGGCGGGGCCCTCGGGTCGGTCAGCATCGAGTCCGTCCGCAACAGCCTCATGATCGTCGTCACCGCGCGGCACCAGGACCCCGAGGCCGCCGCCCTGGTGGCCCAGCGCTACGTCGACCAGTTCATCCGCTACCTCCTCGACAACCTCAGCGGCAAGAACGAGGTCGCCGTCGACTTCCTCCGCGAGCGCGCCGAGCAGCTCCGCAAGGAATCCGAGGAGAAATCCCAGCGCCTGCAGGCCTACATGCAGACCCACAACCTCGTGTCGCTCGACAGCAGCATGAGCCTGATCGACGACCGCCTGCGCAGCATCAATTCCGCCCTCACCGCCGCCCGCCTCAAGCGCCTCGAGCTCGAGACCGTCACCACGCAGATCAACGAGTTCCGGCAGGCCGACCGCAATCTCCTCGAGATCGCCACCGTCGCCGGCCACGGCACCGTGCCCACGCTCAAGTCGCAGCTGGCCGGCCTGCGCCAGGACCAGGCCCGCCTCGCGGAACGCTACCTCGAGCGCCACCCGAAGATGATCGACGCCAGCAACGCGATCGCCGTGACCGAGGAGCAGCTCGAGCGGGCCATCGACCTCGCCATCGCCGACCTCGCCAGCAGCCTCGCCGACGCCCGCGCCAACGAGACCAAGCTCCAGGGCGAGTACGCCCGCAACGAGCAGGAGGCCCTGAAGCTGCGCGCCCTCCGCGTCGACTTCGACAGCCTCAAGAGCGACGCCGACGTCGCCAAGGCGAACTACACCCAGATCCTCACGCGCCTCAACGAGACCAACACGACGAAGTACCTCGAGAAGATCCCGGTCCGCCCCCTCGACAAGGCCCAGATCCCCGGTTCCCCCTACGCGCCCAATCTCCGCCAGATCATCCGCACCTGCATCGGCCTCGGCCTCCTCGTCTTCGTCGGCGTCGCGGTCGGCCTCAGCTTCATCGACGACCGCATCAAGAGCGCCTGGGACGTCGAGTCCTTCATCGGCGTCAACCTCCTGGGCATCATCCCCGACCTCTCGGGCCTCAAGGACGCGGAGAAGTACTCGATGATGCTGTCCGACACCCAGGCGCCCGGCGTCGAGGCGTTCCTCAGTGTCTACAGCGCCGTCAAGATCCACTCGAAGTTCGATTTCCCGAAGTCGATTCTGGTCACCAGCACGATCCCCGGCGAGGGCAAGACCCTCATCTCCTGCAATCTCGCCGGCTGCTTCGCCCGCCACAGCCGCAGGACGCTGATCATCGACGGCGACCTCCGCCGCCCGATGCTGCACCGTCACTTCCAGCAGCAGAACAACAAGGGCCTCATGACCTGGTTCGAGGGCGGCGCCCCTCTCGACGGCGACCTGACGACCGAGCCGAGCCTCGGCATCATCAAGATCGACGAGAACCTCTCCCTGCTCTGCTCCGGCGGCCGCTCCAAGAGCCCGACCGAGATCCTCGAGAATCCGGCCTTCGGCCACCTGCTCGAGCGCCTCAAGAAGCACTTCGACCTCGTGATCGTCGACTCCCCGCCGCTCGGCGCCGTGACCGACAGCCTGCTGATCGCGGAGCGCACCGACGAGGTCATCTACGTCTGCCGCTTCAACCGCGCCTACCGCAAGCACATCAAACTTTACATCAAGGCCATGCGCAACGCGAAGAACGAGATCCTCGGCGTCGTGCTCAACGGCCTGTCCCCGCGGCGCATCGAGTACTACTCGAACTACCGCTACTACCGCAGCTACAAGAAATACTACGGCGCCCAGTCGTAGCCGCGGCGGACGCCGCGCATTTCCGGCTTCATTCCCGCGCCCGCGCGCGCCACGCTGCCTGCCGTGCCCAACGTGTCCGCCTTCCTGCCCGCCGGTTATGACCCGCGCCGCCCGGTCGCCCTGATCGCCGGCCAGGGCGATTACCCGATTCTGGTGGCCAAGGCCATCCGTGCGGCCGGCATTCCCCTGCGCCTCATCGGCTTCGAGGAGGAAACCCGGGCCGAGCTCGTCGCCGCCGTGCCCGAGGCCGAGCGCCGCATTCTCCTCGTGGGCCAGCTCGGCAAGATGCTCAAGGCCCTCCGCGACTTCGACGCCGGCTACGCCCTCATGGCCGGCCAGATCACGCCGCGCCGCCTCTTCAAGGGCCTGCACCCCGACCTCAAGGCCACCCAGATCCTCCTCAGTCTCAAGCGGCGCAACGCCGAGACGATCTTCGGCGCCATCGCCCGCGAGATCGAGGCGATCGGCGTCACCCTCCTCGACGCGCGCGCCTTCCTCGACGACCACCTCGCCGGCAGCGGCTGCATGACCGGCCGCAGTTTCCCGATCGACGACGACTACCTCCAGCACGGCATCACCATCGCCCGCGAGTGCGCCCGGCTCGACATCGGCCAGGGTTGCGTCGTGCGCAAGGGCACCGTCCTCGCCGTCGAGGCCTTCGAGGGCACCGACGAGATGCTCCGCCGCGCCGGGGCCTTCAAGACCGACGGCGCCCTGTTCGTGAAGACCGTCAAGGCGCGCCAGGACTTCCGCTTCGACGTCCCCTGCTTCGGCCTGCGCACCCTCGAGACCATGCGCGAGGCCGGCATCGCCGCCGCCGCCCTCGAGTCCGGCCGCGTCCTCATGCTCGACAAGCCCGCCGTCCTTTCCCAGGCCAAGGCCTGGGGCATCAGCCTCTGCGGCTTTGCCTGACCCGGCCGCTTGCGTCGACGCCCCTTCGGCCTAGACTGACCGCATGTCCAAGGACACCCACCTCGTCACCGTCAAAGGCGCCATGCCCACCGCCAATGGCTGCGCCGTGTTCCTCGGCGACGAGACGAAGACCTTCGTGATCTACGTCGACCACTCCGTGGGCAACGCCATCCGCATGACGCTCGACGGCGTGAAGAAGGAGCGGCCCCTCACCCACGACCTGATCGGCAGCATGCTCCTCGGCCTCGGCGCCAAGCTCGACCACATCGTGATCAACGACGCCCGCGAGGGCACGTTCTACGCCCGCATTTTGCTGCACATGGAGAACGAGCTGGGCCGGAAGATCGTCGAGCTCGACGCCCGCCCCAGCGACTCGATCGTCCTCGCCCTGCAGCAGAAGCGCCCCATCTACGTCGCCACCTCCGTCCTCGAGGGCACCGAGGACATGACCGAGATCCTGGAGCGCGTGCTCCGGCAGCAGGCGGAGGAATCCGGCGGGGAGGAAACCCCCTGAACCCCGCCCCGGCCCTCCTGCCCCCCGGGCACGCCCCCGGGTTGCCGCTCACGGCCCTGGCGCCCATGCAGGACGTGACCGACCTCGCGTTCATGCGCGTCGTCGCGCACTACGGCGCGCCCGACTATTTCTTCACGGAGTTCTTCCGCGTCCACGCCCAGTCCCGGCCCGAGCGCCACATCGTGCGGTCCATCGCGGAGAACCGCACCGGTCGCCCGGTCTTCGCCCAGCTCATCGGCGAGGACATCCAACACCTCAACCGCACCGTCCGCGAGCTCCTCGCCCTGCCCGTCGCCGGCATCGACCTCAACCTCGGCTGCCCCGCGCCCAAGGTTTACAAGAAGAACGTCGGCGGCGGCCTGCTGCGCGACCCGGAGAAGATCGACGAGATCCTCGGCGCCCTGCGCGCCGCCGTGCCCGGGTTGCTAACCGTCAAGATGCGACTCGGGTTCGAGGATACCGCGCATTTCGACCGCATCCTCGACCTCGTGAACAAGCACCGCGTCGATCTCCTCAGCGTGCACGGCCGTACCGTGAAGGAGATGTACCGCAGCGAGGTGCGCTATGCGTCGATCGCCCAGGCCGTGCAGCGCGTGAACTGCCCCGTCCTGGCCAACGGCAACATCACCTCGGCCCCCAAGGCCGCAGCCGTCATCGCCAGCACCGGCGCCGCCGGCGTGATGATCGGCCGCCATGCCATCCGCAACCCCTGGATCTTCCGCCAGTGCCGCGAGGTGTTCGCCGGCGGCGCCCCCTCCCGGATCACGCTGGCCGACGTCCGCGACTACATCGCCCACCTGTTCGACGCGACCCGCACGGAATCCATCCCCGAGCGCGCCCACGTGAACAAGATGAAGAAGTACCTCAACTTCGTCGGCCAGGGCGTCGATCCCGAGGGCTCGTTCCTGCACGACATGCGCCGCACCGCGACCCGCGACGAGCTGTTCGCCGTCTGCGATCGCCACTTGCTGAGCCACCCCGAGCGCGAGTTCGCCCCCGAACCCTACCCCGGCGTCATCGCGCGGCCGAATTGCGAGACGCCCGAGGCCGCGGATGGGTGCTCGCTGGAATCGGTGACGGCGTGAGGAGGGGCGGGGCCGCCTTATATCGTACTCGTTCTTCGCGCCCTACTCGATCCCCAGCGCCTTGCGCCCAGCCGGCGAGATCATCTGCGGGCTCCATATGGGATCCCACACGATATGCACCTTGGCCGCAGCCACGCCGGGCAGCGCGGCGATTTTGCCGCGGGCGTCGTTCGCGATGACCGGGCCCATGCCGCAGCCTTGGGCGGTCAGCGTCATCTTGACCTCCACGTTTTTCCCGCCCTCGGGCAGATCATCGATCGCGAGGTCGTAGATCAAACCGAGGTCCACGATGTTGACCGGGATTTCCGGGTCGAAGCAGGTCTTGAGCGTGTTCCAGACGAGCTCCTCGCTGAACTCGCCGGCCGGTGCCGCCGTGCCGGGCTCGGACGGCACGTAGCCCGCGATGGCCGTGGCATGCTCGGCCGCGATGCGGACGAGGCCTCGATCCGTGCGCGCCGTGACATTGCCACCCAGGGTCTGGGTGATGTGCACCTCGGTGCCGGCCGGGAGGACGATTTCGTCGCCGGCGGGGATGACGGTGGCGGGACAGTCGCGGGTCAGCTTGGGAGTCATGGCCATCACTGCACCTTGAGGCCGACCGGCATGCGAGCGTAAATCCCCTGCGGGTCATTGAAGGCCTCGATCGCCTCGAGCTCCGCGCGGAGCTGGCCCGTCAAGCGTTCGGTCACGCCCGCCTTGGCCGAGACCGGCTGGATCTTCTCGACCAGTTCGGCGATGGCCTCGGCGAACTCCTTCTTGCGCGGGAACTCCGTCACCCGGTAGTCGGCGGACAAGCCGGCCTTCTCCGCCGCATGGGCGAGCGCCGCCTGCAAGCCGCCGATCTCATCCACAAGCCCGAGCTTCTGCGCCTCCTGGCCCGACCACACGCGACCCTGGGCGATCTCCTCGACAAACTTGGGGTCCAGCTTGCGCGCATCCGCCACCTTGCCCACGAACTCGCCGTAGATCCAGTCGACGGCGCGCTGGATCATCGCCAGCTCCGCGTCGGTCTTCGGCCGGCTGACGGTCAGCGTGTCCGCAAAGCGCCCGGTCTTCACGCTGTCGAAGGTCACGCCCAGGTCGTTCGCCAGCTTTTTCACGTCAAACAGGATGCCGAAAACGCCGATCGAGCCCGTGATGGTGGCCGGCTCGGCGAAGATGCGCTCGCTGTAGGCTGAGATCCAATAACCGCCGGACGCCGCGTACGAGCCCATCGAGACCACGACCGGCTTCTCGCCCGCGGCGAGGCGCATCTCGCGCTGGATCGCCTCGGAGGCCGACGCGCTGCCGCCGGGGCTGTTGACGCGCAGCACGATGGCCTTGATGTCCGGGTCCTGCCGCAGGCGCCGCAGTTCGCGGGCGAACTTGACGCCGCCGACCTGCCCGGGCTCGCCCTCACCGTCCACGATCTCGCCCTCGGCATAGACGACCGCGATGCGGCCGCGCTTGGCGCCCGTGGTCTTGGTCGCGGCGGGTGCCGCCGGGGCGACCTGGGCGTACTTTGCCAGGCTCACCTGCTTGAACGTCTCCTTCGGGCCCTCGCGCCCGGTTTCCTTCTTCAGGGCGGCGATGACCTCGTCGCGGTAGGCGATGCGGTCCACCAAGCCTGCCTCGCGGGCGACATCCGCCCGGATCATGCCCTCGGCATCCACCACGCGCTGCAACGCGGCGACGTCGAGGCCGCGGCTGCGGGCGATGTCGCCCGCCAACTGGCCCCAGACATCGTCGAGCAGTTTCTGGAGCTGCTCGCGGTTTTCCGGGCTCAGGTCGCGGCGGGTGTAGGGCTCGACGGCGGACTTGTACTTGCCGACGCGGGTGACCTGCACCCCGACGCCAAATCGCTCGAACGCGCCGGCGAGGAACATCGGCTCGGTCGCGAGGCCCGGCATGAGGATCACCCCGTAGGGATCGAGCGTGATCTCGTCGGCGGCCGAGGCCAGGTAGAAGTCCCGCGTCATGGCATAGGTCAGGTAGGCCTTCACCGGCTTGTCCGCCGCACGGAAATCCGCCAGCGCCGCCCGCACCTCGGCCAGGGCGGCATAGCCCGAACCGTAACCTTGGGGCTGCAGGGAGCCAATGAGCAGGATGCCCTTGATGCGGTGATCCGCCGCCGCCGACCGGATGGCCTCGGTCACCTGCCGCAGTTGCAGCGCCTCGCGATGGTCGCCCAGCAGGGCGCCGAAATCGATCAGCCGCGGCGCATCGTTGATGTTCGTGTCGAGGTCCACCACCAGGTAGGAACCGTCCTCCACGAGCACCGGCTTCTCGCCGACAGCGCTGATGACGACGAGGAACGCGATGAACGCCAGCACGGCACCGCCGCAGAAGATCACGAGGGCCGCGAGGGCGCCCAGCATCGAAGCAAGGAAGGTACGCATGACAGGACCGTAGGCGAACGGCGCGATTCCTCCAGTAAAACCAGACAGGCGGTCGCCCGGGCCGATGGATGGGCCGCCAGGCCCCCCGGGGGTGCGCCGGCGGCCCCACCTTCACGAACTGATTGCCCGGCCCCGCCCAGGCCCTATCGTCCGCCCATGAGTGAGCAGAAGGAGCTACTGACGCCCAACCGCAAGGCGCTGACGATCAATCTCGACCCGCAGATCTACGGCACGTTTGCCGAGATCGGCGCCGGGCAGGAGGTGGCGCGCGTGTTCTTCCAGGCCGGCGGCGCATCGGGCACGGTCGCCAAGACCATCTCGGCGTACGACATGACGTTCAGCGACGCCATCTACGGCAAGGCCCCGCGCTACGTCTCCCGCGAGCGGCTGTCGCTGATGCTCGACCACGAGTACGCGCTCCTGCAGGAGCGGCTCGCCGCCCAGCGCGGCGAGCGCACGTGCTTCTTCGTCTTCGCCGACACGGTCGCCACCCGCAATTTCCAGGGCAGCAACGACGCGCACGGCTGGATGGGCGTGCGCTTCCAGACCAAGCCCGGCGAGGCCCCGAGCGAGATCCTCCTGCACGTGCGCATGTGGGACCGCGAGAGCGTCCTGCAGCAGCAGGCCCTCGGCCTCATCGGCGTGAATGTGCTCTACGGTGCCTTCCACTACCGCGACGACTGCCGCCGCTTCATCGACTCGCTCCTCGACAACCTCAGCACCGACCGGATCGAGGTCGATATGCTGCGCTTCAGCGGCCCGGCCTTCGTCGGCGTGGACAACCGCCTCATGGCCCTGCACCTCGTCGCGTGCGGCCTCACCAACGCCGTCATGTTCAGCCCGGGCGGCGAGATGCTCCAGCCCTCCGAGGCGCTGCACAAGAAGGCCATCCTCGTCGAGCGCGGCAGCTTCCGGCCGGTCACGCAGGTCAACCTCGACATGCTGCGCTGCGCCGCCGCGCAGCTGCGCCAGGAGCCCGCCGTCGCCGGGAAGGAGGTGGTCGTGCTCCTCGAGATCACGATGAACAACCTCCTCGCCAGCGGGCAGCTCGACGCCGCCGATTTCCTGGCGCGCGTCGACCTGATCGGAGCGCTTGGTCACACGGTCCTCATCTCCAACCACCTCGAATACCACCGGCTCACCGCCTATTTCCGCCGCTATACGAAAGAGACCGTCGGCGTCGCCATGGGCATCAACAACCTCCGCGAGCTCTTCAACGAGAAGTGGAGCGAAAACCTGCCTGGCGGCATCCTCGAGTCCTTCGGACGCCTGTTCCGCCACGCGGTGAAGCTCTACATCTACCCGATGCGCGCCGACACCTACCGCCGCTTCATGGAGGCCCGCGGCGTGAAGCTCGGCGACGCGCTCCCGGCCGGCGAGCTGATCGGCGTGGCCAACATGCCCATCCCGGCGCACCTGCATCACCTGTACACCCACCTGGTGGAAAACCGGAACATCGTCCCCATCACGGGCTACGATCCCGCCGTGATGCCCGTCCTCGCCGACGATGTCCGCCGCCTGATCAAGCAGGCCGATCCCGCCTGGACCCGGATGGTGCCCGAAAAGGTCGCCGCCATGATCCGGCAGCGCGGCCTTTTTGGCAGCAAGCCGGCATGAGGAAAATTCAGGCTGAAATGTGGAAATCAGGAAGGCTGGAACCAAGCATACAACGTCCTCTCAACCCCGTATTCCCGCTTTCCTGATTTCCACATTACCATCCCCTTTCACATGCGCTTCCACAAATACCACGCCCTCGGCAACGACTACATTGTCCTCGATCCCGCCGACTATCCCGACTGGAAGGAACCCTCCCTCGCGCAGATCCGCGTGATCTGCCACCGCAACTTCGGGGTCGGCTCCGATGGCATCCTCTGGGGTCCGCTGCCCACGACCAAGGCCGCCTTCGGCCTGCGCATCTTCAATCCCGACGGTTCCGAGGCCGAGAAATCGGGCAACGGCCTGCGCATTTTCGCCCGTTACCTCTGGGACCGCAGCCTCGTGCAGGGCACGGCCTTCTCGGTCGACACCCTCGGCGGCGTCGTGGACGTGGAGAGCCAGAACCGCGGCCACCTCATCACCGTGGCCATGGGCCGGGTGAGCTTCGACAGCGCCCGCATCCCGGTCGCGGGCGCCCCGCGCGAGGTGCTGAATGAAACGGTCACGGTGCTCGACCGCACCTTCACCTTCTGCGCCGCCACCATCGGCAATCCGCATTGCGTGATCCCGCTGCCGGCCGCGACCAGCGAGCTCGCCCATCGCTACGGTCCGCACCTCGAGACCCACGCGCTGTTTCCGCGCAAGACCAACGTCCAATTCCTGCAGGTGCTCGACCGCGCCAACATCCGCATCGAGATCTGGGAACGCGGCGCCGGCTACACGCTGGCCTCGGGCAGCAGCTCCAGCGCCGCCGCGGCGGTGGCGCATCGCCTCGGGCTCGTCGATCGCAACGTGACCGTGCACATGCCCGGCGGCACGATCGGGATCCGCATCGGCGACGGCTTCAGCATCATGATGACCGGGACGGTCAACAAGGTCGCCGAGGGCACAATGCACCCGGATTTGTTCTTGGTGCAGGTGTAGGTCGGACTACTTCTGCGCGACACGGTCGCGCAGGAACACCAGCACATCCTGGAACTTGCTGCGGTTCGCCTCGTCGGCCGTCACGAGGCTTTCGTGGGCCTCGAGCACGAGGCGGGCGCTTTCGATCTCGCCCTGCGCCGGGTTGGCCAACGGTTGGTCGCACGGGGCAAAGGCCATCGGGTGATCGCCGCAATCGACGGTGAGCAGGCGATGCAGGCCGAGGTTGCGCATCAGCTCGAGGTTGCGCTGACCCGGCCGTGCCGCGATCAGGCTCCCGCCGGCCTTGCGGAGTTCCAGCGCGGCCCCGGCGATGACGCCGAGGAAGGTGCTGTCCATGCTCGCACAGTGCTGGAAATCGAACACGAAGCGCCGTTTGCCCTGCCGGATCATCTCGCTGACAAACTCCTTCAACCCGGCGCTGTTCTGGAAACACGCCCGCCCGTCGATGCGGACCACGACAGGGTCGGAGTACGCGTTGACCAGGTAGACGGGTTTGCCGGATTCGGGCATGGGAGAATATCGTCAGGAGACAAAAAAACGCAAAGCCCGCCGAACGGCGGGCTTTGCGCCCGGGGCGAAGGTCAATTCTTCGCGACGATTTGCCGCAGCACGTACGGCAGGATGCCGCCGTGCTGGTAGTACTCGATCTCGATCGGCGTATCGATGCGGCAACGCACCGGCACGTCCTGCTTCGAGCCATCCTTGCGCGTGATGCGCAGCGTCAGGTCCTGCTGCGGCTTCACCGCGGTCGTGAGGCCGATGACGTCGTAGGTCTCGGTGCCGTCGAGCTTCAGGGTTTGGGCCGTGGTGCCTTCCTTGAACTGGAGCGGGAGCACGCCCATGCCGACGAGGTTGGAGCGGTGGATGCGCTCGAAGCTCTGCGCGACCACGACCTTGACGCCGAGGAGGTTGGTGCCCTTGGCGGCCCAGTCGCGGGACGAGCCCGTGCCGTATTCCTGGCCGGCGATGACGATGAGCGGCACGCCCTTGGCCTGCCAGGCCATCGAGGCGTCGTAGATCGAGGTCTCGGCGCCGTCGGGCCCGATCGTGTTGCCGCCCTCCTTGCCGCCGAGCATCAGGTTCTTGATGCGGACGTTGGCGAAGGTGCCGCGGGTCATGACGCGGTCGTTGCCGCGACGGGAACCGTAGGAGTTGAAGTCCTCCCAGGCCACGCCGTTGTCGAGCAAGTACTTGCCCGCGGGCGAGGTCTTCTTGATGGCGCCGGCAGGCGAGATGTGGTCGGTCGTGACCGAGTCGCCGAAGATGCCGAGGGCGCGGGCGCCCTTGATCTCGGCGATGGTGCCGGGCTGCAGGCCGAAGTTCGTGAAGAACGGCGGCTCCTGGATGTAGGTGGACTTGGTGTCGAAGGCGTAGACGTTGCCCGTGGTGGACGGGATCTCGTTCCACTTCGGGTTCTGCGCGGCGAAGTCGGTGTAGAGCTTGCGGAAGACCTCGGGCTTGAGGGCGGCCTGCATCTGGTCGCGCACTTCCTTGAGGCTCGGCCAGATGTCGCGAAGGAACACCGGCTGGCCGTCCTTGCCGTTGCCGATCGGCTCGGAGCTCAGGTCGATGTCGGCGCGGCCGGCGAGCGCGAAGGCGACGACGAGCGGCGGCGACATGAGGAAGTTGGCCTTGATGTTCTGGTGGACGCGGGCCTCGAAGTTGCGGTTGCCCGAGAGCACCGAGGCGGCGACGAGGTCGTTCTTCACGACCGCCTCCTCGACCGGCGCCGCGAGCGGGCCGGAGTTGCCGATGCAGGTCGTGCAGCCGTAGCCGACGGTCTGGAAGCCGAGGCGGTCGAGATACGGCGAGAGTCCGGTCTTGTCGAGGTAGTCGGTCACGACGCGCGAGCCGGGGGCCAGCGAGGACTTCACGACCGGGTTGGGCTTGAGGCCTTTCTCGACGGCCTTCTTGGCGAGGAGACCGGCGGCGAGCATCACGCTCGGGTTGGAGGTGTTGGTGCAGCTCGTGATGGCGGCGATGAGGACCGAGCCGTGGCCGATCTTCGTGCCGGCGATGTCGGCCTTCACGGTCGAGAACTCCTCGGCCTTCTTGCCAAAGCCATTTTCGGTGACGGGCTTCGAGAACGAGCCGACGAAATTGCTCTTGAGGTTCTGGAGCTCGATGCGGTCCTGCGGGCGCTTCGGGCCGGCGACGCTCGGGACCACGGTGCCGAGGTCGAGCTCGACGACCTGCGAGTAGTCGATCTGGCCCTTCTGCGGGATGCCCCAGAGGTTCTGGGCCTTGTAGTAGGCCTCGTAGGTGGCGACGTGCTTCTCGTCGCGGCCGGTGGCGCGGAGATAGTTGGCGCACTCGGCGTCGATCGGGAAGAAGCCCATGGTCGCACCGTATTCCGGCGCCATGTTGGCGATCGTCGCGCGATCCACGACCGGCAGCGCCGCGGCGCCCGGGCCGAAGAACTCGACGAATTTGCCGACGACCTTCGTCTTGCGCATGAGCTGCGTGACGGTGAGAGCGAGGTCGGTGGCGGTGACGCCCTCGCGGAGGGCGCCGGTGAGGTGCACGCCGACGACATCGGGCGTGAGGAAATAGACGGGCTGGCCGAGCATGCCGGCCTCGGCTTCGATGCCGCCGACGCCCCAGCCGACCACGCCGAGGGCGTTGATCATGGTGGTGTGCGAATCGGTGCCGACCAGCGTATCGGGGTAATAGACGCCGTCCTTGTGCAGCACGCCGCGCGCCAGGTATTCCAGGTTCACCTGGTGCACGATACCGATGCCGGGCGGCACGACCTTGAAGGTGTCGAAGGCCTGCATGCCCCACTTGATGAATTTGTAGCGCTCCGCGTTGCGGCTGAATTCGAGCTTCATGTTGAGGTCGAGCGCATTCGCCGCGGCGTAATGGTCCACCTGCACCGAGTGGTCGACCACCAGGTCCACCGGCACCAGCGGCTCGATGATCTTCGGGTCCTTGCCCTGGCGCTGCGCCGCGTCGCGCATCGCCGCCAGGTCGGCGAGCAGCGGCACGCCGGTGAAGTCCTGCAGCACGATGCGCGCCACGACGAAGGGAATCTCCTCGCTGCGCGCCGCCTTCGGCTGCCAGCCGGCGAGCTGGCGCACGTGCGCCTCGGTGATGCGCTTGCCGTCGCAGTTGCGCAGGACGGATTCAAGGACGATGCGGATCGACACCGGCAGGCGCGAAACTTTTCCCAAGCCGGCCTGCTCCAGCGCGATAATGGAATGGAATTTGCCGCCGACGCCGGATTTCGCATCGAGGTCCTGCAGCGTGTTGAAAGGGTTGTTGGGCATTGGGGTCCTCCATTAACGTTCATCCGCATTTCGTGCGGGCAGCCCGAGCACTTTTCCCCTCTCCCCGCAAGCGGGGAGAGGGTCGGGGTGAGGGGCAGATGAGCGGCAAGCGGCGATCCACCCTCACCCCAACGCTCTCCCGCTGGCGGGAGAGGGGGTAAATACTGGGACCACACAAAACAGGCCTGCGTTCAGATGAAAGGATACTCCATGACTGAAACGCGAACAGAACGCGATTCATTCGGCGCCATCGAAGTCCCCGCCGACAGGCTGTGGGGCGCGCAGACGCAGCGCTCTCTCCAGTATTTCGCCATTTCCTCCGAGCGCATGCCGCCCGAGCTCTTGCTGGCGCTGGCCGCCGTCAAGCGCGCTTGCGCCGTGGTCAACCGCGACCTCGGCCTGCTCGACAAGGCCAAGGCCGAGGCCATTGCGGCAGCGGCCGACGAGGTGCTCGCCGGCAGGCACGACGGCGAGTTTCCGCTCTCCGTATGGCAGACCGGCTCGGGCACCCAGAGCAACATGAACATGAACGAGGTGCTGGCCAACCGCGCTTCCGAGCTGCTCGGCGGCGCGCGCGGAGAAGGCCGCCTTGTCCATGCCAACGACGCGGTCAATCTCGGCCAGTCCTCCAACGACATCTTCCCCACGGCGATGCATGTGGCGGCCTGTGCCGGCCTCCGCAGCAATCTGCTGCCGGCCCTGCGCGCCCTGCGCGAACGGCTGGCGGAGAAATCCGCTGCCTTCGCCGGCATCGTCAAGATCGGCCGCACCCACCTGCAGGACGCCACGCCGCTGACGCTCGGCCAGGAATTCTCCGGCTACGTGGCGCAGCTTGAATTTGTCGAGTCAATCATCGCCGCCGCATTGCCGCCGCTGCAGGCGCTGGCCGTCGGCGGCACGGCGGTCGGCACGGGCCTCAACACGCACGCCGAATTCGGCGCGCGCGTGGCGGCGGAACTGGCGCGGCAAAGCGGCGTGCCGTACAGCAGCGCCGCCAACAAGTTCGCCGCGCTCGCCGCGCACGATGCGCTGGTGGCGGCGCACGGCGCGCTGAAGACGCTCGCCGCCGCGCTCATGAAGATCGCCAACGACATCCGTTGGCTCGCCTCCGGGCCGCGCAGCGGCCTGGGCGAACTCAGCCTGCCGGAGAACGAGCCCGGCAGCTCCATCATGCCGGGCAAGGTGAACCCGACGCAATGCGAAGCCCTCACCATGATCTGCTGCCAGGTCTTCGGCAACGACGTCGCCCTCAACTTCGGCGGCGCTTCGGGCAACTTCGAACTCAACGTATACAAGCCCCTCATCGCGCACAACTTCCTGCAGAGCGTGCGCCTGCTGGCCGACGGCATGGCCAGCTTCGAAGCGCACTGCGTGCGCGGCATCGAAGCCAACCCCGAGCGCATCGCAGAGTTGACGGCGCGCTCGCTGATGCTGGTGACCGCCCTCACTCCGCACATCGGCTACGACCGCGCCGCCGAAATCGCCAAGCGGGCGCACGCCGAAGGCAGCACGCTGAAGGAAGCGGCGCTGGCGTTAGGCTATGTCTCCGAAGCGGATTTCGAGCGGTGGGTGAAGCCTGCGGATATGACCTGGGCAGGAGCAGGAAGGAGCTGACCGTTGCCAGACTAGCAACTGCCGGAAAAGCAGGGGAGGGTGCTGGAGTTCGAAATGATCACCTGCTTGGGCAGCGGCGCCAGTGCGGCAAGGAAAGTCAGTCCCCAGGATACGGCGAGAAGATTGAGTCGGCAGGATCGTCAATGGTTGGGAGCGGTACGGCCACGCGACGCCCAGCTTCCTTCTATGGCGCGGGCTCGTCTTCAAGGACCGGCTTGTAGTCCCAGTCCCTGACGCCTTGGACAATCAGCTCGATATCGCTGTCCGGGACGCGCAGGATTTTCATCGCGGTCGCACCCAGGTGCAGGCTCGCTTCAATTGTTTCCGGATATGCGTGCGTGGCTCCGGCTGCGAGTAACTGCGAAGTCGCGGTCAGATCCCTGGCGCG
>JAHCAZ010000070.1 GCA_019634615.1 Opitutaceae bacterium
CCGTGTGCGAACCCACGACCGCGAGGTTGGCCATGCGCACCATTTTGTGGCCGTTCTCCTCGATCAGGGAGCACACGCGCTTTTTCTCGTGATCGCCCGGCCACTGCCGGTCGCAGTCCTGCATCAGGCGCGCGTTGACCTCGTAGATCAGATGCAGGTGCCGCGGCAGCACGCGTTCAAACAGCGGCACGCTCCACGCCTCCAGCGCCTCCGGCAGCAGCGTGTGGTTGGTATAGGCAAACACCCGGGTGACCAGCGCCCAGGCGGGCTCCAGCTCCATGCCGTGCTCGTCGACCAAAATGCGCAGCAGCTCCACCACCGCGACCGCCGGGTGCGTGTCGTTGAGCTGGATCGCAACCTTGTCGGGGAAATTTTCCCAGGTGTGCTCGCGATGCCGGAAATGCCGCCGGATCAGGTCGCGCAGCGAACAGGCCACGAAGAAATACTGCTGCACCAGCCGCAGCTCCTTGCCGTTCTCCGTCTTGTCGTTCGGGTAAAGCACCTTCGAAACCGTCTCGCCGGCGGCCTTCTCCTTCACCGCCTCCTCGTAACCGCCGGAGTTGAACGCCTCGAGATCGAAGTCGGCGGTGGCGTGGGACGACCACAGGCGCAGCAAATTGACCGTCTTGGTGCCGTAACCTGCAATCGGGATGTCATGCGGCACGCCGAGGATGGTCTTGGTGTCGACCCAGCGCGGCTTGGAGTTGCCCTGATTGTCGAACACGTGCTCGACGCGGCCGTAGAGGCGCACCTCCTGCGTGTGCTCGGGGCGCACCACTTCCCACGGGTCGCCGTACATCATCCAGTTGTCCGGATGCTCGACCTGGTGGCCGTTGACAAAGGCCTGCTTGAACAGGCCGAACTCGTAGTAGATGCCGTAGCCCAGCGCCGGGTAGTCCAGCGTCGCGAGCGAATCGAGGAAGCAGGCGGCCAGCCGGCCGAGGCCGCCGTTGCCCAGGCCCATGTCGCCCTCCGCGTCGCGGATGTGGTCGAAGTTCTGCCCCAGCGACTCGAGCGCCTCGCGCGCGGGCTCGAGCATGTTGGTCGCGATGAGGTTGTTGCTGAACAGGCGGCCCATCAGGTACTCGAGCGAGAAGTAGTGGATGCGCCGGGCGTTCTGGGCGTTGTGCACGCCCTGCGTGGCGATGAGGCGCTCGTGGATCGTGTCGCGCACCGCCAACGCCGTCGCCACCCACCAGTCGCGCGGCGTGGCCGAGCCGGTGTGGCGGGCGAGGGTCGAGACGAGATGCCGCTGGATCAGCGAGCGCAGCGCCTCGACCGGGTTCTCGTTGGCACGGTGCGGCGCGTGGATGGACCGCATGATCTGCGGCATGCTGAACGGCGCGGTGCTGGCGCCTTCCGGGGCCACGAACCCCTCCGCGCGGATCGGGGCCGGCTTGGCTGTCTGCGGTTTGCTGGCGGCGCGGGACGAGGCGGGCTTGGCGGGCTTAGGCATGGCCCCGTTTCAACAACAGGAAGCGTGCCAGCGCGAGCCCGCGTTACGTCAATTTTTGGAAACGTCGCGCCAGTTCACCATGGCTAAGCTCGACGAAGGTCGGCCGACCGGCCGGGCTGGTCAACGGGTGCTCGGTCGCGAAGAGCCGCGTCACCAGCGCCCGCAGTTCCGTCTCGTTGGGGTTGTCCGTCAGGCGCAAGGACTTGGCCGCCGCGAGCCGGGCCACTTCCTCGCGCGCCAGGTCGGGCCGACCCTCCGGCAGCCGGCCCTCGCGCACGAGCCCGATGAAATCGCGCAGAAACGCCTCCGCCCCGCCCGGCTCCAGCCAGGCCGGCACCGCCTCGATGCGGAAGAAATTGCGCCCGAACTCCGCCACCTCGAACCCGCACTCGCGCAGCAGCCGCTGGCGGTCGAGCAGCAGCGCCGAGGCGATCGGGTCAAACTCCACCGGGATCGGCAGCAGCAACCGCTGGCTCGGCGCCGCCCCGCCGCGGAACTGCGCCTGCAACTCCTCGAAGAACACGCGCTCCTGCGCCGCCCGCCGGTCGAGCAGGACCACGCCGGCCGCCGTCTCGAAGATCGCGAGGTTGCCATGCGCCAAACCCAGGAACCGCCAGCGCACCGCCGTCCCGGCCGCAGGTGCCGGGACCGCCGCCGTCGCGGCTGGCGCCGGCACGGGCGGCAGCGGCGCCGCGAATGCCGGACGCGTAAGCACCGGCGCCGCGGGTGGACGATACGCCGCGACGGGCAAGGAACCGGAAATCGGCGGTGGCAGCGATGCCACCGGCGCGGCCGGGGTCGGAGTTACCGCCGGACCGACGACACCCGCCATCGGTACCGGCGCCTCGCCGGCCCCCAACTCGCGCAGACGCGCGAGCACCGCCCGGATCACGAACGAGCGCACCGCCGGCTCGCTGCGGAAGCGGACCTCGCGCTTGGCCGGATGCACGTTCACGTCGACCGCCGCGGGGTCGCATTCGAAGAAGACGAACGCCAGCGGGTAACGCCCCTTGGGCAGCGACTCGTGATAACTCTCGATCAGCGCGTAGTTGAGCGTGCGGCTGTCCACGGGCCGCTGGTTGACGAACACGATCATCTCGTGCCGCGTCGCGCGGCCCGTGCCCGGACGGCCGATGAGTCCGCCCAACTTCAGGTCGCCCTCCTGCGCAGCCAGCGGCACGAGCGCCGCCGCCGTTTGCCGGCCGAAGATCTCCCCCACCCGCTCCAGCAGGGTCGCGCACTGCGGCGAGCGGAAGATCGTGCGCCCGTCCTCGATGAGCGTGAATGACACCTGCGGACACGCCAGCGCGTAGAGCCGCACGCACTGGATGATGTGCGCCGACTCGGTCTGGTCGGTCTTGAGGAACTTCCGCCGCGCCGGCACCGAGTTGAACAGGTGCGTGACCGTGATGCGCGTGCCGACTGGGCGGCCGCAGTCGCGCACGTGCACGAACTTGCCGCCGTTGACGAGGATCTCGGTCCCGGCGTCCTGGCCGGCAGCGCGCGTCTGGAGTTCGAATCGTGACACGCTCGCGATCGACGGCAGCGCCTCACCGCGGAATCCGTAGCTCGCCAGCCGGTCGAGGTCCACCGCCTCCGCGATCTTGCTCGTCGCGTGCCGCTCCAGCGCCAGCAGCGCATCGTCGCGGTCCATGCCCGACCCGTTGTCCTCGATGCGCATGAGGGACCGACCGCCATGGCGAAACTCCACCTCGACCCGCGTCGCGCCGGCATCGAGCGCATTCTCGACCAGTTCCTTCACCACCGCCGCCGGCCGCTCGATGACCTCCCCCGCGGCGATCTGGTTCGCCACGCGATCGGGGAGGACGCGGATTTTCGACATGGGGCGCGGAGATTAAGAAGGAATCGCGGAAGCGCGGAAACGCGGAGCCGAAAACCGCGTTACCCGCGTCCCAGCGTTTTTTGCCAGCGGGCGAACTGTTTCGCGATCTGCTTCGGGCCGGGCATGCCGGTGCCGGTGCGGGCGGCGAGGGCCCGCTTCAGGTCGAAGATCTCCACCCAGTCGGCGGCGAACGCCCCATGGACGCCCTGCACGTCGGCGAGCGTGAGCGCGTTGAGCGGCACGCGTTTTTGCTCCGCGACCTTCACCACCGCACCAACGGCGTGGTGCGCGTCCCTGAATGCGACGCCGCGCTTCACAAGATAGTCCGCGAGATCCGTCGCCAGCAGCGCCGGGTCCGCCACGGCCGCGGCGCAGCGCTCGCGCCGCACCTGCAGGCCCGTGACCGTGCCCGCGAGCACGTCGGCGCACAGCGCCGTCTGGTCGAAACTGTCGAACACCGGCGGCTTGTCCTCCTGGAGGTCGCGGTTGTAGGTGAGCGGCAGGCCCTTCGCGAGGGCGAGAAGCGTGTGCAGGTTGCCCTGCAACCGCGCCGACTTGCCGCGCAGGAGCTCGGCGGCGTCAGGATTCTTCTTCTGCGGCATCAGCGACGAGCCCGTGCAGAACGCGTCGGGCAGGTCCACGAATCCAAACTCCGTGCTGCTCCACAGCACGAGATCCTCGGCGATGCGCGAGAAATGCACGCCGGCGATCGCGCAGGCGGAGGCGAACTCGATGAACAGGTCGCGGTCCGCCACGGTGTCCATGGAGTTCTGCGTGACCTGCGGACGCCCCTTGGCGTCGACGAAGCCAAGCTGCTTCGCGGTGAACTCGCGGTCGATCGGCAGCGTCGTCCCGGCGATGGCGCCAGAGCCAAGCGGACACCAGTTGGCATGCGCGGCGACGTCGCCGAGCCGGCCGACGTCCCGGTCGAGCATCTCGATCCAGGCAAAGACATGATGCGCAAGGAACACTGGCTGGGCGCGCTGTAGGTGCGTGTACCCGGGGATGAGCACGTCGCGGTTGGCCGTCGCCACCGCGAGCAGCGCCCGCTGCGCGCCGCGCAACCGCGCGGCGAGGTCGGCGCAGGCGTGCTTGAACCACAGCCGCATGTCGGTCGCGACCTGGTCGTTGCGGCTCCGGGCCGTGTGCAGCTTGGCCGCCGCTGGCACGCGCTTGGTCAGCGCCTGCTCGATGTTCATGTGCACGTCCTCGAGCTTCACGTCCCAGGCGAACTTGCCGGCCGCGATCTCGGCGAGGATGGCGTCGAGCCCGGCATGGATGGCGTCGCGCTCCTTCGTCGTGATGAGCCCGACGTGCGCGAGCATGGCCGCGTGCGCCTTGCTGCCGGCGATGTCGAACGGCGCGAGGCGATGGTCAAACGACACGGACTCGCTGAATTTCAGCATCAGTTCGGCGGGACCCGCGGTGAAGCGTCCGCCCCAGGTGGCTTGCGAGGTGGGTTTGGCCATGGCGCCCGAGACATAACCCTCCCCCGCCACCCTCCCGCAATGAGATTCTGTCCGTCCAAGGCGGCCCGCCCTCCCTTGAGCGTTCAGCGTTAAACGTTCAGCGTTGAGCGTTCTGCCGCGCCCGCGACAGTCACTACTGCCAGTGCAGCACCAGCTCCTGTTTCACATCCGGGCTGAGACTCTTATGCACCGGACAGCCCTTGGCCGCGCGTTCGAGCACGCCGTCCGGGTCCTTCGCGGAGGGAAACGGCAGCCAGATGTGCACCGTCAGCTTCGCGATGCGGCGCGGGGCGTCGGTGGACATCTCCTTCGTCACCTCCCAGCGCGTGCCGTTGAGGTCGAAGCCGAGCCGGTTGCGCGCCGCGATCGCCATGGTCGTGACCATGCACGACGCCAGCGCCGCCGCCGTCAGATCGGTCGGCGAAAACGCCAGCCCGCGCCCCTGGTTATCCACCGGCGCATCGGTCTCGATGACCTTCCCGGAAGGGCCATGCGTAAGCTGGCAGTTGAGATCGCCGACATAAAGACCGGAGCTTTTGACCATAGGAGTGAGAGTAGAACGAAGATGGAAATTGAGAAAGGTATTTGGGTAGCGCCCGGCCTCCGGACGGGCGGTTCGGCGTGCGCGCACCAAACACGGTCCGTCCGGAGGCCGGACCCTACCCACCAACCCAAATGGCGCGGTGGGCGGGACTCGAACCCACGACCGACGGTTTAGAAAACCGTTGCTCTATCCGGCTGAGCTACCACCGCATCAACTACTTACGAAATACTTGCTAAGGAACACCCGGCACTATTGCCATTTGATTGACAGATACACGAACGTTTGCGAATAATGGGGCATGAGAACGCCAACCCCGAGAGTCGCGAAATATGCGGGTTCTGAAACATCGAGGTACGTGGTAGAGGGTCTGCGAGTCGCTGGCAAGCGGACGCGCAAGTTCTTCCCCACTCGCCGGGCCGCTGAAACCTGGCTGAGAAAGACGCTGGCACGCATACGAAAGGAGGGCGAAGGAGCCATCCACATGCCGGAGCAATTACGCGTCGAGGCCGTTGCTTGCGCAGAACGCCTGCGGCCCTACGGGAAGACCTTAACCGAAGCCACAGACCATTTCCTTGCCCATCTGGCGGCTATCCAGCGGTCCTGCACCGTTACCACTCTAGTGGCCGAGTTCAGGGCCTCAAAGGAACAGGACGGTGCATCGACACGTTACCTAAATGACCTGAAGCATCGCCTTGGATGCTTTGAGGGCGAGTTCGGCAACCGCATCGTTGCCGATATCCTACCCAGCGAAATTGACGATTGGTTGCGTGGATTGAAGGCTGCCGCGCAAACAAGGAATAATTTCCGCACAGTGCTGGGAACACTGTTTGAATTCGCCATGCTCCGGGGCTACGCGTCCGGCAACCCAACCGTGAAGATCGCCAAGGCTAAGGTCGTCCGAGGTGCCCCGGAGATCTTCACGCCAGAGCAAATGCAGACCCTTTTGGCTAAGGCTGCGCGGGAATTCATTCCGTACCTCGCCATTGGAGCTTTCGCTGGCTTACGTTCTGCTGAGTTGGAGCGGCTTGATTGGTCAGAGATAGACCTTGGAGGGCGGCTAATCCACGTTAAGGCCGTCAAGTCCAAGACTGCACAGCGGCGACTCGTTCCGATCAGCGACAACCTTGCCGCATGGCTTGCCCCGCACGCGAAACAGGCCGGGCCGGTGGTCACTTCACTTCGGGAACAGCGGGAGAAGACCTGTGAAGCAGCAAAGCTATCATGGCCGGCCAATGGGCTCCGCCACTCCTTCGCGTCTTACCGGCTCGCGCATGGCAAAGATGCAGCCGCCACCGCTGCAGAACTGGGTCATTCGTCACCTTCGATGCTTTACAAACATTATCGTGAACTAGTTCGCCCTGAGGTTGCCGCGCAGTGGTGGCAGGTCATGCCACCGGCAGACTATGGCAACGTCGTGGCATTCGGCGCAAGCGCCGCAAGTGGTTAACCCCTAGCCATGGCGACGAAAAGTATTCGCATGCCATGACAGATCGGAATTCGATAGGCACGGGAGAATGCAATGTCGCGCAAACGGTGCTTCACAAACTGGACCGCGTTCGCACAGTAGCATTGGGCAACGCCTGCGCAGGAAATCGCCATTCTATTATATCGATGCAGCATTTCCGTAATTCAAATGAGAATTGCCACGAGCGGGAAACGTTTTGAAAGAAGAAAAACAGCAACGACGAAATGGATCCAAAGATGCCTAGCCAGTTTGGCTGCGAGCAAACCACAAGCTACCCATGAATGCCGATGAAATGAACAAATGGTTCAAGGATGCACTAAATGATATCAAGGCTAAGGATCAGGCTAAACTAGACAAATATTTCGAGTCAGAAGATCCCGTTAGGGCGGCCTACGAGGCAGCTGGGTTTTACGCCAAAAATGAAGAAGAGCGAGTTTTCGCTCAGAGATTCCTGGGCCGGGAGGGCAACAAGGGGGATATGATGGCTAGGAAGGCTCTCGTCGAACTGTTCGCAAATTGCGAAATTGTCGAAAAGAACGCCCTGCTAAGGTACACAGCAACGACTTGGCTAAAGGAGTTTGTCACACAACGGGATAGAGTTGCCGCATTACTTCTCGGACAAATCTACCTAACAGTAAATGAAGCAGAACGCTGGCCGACCGGCCGAAAGCTTCTTTTGGCTGCGGCTTTCGATCCCGAGTGGCTAGACACCGAATGGTTGAAAAAGAGAGATGTTAGGGAGGTGGCTATCATCCAGGTCGCATGCCACTAC
>JAHCAZ010000071.1 GCA_019634615.1 Opitutaceae bacterium
GCAGCCAGCCTAGGGAGCGGGGCGGACGGGGGAAGGATTTTCCCAAGCCATTCGGACGACCGGTTCCGGGTCGGCATCGGTCATCGTGACTCGGGGCCGCGAGGCCAGGCGCGCGAGGCAGGCGCAGGTTGACGCCACGGGTGGAAGATGCCATCGAGCATGACCTCATGACGGTGCCCGCGCCCTCCTCGCTGCTCGCCAACTTCGGCTGGCTGCTGGCGGACCGCGGATGGCGGATGGTCCTGGGGTTGGTCGTAAGCCTGGTGGTCGCGCGCTACCTGGGGCCGGCGGACCTCGGGTGGCTCAGCTTCGCGACTTCGCTCTGTGCGATTTTTGGGACGATCGCGGGCCTCGGGATCGATGACGTGCTGGCGCGGGAACTTGCCCGGCATCCGGCGTCCGCGGCGGCGCTGGTCCGCAGGGGCCTGCGGCTCAAGCTAGCCGGGGCGGCGGGGGCGTATGTCGCGGTGCTGCTGCTGGGCTGGCTTTGGCCGACGGGGGACGGAATGACGCTCGTGCTGCTCGCCTGGGTGGCGGCCGGCTTTTTCTTCGCGCCGGCGGATGTGGTCGATCTGTGGTACCAGGCGCGCGAGCGGATGAAACCGCCGGTGCTCGTGCGGCAGGCAGTGCTGGTGATCGTCGCCGCCGTGCGGCTCGGGTTGGTGGCCGCCGGGGCGCCGTTGTGGTGTTTTGCGGCGGCGGTGGCCCTGGAGACGGGCCTCACGGCGCTTGGGCTTGGTATGTTGTGGCGCCACGGCGGCCTGCGGCCAGCGCCCGCGACAGGTGCCGTCCGCACGCTGTCGACCCGGCAGTTGATCGGCGAGGGCGCGCCGTTGCTTTGCTCCGGCCTGCTCGTGGTGGTCACGATGCACTGCGACCGCCTGCTGTTGATGCAGCTGGCCGGTGAGACGGCGGCGGGCGTCTATGCGGCTGCGGCCCGATTGACCGAGATGATGCACATCCTGCCGGTCGCGCTCGGCGCGGCCTTTCTCCCGCGCTTCGCGAAGCTGCACGCCAGCGACCCGGCCGGCTACCTGCGCGCGGCGCGGCAGGCCGGCTTGCTGGTGACGGGTTTGACCGTCGGCCTGGCGGCGACGTTCTCGCTCGTGGCGCCGTGGCTGATCCCGGCGCTGCTCGGTGAGGCATACCGTCCATCCGCCCATGTCTGGCAGGTCCAAGTCTGGAGCCTCGTCTTTGTCGCCATCGTGTCGATCCGCTCCCGGTTGTGGGTCGTCGAAGGGAAGACCACCTGGATCCTCGCGATCTCCGCGGTCACCGCCGTCGCCAACGTGGGGGGAAACTGGTGGTTGATCCCGACGCACGGCGCCATCGGCGCGGCCTGGGCCGCCGTGGCGGCCTGGGGCCTCTCGGCGCTGGTGCTGCCGTGGCTGGCGCTCGGGCCGGCCCGTTTCATGCGGCGGTGGTGTGGACTGGCCAACCCGCCGGAAGTTTGACTGGGTTCCGTCATGCCGCCTGACACCCACGACCCGGTGCCTTCGCCCCTCTCGCTCATGGATGAGGCGGGCCGGGTCTACATGACGCCAAACCGCGTGTATCGGGCGGTGCCGCCCAGTGCCGAGGCGCCGGTGCGGGCGCTCCTGGCGAGCGGGCTCCCCGACGCCCTCGCCACGTCCGGGTTGATGCCGTCCACCCAGGTGAGCGATCGCACGCTGCCGGGCAGCAAACTGGTGCTCGAGCATCCCCGCCTACCGTTCGTCACCTATCCCTTCGAGTGGAGCTACCGCATGGTGCAGGCGGCCGCGGCCTGCGTGCTGGAGGTCAACCGCGAGGCCAACCGTCATGGTTACGAGCTGACGGACTGCCACGGGTTCAACGTCGTTTTTGACGGGCCGGCGCCGCGGTATGTCGACCTCGGCAGCCTCGCGCCCCGACCGGTGGGGGCCCGGGGCTGGTCGGCGCTCGAGACGTTTGTGTGCTCCTACGAGTACCCGCTGCGGATCTGGAGCCACGGTGGAGGCTTTATCGCCCGGCGGCTCCTGGCGGCCAGCGACCTGATGCAGCACGCCGACTACGGCCTGTACCGCTGGCCCTGGCTTCGGCTGGGCGGGGCGGCCCGCTACAACCGCTGGCGACACTGGTGGTACCGTTACCGCGAGAGCGCGTCGATGACCCGCGAGCGCATCGAGGCGCGCCTTCCGCTGGGGTTGCGCCGCCTGGGCGTGATGGCACTGCAGTCCGGCCGACTGCCTGGCCAGAGCCTCAACCTCGATCGGATGCGGGCGAAAATTGTCGGCCGCCCGCGCCGGGGAGTACCGGGCTCCTGGAGCGAATACCAGAAAGAGGGCGCGGAGTTCGTGCAGACTGCCCGCTTCCGTCGGGTGCGGGATATCGTCGCGGCGGCAGGATTGGACTCGGTCATCGACCTCGGCGGCAACCAAGGGCATTTCTGCGATTACCTGCTCGCGACCGGGGCGGTGCGACGTGCGATCTGCGCCGACGCGGACGAGACCGCGGTGGATCAAGCCTTCGCGCGCAGCCAGGCCGCGGGAAGCAACCTGCAGACCGTGGTGCTGGATTTCGTGCACCCGATGGTCAGCCCGTTCGGCGAGCCGCCGGCCGCGCGGCTGCAGTGCGACGGCGCGGTCGTGCTGGCGGTCACCCACCACCTCCTGCTCACGCAGCGCGTGCCGATCGACCGCGTGCTCCGCGCCATCGCGGGCTATGCCCGCCGCTTCGTGGCCATCGAGTTCATGCCGCTGGGCCTGTGGGACGGGAAACAGGCGCCGCCGGTCCCCGCATGGTACACCCTGGCCTGGTTCCGGGAGGAGTTTGCCCGCGTGTTCGAGCTCACGCTGGACGAGCCGCTGGAACCGAACCGGCATCTCTTCTGCGGAAAGATCCGGGGTCGCTGAGGCTCGATCCGTTATGGCCGATCCCATTGGCATCATTCCCGTCGCCCTCTTTGCCTATGCGCGGCCCGCGCACCTGCAGCGGGTGCTGGCCTGCCTGCGGGCGGACCGGGTGCCGTTGATCCATGCCTTCGCCGACGGTGCCCGGGGCGCGGCCGACGGGGCCGCCGTGGCCGAGGTCCGGGCCATGCTGCGGGCCATCGATTGGTGCGACGTGCGGCTGGTGGAGCGGACGGAGAACCTCGGGCTCGGTCGCAATGTCCTCTCCGGCGTTGCGGACGTGGCGGCCAGGCACGAGGCGTTCATCGTCTGGGAGGACGATCTTGTCAGCGTCCCGGGCACCTACGGCTGGATGTGCGCTGCGCTCCGGCAGTACGCGGCCGAGGCGAACGTGATGAGCGTGTCCGCCTGGACGCACCCGCGGGTGACACCGCCGGGCGTCGGTGAGACGCCCTATCTTGATGCCCGGGCGGATTGCTGGGTCTGGGGAGCTTGGCCGCGTTCCTGGGCGGGGATGGAGCGGACTGCGTGCGAGAAGATGCGGGCGGTCGCCGCCGCGGGCGTCGCGCCCGATGCCTATGGCGCCGACCTGCCGCGCATGGCGCGCGACGAACGGCGGCGCAACATCTGGGCGGTGCGCTGGCTCTACCACCACCTCGAGCGCGGCGGATTGTGCGTGCGGCCACCCTGGAGCATGGTCGAGCACATCGGTTTCGATGCAACCGCCTCGAACGCGGAGGAGGCGATACAATGGGCCAATCCGCCGCTGCGCCCGGTGCCGCCCCTGCCGACTACTTGGCCGCGACCGGAGGAGCATCCGCAGTGCAGGGCTCGATGGCAGGAAGCGTATCCAAGGATTGGCTTGGGCTCGCGTGCCTGGAGGAAGCTGATCCGGGTCGGTCGCACCGGGCTCCGGCAAATTACACCCCGGCCCTGGCGGGCGCGCCTGCAGGGCTGTTTTGGCTGGCGGTGGTTCCGTGGCGAATACCGCGATTGGGCCTCGGCGCGTCGAGCCTCCGGCGGTTACGACGACGGGGCTATCGTCCAGAAGGTCCTTTCAGCGACCCTCGAGGTCAAAGCGGGGCGCGCGGCCTTCGAGCGCGACGGCGTGACGTTTGTCGCGCCTGAGCCCGACGAGCCCTTGCTCGCTGTGCTGTCGGAGATCAGCCGGGCCGGTGGCGGGCGCCTGCGCGTGGTGGATTTTGGCGGCTCCCTCGGTTCGAGTTACTGGCGGCATCGGTCCGACCTGCCGGCGGGCGAAAACCTGCGCTGGGCCGTGGTGGAGCAACCGGCCTTCGTCGAGGCCGGCCGTCGATATCTGGCCGATACGCCGCTGGAGTTTTTCCCGGATGTGGCCGCGGCCTTGGCGGCTGGCCCCTGTGACGTGTTGCTTTGCTCCTGCGTGCTGCAATACCTGCCGGAGCCGCACCGGATGCTGGAGGAGTGGAGCCGGCTCGACGTGGCCTACGTGCTCCTCAACAACCTGACGCTGACCGATCGGGGGCGGGACTGCCTGCGGGTCCAGCATGTGCCCCCGTCGATCTACCCGGCGACCTATCCGGTCTGGTTCTTCAGCCGGCGGGCGTTTCGCACCCGGGTTGAGGCGCGCTACACCATCGTGAAGGAGTTTGACGCCGAGGCGAAATGGCCCGTTGGCTGGAACATGCTACAAGGGAAGGGCATGCTGCTGCAGCGCCGGAGGACCCCATGAGCCTGCTGGACCGGATATTCCAGGAACCGGAACTGAAGGCCGCGCCGCCGGTGCTGGTGGACGTGGGCGCCGCCGGCGGGGTCGCCCCGATCTGGCGGAGCATCGCCCGCTACGCCATCGGCGTCGGGTTCGAGCCCGACGAGCGTGACGCGGGCAAACTGCGCGGGGCAAACCGGGCCTTTGGCCGCTGGATTCACTGCGAGGGCCTGGTCGCCCCGGCCGTGGATGGGACCGGGCGCCGGATGTTCCACTTCACGCGATCGCCGCATTGCTCCAGCCTGCTCAAGCCGCGCCACGACCTGCTGCGGGACTGGCTGTTCGCGGATTTCTTCGCCGTGCAAAGCACCGCGCCGGTCCCGGCGGTGGTCCTGTCCGATGCCCTGCAGGCCCGCGGCCTCGACCGGATCGACTGGCTCAAGTGCGACACGCAGGGCCAGGACTTGAGCATCTTTCTCAGCCTGCCCGAGGCCTGGCGTCGTCGCGTGTTGGCGGTGGAGTTCGAGCCCGGGTTGATCGACGCCTACGAGGGTGAGGACAAGTTCTGGCACACGCTGCGGGCCATGGAGGAGCAGCCATTCTGGATCAGCGACCTGCAGGTGTGCGGCACGCAGCGGGGCGAGGCCGAACTCCTGCGCCGCCTCCTCGGCCCGCGGGCGGAGCGCTGGGTTCGCCGGCTGGCCCCGACGGCCCCCGGCTGGGTGAATGTGCGCTATCTGCGGCGCCTGCCGGGCGCGGGCGAACCCAGCGACCGGCGGGACCTGCTGCTGGCGTGGGTTTTCGCCGACCTCCTCGGTCAGCATGCCCATGCCTTGACTGTTGCGCACGACGGGCGGGAACGTTTTGGCGGTGAATTGTTCGACCGGATGCTGGCCCGCAGCCGCCGGCGCCTGTTTTGGGCGATGCTTCCGGGCGTCCCCGGCATGGTTTGGCGGCGGCTGGGCTTCGGTTCATGAACTGGTTCTGCACCTACTGCGATCAGGGGTACGCGGCCCGGCTGCTGTGTCTGTATCAGTCTCTGAAGGCGCAGGCGGAGGAGTTCCGTCTGTTTGTGCTTTGCCTCGACGAGGCGACGGCGGCGGTGGTGGCGGCCCAGCGCGACCCGGCGCTCGTGGCCGTGCCGCTGGCCGAGCTGCTGGAGGCTGATCCCGCCTACGCGGCCGTGCGCGCGACGCGCAGCCGGATCGAGTTTTATTTCACCGCGACCCCGGTCATCATTCGGCACTGCCTCAAGCGCGAGCCGGCGGCGCCGCTCATGACGTATCTCGACGCCGATCTTTATTTTTTCGGACCGGCCTCGGCGGTGCTGGCGGAGCAGGGCGACGCCTCGGTGGGCATCGTGCCGCATCGCTTCACCCGGCGGTCGCGCAACAGCCGGCGCCACGGCACCTACAATGTTGCCTGGGTCTCATTCCGCCGCGACGTCGATGGCATGGCCTGCCTGGAGTGGTGGCGCGAACGCTGCCTCGAGTGGTGCTTCGACCGCGTGGAGGGTTCGCGCTTTGCCGATCAAGGTTACCTGGACGAGTTCCCCGGGAGATTCCGGAACGTCAGGGTGCTGGAGCATGCCGGCATCAATGCCGCGCCGTGGAACCTGGAGCCTGCGGCGTTTGCCGTGATCGAAGGTCAACCATGGCTGCACGGCCAGCCGGTGCTGTTCTACCACTATCAAGGCATCCGCGAGGTGGAGCCGGGCTGGTTCGACCCCGGGTTGCGGAACTATCACACGCCCCTCACTCCGGAGGTGCGGGATTCGCTCTATCTGCCGTACCTGCGCCAGCTCACGGAACAGCAGGCGCGGTTGCGCCACCATGGCATCGAGCCGGTGATCGGTTACCCGCGCTTGCCGCCGAACTACGAGTTGAAGGCCGTGTGGGAGCGCTTCCGCACCACGCGGCCCTGGACGATCTACCGGCGCTGGCGGGGCAAACTGGTGCGTTGCCCGGAGCCGTCCACATGAGCATCGGCTCATCCAGCACGGCCACCCGGCTGTTCATCCTGCTGCCGGTGTGCAATCGGCGGGAAATCACCACGGCTTTCGTGGCCGCGCTCAGCCAGCAGAGCTGGCGTGGGTTCACCCTGGTCCTGATCGACGACGGCTCGACCGACGGCACCGCTGCGGCGGTGAGGGCACTGTGGCCGACGGTCGAGGTGGTCACCGGGACCGGTGCCTGGTGGTGGGCGGGTAGCCTGCACCAGGGCTGTCGGCATCTGCCACAGCTGGGCGTGACGGACGACGACGTGCTCCTGCTGATCAACGACGACGTTGTGATCGCTCCGCGTTTCCTCGGGGAGGCCATGGCCGAGATGGCCGAAACCCGCGGCACCCTGCTCCTCGCGCGGCAGACCGATGCCCGCACGGGCGAGGTGATCGACAACGGCGGCGGAGTGCATGCCGACCTGCGCGAACTCCGTTTCAACGCCGCCCGCACGCCGGAGGAGATCAATTGCCTGCCGACCCGGGGACTCTTCCTCCGCTGGGGTGATCTGCAACGTGCGGGCGGATTCAGGCCCCGGAGCCTGCCGCACTACCTCTCCGATTACGAATTCACGCTGCGCGCCCACCGCGCCGGAATGCACCTGCGCGTGGCCCGGACCGCGACCGTGGGCGTGAAGGCGGAGCAGACCGGCCTGGCTGATGAGTCCCTCCTGGCCTTGCCGCGCCTGCGCCGCTTGGCGCTGCTCTTCTCACGGCGCTTCAAGGACAACCCGTGGACGTGGTCGAGTTTCGCCTGGCACACGGCCGCTCCGGCGCGCCTGCCTTATCTTTTGCTCAAGATCTGGACGCACTTTGCGATCAGGTTCTGGCGCTGCCTGATCGTCCCGCCGGCGCCGAAGCTCAAGCCGCGGGCCTGACCCGGGCGAGTCGCACTAGGCGCTTGCGCACGAAGCGCACCAGCGAAATCAGGTCCCACGGCCAGCAGCGCCAGGCGGGAAAATGCCGGTGGCGGACGGC
>JAHCAZ010000072.1 GCA_019634615.1 Opitutaceae bacterium
TTCGCCGAGCATCTCGGCCGCTGCATCTATGACGGCTTGTGGGTGGGGCCGGATTCCAAGGTGCCCAACGTCCGCGGCTGGCGCAGCGACCTCGTCGCCGCGCTGAAGCAGATCCGCATCCCCAACCTGCGCTGGCCGGGCGGCTGCTTTGCCGACGACTACCATTGGCGCGAGGGCATCGGCCCGCGCGAGAAACGCCCGCGCCGCATCAATGCCCACTGGGGCGGCGTGATCGAGACCAACGTCGTCGGCACCCACGAGTTCCTCGACCTCTGTGAGCAGATCGGCTGCGAACCCTACCTCGCCGGCAACGTCGGCAGCGGGTCCCCGGCCGAGCTCCGCGACTGGGTCGAATACTGCAACGCCGCCGGCGGCTCCCTCGCCGACCTGCGCGCCGCCAACGGACGCAAGGACCCATGGAAGGTGCGCCTCTGGGGCGTCGGTAACGAAACCTGGGGCTGCGGCGGCAACATGACCGCCGAGTACTACGCGAACGAGTACCGCCGCTACGCGACGTACACGCGTGATTTCCCCAACGCCCCGCTGTACCGCATCGCCGCCGGCCCGCGCAACGACGACTACCACTGGACCGACGTCCTGATGCGCGAGGCCTTCAAGGGCCCCATCGGCGGATCGATGCTCCAGGGCCTCTCGCTCCACTACTACACGGTCCCCGGCGACTGGCCGCCGAAGCACCCCGCCTCCGGCTTCGACCACGCCGGGTGGAACTGGGTCATGGCGCTCGGCCACAAGATGGACGACTACGTCCGCGGCCACCGCGCCGTCATGGACCGCTACGATCCCGCCGCCAAGACCGCCCTCGTCGTCGACGAATGGGGCTCCTGGTACGCCGTCGAGCCCGGCACCAACCCCGGTTTCCTCTACCAGCAGCAGACGATCCGCGACGCTGTCCTCGCCGCGCTGACGCTCAATATCTTCATCAACCACTGCGAGCGCGTGCGCATCGCGAACCTCGCGCAGATCGTCAACGTGCTCCAGGCCGTGGCCCTCACCGAGGAGAACGGCGGCCGCCTCGTCCTCACGCCCACGTGGGACGTGCTCGGTTTCTACGCCGCCCACCAGGACGCCCGCCGCCTGCCCGTGCACAGCGACGCCGCAACGCTGAAGCACGAGGGCATGCCCTATCCCGCCGTCTCCGCCACCGCCTCCCTCGCCGCCGACAACTCCATCGCCGTCACCCTCTGCAACACCGACCCCGCCCAGCCCGCGGAGGTCGCCTTCACGCTCACCGGCCGCACCGCCACCGTGAAGGAGGCCCGCGTCCTCGCCTCCGCCGACCTCAACGCCTGCAACACCTTCGATAACCCCCGCGCCGTCACATCGCGCCCCCTCGACGGCATCCGCGCCGCCGGCCCCCAGATCACCGCCACCCTCCCTCCGGGTTCCGTCGCCCTCCTCCGCCTAGCATGACCTCCGCCCTTCAGCGTTCAGCGTTAAACGTTAAGCGTTGAGCGTTTAAAAAACACCACTCGCTCACGCTCGTAGCCACACCCGCCTCGCATGAACTACCCTTCCGCCCTGCCCCTCGGCCACGTCCGCTTCACCGGCGGCTACCTCGCCGAGCGCACCCGCCTCGTCCGCGAAGTCGTGATCCCCTACCAGTGGGACGCCCTCAACGACCGCGTGCCCGGCGCCGAGCCCAGCGGCTGCGTCCATAACTTCCAGGTCGCCGCCGGCGAGAAGCCCGGGAAGTTCTACGGCCTCTTCTGGCAGGACTCCGACCTCGCCAAGTGGCTCGAGGCCGCCTCCTACCGTCTCGCCACCCATCCGGACCCGAAGCTCGAGGCCGAGATCGACCGGCTCATCGCCACGCTCGCCAAGGCGCAGGGTCCCGACGGCTACCTCAACACCTACTTCCAGCTCGTCGAGCCGCAGAGCCGCTGGGCCAACCTGCGCGACTGTCACGAGCTCTACGTCGCCGGCCACATGATCGAGGCCGGCGTCGCGCACTTCCGCGCGACCGGCAAGCGCACGCTCCTCGACGTGGTCTGCAAGCTCGCCGACCTCATCGACCGCACCTTCGGACTCCAGCCCGGCCAGATCCCCGGCTACTGCGGCCACGAGGAGATCGAGCTCGCCCTCGTGAAGCTCGCCCGCGCCACCGGCGAGGCACGCTACCTCAAGCTCGCGTCGTACTTCATCGACCAGCGCGGCCAGGAACCCAACTACCTGCAGGCCGAGACCGAGCGCCGCGGCGACAAGCTGCCCTGGCACATGTACCACGACGGCCTCGCCACGCTCCAGGCCGCCCAGCCCGTGCGCGAGCTCAAGGAGCCCGTTGGCCACGCCGTGCGCCAGATGTACCTCCTCGCCGCCATGGCCGACCTCGCGGTGGAGAACAAGGACGCGACCCTCCTGCAATCGTGCCGCACGCTCTGGGAGAGTATCGTGCGCCGCCACCTCTACCTCACCGGCGGCGTCGGCTCCGAGCCCTACGGCGAGAAGTTCACCGAGCCCTTCGACCTCCCGCCCGACCGCGCTTATGCCGAGACCTGCGCCGCCATCGGCGTGATCTTCTTCGCCCGCCGCCTGCTCGAGATCGAACTGCACGGCGCGTACGCCGACGTGATGGAGCGCGCCCTCTACAACAACGTGCAGAGCGGCATGTCGGTCGACGGCACGAAGTTCTTCTACGTCAACCCGCTCGAGCTCATCCCCGCCGTCGCCAAGCGCCGCTACGAGTGCCACCTCGTGAAGACGCAGCGCGTCGGCTGGTTTGGCTGCGCCTGCTGCCCGCCCAACGTCGCCCGCCTCTTCGCCTCGCTCGGCGAATACGTCGCCTCGCAGCGCCCTGACGGCCTCGCCCTCCACCTCTACGCCGCGAGCGAACTTCGCTTCACCGCCAGCGGCCGGGACGTGCGGCTGGCCGTCACGACCGATTACCCGTGGGACGACAAGGTCGCCATCGCGGTGAATCCTACCGCCCCGACCGAGTTTACGCTCCACCTTCGCGTCCCCGGCCGGTGCCGCGGCGCCACGCTCACGGTCAACGGCCAGTCGCAGCCCCTCGCGCCGGTCAACGGCTACGCCGCCCTCCGCCGCACCTGGCAGGCCGGCGATCGCGTCGAGCTCGTGCTGCCCATGCCCGTCGAGCGCGTGCACGCCGACCCTCGTGTGGCCACCGTCGCCGGCTGCACCGCCTTGCAGCGCGGCCCGGTCGTGTATTGCGTCGAGGAAGCCGACCACGGCCCCAACCTCGCCGCCCTCACGCTCCCGCGCACCGCGCCGCTCACCGTCCGCCGCGATCCCGCCCTCCTCGGCGGCTGCGTTGTCATCGAGACCACCGGCACGCGCCAGCGGCCCTCCGCCGATCTCTACTCCACCACCGCCATCGCCACGGAAGCGACCCCGCTTCGCGCCATCCCCTACGGCCTCTGGGCCAACCGCGGCGAAGGCGAGATGCGCGTGTGGATCCGCGAATCCTGATGCAACCACGAAGAACGCGAAGATGCGCGAAGGGACATTGGTAGTACGAAGTCATTTCCGAATAGCAGCCCACCAAACAATTCCCGACCTAGTCACGTAAACCTGAATCTCTTCGCGTGTCTTCGCGTTCTTCGCGGTTCCACTGCCTGGTTCGTGTTCAACCACTCTCTCCCTTTCCATCATGCTGAAGTCCCTGCTGCCCTCCCTCCTGCTGGCCACGGCCCTGTGCGCCCAGCCCGACCAAAAAATCCAGGACGCGATCTACGCCGACGCGATTGCCGACACCGCCGGCCATGATTACCTCACGCGGCTCTGCGACGACTTCGGCGGACGCCTCAGCGGCTCGCCGGAAAACTGGGCGGCCATGGAGCGGACCATCGAGGAGCTCAAGGCCCTCGGCATCGAGACGCGGCTCGAGAAGTTCAAGATGCCCGGCTGGGTGCGCGGCGACGACGAGGTCACGCTGCTCACCCCGGTCACGCGCCGCCTGCGCGCCGCCGCCCTGAGCTACACGAGCCCCCACGATCCCTTCGAGGCCGAGGTCGTCGACATCGGCGACGGCCGCGAGGAGGACATCGCCAAGCTCACGGCCCCCGCCGGCAAGATCGGCCTCCTCTCGCCCAACACCTCCGTTCCCCGCGGCCAATACGAGAAGGCAGCCGTCAAGGCCGGCCTGAAGGCCATCCTCTGGATCAACCGCGTCAACGGCGGCCAGCTCCTCGCCCGCACCGGCTCGTTCCAGGGTCAGCCCCTGGTGATCCCGATGTACAACATCACGCAGGAAGAGGGCTTCTGGCTGCGCCGCCTCATCGAGCGCGGCCAGACCGTGAAGGTGCGCCTGCACACGCGCTCCCATTGCCAGGAGGTCGAGACGGCTAACATCGTCGCCACGCTGCCCGGCCGCACAGCCGACACCATCGTTGTCGGCGCTCACTTCGACTCGTGGGACCTCGGCCAAGGCGCCATGGACAACGGCACCGGCACCGCCCAGGTGTACGCGATCGCTAAGGTGCTCAAGGAGCACTCGCCGGTGAACGAGCGCACAATCGAGCTCGTCTGGTTCAACGGTGAGGAGCAGGGCCTCTGGGGCTCGCGCGTCCACGCCCCGACCCTCAAGGACCGCCCCGTCGTCGCCGCCATCAACCTCGACATGGTCGGCTTCCCGCTGTCCGTGAACTCCCTCGGCTACGACGACCTTCTCCCGGTGCTCGAGCGCTACAACGAGTCGTTGGGCGAGAAGAAGCTCAAACAGGGTGTGACCAACATCAACTGGTTCGGCAGCGATCACACGCCGTACCAATTGGAGGGCATCCGGGCCATCACCTTCGCCGGTGTCATCCCGCCCGAGTCGGTGCGCTATTACCACGACCTCGCCGACACGATCGACAAGGTCGAACCCAAACTCATCTCCGAGTCCACCGCCGCGATCGCCACGCTCGTCTACCGCCTGGCCAACGAACCCGGCCTGCCCACGACGCGCGTGCCGGCCAAGGACACCGAGGCCCTGTTCCGCAAGTTCGACCTCCAGAAGCGCATGCAAGGCGTCGGCCTCTGGCCCTTCGCCGAGCCCGCGCCCTGAATCGTGCCCAGCCTGTCCGCGATTCAGCTGCGCGATCCGTTCATCCTGCCGGATCCGGCGGCCGGACTGTACCGGCTTTACGGCACCACCGCGCTCGGCGGCCCGATGGAGGCTCCCGATGGTTTCGTGGTCCGCACGAGCCCGGACCTGCGCCAATGGAGCGCCCCGCGCCCGGTGCTCGGCCGGAGCGCCGGGCCGGCCGGGGCGGATTTCTTCTGGGCGCCGGAGGTCCATGCCTATCGCGGACGGTGGTATCTCTTCGCCTCGTATGGTGCGGGCATGAATGTCGTGAAACCCCGCGCCCATTACACCGCGATCCATGTCGCGAGCACGCCGGACGGCCCGTTCGCGCCGCATTCCGATGGCCCCGTGACGCCGCTGGGCTGGTTCTGCATCGATGGCACGCTGCACGTTGACGGCACCGGCCAGCCGTGGGTGGTGTTCGTGCGCGAGTGGACGCAGGTCGTGAACGGCGAGATCCATGCCCTGCCCCTCAGGCCCGACCTGCGTCGTCCGGCGGGCGAGCCGCGGCTCCTGTTCCGCGCCAGCTCCGCGCCGTGGAGCCTCGTCCAGAAAAGCGATTTCGGGGAAGGCTACCGTGTCACCGACGGCCCTTGGCTGCACCGCACCGCCGCCGGCACGCTCCTCCTGCTCTGGTCGACCTTCGGCCGCGGCGGCTACATCACCGGGATCGCGCGCAGCCTCAGCGGCGACATCCTCGGCCCTTGGGAACAGGAACCGACTCCGCTCTACGCCGACGACGGCGGCCACCCGATGCTCTTCCGCGACTTCAAGGACCGCCTCACCCTCGCCCTCCACGCCCCCAACATCCCGCTGCGCGAGCGGGTGCGCTTGCTGCCAATGGAAGAAACCGCGGAAGGCCTGAAATTGCTACAGCGGGCTAGCTGAGCGCGGCGATGGCCGCGAGTTTTTGCCGGAGCAGGGGCAGGCGCTGTTGGCTGGCTTGGTCGGGTGGCAGCTGGCCCGGCAGGGCCTCGTCAAAGGCGCGTACGGCCAGAAGCGTTCGCACCGCACTGATGAGATAGCGGCGCAGTTCCGCGGGAGCCTGGTCCACGACGGTGACGATGTCTGCGCGTCCATCCACGACCGTGATGAAATCCTCCAAATCGTGACTGGCGTAGTAGTCGCTGTGGCCGCGATCGCAAAAGGCGACGTATTTCGTGGCAAGAAAGCCAACGGGTGAGACCAGCTTCAATCGTGTGTGGGCGACGACGCGCTCCTGGGCGGTGGCTAGCGCCTCCTTGAACCAAGCGGTATTAAGCCCCAGGGTCGCGCCTTCGATCGGCATGATGTCCACGGTGAGGTTACCGAGTACCCAACGACAGCGCGGCGCCCCCTCGCGCATGTCGTGTTCGAAGCCCAACTCGCGGATGCGGGCTTCCAGATCTGAGTACCGCCCGCCGGCGACGACCTCGATGATCACGTCGACATCGTCGGTCGGGCGGGCCGGCGACAACTCGGGATAGTCGAGGAGCAGGTTCACGATGGAGCCGCCGACAAACGCGTAATTGAGGCCCAAACCTTCGAGCCGGTCAGCCACCGCGCGCAGGGCCCCGAGGTTAGGCGGCGGCATGGCTGCTCAACCGTTCCGAGAGTTCTTTTTCGGCAAAGGCCCGTTCGCGCGCGCGGCCGAGGCGCAGGGCATCCACCAACGCCAGCAGGTGGTAGAGTTCCGGATCGCGACGGGCGGCGCTAGGCACGCTGGCGTAGAGCGGCATCACGGCGGCACCTTGCACGTTGCCTTCGGGATCGGGCCAAACGGGAGGAATCTGTTCGGACGCGCTGACCTTGCCGGCCATGACGGGGGCGGCCCAAGCAGTCGGCATTCCTCGGGTTACTTCCTTGGGCGAAGCGGGAAAGCCATAGGGGACGCCGTGCACGAGAAAATTGCGCAAGGCCTCCCGGCGCACTTGCTGGGATTCAGGATCCAGTAGACGCGCTTCGATCAACCGACGGACCGCCGCATGCACTTCCGAGGCGCTCATACCCAAGGATTGCCCCAAATCGGCGTAGCTGGGGCGCGCGCTTCCCAAGGCGAGCTTGAGCGCGACTAGGATATCCTGAGCCTTGGTCACCATGTAATTACGGTATTCGCGAATAGCGAACGGTCAATTCAATTCCGCCACCCTCGAACTAAGGGGTCATATCTTAACTTTTGACAAAACCGCCTGGTAGCGCCGACTTTCCGTCCCGCCTTCTAGACGGAAGCGA
>JAHCAZ010000073.1 GCA_019634615.1 Opitutaceae bacterium
TTGGGCATTGTTCCGCCGCGAGGCGCGTCGGCGGTACGCGGCGAAACCCAGTGCGCATACCCCCAAGAGGGCGGCGTAGGTGCTAGGCTCAGGAACCGCGCCTCCGTAAGTCACCGCAGGCGTGCCCATGAGGGAACCTTCACCGGTTGACAAAAAGAAAATCGGGTCACCGGCCGTGTCTTCCCAGTTGTAGGCGGCAAAAGTCACCAAGTAATCGCCAGTCGTTCCGACGGTAAAGACGGTGGTGTTCCAATCAGTGGAGCCATAGGAGCCCAGAATCAAAGAGCCGGCGGAGGGTCCTGACTGATCTGAAGCGTTAAGTCCCGTCCGAGCAAGGGAGAGAACGGATTGCCCCGTTGTCCCATTGACGCCTACGATCGAAAAGAGGGCTCCATCATTGAACGGTTGATAGTCTCCGGCTGCATAGGCCCAAGCGAATGAGTAGGTGCCGGCGGCCAGATTGGAAAAGGTAATTTGGGCATAGCCGAAGTTCGTGATGTAGTTTGAGTAGCCGCTGGGCTCGAGCAGGCTGGTGATCGTACCTGGTGTGAGCCCCAAGGCCGTGTCAGCAGCTGAAGGTCCAAAAACAGTGATCCCGGCCGGTTGGATCTTGAACAGGTAGTGTCCTGAGAGTTCAGCAAAAAGGCGGATCATGGTAGGTGGTTGGGTGGAACAACCTAAACCACCAACAGAAGGAGATACCATGACCCGCCCGAAGCGGAACGATGAGGTGATCAACGTCACAAAACAAGAACTGCTGCGCGTCCTCGGGGAGGACGACGCGCTCAAAAAGCTGATGCAAACGCTGTTGCAGGAAGTGCTGGAGGCGGAGATGGACGAAGCCTTGCAGGCCGGCAAAGGCGAGCGCACGGTCGGGCGCCTGGGCTACCGCAGCGGCCATTACCCGCGCACCCTGGTGACGCGGGTGGGCAAGCTGGAGCTGCGGGTGCCGCAGGACCGGCAGGGCCGGTTCTCGAGCGAGCTGTTCGCCCGCTACCAGCGCAGCGAGAAGGCCTTGGTGGCCGCGCTGATGGAGATGTATGTGCAGGGGGTCTCAACCCGCCGGGTCAAGGCGATCACCGAGGAGCTCTGCGGGCACGAGTTCAGCGCCAGTGCCGTGAGCGAGATCAACAAGAAGCTGGATGCGGAGTTGACGCGGTTCATGACCCGCCGGCTGGAGGAGGAGTATCCCTACGTGATCCTGGACGCCCGTTACGAACGGGTCCGCGAGGACGGCGTCGGGCACAGCCGGGCGGTACTCATCACCTTGGGGATCGGCTGGGACGGTCGCCGGCATGTCCTGGCGGTCGAGCTGGCCAACCGGGAGAGTGCCACCAGTTGGAAGGACCACCTGCTGGGCCTGAAGACCCGCGGCCTGCACGGGGTGAGCTTCGTGGTCAGCGATGATCATCCCGGACTCAAGCGCGCCATCCGCGAGGTGCTGCCCGAGGCGAGCTGGCAGCGCTGCTACGTGCACTTCCTGCGCAACGCCCTCGACCACCTCCCGCGCAAGCACGCGGACGACTGCCTGCTGGAGCTACGCTGGGTCTACGACCTGCACGAGCTGGCCGAGGCCCGCCGGCACCTCGCCCAGTGGCTCCAGCGCTGGCAGGGCACGCACCGCAAACTGTGCGACTGGGTGGAGGCGAACATCGAGGAGACCTTCGCCTTCCACCGTCTGCCCCGGGCCCACCACAAGCACCTCAAATCCACCAATCTGATCGAGCGGCTCAACCAGGAGATCAAGCGCCGCACCCTGCTGGTGCGCATCTTCCCCGACGAGGCCAGCTGCCTGCGGCTGGTCCGCGCCCTTGCCGTCGAGATCCACGAGGAGTGGGTCGATGAGAACCGCTACCTCGACATGGAGCTGCTCCAGTCCCACCGCAAAGCCGCCACCCAAACCCAAGCCGCCTAAACCAAACCAGGGAGCGGGGAAGGAGCTACGCCCCTTCCCCTGCACCCCATCCCATAAATCTTTTTATCCCTCCCAATCCACCCATCACTCAGCCCATTTTGCTGAACTTGACGGACACAACTTCTTGAACATGTTTTGCCCGGCAGGGGGGGTTATCGAATAGGGCGTGCCACCGACACTAAAAGAATCGGTCGTATTCAGTGATGTCACTGTGCCACCCGTGGTCCAACCCGAGGTGCCGCCGCTCAGGTCCAAGAGTACCGATTGACCGCACAGTGAGCTGCCCGTGAGTGTCAGGGCCAGCACACAGGTGGCCGGGACAAGCTTTCTTAGGTTGAAGTGCGTGCGACCCATATTCTCGAATTTCATTATCTGCGTGTTTTTTGTTGAGGATGCGGCCTCTCAAAGGTGAGGCCAAAAGTCATTGTGCCCTGAATGCTCGATCGGGCTGAGCGGCCAGACGCCAAGGACTCGCGAGGGCGAAACCTCGGCCATGGCGGGGCGGCAAGGGCGATGATTTTCACGAAATGGAACTACGGGGGGGTATAAGTACCTATTTCCGCATGGAAAGTGTTACTAATCGGGACGGTGTCGATCCCTAAATCGATCCTGAGCGCGCTCCCGACCGGGCCGGATCGAGCAACTCGTCAGCGGTGAAATTGGTCGACGCTCAGGTCGCGTACCGTGACGCCGTCATCGCGGCAAAAACCAGCGGGGCGGAGCGGCGGGAGGCGATGCCGCCGTCGATCACGGTGTCGCCGTCGGTGTCGGCCGCGGTGGGAAGGTACACCGCGGTGGCTGTCGTCGTCGCCGTCACGACGGTGCCCGCCGGCACCACGCCACTTTGGTAAACGTGACCGCTGGGTTCGCGGCGAGGGGGCTGGGGTGGAAGAGCAGCCCCGGGCTTTGACAAACGGTGGGGATCAGACCTTCTGTGCCGGTCCCACCTGCATGTCGTCGTCGGACCCCGTTGATATCGAACTCTTTTTCAATGGATCGCTGATCGTTCTCATTCCGCGGAACGAGCCGGCGAGGCGTTGGATCCAGCAGAGCCTCAAGCCCACGGGCTGGCAGATCGGCCCGGCCGGGACCTACCTGGCGGATCGCGGCGAGTTCGCGGCGCTCACCGCCTGGCTCAGCCGCGACGGCCTCCGGTTTGAGGTCATGAATCCCGAGCACGGGGACTAGGCCGGCCGCCGCCCGGCCCTCCGCTCACGCCGTGACGGCGTGCGCGCGGATGTCGTCGGCGGCGCGGAGGCGGCGCAGCGCCGTGGCGCGGCGGCGCAGCATGCGGTCGAGCCGCTGCACGAGGATGTCGACGGCGCGGTAGGCGTCCGTGTCGATCACGCTCGCGAGCAGGTCGTTGCCCTGCACCTCGAGGTGGCCGAGCGCGCAGAACTCGCGCCCGGTGCGCCGGTGCTCGCAATCGATGCCGATGCGCACGCGGACGATCCGCGGCTCGTGCCGGAGCAGCCGCTCGGCCTTCCGGGTGATGGCGGCCTTCATGGCGTCCGTGAGCCAGAGGTTCACGCCGCGCAGGATGATCTTGTCCGTGGTGGAGGGGAGGTGGGTGGTCATCATGGGGAGGGGAGATAAGGGTTGGGTTGGTTTCAGGCGCCCGCGAAGGCGGAGCGCCAGAGCGAGGGCCGCGGCGGCGGGCGGCTGGCGGCGAGCGCCAGGCGCTGCGAGCGCGAGGCCCGGTTGAGGTCGGCCACAGTCTCGGCCGGGAGGTCGAGGTAGGCGGCGTCGAGGAGCTCGCGCAGGTGGGCGGGGGAATAGGCGCTCACCAGCGCCGTGGTGACGGCGGGGTGGTGGAGCACCCAGGCGAGCGCCACCTGCACGGCGGTGGCGCCGTGGTTCGCGGCGATGGCCGCCGTGGTGCGCGCCAGGTGGTGGCGGCTGCCCTCGGCGAACCGGTCGCGGAGCCAGGCCCCGCCCGGGGCGACGGCGGCGCGCTCGGCCCCGAGGGCGACGCGGGCGATGAGGCTCTGCCGGTGCTCGGCGCACAGGTCCATGAGCTCGGTCTCGACGTGGAACCGCCGGTGCAGCGAGTAGTCGGCCTGCAGCGCCTCGATGCGACAGTGGTTGCGACGCGGGTCGAGGCGGAGCGTGTCGGCCGCGCGCCAGGCCTGCACGCCGGTGAGCGCGAGGTAGCGCACCCGGCCCGTGCGCACGAGCAGGTCGAGCGCCTCGCGGGCCGCGGAGAGCGGCAGGTCGCGGTCCGAGGCGTCGAGGACGAAGAGGTCGAGGTAATCGGTCCCCAACCGCTCGAGCGCACCGTCGCACGCGGCGACCAGGCGGTCGGCCAGGTTGGTGGCCGTCGCGGCGCCGGGGTGGCAGCGGGCCGAGAGGATCAGGTCCGCGCGCGGGATGCCGCGGGCCTGCCACCAGCGGCGCACGATGCGGTCCGCCACGTGCGACAGCTGGGTCGCGTGGGGATCGGCGAGGTGAAAGGCGGGGCCTTGGATGAAGTTGCCGCCGTTCTCCCGATAGGTGTCGAGGATCGCGTGGGCGCTGGCTTCGTCCGTGCGCCAGCCGAAGGGGATCGAGCGGAGCCCGAGGCGGGGCAGGGGGAGGCTGGTGCAGCCGAGAAGGTTTTTTTCCATGGTGTTCATTCCGGGTTGGGGGCCGTGGGCGCGCGCAGCGTCCCGGCGCGGTTGCAGGGTGCAGCACCGCCCTTGGGGCGGTGCCGGGTGACGGCGGCTGAGAGCCGCGGGCCGATCAAGGCGCGACGGCGCTCAGCCGGCGGCAGGTTGGGTCATGGCTGCGCCGGACGCCTCCGGCCACAAGGCGGGCCGGCGCGCGGATTCGGGCGTGATGTTCGTTGGGCGCAGCATGAGGGGGAAGGGGCGCCCGCAACCACGGCCCGAAACACGGTCGTGTCAAGTCGGAGCGGTACTTTTTCGGCTCGTTTTCCCCGCCGGTGCGGCGCCGCGCTTCGGGCGCAAGGGCCGCGGCGCTTGACAATCCCGCGATCCGACCTAGCGGTCCCGTCACGGTGAAGTCCTCCCGCCACCAGGAACCAGGTTTCTGCACCCGCCAGCATGATGCGGCGGGCCTGGTGCTGCACATCTACCTGGATCAACCCGGCGCCGCGAGCTGACGGGCGAGGCGCCCCGGGCGCCATCGCCTCCCAGACGCGGGCCGGGAAAGCCACGACCAGCCTCTATGGCCGCGGCGCGCCCGAATTCGGGGCGCGCGCCGCCAGTCCCCCCGCCACGCGACCGCGTGGCGATTCATCCGCACCCGTCCCTGCGCGCAGGGACCCAACCGGGCCGATGGCCCCCAGACACAACCCATGAACACCGAATCGAAATCCACCTTGAGCAACAACAACCTCCGCCGCATGCAGGGCTGGGCCCGCGGGAAATTCCCCAAGGACGCGCCCGACCGCTGCGCCGTCGTCATAGAGTACCTCGCGCAGCTGAGCGACGATGACTCCGCCGCCCTGATCAGGAAGGGCTGGGACGAGGTCTTCGCCGCCGCGGAGCGCGACTGGCCGGAGGCCTTCGCCGGCTGGAAGCAGGAGGCGGAAGAGCAGGACTGATCGCACGCGCCCTGGCTCTTCTTCGGGGGCGGCCTGCGTCTCAAGTTGCCGCGGCGTGCCTCCTCACCCCTCAAGCCCGGCCGTGCCCGCACGCCGGGCTTTTTATTGCCCCGAACCGGTGAGGTGCTAGAACGCCCTCGGGTACTCCCATGACCATGAAATCCAATAAAGGTCAGGTGACGATGGCGTTTGTCTCTCCCCCGGAAGGTACGCCGACCCTCAGCGAGCGGTTTTCTCTCGGGAGCGTGCACGATCAGGTGCTGAAGGGACCGCATTGGCCCCAGGATCACGACCGGCGTCCGGCCGTAGCTGCCCACGGCATGCTGCAGCGGACTCGCGCCCGCCTCATGCAGCCGATCTCGAATGTAGACACCCACGTGCGGACGCGCCGTCGTCCGCGTGATTCGGGCTCAACCTGAGAAAAGGGATTTGCCCCGCGGAGGCGAAGCGGTGCTGACACCGAAGCCGGAGGTGCGTGTCGGGCGAAGGCTCCCTGCGGCTCACCCGCGCTCCCGGCAGTGCGTGAGACGCACCTCACGTCCGGTCCCAACTCGGCGCCACGAGCGGCGACGTTCTTGTGCCGCGGGCCTTCCTGTAGGGAGGACTCAAGGGATTGATGGAGGCGAAGCGGCTGGCTGCAGCCGTCACCGATACGCGGGAAGGAGGCCCCTCATGGAGGCGGCGCACCGGCGGGAGATTGCGGCGCCGCAAAAGGGGGGTGAGTTCTGCGCGCAGAACTTTGTAAGTAATTAATAATAAGATATATAAAAAGTTGAAGTGGTAGTTTATTCGTACTGCACGAAAAATGGGGAAAGTGCCTGAAGACAAGGTCAGCGCACCGATCTCCGTAGGCGGCAGGCGTAGCCTCGGGGCTCATGATCGGGTGGCGGCAACAGCGGCTCCACACGCTGGGCGGTGATCGAGGGGCGCCGTGAATCGTGATTACACGGCGAAATCGGCCGACTGACTGGGAGTATGATATAGGCAGGGTGGGGGCGAATATTTGCGGACAATAGCGCCTCCCAGCAGTTATTTAAAAACAGCCGAGGTGCTGCCGCATAATGCCTTTGGCGTCTCCTCCGCCTCAATGGGGATGCGGCCACTATCTCGTCTTTCTTCGCTATAATATTCCTTTATCTCCACCTCCGCGAAGCGGCGGATCGCGGCCTTTCTCACTCGGTAAACGGGCCTGACCCGGGGAGCGCGCATCAGGCCAATGGGCGTTCCGATCATCTGCCGCGGATCTGATCTAGGGCTCGAAATAATGAAGCATTTTCAGATTTTTTATGAACTCCCCTTGTATTTAATCTGTATTTTTTGAATACGGAGGGTGCACATGCACATTTCTCGCCTTCCACTTCCGCCACCCGGACTCACCTCCCGGGTGGGGCTCTCTATATAGACACTGCTCGCATCATGTTTTTCTCCCTCCTCTTCACCCTTTCCCGGCCGGCCCCTCGCGGGTCCGGCTGGGGGATCCTGCGCCGGCGGCCTGGGCTTGCCCTCCGCCGCGCCGGATGGCCGCGGCCGCACGCTCCCGTGCGGTGCGCGTTTTGTCAGTAACCGCAATCCTCAACTCCATACATCGCCAAGCCGTTAGCACCCATCGCTTACTGCCTATCGATATAATACTAAACCACGCACTAGAAGTGCGTTACAGTATATGTTCCTAGACCACGACATGCCCCTCCTGCCCGTTAATCCGGAGCTGGCCAAGACCACGGCCAACTCCCGTTC
>JAHCAZ010000074.1 GCA_019634615.1 Opitutaceae bacterium
GCGCGAGCGGACGCTTAGGCGACGTAGGTGCCGTTGCCCGACTCGGTGAGGCCACCACCAGGCGGCGGCGGGGGCGGCGGATCATCCTCGCCCGTGCTGCAGGAAGTACAAGGCATGGCCGCAATATCACCGGTCTGCATCGTTGAGATTGGAATCGATTTCTGAGAAACCGGATCCATCTTTTGGGCGGCGTTGTTGAACCCAACGGCCAGCAACAAAGTTGCCACCGCGCTACCGAGTAAAGCTGCGAGAGAAGTTAGCTTTTTCATACCCCTGCAGTATCGCGTTGCCCAGGGAGGCAATACCGGACAAAAAACACCCCCTTTTCAGATGGTTCGATACCCCTCAAATAGGGTGTTTTTTTGGCTTGCGTTAGGACTAATCTCCCTGCGCTGCCTTGCATTTGAACCGCTGAGTGTGGAGATCCCATTGCCGGACTCAGTCCGCGGAAAGCCGATCTGGGCGATCGAAGGCCTGCACAACGGCCGGATTTGCGCAGGGTTCGAGGGTGGTGTCGCGGTCGGCAGCCCTGCAAGTGGATGGCAGATTATCGCCACACCAAACGGTCAGATCGTCAGGGCCATTAATGAAAGCCATGGCCGCATCCTCGTGGCGGGCCATGGTTTCGCCGCGTTTCTCGAGAGCAACGGCCTTGTACCTATCAGCGGCATCGACGTCGAGATCCTGAGAGCTGCATCGGTACCAGAAGGTTGGTTGCTTGCGGGAGGCGGCGGCGTGTGGCTTGTCGAAAAGAGCGGTCAGGCCCACCGGTTGCTAGCACAGCCACCCAACACCAAGGGACCGTACAAGCTTTGCCAGGTGGAAACGGACTTGATCATAAGCTCCATCGGAACGCACCCGATGACATGGAAAGACGGGATGCTTGTCGCCGCGAGCAGGTTCGTCGCATTCGACAATCAAGAGATCGATCATGCCCAAGGCCGTTTTCGCATCTCGAGTCAGGGCCTGCGAGACGAGGCCAACAAGCCGGTGTTACCGCACTCAAACAACAGCGCGCTCTTGCGCTTCGGCATTGTGGGCCTGGGCAGCACCGGTGGGTTAGTCCTGGTTCCAACATTCACAAATGGCATCCAGGGAATCGATCCTTCCGCTGGCGAAACGGTGTGGTCGCACAAACTGAGTGGCGACATATTTTTCGCCAAGCAGATCGGATCGACGTGGTTGCTGGGCACGGCAAATGGCATCGTCGCAATGCACGATCCTTCCACGCTCGTTCATTCCAAGCTCGAGGGAACCGCCATTCTCGGATTGCAGGTCAGCGAAAGCGACCGGGTGGACGTCGTGACTTCTGCCGGGACAATACCGCTCCCTTCGAACCAAACCATCGATACGAAGGTACTCTGGCCAACGAGTTCGGGTGCGGGCGTCAGCAGCCCGTACTTCAATTTCGGTGAACAAAAAACTCGGCTGAACATCCGTTGGGTCAACGGCCTCGCCGTCGTCGGCGACACCGCGGCCGTCGCGCAGGACCAGGGGCTGACGTTCCTCGACCGCGATGGTGCCAGCCGGTTCACCGCCATCCCGGCCATCGCCGGGTCGCTGGCCACCGACGGGCGCCGCTTCCTCGTCGGCACCGCGACGCAGGGTGTGCAGGTCGTCGAGGCCGATGGCAGCATCTCCGGCCAACTCGGCACCGGACGCGCCACCGCGCGGACCGTGCGCCCGGGCAAGGCCGTCCTCCTCTTCTGGGACGGCGCGATCCTCGACTCCGACGCCAACTCGCTCGGCCACATCGCGTGGGGCAACCCCCGTGACGCCGCCTTCGTCCAGAACCGCCTCGCCATCCTCGTCACGCGGCCCGATCGCGATCCGGTCGTCGGCCTCCTCGAGGGCGACACCTGGGTGCCCCTCGAAATCCCCGGCCTCGCCGAGATCGGCGCCGAAAAGATCGCGGCCAACGCCGATTTCCTCTTCGCCGCCGGACCCCGCGGCGTGATCCGCGCGCGCCTCCCCCTCAAGCGCTCCCAGCCGCCGGCCGCCGACTGGGTCTGGTCCGCGCCCGTCCGCGAAGGCCGCGTCGCGTTGCCCACCGCCGCCGCCGACCACGTCACCGTCCGCACCCGCACCCTCGAACTCGCGCCCGCCCCGGTCACGTTCCTCCGCCTCCGCAAGGCCGACGGCACCTGGGAATCCCTGCGCGCCGGCGCCGATTTCTCCCTGCCGGTCGGCTGGGGGGAGACGCCCGTGACCCTCCAGGCCGAGCGCAACGGGCTTCGCACCGAGGCCACCTTCACCGTCGTGCGCCCGTGGCCCTGGTGGCTGCGCCCCTGGGCCTGGCCGCTGCACGCGCTGGTGTTCGGCGGCATGGTCTACGGCCTGGTCCGCTGGCGCACCCACGCGCTGCGCCGGCACAATCTCGAGCTCGAGGCGCGCGTCAACGAGCGCACCGCCCAGCTGCGCAAGGCCACCGCCGCCAAGGAGGAGTTCCTTGCCAGCATCAGCCACGAGATCCGCAACCCCCTCAACGGCGTCGTCGGCATCTGCGCCATGCTCGCCGACCGCGACGTCGGCCCCGGCGAGCGCGTGCTCGTGCGCACCCTCGGCGGCTGCGCCGACCAGCTGCGCTCGATGCTCGACGACATCCTCGACTTCTCGCGGATCGACCGCGCCCAGGCCACGCTCACGAATGTCGACTTCGAGGCCGGCGCCCTCGTCGAGGAGGCGGCCCGCGCCATGGACCCCGAGCTCGCCGCCTGCGCGCTCATGCTGCCCGAGCAGGCGGCGTGGCTCCACGGCGACTCGGGCAAGCTCCGCCAGATCGTCTGCAACCTCATCTCCAACGCCCTCAAGTACGGCGTGCCCCGCGAGGCCGGCGTCGAGGTGCGTCTCACGCCCGCGGGTGCCGGCCGCTCACGCCTCCGCCTCGCCGTGCGCAACAGCGGCCCCACGATCCCGCCCGACGAGCTCAACCGCCTCTTCGACTCCTTCCAGCGCGGCCGCAACACCGCCAACATCCCCGGCTCCGGCCTCGGCCTCGCCGTGTGCCGCCGCCTCGCGCAGGCCATGGGCGGGCGCATCACTGCCGCCAGCCAGGACGGGGTCACCGAGTTCGCGCTCGAGGTGACGCTCGCCAACGCGCAGCCGCCCGCGCCCAAGGCCGGCGCGCCCAAGCCGGTCTCGCGCGCCCTCGCCATCGAGGACGAGGATTACAACCGCATCGCCCTCGGCCACGTGCTCAAGCAGCTCGGCTACGAGGTGCACTGGGCGGCCGACGGCGCCAGCGCCGTCCGGCTGGCCGCCACCAACCAGTACGATCTCGTCCTCACGGACTGGCGCCTGCCCGACACCGACGGCGGCACGCTCTGCAAGCAGCTCGTCGGCCTCCTGCCCCGCCCCACCCCGCCCATCGTCGCCGTCACCGCCTACACCACGCAGGAAAAACTCGAGGAGGCCCGCGCCGCCGGCATGACCGGCTTCGTCACCAAGCCCGTGACGCGCGAGAAGCTCGAGCGCGTCATCCTCGGCCTCTCCGAGGGCCTGCGCCCCAAGCGCTCCCTCGACACGCACACCGCCGGCGCCCTCGCGGGCAACCCGCTCGCGTCGCTGGGCGACCTCGCCCCCTCCGCCGACCAGCTCCACGAGGGCATCGCCCGCAAGTGGCAGGCCGTCGGCGCCATGGCCAAGCTCCGCGACCCCCGCACCGGCGCCGAGGCCCACGCCCTGCGCTCGCTGCTGCTGCTGGCCGCCGAGGAAACCGCCGCCGAGCAGGTCGGCCTGCTGGAACAGGCCGCCGACGCGGGCGACTGGACCACCGCGCTGCGCCTCCTCACCTTCGTGGGCGAGGAGATCGCCCTCGCCCAGGGCCGCCTCAGGGCGTGAGGCGCGGCCGCGCGGCGGCCGCCTTGGAGTCGAACACGAGGCCGTGGCGGATCGCGCACTCGATCAGCTGCTCGATGTTGTGCAGGTCGAGCTTGCGCATGATGCGCCGGCGATGGTCGGCGACGTTCTCGGGCGTGCAGCCGAGGACCGCGGCGACCTCGTCGTTCGAGAGCCGCTGGCCGAGCAGGCCGAGCACCTGCTGCTCGCGCGCGCCGAGGATCTTCAGCGGCGAATGGGGATCGCGGGCCCCGGCGCCCATCAGGTCCATCACATGCCGCGAAACCACCATCGCCCCGCCCAGCGTGCGCTGGATCAGGTCGACCAGCTCCTTTTCGCTGTCGTTCTTGTGCGCGAGGCTGATGCCCGCGGCCTGCAGCCGCTTGAAGGGAAACTGGGCGCCGATCGAGCTCACGGCCACCAGCGCGCCGCCGTGGCCCGCGGTCGCGCGCGCGACCGCCCAGTCGACCGTGCTGCCGTCGCCGAGGTCGATGTCGAACAGCACCAAGCCGACCCCCGTGAGTTCCGCCTGGCGCCGGTTCAGCTCGGCCATCGAGCCGATCGCAACCACCGCGCTGACCCCGCAGCGCTTGCGCAGCAGCGCCGCGAAATAGTCGCGCATCAGGGTTTGGTCTTCGATGACAGCCGCCCGCATGGCCCAGAGTGCTAGCCCGCCAGCCGGGTCAGTTCAAGTCCCGCACGTCCACTGGGGGATCAACCTCAACGCCACGCGCCCTCGTCACCGCGCGAGCCGGACGCGCAGCGTGAACTGCTTCGCCGCCGCGTTCGCCGAGGTGAAACGCACCGCCTCGGTCGCGTCGCCCTCGATCGTGACCGCGCGAAACGGCGTCTCGTCGCCGGTGCTGAAGCCCTGGACATCCTTGAACACGCAATTCACCTGGATCTTCACCGCCTTCGCCTCGCGGTTGCGCAGCGACGCGACGCCTTCCAGCCGGCCGTCGGGCAGGCGGCGCTCCTGCAGGTTGGTGCAGCTGATCGCCGCGGCCGACGACTTGTCGAGGTGGGTGAACTTGCCGGTGTCCTCGATGGAATATTTCGGCGAATCGAGCGGGCGCGCGGGTTCGGTGGTGCAACCGGCGAGCCACAGGCCGGCGGCCGCGATCACGGCAAGGGGAAGGTGCTGGGTGTTCATGTCAGGTGTGGTGGTGGTGGCACGGACCCGCCCGGGACGGATCAGTTCGACCATTGTGACCCGCTCCGCGCGCGGGCCAAGCCGGGATTGTCCACAAAAGCCACAAACGGACCAACCTGCAAACCGAGGAACCGCTGATGCGCACTTATCTCCGCTGAAATACCGGGAATGCCGGATTCCGATCATTTCAGTGCCCATCAGTGTTCCTAAGTGGTCCCATGGTTTGGCCCTTGGTGTTCTTGGCGGTCGAATCGTCCGGCCCTGCAGGCTTGGCCCCGGGCTCCGCGCGTGCCAGCCTTGGCCCATGCCCCGCCATGTCCTCGCGCTTGACCAAGGCACCACCTCGTCGCGCGCCATCGTCTTCGACCGCCGCGGCCGGCCCCGCGCCACGGCGCGCCAGGAGTTTGCGCAGCACTACCCCCAGCCCGGCTGGGTCGAGCACGAGCCGCGCGACCTGTGGGAGACGACGCGCCTCACCGCCCTCGCCGCGCTCGCCCAGGCCAACCTCACCGCGCGCGACCTCGCCGCCATCGGCCTCACCAACCAGCGCGAGACCACGCTGCTCTGGGACCGCCGCACCGGCCGGCCGCTCCACCGCGCCATCGTCTGGCAGGACCGCCGCACCGCGCCCCTCTGCGCCCGGCTCAAGCGCGCCGGCCTCGAGCCGCTCTTCCGCCGCCGCACCGGCCTGCTCCTCGATCCGTATTTCTCCGGCACCAAGCTCGCCTGGCTCCTCGACCGCCTCCCCGGCGCCCGCCGCCGCGCCGCGCGCGGCGAACTCGCGTTCGGCACCGTGGACACCTGGCTCCTCTGGCAGCTCACCGGCGGTCGGGTCCACGCCACCGACGCCTCCAACGCCTCGCGCACCCTCCTCTTCAACCTGCGCACGGGCGACTGGGACGACACGCTCCTCGCCGCGCTGCGCATCCCCCGCGAGATCCTGCCGCGCATCGTCGACAGCAGCGGCGTCATCGGCGAGGTCACCAGCGTCCCCGCCCTGCGCGGCGTGCCCATCGCCGGCGTCGCCGGCGACCAGCAGGCCGCCCTCTTCGGCCAGGCCTGCTGGTCCCCCGGCATGGCCAAGAACACGTATGGCACCGGCTGCTTCCTGCTCCTGCACACCGGCGACCGGCCCGTCACCTCCAGGCATCAGCTCCTGACCACCGTCGCGTGGCGCATCGGCGGCCGCACCGAGTATGCCCTCGAGGGTTCGGTCTTCATCGGCGGCGCGGTCGTGCAATGGCTGCGCGACGGCCTGGGGCTCATCGCCCGCTCCGGCGACGTCGAGGCCCTCGCCGCCCGCGTGCCCGACAACGGCGGCGTCTGCCTCGTCCCCGCCTTCGCCGGCCTCGGCGCCCCGCACTGGGATCCCGGGGCCCGCGGCCTCATCACCGGCCTCACCCGCGGCACCACCGCCGCCCACCTCGCGCGCGCCGCCGTCGAGAGCATCGCCCACCAGAGCGCCGACCTGATCGGCGCCATGCAGGCCGACGCCGGCCTGCGCCTGCACGAGCTGCGGGTGGACGGCGGCGCGACGGCCAACGACGCGCTGCTCCAGTTCCAGTCCGACCTCCTCCGCGTCCCCGTCATCCGCCCCCGCACCACCGAGACCACCGCGCTCGGCGCCGCCTACCTCGCCGGCCTCGCCGTCGGCTTCTGGCCCGACCGCGCCGCCATCGCCCGGTTCTGGTCCGTCGACCGTACCTTCCGCCCCCAGGCCCGCCCCGCCGCCGTCCGCCACCTCCGCGCCGCCTGGCAATCCGCGGTCGCCCGCGCCCGCACCGCCTAACCTTCCCGACCGACTCCTCCCGAAATGGGTCAATGCCCGGTCCCCAACCCGGGCATAGTTCGGATTGTGTCCGCCCTCGTCTTGCGCCACAGTGGTGCCGATGTCGCACGTCAAACCCCGCCGCCGGCTCCTTACCGTCGCTCTCCTGGGCAGCATCTGCGCTGCCGCGGCCTTGATGGCCGCCGATTCACCTGAGATCGTCTCCCTGCGCACCAAGGCGGAGCGCGGCAACGCGATCGCCCAGTACAACCTCGGCCTCGCTTATGCCACCGGCAAGGACACCGCCCGGGATCTTGCCGAGGCTTACGTATGGCTGACGCTCGCCGAGGAAAACGGCACGACCGGCAAGGCCGTGCGCTCCCTGCTGGCCGACA
>JAHCAZ010000075.1 GCA_019634615.1 Opitutaceae bacterium
CCGGCGCAGAGGTCGAGGAAGGCGTTGGCCTGGGCGATGAAGGGGTCATCGCGGCCGGCGGGCGGGAAGGTCTCCCAAGTCCAATCCTGCTCGCCGCGTGCGAGGCGACCCCAGCGCTGGCGGTGGTATTCGACGATCACGCTCCCGCGCTCGGCATTGAACTGGAGCGTGGTCTCGTTCGGCGCCTGGAACTGGTTGAGCGACCACGAGACGACGGCGCCGTTGCGGCTGCGGCCGGCGACAACCACGGTGTCCTCGACCTCGACGCCCGCGAGGGCCTGATGGCCGGCTTCGCAGCTCAGCGCGGCGGTCGGGCCGACGAACCACTCCATCAGGTTGGCGAGATGGGTGAGCGCATCCTGGATCGCACCGCCGCCCTGGGCCGGGTCGCGGTAATAGATTTCACGGTACGCCGGGCGGAAGAACGGGAAGTCCTGGCCGGAGACGGCGCTCGCATGGAGCACGCGGCCCAGCACCCCGGTCTGGAGGAACGCCCGCGCGGCGGCGACTTCCGGACGGAAATGGTGCACGTAGGCGATGGCGGCGGCTCGCCCGCTGCCGGCGTGCGCGGTCGTCAGGTCGTCCATGCCGTCGAGCGTGAGGGCCAGGGGCTTTTCGATCAGGCAATGGCGCTTCGCCTGGAGGATCTCCGTGGCGATGGCGACGTGGCTTGGCGCCGGCGTGGCGACGACGACGGCGAAGAGGCCCGGATGAGTCAGTGCCGTTCGCCAATCTGTAGCCGTCGCCACCTGGTAACGCTCCGCCATGGCCGTGAGGATGGCCGGTCGGTTGTCGCAGGCGATGGCCTGGCAGCGCTTGGTGGCGAGGAAGGTGCGCAGGTGGCGCTCGCCGATGCTGCCGCAGCCGATGATGAGGATGGTGGGGAGGGGCATGGGGAGAGGGAAATACGCTCAACGCTGAACTCTTAACGCTGAACGCTTAAGTTTCGGACTGGCGTGGGTAGCTACGAGCGTGAGCGAGTGGGGGATCCCGCTGCGCTGCATGTTGACCACTCGCTCACGCTCGTAGCTACATTGCTGGCATTCATTGAAAGTTGAGCGTTGAATCAGCCTCACATCACCGTCCACCCGCCATCCACCGCCAGGCTGTGGCCGGTCACGTAGGACGCACTGTCGGAGAGCAGGAACACCACGGGGCCGACGATCTCGTCGTTGCGGCCGATGCGGCGGAGGGCGGTCTTGTGGGCGAGTTCGCTGACGAAGGCCGGGTTTGCCTGCTGGACACCCGGGTTCGGGAACGGTCCCGGGGTGACGCAGTTGAAGCGCAGGCCGGACGGCCCGTAGTGCACGGCGAGATAGCGGCTGAGCTGGAGCAGCGCGGCCTTGCTGGTGCCGTAGTCGATGGGGTTCGGCAACAGGGGCGTGGGGTAGATGCGCGGGTCGGGGGCGACGATCCCGTACATGCTGGCGAAGAGCACGAAGCTGCCCGAGCCGCGAGTTTTCATCTTCTCCGCGAGCGTGCGACAAAGCACAAAGGTGGGCGTGAGCGCGCGGTCGAAGGTGCGCTGGAATTCCTCCGCCGGCAGCGTCTCGAGGCGATGGCCGCTCGACGAGGCGAAGGCGAGATGCACGAGGCCGTCCGGCAGACCGTGCTCCGCCACCGCGGCCTCGAGGGCGGCAGGCAGCGTCGTCGCTTCGTTAACGTCGAGCGCGACCGGCACCGTGTGCGCCAGCCGATGCTCGCGCACGAGCGCCTCGGCGCGACCGGGCAAGTCGATGCACAAGACCGCCGCCCCCTGCGCGTCGAGCTCCCGCGTGATCGGCGCCCCGAGATGACCGGCGCCGCCGGTGATCCAGATGCGCTTTTGGGCGAGGGAGAAAGGGGAGGGCATGGAGGGGATGAGAACGCTTAACGCTCAACGTTTAACTTTTAACGCTCAAGTGCTGATGGATTCGCCCGCTCATGCGTGCTTTTGCGTTCAGGAAGGATTGAGCGTTAAACGTTAAGCGTTGAATGTTGAGCGTTCCGGCGCGTCCAGCGCCGGTCACTTCGCCGTGTATCCTCCGTCCACCGCCAAATTCACGCCGGTGACGTAGCTGGCGGAATCGCTGAGGAGGAAGACCACGGCGCCGCCGATCTCGTCGGCGCGGGCCATGCGGCCGAGCATCGTCTGGGCGCTGTAGCGGCCGAGGAAGGGCTCGGGCTGGGGCTTGTCGGGGTTGAAGATGCCGCCGGGGGAGACGACGTTGACGCGCACCTTGCGCGGACCGTAAACCGACGCGTAGTGGCGGGTGAGGTTGATCATGCCGCCCTTGTGGAAGAAATAGTCCGGCACCGTGCCCATCGTCGTGCCCTCGTAAAGCGAGAGGTTAGATCCGACCATGCCCTGGATCGAGGCAATGTTGACGATGCTGCCGCCGGCCGGTTGCGCCGCCATGGCGTCGGCAAAGGTGCGCAGCGTGAGGAAGAGACCCGTGGCGTTGAGCTTCATGGACTCCTCCCAGGCGGCGACGGTGTCGCGCTCGTTGCGCATGGGGCGGCTGACGGCGTTGAACACGAGGCCGTCGATGCGGCCGTGGGCCGTGAGCACACGGTCGCGGAGAGCGGCGACCGACGCCTCCACGGTCAGGTCGACTGATTCCGCGTGCAGCCGCTGACCGGCGGCGCGACCCGCGGCCAGGCCGGGCTCGATCTTCGCGCGGTCGCGGCCGGCGACGACGAGGGTCGCGCCCGCGGTGCCGAGCGTGGCCACCAGCGCGCGGCCTAGCAGACCGGTGCCGCCGCATTGCACGACGACCTTGTCGGCGAGGGAGAAGAGCGAGGACTCAGCCATAGGGGTTTTGTTTCGCGGTGGCGCCCGCGGGCAGCTCCTTGACGTGGTTGCGCAGGACGTCGAGGCGCTGCTGGAACCAGGTGTTGAGCCCGCCGACGTCGGAGCCGACGTTGAAGACATTGTGGCCGTCGGCGACGAGCTCGGCGAACGGCGCGTACAGGCCCGCGGCCCAGACGAACTTGCCGTTCGCGCGGGCGGCCTTTGCCACGCGGCGGCGGGCGGCGGTGGTCTCGGGATTCGTGAGCTGGCCGGCGAGGCCGATCCGGTGACTGAAGTCGCCGGGGCCGAACAGGAAGCCGTTGAACCCGGGGACGGCGGCGATGGCTTCGACCTGAGCGAGACCTTCGGGTGACTCGATCTGCAGGATGATCAGTTTCTCCGCGTTGGCGTGGGCAATGTACGCCGCCATGTCGACCGTGGCGTAACCGCCGTCGGCGTTGCCGCTGTCGAGGGCGCGCTTGCCGATGGGGTGGAAACGGGTCCACTCCACGATCTGCCGGGCCTCGTCGGCGCTCTCCACGTGCGGCACGATGATGCCGGTGGCGTCGGCCTCCAGCGGCCGCACGTAGTTGCTGTAGCCTCCCTTGGCGACGCGGACGAGCGTGTCGACGTCGTGCAGCTTCGCGGCCCGGATCGTGTTCTCCAGCTCGACCCAGTCGGTCGGCACATGCTCCTGGCAGAGCCAAAGGGCGTCGTAGCCCGCGAGCCCGGCCATCTCCGCGATGCGCGGGTCGGTCAGGTTCATTTTCATCGTCGCCGGGAAGCGGTTTTCGCGCAGGACCCGGAGCAGGCGGCTGGAGCGTGGTTTCATGGGGAAAGGGCGGTGATGATCTCCGCGACCTCGACGCGACGCGAGCCTTCCGCGCGGCTGCGGAGGCCGGCGATGATGACGGCCATGAGCTCGACCGTATCGGTGAACGGGTACTCGGCCTGGCCGTTGCGCAGGAAGTCGACAAACGCAACCAGCTGCCGGCGGAAGGCCGTGTAGGTGTCGGCAAAACGGAACGAGGCCAACCCCTGCTGGCCGCACAGCTGCACCGTACCGAACGTCGCGCCGCCGTCGTAGATCACGGGCAGCGTGACCTGAGTGCCGCTGCGATGGGTCAGGTGCGCGACCTCGAGGCCGGGCGCGGTTTCGAGGCGCACGGAGGTGAAGCCCGGTCCAGTGAGGCGGAACACGGGCTCGAGCGCATGGATACCGTAGCGCTCCCAGGTCTTGGCGGTGACACTCGACACCCAGCGCAGCGCACCCAGACCGGACTTGCCGCCTAAATGTGCGTCGAGCTCGGGGGCGTAACGCAGTCCGCTCGACGAGAGGAACCGGGCCCCGGCCTTTTCCCAGCCGATGAACGTGCGCAGGTCCTCGATGCTGGTGGCAAGGGGCTTGTCCACGAACACTGGCAATCCCGCCTCGATGAATGGACGGGCGCGGCGGACGTGGTCGAGACCGTCGTCGGTCGCGATCACCACGGCGTCGACTGCGCCGATGACATCTTCGGGTCGTTTCACGATGTGCGGGATCAGCGCCGTGGCCGCCACGAGCGGGGCCTCGGCGGGATCGTCGGTCCAGAGATGCGTCACGCGCGCCCCGGGAATGCCCACGGTCTCCGGCGGATGCGCGCTCATGTAGGCGGTGATGCCGGGATAGGGGCAGCGCGCGAGCGCGGCGGGATCGTAGCCGTTGATGATCGACGACCACGAGAACGGATGCCCGTTGCCCGGAATCATCCCGAGCATCGCGAGGCGGAGCGAAGAACCGGAGTTTTTAACCACGGATTTCACGGATGACACGGATCCGTCCTCAGCGGGTTTTGCCGCGGGCTTCGACGCGCCAGGTGGCGACGATCTGGTCGCCGGCGGTGACGGTGACCTCGTCGGTGAGGTTGATGACCGGGCAGATATGCGCGGGCATGAAGGCCACGCGCTCGCCGACCCGCAGCGAATCGACGGCGGTGCCGCGGACGTAGCCGTGTTCCTCGTTTACGCGCACGACCGCGAGGTCGCGGCCGTCGACGGCCTTGGCGTGGATGTTGTCGCCGGTGCGGTCGGAGGAAAACGTCTTCGAGCCGGCATCGATCAACGCGAGTCCGGGCTCGGGTTTGTCGACGACCGTGGCCAGCACCTGCACAGCCACCGCGGATGCCGGCATCACGCCCGTGACCTCTGAAAGAAACAGGTCGCCGAACATGTAGGCGCCGGGGCGCACGGCCTGCACGCGGCCGGCGGAGTTTTCAGCGATGAGCTTCGCGCTCACGCTGCAACCGGGCCAAATCGGCAGCGTCCGGTCGATCGCGTCGCGGACCCCGGCGAGACGCGCGATAAGCTCGATGACCTTGGCGCGCTGCTGGGCGGGCGGAATGCCGTAAAAATTGCCCTCGTGGGTGTAGAAGCCGCGCAGTTCCAAGTGCCGGCTGCGCGCCAGCATCGCGGCCAGGCGCTGCGCGGCAGCAAGATCACGCACGCCCTCGCGGCCGAGGCCGGTGTCGACAGCCAGCATCACGGCGAGGCGGCGGCCAGCGGCGGCAGCGACTCTCTCCAGCGCGGGTGCATGCGCCTCGCTGGTGACGGCGACGCGGAAATCCGCCACGCGCTCCGTCAGCGCGGCGACGCGCGCGGCCTGGCCTGGATCGGCGAGCGAGTGGGCGACAAAGAGGCTCCGCGGGCTGGCCGGCAGCATCGCCTCGGCCTCGCCGAGTTTTGCGCAGGTGAGCCCGGCGGCGCCGGCGGCGAGTTGGCGGCGGGCGACCTCGACCATCTTGTGCGTCTTGAGGTGGGGCCGCAGCTCGACGCCGTGCGCGGAGCAGTGCCGCTGCATGTCAGCGATGTTCGCGTCGAGGCGGTCGCGGTCGACCAAGATGGCGGGTGTGGCCAGGGCGGGGAACGCATTCATGGGGTCACATCCGACCGATCTGACCGACGGTCAGTCCGCCGTCCACCACGACAACTTGGCCTACAATATAGGCCGAAGCCGGGGAGAGCAGGAACACCGCGGCGCCGGCGCAGTCCGCGGGCTCGCCGAGGCGCCTGAGGAGGATCTTCTTCTCGTAGTGTTTCGCCTTGTCGCCGAAACCGAGCGCCGAGGTCAGCGGGGTGCGGATGAGGCCGGGGGCGATGCCGTTGACGCGGATATTGTGCTCGATCAGCGCCTGCGAAAGGCTGCGCGTCATCATCACGAGGGCGCCCTTGGAGCTGTCGTAGGCGGTGGAGTCCTCCTCGGACTGGAAGCCGTTCGTCGAGGAAATCAGCACCATCGCACCGGGGCGCTGCCGGGCAATGAGCTCCTTGGCAAACGCCTGGCAGAGGAAGTACGTCGCGCGCACGTTGAGATTCATCGTCTTGTCCCACGTGGCGGCGTCCATCTCGAGGAACGGCCGGTCGAAGAAGCTGCCGGCGTTGGCGACGAGCAGGTCGAGGCGCGGCTGGGCGGCGAAGGCGGCGGCCACGAGCTTCGCGGACGCTTCGGGCGCGAGCAGGTCGCCGGTGACGAAGCTGCAGCCGGCCGGAATCGTGTCGGGCTTGGCGGTGTTGCCGTGGTAGACGACGGCGGCCCCGGCCTGGTGGAGGCCGTTGGCGATGGCGAGGCCGATGCCTTTCGAGGAACCGGTGACGAGGGCGGCGTTAGCCGCGAGTGAGAACGGATTCATCCTTGAGCTGGAGAAGGGCGAGGAGGTTGTCGTGGCCGGCGGCCTGCCGGAGCGGCGCGGGCAGGGCGTGGAGGCAGCCGGTTTCCTCGGCGTAGGTGCTGATCAGGGCGTAGTCCTTGTCGACGTAGCTCTGGAACGGCGTGTCGGAGCCCCAGATCAGCTTGCGCGGGTAGGCCTCGGCCAGCGCGTGCAGGACGGCGGTCGGGTCGCGGTAGTCGGCCG
>JAHCAZ010000076.1 GCA_019634615.1 Opitutaceae bacterium
AGCCAAGGGCGCGCATCATCAGGTAATTCACCGACCACGGGCCGAGGCCGCGGACGGCGAGCAGCGTGCGCTCGGCGCGGGTGGCGGACATCTGCGCGAGGGCGCCGAGGTCGAGCTTGCCGGCGGCGACCAGTTGCGACGTGGCGACGACATACTCGGCCTTTTGCCGCGAAAACTGCAGCGGCCGCAACGCCGCCGGATCGAGCGCCGCGACCGCCGCCGGTGTCGGCGGGGCGTAGAGCCCGTCGCCGACGGGCGTGCCGGCCAACTCGGTGAGCCGGCGCCGCAGCAGGCAGGCGAAGGGGAAGTTGATCTGTTGCCCGATGATGGACCAGAGCAGGCCGTCGTAAACCGAGGCGACCTGGCTGATCCGCAACCCGGGGCGCCCCGCCACCAACCGCGCCAGGCCAAGCTTGCGGGCGAGGCGGCTGAACGCCTCCGCATCCTGATCGAGCCCGAGCAAGCCGACGACGACGGCATGGATCGCGGTGAACGCTGGCGGGCGGACATCGCCGGCATCGACGATGCCGACGTTGACCGACGTGGGCGCGAGTTTGAGACGCAGCCGGACGGGCGTCTCCGCCAGACGCACGGCGCAGCTGTAGACATCGTTATCCAAGCGCTCCGTGACGCTGTGCGGGTCGCGGCTCAGCGCGCGGCGCAGGTAGGGCAACGGGTAGCCGCGGGGGAGCTTGAGCGTGAAGGCGGAGACGTCGTTGAGCTCGCGGTAGGCGGCGGGCGTCAGGCCGTTGGCGCGCAGGAAATTTTCATGGAAGCCGGACAGGCTCTCGAAGCCCGCGCCGAACGCGATGTCGCTGAGCGGATCCGTCGTGGTGGTGAGCTGCCGTTTCGCCGCTTCGAGGCGGGCCCGGGTCAACAACTCCGCGGGCGTGGCGTGGTAGTGCTGCCGGAAAAGCTCGAAGGCCCGGGTCGGGCCGAAACCGGTGCGGCGCACAACGGCGCGGGTGTCGGCGAAGTCGCCCGGGCGGGCGCGCAGTTCACCGACCACGGTCTCGATCGTCTCGAGCACGGGGTCGGCCCCGCGGGCGAAGTCGTCGGGGTGGCATTTCTTGCACGGCCGCAAGCCGGCGGCGCGGGCGGCCTCGCAGGAAGGGAAGAACCGCACGTTCTCGGACAGAGGCTTGCGCGCCTTGCACGAAGGCAGGCAGTAAATGCCCGTCGTGAGCACGCCCGTGAAGAAGCGGCCGTTGTAGGCCGCATCGCCGGCCAGGAGCCGAGCATACATCTGGGCGTGACTCATGCGCATGGGCGGAAGGTAGCAGGTGGTCGGGCGCCTGTCGTCCGCATAATTTCGGTGCAATTTCTTTTTCGACACTCCGGTGGCGCTGCGCAGGCTCGGGCTCACCTATGCCGACCACCTATGAGACTCTCCGCGCCGACATCATCGCGGCCATGAAGGCCCGCGATTCCGTCACGGCCACCAGCCTGCGCACGGCGGATGCCGCGATCCAGCGCGCGGCCATGGACCAGAACAAGCCGATCGAGGAAGCGCTGGTCGTCGCCACGCTGCGCAAGGCGGTCAAGAACCTGGCCGATGCCAAGGAGGAGTTCGCCCGCGGCGGGCGGGCCGACCTCGTGACCGCCAACGAGAACGAGATCCGCATCCTCGAGAGATACCTGCCCAAGGGTCTCGATGCCGCCAAGCTCGAGGCGCTCATCGTCGCCGCGATCGCCGAGACGGGCGCGCAGAGCAAGAAGGAGATGGGCAAGGTCATCGGTGCGCTGAAGAAGCACCCCGATGCGGGCCTGATCGACTTCGCCCAGGCCAGCAAACTCGTGCAGGCCAAGCTGCCGTGAGCGGGGCGCTCCTCGGCCACGGCGACTTCCGCTATCGTCCGGTCCCGGGTTGGGGCGTCCTCGATGCCCGCACGCCGGTGAACCATTGCCACGGCCTCGCGCAGGACCGGGCGGGCCACATCTACCTCCTCACCGACCATACGGCCAACAACGTCATCGTCTATGACCGGCAGGGCCGCCTCGTCGGCAAATGGGGCACGGATCTCCCGGGCGCCCACGGCCTTTCGCTGGTGGTCGAGGGCGGACGGGAAGTGCTTTACCTCACGTGCACGCTCACGCATCGCGTGCGCAAGACGACGCTCGACGGCACGGTGCTGCAGGAATGGGGCTGGCCGGACTTCACCGCCAAGTACGCACAGGCGAAAGACTATATGCCGTCGTGGACGCTGCATCATCCTGATGGCAGCTTCTACGTCCTCGATGGCTACGGGAAAGACTACATCCTGCACTATGGGGCGGACGGCACCTTCAAAGCGCTGCTCGGCGGACCCGAGGGTGGCATCGGGCACTGGGGTCCGCATGGCGGGCACATGGACGTGGGGCCCGACGGGACGCCAACGCTCCTGATCGCCATGTGCGACCGGCAGCACCTGCTGCGGTTGTCGGCGGATGGACGGATCCTCCACCGCATCGACCTGCCCGGGGGCAACCCGCGCATGTTGCGCCGCAGCGGCAACCATTGGTTCTGCCCGCACATCGGCGACAACTGGCCGGCCGATTTCGACAGCCGCGGATTTGTCTCAGTGCTCGATGCGAGCCTGCGGGTGGTCGCGAACATCGGCGGCACGGAGCCGCGCTATGATGACAACGGGCAACTCCAGCCGATGCAGCACGTGGGCGAGACCTTCATTCATCCCCACGACGTGCTCGTGGATGAAAAGGACGGCGCGCTGTACGTGGCGCAGTTCAACTCGGGCGCCACGTACCCGCTGAAATTCGAGCGGGTCTGACCGAGTGGGAACGCTGATCTTCGCTGATCCACGCTGATAGGATCGAAACAACAGCGAAGATTAGCGGAGATCAGCGTTCCTTTATTCGTATTTCACGCCGACGATCTCGAGTTCGTTGATTCCCCGCGGGGTCTTGAAGGCGACACGGTGGCCGATGCGGGCGTTGAGGAGGGCGCGGGCGATGGGGGAGACCCAGCTGATCCAGCCGCGGTCAAAGTCGGCCTCGTCGACGCCGACGATGCGGTACGCCGACGTTTCGCCGCTGCTGTCGCGCACCGTCACCGTGGCGCCGACCAGCACCGTGTCGTGCGGTGGGGGCGGCGGGTTTACGACCTCGGCGCTGGCGAGGCTGGCCTGCACGTAGAAAATGCGCTGGTCGAGGGCGAGCAGCTCGCGCTTGGCGTCGGGCTCGTCGGTCCGGCCGGCCAGCGGCGGCCGCTCGACCTGCACCAACCGCTGCAGTTCGCTCCGCAACCGGGCCGCGCCGCTGGGGGTGACCAGGTTCTTCGCTCCCGGCGGCAGCAATGACATGGGTTTGACCAATACGGGCTCGTCACCGGTATCATCTTCGTTGGTAAACGCCTTGCTCACGATCTGTGGTGGTTCCCGCGTGCGCCGACGTGGGCCGCGGTTTGGTGGCCAAACCATGCGGCATAAGTGCCTCGGGTTCAAGTTGGTTCGGGCGGCGCGGGGAAACTACGCAAGGCTTTAGGATTGGATTGCGAGGCCGCGTGGTCAGTTTCGGCCGCATGTCTTCCGCGCCCTTGGCCCCGCTGGACGGCGTTCCCTCGTCGGACGCCGTGCTGGATCGGTTTCTGGCCGTGGCGGGGGAGCGGGGACTCACGCTCTACCCCGAGCAGGAGGAGGCCATCCTCGAGCTTTTCGGCGGCAGGAACGTGATCCTCGCGACGCCGACCGGCTCGGGCAAATCGCTCGTGGCGGCGGCGCTGCACTTCAAGGCGCTGTGTGCGGGCGAGCTCTCGGTCTACACGTGTCCGATCAAGGCGCTCGTGAACGAGAAGTTCCTCGCCCTGTGCCGCGACTTCGGGCCGGAGCGGGTCGGCATGATGACGGGCGACGCCAGTGTGAATCCGGGCGCGCCGGTCCTGTGCTGCACGGCGGAAATCCTCGCCAACGTCGCGCTGGCCGGCGGACCGCGGGCGGCGGCGGTGAAGGCGGTGATCATGGACGAGTTCCACTACTACGCCGACGCCGAGCGCGGCGTGGCCTGGCAGGTGCCGCTGCTGGCGCTGCCCGGGGCGCGGTTTCTCCTGATGTCGGCGACGCTGGGCGCGACCGAGCCGTTCGAGCGGGCCCTGACCAAGCTCACGGGCGCCCCGGCGGTCACGATCCGCAGCGACCGGCGGCCGGTGCCGCTGGCGTTCGAATACTCGGAGGTGCCGCTCGCGGAACGCGTCGAGCAGCTCGGCCGCGAGCGGCGGCTGCCGGCCTATCTCGTGCACTTCACCCAGCGCGAGGCGGCGGAGGCGGCGCAGGCCCTGATGAGCCTCGACCTGTGCACGCGCGAGGAGAAGGCGGCGCTCGCGACGGAGTTGGAGCGGGTGAAGTTCAACAGCCCCCACGGCAAGGAGGTGAAGCGCTGGCTGCGCCACGGCATCGGCGTGCACCACGCCGGCCTGCTGCCGAAATACCGCGTGCTGGTCGAGCGCCTCGCCCAGCAGGGGTTGCTCAAGCTGATCTGCGGGACCGACACGCTCGGCATGGGCATCAATGTCCCGATCCGCACCGTCGTGTTCACGCAGCTCTGGAAATACGACGGCAAGAAGGCGGCCATCCTCGCCGTGCGCGACTTCCGGCAGATCGCCGGGCGGGCGGGCCGGAAGGGTTTCGACGACCAGGGCTATGTGATCGCCCAGGCCCCGGCGCACGTGATCGAGAACAAGCGCGCCGAGGAAAAGGCCGCGGGCAACCCGCAGAAGCTGCGCAAACTGGTCAAGGCCCGCGCACCCGAGGGGGCGGTGAGCTGGGACGCCAACACCTTCGCCCGCCTGCAGGCGGCGCCGCCCGAGGCGTTGGGTTCGCGCTTCATGGTGACACATGGCATGCTCCTGCAGGTGCTCAGCCGCCCGGGTGACGGTTGCCGCGCGCTGCGGCAGCTCATCGCGGATTGCCATGAGACGCCGGTGAGGAAGGCGGCGCTGCGGCGCCGGGCCTGGCAGCTCTTTCGCGCGCTCGTGGACCGCCGCATCGTCGAGATCATTCCGCGGGCCGATCAGACGGCGCCGGAGCGCAAGCTGCGGGTGAATCTGACCCTGCAGGAGGATTTCTCCCTGCACCAGGCGCTGTCGCTTTACCTCCTCGACACGCTGCCGCTGCTCGACCGCGCGTCGCTCGATTATCCGTTCGACGTGCTGACGCTGTGCGAGGCCATCGTCGAGGACCCCGAGCCGATCCTGCGGCGGCAGGTGGACCGGTTGAAGACCGAGAAACTCGCGGAGATGAAGGCCGCCGGTATCGAGTACGAGGAGCGCATGGCAAAGCTCGAGGAGATCGAGCACCCGAAGCCGCGGTGCGAGTTCATCTACGAGACCTTCAACGCCTTCGCCGCCTCCCATCCGTGGGTCGAGGGCGAGAACATCCGGCCGAAGTCGATCGCGCGTGAGTTGTTCGAGCGGTACCTGTCGTTCGCCGACTACGTGCGGGAGTACGGCCTCGAGCGCATCGAGGGCCTGCTGCTGCGGCACCTGGCCCAGGTCTGGAAAGTGCTGGCCCAGACGGTGCCGGACACGGCGAAGACGGAGGAGGTGGTCGAGATGGAGCTGTATTTCCGCGAGTTGATCCGCGGCATCGACTCGAGCCTGCTCGAGGAGTGGGAGCGCCTGCGCAATCCGGACTGGGTGGTCGCGGAGGCTTCGGCCGACAAGCCGGTGCGCCCGACGAGCTATGACGTCACGCGCGACACCGCGGCCTTCCGGAGGCTCGTGCGCACCGAGATCCTCGCTTGGCTGCAGGACGCAGTCCGTTGGGACGCAGGTGGCCGGCGTTCCGGCGAGGTGGAGGACGACGAGGCCAAGGCGCGCACCGAGGCTTTACGCGCGTTCGGACCGTATTTTGATGCGCGCGGGCGGTGCCGGTTGGATCCCGAGGGTCGGGCGGCCAAGCACACGCACTGGGTCGAATCAGGTCCCGGGGCGGGGGAGTGGACCGTGGCGCAGGTGCTGATCGACCGCGAGGACCACAACGACTGGGAAGCGGTGTTCACCGTCGTGCTGGCCGAGTCGCGGGCCGCCGACCGTGCCGTGGTGCGCCTGGATGCGGTGCGTCCGGTGTAAGCCGGGCGCACGCGCGGGCAGCGACCTCAGCGCACGGTCTGCTTCAGCCGGGCCAGGTCCGCCTCGATGCGGGCGATGAGGGCGGCGGCGCTGGCCGGATCAGCGGTCGCCGCCGCGGCGCGCGCGGCCGCCTCGGCCTCGACTTCCTTCACACCGAGTTCCTGCATGGTCGAGACGATGATGCCGATGAAGAGGTTCAGGATCGTGAACGTGGCCACCACGATGAACGGCACGAAGAACGCCCACGCCCAAGGGTGGACGGACATCACGGGCCGCACGATGCCCATGGACCAGCTTTCCAGGGTCATGATCTGGAAGAGCGAGTACAGGCTGCCGCCGAGAGTCCCGAAGAACTCCGGATGGGTGCCGCCGAACAGCTTCGTGCCGAGGACGCCCGCGGTGTACAAAAAGATCAGCATGACCGCGATC
>JAHCAZ010000077.1 GCA_019634615.1 Opitutaceae bacterium
GGCGTCGATGGCCTTCAGGCCGGTCTGCACCGGCTCGTGCACCGACTTGCGCGGAATGATGCCCGGCGCCTTGACGTCCACCCGGCGACGCTCGGACCCGACGATCGGCCCCTTGCCGTCGATCGGCTCACCCAGCGGGTTGACGACGCGGCCCAGCAGGCCCTTGCCGACCGGGACGTCCACGATCTCGCCAAGACGACGGACTTCGTCGCCTTCCTTGATCTGGCTGTCGGAGCCGAAGATCACGACGCCGACGTTGTCGCGTTCCAGGTTCAGGGCCATGCCCTTCACGCCGGCCGAGGGGAACTCGACCATTTCACCGGCCTGGACGTTGTCCAGCCCGTAGACGCGGGCGATGCCGTCCCCGACGCTCAGCACGGAGCCGACGTCGGAAACGTCAGCCTCTTCGCCGAAACCGGCGATTTGCGACTTGAGGATGGCCGAGATTTCGGCGGCGCGGATGTCCATTATCTTACGCTCTCTTGAGGGCGAATTTCAGGGAATCGAGCTTCGACTTCAGCGAAGCGTCGAACAGACGGGAACCCACGCGGACCTTGAGTCCGCCAAGGATGGCGGGGTCCACACGGGCGGAAATTTCCGGCTCGCGCCCCAGCGACTGGCGGAGCGCCGCGGCGATCCCCTTCGACTGGGCCGCGGTGAGCGGGAGCGCGGAAACCACCTCGGCGGTGACAACGCCGCGATGGGCGGCGCTGAGCTTGCGGAAGGCGGCGATCACGGCCGGCAGGTCGCGGGCCCGGCCGTTGGCCGAGAGCAGACCCAGGAACTTGGCGGTCAGCATCGACAGCTTCGCCTTCACGGCGACGGCCACCAGGCCTTTGCCCTTGTCCTCGGCGGTGAAGGCCGGGGATTCGATCAGCCGGCGCAGATCCTTGCTGTCGGCCAGGGCGGCCGAGAGGCTGTTGAGGTCGGCTTCGACGGCCGTCAGGGCGCCGCCCTCCATGGCCAGGTCGAACAGGGCCTGGGCGTAGCGATCACCCGCGTCGTTGGTCTTGCTGTCGTCCGCCAATTTGGTCCGTCCGGTGCGTTCTGTCCGTCACGAGCGAAGTTGCCTCCGTCGCGATCATAAAGGCTTGAAAGCGCTTGAGAAAAGCACGTGGGCGAAGGGTTCGCTACGAACCGCCTACCCGAAGCCGCGCGCCTGATAGCACGGGCCGTTGTGCGTCGCAACGCCAGCGAAAAATAACCTGACGGCGCTGACGTGGGGGCAAGGCGGCGATCAGCCGGTCACCCGGAACACGCCCTGGGCTCCACCCGCCGTCCGACCGTCGGGCCAGAGGGCCCGGGCGCTGGCGAACACCAGGCTGCGCGTGGCCCGGTCGATGGTGGTGGTCACCCGCATCTCGCCTTCGCCGGCGGCGCCATAGTCGACGGCCAGCGACACCGGCGCGACGGGACGCTCCGCCCCGGCGGCGGCGGTCAGGGCGTCTTCGAGAAGGACGGCGAGGCGGGTCTGCGACATGGGGCGGGAAATCCACAAAGAGAAAAGGGGGCGGTCCAATCGCGGACCGCCCCCTTGACCACTAGCAAGGTCGAGTTGCTCGAGGAAACATCCGGAGGGGAAAAACCCTCCCCGGTGTATAGAGTGTCGTCGGGCCTAGCTGGCGACGGCCACGCACTTGGCCAGGTCATCGCTTTCCAGCGAGCCAAAGGCGGTCAGGGCGCCGACTTCCTTGGTCAGGGCCTTGCAGCCCTTGGTGGTGTTGGTGCGCGAGGGGGCCACCGGGGCGACGCAGGTGTCGCCTTCGCAGTAGAAGACGGCGCCGGCGGCGACGACCTTGGTCTTGCTCGCGACCGGGGTCTTCAGGGTGGCGACGACCTTGCCGTCAGCGGCGAAAGAGGCGCCGGCGAACGCCAGCGACAGGGCGGCGGCAGCCGCGAGGACTTGGAATTTCATGTGCGCCCTCCAGGGCATTTTGGGGTGGAAACGCTACGCTTGGATCGAGTTCAACTGTCTGCCCGGCCCGCCCGCTGGTCTGTCGCCGGTATCCCCACCGGCGACGCGAGATGAACTAAGCACTGCTTAGATATCAACGATAACCTAGAACCGCGCAACTGTTTTTTTGAACGGGGTGCAAAGTTTTTCCGCCGCCGCCTTACGCCGGGTCACGGTTGCCGCGCGCGTAAGGCGGCGCATACTGGCGGCCAACCGGGGTCCAGCCCCAGGAAGAAACGCCCCAGGGAGACAGCCGCATGGACTTCGCCGTACCGCAGGAGATCGCCGACTACCTCGACGAACTCGACGCCTTCATCGAAACGACCATCAAGCCGCTGCAGGCTCAGGACGACAACGAGCGCTTCTTCGACCATCGCCGCGAGCACGCCCGCACCGACTGGGACAACGACGGCCTCCCGCGCCCCGAGTGGGAGCAACTGCTGGCCAAGGCCCGCAAGCTGGCCGACGACGCCGGTCACCTGCGCTTCGCCTGGCCCAAGGAGATGGGCGGCAAGGGCGGCAGCCAGCTCGCCATGGCCATCATCCGCGAGCACCTGGCCGCCAAGGGCCTGGGCCTCTTCAACGACCTGCAGACCGAGCACTCGATCGTCGGCAACAACCCGTTCGTGCTGATGTTCAAGGAGTTCGCCACCAACGAGCAGTACGACCGCTACGCCGACGACCTGCTGAACGGACGCATGCGCACCGGCTTCGGGCTGACCGAGCCCAACCACGGCTCCGACGCCACCTGGATGGAGACCCGCGCCGTCCCGCACGAGAAGGACGGCAAGCCGGGCTGGCTCATCAACGGCGAAAAAATGTGGACAACCGGAATGCACGTCGCGAACTACGTGATGTGCTTCGCGCGCACCTCCGGCAAGGACGGCGACGCCATCGGCATCACCTGCTTCATCGTCCCCGCGGACGCTCCCGGCCTGAAGATCGAGGAGTACCTGTGGACGTTCAACATGCCGACCGACCACCCGCGGATCAGCTTCACGGACGTGTGGATCCCCCAGGACAGCTACTGGGGCCAGATCGACCGGGGGCTCGGGATCGGGCAGTCGTTCGTGCATCAGAACCGGATCCGGCAGGCGGCGTCCAGCCTGGGCGCGGCGCAGTTTTGTGTCGATGAATCCGTGCGTTACGCGCGGGAGCGGAAGCCGTTCGGCAAGGCGCTGGCCGAGAACCAGGCGATCCAGTGGCCGCTGATCGAGTTGCAGACCCAGTGCGAGATGCTGCGCCTGCTGATCCGCAAGACGGCCTGGCAGATGGACAACATGGAGCACAAGGAGATCGAGCGGACGATCTCGGACAAGGTCTCCATGTGCAACTACTGGGCGAACCGGCTGGTCTGCGAGGCGGCCGACCGGGCGATGCAGGTGCACGGCGGCATCGGCTATTCGCGCCACAAGCCCTTCGAGCACATCTTCCGCCACCACCGCCGCTATCGCATCACCGAGGGCTCGGAGGAGATCCAGATGCGCAAGGTGGGCGCCTACCTCTTCGGCTACCTGGGCCCGAAGCGGGCGGACCCGTTCTTCAAGGCGCACAACGAGGCGGAGAAGGCGGCCAAGGGCGCAGACTACGTCCAGCCCGTGCCGGCGCACCACAACGCATCGCGCTAGGCGGCGGCCTCCGCCGCCGCGTACAGCCTGTCGAACACCGGCGGCAGGCTGTCGGGGAGGCCCAGAAGGGGGCCGGACGACAGGAGTAGCACCACCTCGTCGCCGCTCAGGCGGCTGAGGGCGGCGGTGGCGGCTTCGGCGGTCTCGACCGCTTCGACCGGGACGCCCGTCGCGGCCACGCGGGCCAGGATCTCGGGCAGCGACGACTGCTGGTGGCTCGCCGCGCCGTGGGTCGGCGGCGGGATGACCAGCACGCGGGCCACGCCCTCGAACACCGTGTCGTACCAGGGCAGCGCGTCGCGGTTGCGCCAGGAGAAGGTGTGGGGCTCGAACACCACGGTCAGCGGGCGGGTCGGATAGTGCAGCAGCATGGCCTCGATGGCCGAACGGGCCTTCTCGTAGGAGCTGCCGAACCCCTCGATGACCGGAACGGACGAGGCCCTGGTCAGGCGGTCGAGGCGCCGCCGGATGCCGGCGAAGCTCTCGACGGCGCGGGCGAGGTCGGCCTCGGAAGCCAGCCCGCGCTCCAGCACGTAGGCCGAGACGCCGACGATGTTCTCGACGTTATGCTCGCCCAGCAGCGTGGTGGCGAGCGGCACGCGGCGGCCGCCGGGGCCCACGAGCGTGAAGCGGGTCACCTCGCCGTAGGCCACGTCCTCGCAGTACCAGCCGTCACACGCTGAGGTGTCGTACCAGACGACGCGCGAGGCGGCCTCGCCGGCGATCATGCGGATGGCGGGGTGCTCGCGGGCCACCAGCAGGCCCTCGGCGGGCAGCAGGCGCAGCAGCTCGCGGAACGGCTTCTCGTAGTCGGCGAAGGTCGGGAAGACGTTGACGTGGTCGTGGATCAGCGAAGTCAGCAGCACGTCGCGCGGGTGGTAGAGGACGAACTTCGAGCGCCGGTCGTTCGGGCCCACGATGTACTCGTCGCCCTCAAGGACCACCTCGGGCGCCACGCCCCAGTGGCCGGTGTCGGGCAGCGACGGCGAGATGGCGCCGATCATCCAGCCGGCGTCGCGGCCGCTCGTCCGCAGCACATGGGCCAGGAGCGCCGTGCAGGTGGACTTGCCGAACGAGCCGGCGACCACGGTGTTGCGCTTGATCCCGGTCGCCTCGCCGCCCAGTTCCGGGAAGGTCGTGACGCGCACGCCGCGCGCGCGGGCCGCCTTCACCTCGACGTTCGATTCGCCGCCCAGCTTGGCCGACGCGCCCAGCACCAGGAGGTCCAGCCCCTCCGGGAGATTCGCCGGATCGAACCGCCAAGAGATCGGGAATCCCAGGCCCTCGACGTAGGTCGACATGGGCGGGAACACGTCCTCGTCCGAGCCGGTGATCGCATGCCCCGCCTCGCGCATCATCAGCGCCGCCGCGGCCATGCCCGCGCCCGCGATGCCGGTGAAATGGATGCGCATCGGCCCTCTTTTCAAGCTGTCGGCGTCTCGTGATCGACCGATCCGCAGCCTTCGTCCAGCCCCGCGCGACAATGCGCCCGTCGCGCGAGTCCCGCACGCTCCGCGCGAAGCTTGGCCATGGGGTCACCGCGCCCCCGCGCGATTAACTTCAGCTTAACCACAGAAGCCGAGTCTCAGGGCGTCTTCTTCGAAGACACCCCACCATCACCGAACTTTTTGTGTGGCCCGGCGCTCGCGCCGGGCTTCTTTCGTCAGATCACACTCGCGCGCTCGAGATCGCAGCGATGACCTGTCGGGCTTGCAGCCAGGCGCCTCGCGACCTCAGCGCGCTCGGCCGCGCCGCCCTTGCGGATGTAGGCCAACTCCTCCGCGGTCAAGAGGACGATCGGCACGATGCGGACCGGCGACAGCGGCATGCCGGGGACCGACACGGGAAAGTCGGGGGTCGGCGCGCCCAGGAGGAACCCGAGAGAGTCGTCGAGGATGAAGCGTGAAGGCACCTGTCCCGCGATCCTGGGCGAGCCGGACGCACCGGGCGCTTCCGTCGAGATGAACCCGCCGAAGTCGTCCAGCCGGTCCACGATGCCCCCGACACCGGCGACCGTGGAGGCCATGGTCACGAGGACATCGAAGGCCCAGCTCTCCTTCAGCCGGTCGATTCCGCCTCCGGGCGGATCGGCGAGTTCGTCCGGAATGTGCGCGGTCTCCAGCATCAGCTCCATCTCGAAGCCGTTGCCCTCCTCAGCATCGTCGAACGGATCCGACATCCCATCGGTCGCCAGGATCACGGACGAGCCGCGGCGCACAACGCGGTAGGCCTGCCGAAGCGTCGGCCAGGCGGGTTCACCCATCAGGCCCGGACTGATCAGATGCGAGATGACATCGGGTTCGACCTCGCCGATCGAGGCCCAGTAGCGATCGCGAGCGTTCGCGCTGGCCTGGAAGGCCGGATTTTCCGCGGGAGAAGCCTGAGGTTCCGGAGGTGGAACGGCCGCTGGCG
>JAHCAZ010000078.1 GCA_019634615.1 Opitutaceae bacterium
CGGGGTGAGTTTCGTCACCTCATCCTCGTCGACCTCCGTCACGGCGACAGGCTGCGCCGTAAGCGGGGCGGCGGTGGCGCCTATCAGGACGGCCAAACAGGCGGCCAAGTATCGCTTGGCCACCGGTGCTGCTGGGTAGTTTGCTGGGTTCATGTGGGTTTTTTGGGTTGCACTGACGGGCCCTGAGAGAGCGGGGCCCAAAGGAGGAGGAAAGGGACTCTGCGTCCGTCCACGGCCATTCCCGGAACAAACCACCCCCCGGTGGCATCCAGCCGAGAAACCAGAATCGGCTGGATACGTTCTGAAAGCAGCGACGGAGCGAACGCAGAGAAAGTGGGGCGCCCGCGGCGATGCGGCGCACGCATGCGCCGGCGGCCACGGGGCGGACGATCGCCACGAGAGGCCTGGTTTCGAATTCGGGTAGGCATGAGGTCAGGGCCGTTCGCGGGGGCGGACGACACGCGGTCAGCGACGTAAACACCGCCCGGTCGCAAAACCCTTCAGGATATTTTCACGTCCCAGGGTCCCGAAAAACGGAGCTTGTTATATACCGATAAGGGAATATACCTCGGTGGCATGGATCTCGTCGCCATCTACCAATGCCTCTGCGACCGCACCCGGCTGCGGATCCTGCACCTGCTGCTGTCGGGCCCGCTGTGCGTGTGCCACTTCCAGGACGTGCTCCGGGAGCCGCAGGTGAAGGTCTCCAAGCACCTCCGCTACCTCCGGGAGAATGGCCTCGTGGAGGCCGAGCGCTGCGCCAACATGATGATCTACCGCCTGCCGGCGAAGCCGTCGGCCCAGCTCAAGGCCAACCTCGCCTGCCTGCAGGACTGCGTGCGGGAGGAGAAGGTGTTCCGCGAGGATGCGGCACGCCTGAAGAAGCTTCGTGACGGGTTCGGCCCCGACACGCCCACCTGCGTGCGCGAACCCGCGAAGGCCTGCTGCTGACCCTCACTCCCGCCTCCCGATGACCGCACCCGCCAAACGGCTCGATTTCTTCGAGCGCTACCTCTCCCTCTGGGTCCTCGCCTGCATGATCGTCGGCGTGGCCCTCGGCAAACTGCTCCCCGGGCTCACCGCCACCCTCAGCGGCTGGGAATTCGGCCGGGACTCGCACGTCAACATCCCGATCGCCGTGCTCATCTGGCTCATGATCTATCCCATGATGCTGAAAATCGATTTCGGCGGGCTCGCCGGGGTCGTGCAGCGGCCGCGCGGGCTGCTGGTGACGCTGGTCGTCAACTGGCTCGTCAAGCCCTTCAGCATGGCCCTGCTCGGCTGGCTCTTCATCCGGTTCCTATTCGGCGACGTGCTCGGGCTCATCCCGCCCGAGGCCGCCAAGGACTACATCGCCGGCCTCATCATCCTCGCCGCCGCGCCCTGCACGGCGATGGTTTTCGTCTGGAGCTACCTCACCGACGGCGACTCGGCCTACACGCTCGCGCAGGTGGCGATCAACGACTTGATCATGCTCGTGGCCTTCGCGCCCATCGTGATGTTTCTCGTCGGCGTGAGCGGCGTCACCGTGCCCACGGGCGTTCTCGTCACCTCGGTGGTCGTCTTCATCGTGATCCCGCTCGCCGCCGGCTGGCTCAGCCGCATGGCGCTGATCCGCACCCACGGCGCGGAGTGGTTCAACACCGCGTTCCTCCCGGTCTTCAAGCCGGTGACGATCGTCGCGCTGCTCGCGACCCTCGTGCTCATCTTCGCCTTCCAGGCCGACAACCTCATCCGCAACTGGCTCGCCGTGGTGCTGCTCGCGGTGCCGATCACGATCCAGGTGTATTTCAACTCGAGCCTGACCTACCTCGCCATGCGCGCGCTCAAGGTGCCGCACAACGTCGCCTCGCCGGGCGCGCTCATCGGCGCGAGCAACTTCTTCGAGCTGGCCGTGGCGGTGGCGATCACGCTCTTCGGCCCGACCTCGGGCGCGGCGCTCGCGACGATCGTCGGCGTGCTCGTCGAGGTGCCGGTCATGCTTTCCGTCTGCCGCGTCTGCAACGACACCCGCGCGTGGTACGCCCGCGCCCTCCCGCCCGCCGCCCCATGAAGCCTCAGGTCCTCATCCTCTGCACCGGCAACTCCTGCCGCAGCCATCTCGCCGAGGGCATCCTCCGCGCCGCGGCCGGCGACCTGATCGACGTGCACAGCGCCGGGTCGAAGCCGGCCGGCTTCGTGCACCCCAAGGCGATCCAGGTGCTCCAGGAGATCGGGATCGACATCTCCGGGCACCACTCGAAGTCGATGAACGAGTTCCTGGCGCAGCGCATCGACACGGTTGTCACCGTGTGCGGCAACGCCGACCAGGCCTGCCCGATGTTCCCGGGGCAGGTGCACCGCTATCACTGGGGGTTCGACGATCCGGCGCACGCGACCGGCACGGACGAGGAAGTCCTGGCGGTCTTCCGGCGGGTGCGGGACCAGATTCGGCTCGTGTTCGAGGCGTATGCGGCCGGCCTGCGGGCAGGGAAGGAGCTTTGAGGCGGTGTTCGGAACGAGAAAGAGAACGATAGTTGACGCCACGCTCTAGTATGTGGACCTGGGCAGAATTCCTCGCGGATCAAGTCGTGCGGCTCGTCGGACTCGACGCGGCGCGCGGCCTGGGAGCGGCATTGCATTTCTTCGTTTACGACCTGCTGAAGGTCGTCGTGCTCGTCGCGGGCGTCGCCTTTCTGATGGCGCTTGTGCGCGGGGCGCTGCCGCACGACAAGCTGCGCGCGAAGCTGGAAGGGCGGGGCGGGCGGCTGCTCGGGTACCCGGCCGCGGCGCTGTTCGGGGCGCTCACGCCGTTCTGCTCGTGCTCGTCCGTCCCGATCTTTCTCGGCTTCGTGCAGGCGCGGTTTCCCATCGGTGTGGCGTTCGCGTTCCTGATCACGTCGCCGCTCGTCAATGAGATCGCGGTCGCGCTCATGGCCGCGACCTTCGGCTGGAAGCTGGCGCTGGCCTACGCCGCGGCGGGAGTCGGGCTCGGCATTACCGGCGGGCTCGCGCTGAGCGCCCTGGGTGCCGAGCGCTGGCTGGTGCCGGGCGCGACGGCGCCGGCGGATGAGGATGACGAGCCGCTGCCGCACGGATTCAAGGCCCGGGTCGTGGACGCGGCCGACACGAGCTGGTACATCCTCCGGAAGATCTTTCCCTGGCTGATCGCGGCGCTGCTGCTCGGCGCGGGGCTGCATGGTTTCGTGCCGGACGATTTCTTCGAGCGCCTGTTCGCCGGCCGCGGCTCGTGGACCGTCCCGCTGGCGGCCCTGGTCGGCCTGCCGCTTTACGTCAGCGCCAACGCCACCATCCCGCTCCTCGAGGCCTTCGTGGCCAAGGGCGTGCCGCTCGGCACCGCGCTCGCCTTCCTGCTCTCGGCCGTTGGTGTTTCCTTCCCCGAGCTCGTGCTGCTGCGCAGCGTGATGACGCTCCGGCTCATCGTCGCCTTCGCGGCGGTGGTGCTCGTCGGCACGACCGCGATCGGTTGGCTGTTCAACGCGCTGCACTTTATGACGCTGCGCTGACGGCGTCGCGCATCTTCAGGCTGGCGAATTGGCCTCAACCGATTCCGATGGCGCGGGTCCACACCACCCGCGAATGAAACTGCCGTCGCCGCTGCTGCTGTTGTCCGCCCTCGCCCTGCCGGCGCTGGCGTCGGACGTCGTGCGCCTCGATGACCTCGAGGTCGCCGCCACGCCGATCGTCGGCGAGACGCGGCTCGATGCGCTCGCGAGCAAGGTCACCGCCGTCACGGCCGCGCAGCTGGTCGAGCTCAACGCCCGCGACCTGCAGTCGGCCCTGCGCCGGGTGCCCGGGGTGGTTGTCTCGCATTTCAACCCGGTCGGCAGCTTCGGCGGCACCGAGGGCGGGGCGGTGTTCATCCGCGGCATGGGCACCGCGCGGCCCGGGGCGGAGATCCAGCTTTCGATCGACGGCGTGCCGAGCTTCAACTCGATCTGGACCCACCCGATCCTCGACATGCTCAACGTCGACCTCGCCCGGCGCATCGAGGTCCACAAGGGCGCCCAGCCCGTGCTCTACGGCAACATGGCCTTCGCCGTCGTGGACCTCGCGCCGAAGTTCCGCGAGCAGCCGGGGCAGGGTGGGGCGCTCACGCTCACCACCGGGTCGTTCGGCACCTGGTCGGCGGCGGCCGAGGGCGGCTACCGCGGCGAGAAACTTGACGCCTACGTCCTCGGCAGCGCCCGCGCCTCCGACGGCCACCGCGCCAACGCCGACGGCCGCCTGCGCGCCGGCTACGTGCGCCTGGGCTGGACCCTCGACGAGCGCTGGTCGGCCCATGTCTTCTACAACGGCACCAGCAACTACGCCGACGACCCCGGCCCCGACCCGGCGCGCGTCCCGCCCGCACTGCAGTTCGGCAGCGGGCGCTTCGCCGACGACAACGACCTCGTCGTGGCGACGGTGACGCACCGCGACCCCGGCCTTGAGGGCAGCCTCAAGGCGTACTCGAGCCGCGGCAAACTCGACTGGACCGGCCAGTATCACGCGCCCACCGCCCGCAACGAGAACGTCACCGTGACCGAGTATGCCAACCGCGGCCTGCGCCTGCGCGAAACGCTGCGGCCCGCGGCCGGTACGGAGATCGTCGGCGGCGTCGACCTCGACCGCATCGCGGGCCAGTACCGCTCGCTCACGGGCGGCGTGGCGGGGAGTTTTCCGCGGACCGCGGTGCGGATCGACTCGGTGTATGCGGCGGTCAGCCGCGCGTGGGCGCTCGGGCGCGGCTGGACGGTGCGGCCGTCGCTCGGGGCACGGCAGCTCGACCACAGCGTCTTCGCCGACGAGTTGGCGCCGCAGGCCGGGCTCGTCGCGACCGACGGCACGACGGAGTGGCATGTCTCGGCCGCGCGCGGGGTCAATTTTCCCGGGCTGTTCGTGATGGCGATCCCGCCGGGCAACAACCGCCACCGGGAATTGTCGGCGGAGACCGTGGACCACGCGGAGATGGGCGTGAGCCGCCGTCTCGGCGAGGCGGTGCGGGTGGAGGTGAGCGTGTTTCGCGACGACGGGGCCGACCGCATCGTCACCTCGTATCCGCCGTTTCCGCCGGTGTGGAAAAACCTCGCGGACTTCCGCACCGAGGGTGTCGAGGCGGCCGTGACGTGGGCCCCGCGGGAAGCGTGGGCGCTTTATGCGGCGGTCACGGCGATGCGGGCGACACCCGACGACCTGCCCTACGTGCCGGAGTGGTCGGGGAGCGCGGGGCTCAACTGGCGGCTGACGCGCGCGGTGCGCCTCAGCGTGGACGGCCAGTATGTCGGGGCGCGCGCGGTGCTCGCGCGCAACCGCGACCTCAACGCGCTCAACGCCGCGCGTCTCGGGTCCTACGTGCTGCTCAACGCGCGGCTGGCATACACCTTCGGCGCCTCCGCGTGGGGTCTCGCCGGCGAGTGCTTTGTGGCCGGCGAGAACCTGGGCGACGCCGACTACGAGCAGAAGTTCGGCTACCCGATGCCCGGCGCGAGCGGGACCGTCGGGGTGAGCTTCAGCTGGTGACGCCGCCCTTGCGCGCGAGCGCCTGGTCGAGGGCGCGGTCGATTTCCTGGGGATCGAGCCCGAGCTGGTGCGCCTTGATGCTGGCGGCGACGATCCGGTCGACCACCTCGATGGCGATGCCGCGGTTGCGCGCCTTGGCCCGCATGTAGGCGCGGATGTGCACCCAGTAGGCGCTCACGCCCTCGCGGAGAATGTCGGAAATCGTCAGGATCGAGCCCGAGCAGGACAGCTCGGCCGAGAGCTTTTCCAGTTCCGCCCGGAGCTCCTCGCCAGGGCG
>JAHCAZ010000079.1 GCA_019634615.1 Opitutaceae bacterium
CGCCGGCCGCCCGCCCCCAGCGCTCGTGGATCACCTCGAGGAGGCCGAACTGGTCCGTGAGCAGCCCCTCGTAGCCGCAGGGGCGGTCGTCCCAGTAGCGCCAGTCGACGCCGCTCTGGTTGCCGCCGAAGACGCGCGCCTCGGCGAAGCCGACGCAGAGCCGCCCGAGCAGGTGATCGGCCTCGCGGCGGAGGCCGCAGCGGTAGAGGGCGCTGACGAAGTGCCGCGTCTGCGCATGGGTGCGCCCGCCGTTCTGGTAGTAGCCGAGCGGGTAACCCTGGATGATGTCGGCGAGGTCGTGGTCGGGGATGAGCCAGAGGTTGCCGGGCAGGCCGAGGGCCGCGTCGGGGACGCCGACCTTCGCCATCTCCGCCAGGAGCCGGAGCATGACGGCCCGCGCCTCGGCGGGCTCGAGGAGGCCCGCGGCCACGGCGGCGCCGTTGACCGGGAGGAAGGCGTGGTCGTGCAGCCGGTCCTCACGGCAGCGCCAGCCGGCGAGCCAGCCAGTCCGCTCGTTCCAGAAGGTGTCGCGGTAGTTGGCCTTGAGCCAGGTGCTCCAGCGGTCGAGCGCCGCAGCCTCGTCGGCGGCCCCGAAGCGGCGCAGGCCCGCCGCCAGCTCGAGGAGGGCGCCGTGGAGGATCGCGTTGGCGAAGGCATCCTTCCAGCCAAACGAGATCACGTCGAACCAGCAGGTGCTCCACTGCGCCGTGCCGGAGACGCCGGTGCGGTGCGGGCTCTCGATCAGGCCGTCGCCGTCGAGGTCGCGGTCATGCGCGGCCGCGAGCTTCCGCCGGATGTACGGGCGAAACTCCTCGAACCACGCCGGGGTGGCCGCATGGCGCAGGTAGTCGCCGAGGCCCCGCAGCGCGGCGGCGCCGGTCATGAGGTACTCCTCGTCGGCGTCGTGCGAGCTCCCGTCGAAGAGGAGCCGGCCCGCCGCGTACCCGGGCCCGCCGGTGAGCCAGCGCTCGAGCGACGTGCGCACGAGCTCGTGCGCGGGGAACCCCGGGAGGATCTCGCCCGCCGGGAGGGCGACGGCCGACCAGGTGTCGAGGCAGATGGGGCAATGCATCGAGGCCCCGTTGTTGCTCAGGGTCGCGGTGTCGGCGCGGTAGGTGAGCGCCGTCCACTGCGTGCGCGCGACGGCGCGCCGCACGACGGCGGGCGTCCCGGCGCGCAGGCGCACGGCCGGTGCCGCGGGCCGGAGCGTGAAGGTCGCCCGGTGCCGGCCCGGGGGCAGGCGGTAAAGGCCCTCGGGGGTCGGCTCCTCGCCGACCTTGAGCTCGAGGATGTTCAGGTCCTGGGCGCGGAAGCAGTCGCTGCGCGCCCAGCCGGGCCCGCGCACGCAGTCGATCCGCCACGTGCCGAAACGGGGCAGGTTGAGCAGGGCCGGCAGCGCGAGGCCGCCCGCCTCGCCGGTCTCGGTCAGGCGGCCGAGGACATGCGAGGGCGTCACGCTGTTGCGCAGGCCCACGGTCCACGCCGCGCTGTGCCAGGCGAGGGCCGCGCGCGCGGCGGTGCGCTCGACCGTGCAGGCGAGGCCGGCGGCGGACACGGTCCAGGCGATCCGGTAATGCTGGCCGCCCGCCCGGAAGTCATAGGTCACCCGGCCGCCGGCGACCGTGCAGGTGCCGTCGAGGTCGCACCGCACGACGGGCGCGAGCGCGGGCGCGGCGCCGAGGAGGTGGAGCTGCGGGCCCTGCGGGAAGGCGGGGGCGCGGACCTGCAGGACATTCGTGTCGCGCAGCGCGGCATCCTCGAGCCCGAGGCCGAGGAACGTGAAGCCCGGCCGCGACAGCGCGAACCCGACCGTGAAGTCCCTCGCCTGGTAGAGCACCTCCCCGTCCTGCAGCGTCGCACGGACGCCGCGCGGCAGGCGCCGGAGGTCGACGCGGCCGCGCCGCAGGAGGCGCTCCTGGCGCGGGGCCACCGGATCGAGCGGTTCGCCCTCGAGGATGAAGGCCGACAGGGCGAGATTCCACGGCGTCCACCCGCCGTCGATCCCGGCGCCGCGTACCTCGAGGATGACGCCCGTCGTGACGACCCGCGGCAGCCGGAACCACGCCACGGCACCCGGCACCGGGGGCGTCAGGCGCCGGCGCTCGAGGAGCACCCGCCAGGCGCCGTCGACCCGGGCGAGGACGCGCAGGCCCGTGACCCAGTCGAGGTCCTGGCGGCTCCCGCACTTGTGGTAGCCCTGGCCCCGGCGCACGCCGAGGCGCTGCAGCCGGGCGCGCCCGTGGAGGCGGATCACGCGCTGGTGGATGATGCGCTTTTTGGGATATTTTTCCTCCCCCCTCAGCCGGCGGGCCCAGACCGCCCGGCCCGTGTCGAGGCGGCGGTTCAGGAACAGGTCCCCCATCGGGGGCTCGAGGTCGGCAAGCTGCAGGAGATCGGTCGGCATAGAATGAAAATGGGAGGAGGGGATGCGGCAGGACCCAATGCTGTCCCAACAGATCAGTGACAGAGTTTCGCAAGTTAGGCTGGCTGTGCATGAACGATAGTTTCAGAGCTGCTCACGATTTGAACGCCGCAGACGATTGCGGCGGGATCCTGCGCCATGAACGCAGGCAACTCGGTATTCGCCCAGGTCATCGCACGCGTGCCCCATTGGGAGTTTCAGCGTTTGGTGCGCACGCACGATCCCGCCGATGGGCGACGGCAGTTCTCGGCGTGGGATCACTTCCTCGCGCTGGCTTTTGCGCAGATGACGTTTCGCGAGAGCCTGCGCGATATCGAAGCGTGCTTGAGCACGCCGCGACTGGCCTACCATCTGGGCTTCCGGCGACGTGTGACCCGCAGCACGCTGGCGCGCGCCAACGAAGAACGCGACTGGCGGCTTTACGCGGCGCTGGCGCACAAGCTGATGCACCGTGCGCGACAGCTTTATCAGGACGAGCCCACCGTGCTCGATCTGGAGATGCCGGTCTATGCGGTGGACTCGACGTTGATCGACCTGAGCTTGGCGCTGTGTCCGTGGGCCAACTGGACCGGAACCGACGCGGCGGTGAAGCTGCACACGGCCCTCGACCTGCGCGGACCGCTGCCGGCGTTTCTGGCGGTGACCGCCGCGACTCATGGCGATGTCGTTTGGCTGGACGATCTCCCCATCGAGCCGGGCAGTTTTTACGTGATGGACCGTGGCTACATCGATTTTCGGCGACTGCGCCGGATCAACCAGGCGGGCGCGTTCTTCGTGATCCGCGACCGACCGGACGTGCGGTATTACGTGGCGGCCTCGCGACCGGTGGATCGATCGACCACACTGCGCTCGGACCAATCCATCCGCTTCAATGGCTGGGATGTGCCACGCCACTGGCCGGATCTCATGCGTCGGGTCAGCATCTACGATCTCGAGCAATCGTTGCGGCTGGCGTTCTGGACCAACCAATGGACCTTGCCCGCGGCCGTGATCGCCGAGCTCTACCGCCAACGCTGGCAGATCGAGCTGTTCTTCCGGTGGGTGAAGCAGAGCCTGCGCATCCGCAATTTTTACGGCACGACTCCCAACGCCGTGCGCGTGCAGCTCTGGTCGGCCATTTGTATATATCTCGCGATCGCGATCACACGCAAGGAACTCAAGCTCACTACAAATCTGACGACGCTGGTCCAAGTCCTGTCGCTGCACGCACTTTCCAAAGTCCCCATTCAGGAGCTGTTTGCGAAACTCGATACAAGCGCGGTTCATGTCGATATGCCTGACCAACTCACCTTCAAGGACTTATGATGGGACAGCATTGTGCTTGGCCCACACAGCGCGATACTCGTCTATCGCACCAGCATCCTCGCACATGCGACGAATCCACAGATGAAAACTCAACCAAGTGACTTTGTTATAAAAATTAGTGGGGGCGTCCGGAATACGGAAGCAGAGCTGACGTATATACGCGATGAGTGTGAGGTTAAATGTCAGGACCAGCACCCGCTTACCCTCTCCGGCCAGTCGAGCAGCGCGAGCCACGAGGACGAATGACTTACCGGAACCGGCGGCACCTCGGACACGGATTCTCCTCGTGAGACGAGTGATGACTTCTTGTTGCGGCGTGGAAAACCGCAATGGCCTGCGAGACTCACGGGCGGAATCAGGCTCCTCTAGCCAAGTCCGAACGTCAGCGGCCATGTCGGGATTGAATACCTGCTCCTTGGAGGCGTGGGTGGATTTCCATGCCCAAGGGATGCATTTCATGATTTCTCTCGATTGGAGTTCGGCAGAGCCGCTAATGACGCAATTGCGCGGGTAGCTGCTGCGCGTTGCCCTGAGAATCCACGGCTCCAGCAGATACTGGGCGGCCTCTTTGGGTGTATCGGTGAAGATCACCGCACCGAAGACAACCTGAACCCCGCGTTTGCCAAGGCGCGGACAATAGAGATCCAAAATGCCCTGACGGTAGCGATCGATTTGCTCGATCGGATTGGAGCGAGCCATGTCGATCTCCCGCCCTCCAAATCGATATCGCAAGACGTGAGTTCCTTCGATGCCGAGAGCGTGCCGGGTAAAGCGGCCGCTGTTGATGCGCCAGTGTTTAACCTCAACCACGCCTACACCAAATTCATCATGCAGAAGCACGAAATCGGGACGCATCCCGTTCAAAGCCGGCTGGACATAAATCTCCCATTTTTCCGGTAGGTGGCGATCAAGGAAATCGAGGACCAGCCATTCACTCCGGCTCAGCGGTGGATACATGCCCGGAATTTCCGACCGAGGCGGTGAGATTTTCCGAGGCATCGCTCAATTGAGTTCCATCCAACATTTCAGAATTGGTTTCACACCAACCGGAGCCTGGACCTGCTTTAGGTAAGTTTGCGTTATATGCTTCTCGAGTTTCTGGCGGATCTCGCGCAACGACGGCGCGGGCAACACACAATTGCGCGGAGTTTCCGGGACACAGCGGATATAATCATGGATCTCCTCCGGCTGATCCATAATCCGCCTCCCGTCGATTATATACAGATACCAAGCGGAGCGGCCCGCCGTCTCGTTCCAAACCTTGGCGTCCCGATCCTCGCCAGGGAGAGAGAAACAAAAGAACACGGCTTGGGTGCCGGGTTGGGGATGCTCTTTGCCACTGAATACACCGCCTGGCAATGCCTCCAAACGCTGCGCCAACGTTGGGTCCGCAGCGAGTAGCCGCTCCAGATCTAATTGCATCTTCTCAGTCTGAGTGGCGGACCCTTCGTAGGTGCTAAGGAAATCTTTTAGGGAATCGAAATCGTCGTCCGGTCGGAGCAATTTGCGGCCTTCGATACCGAACACTTTTGAAATACGGAGCGTCTTTTGCGCCACCTTACC
>JAHCAZ010000008.1 GCA_019634615.1 Opitutaceae bacterium
GCATCCTCCCTGCTGACTCATCCCGACAATAATGGCACCTATTTGAGGGACACTACACTAGCTCCGCTGCAAGATCTGTAAATTCTTGGTCGTTCCAATTCTCGCCTTTGGATAAGGATACCAAGTCGCTCTTCAATTGGGTGCAGAGCCTTCGCCTTTGCTGTAGCGCCTTCCGTTTTTCAGTTGAGGTAATTAGGCGCAACCCCATGCGGTCACACAGCGAGCCGAATTCCACCAAGCCGCTCAAAAGAGCGTTTACGTATTTCAATAGCTGACTGCCGACTAAGGTGTACAATACGACGCGTATGCACGTCATCTCCCAGGGGTCGTCGGACTTGAACTCGATCAGCCAAAGAAAATCGTCGTGCGAAAGTCGGAAGGGCAACTGCATAGCTATGGAGGAATGTTAAGACGGGGACGACCCGGGCCCTTCGGATCAAAGACGAGTGTTAGCCGTTCGCCGCGTGAGTCAATCCGCCGATGTCCGAGCGATCAGAAGGAGGGCAGCCGGAAGGGGTCAAACTAAGGTTGCCCTGATTTGACGGACAGCGGACGCGGGATCAAAACCCGAAGGAGTCCACATGAAAACGCAGATCAGCAAGCCTGTGCATGGCAAGGCGAGCTACACGGAGGAATACAAGCAGCAGACGCTCGAACTCTGGCGTTCGAGCGGCCGGAGCGCAGCGAAGGTCGCCGCGGAGCTGGGGATCCGGCCCGCGTTGATCTTCCGCTGGCAGAAGCAACAACGGGACAAGGAGCACGGCCAGGCGGCGCGCGGAGCGCGCGGCCTGGCGGAACTGGAAGCAGAGAACCGGCGTTTGCGGGAGGAGAACGCCCGGCTGCTGGAGCAGCGCGAAGTCCTAAAAAAATCGCTGGGCATCCTCTTCGAACCGCCGCCGAGAGGTATGCCCAGATCGAGCAACTGAGCGGACACTACAAGGTGGCGTGGCGATGCGAAGGGGTCCGACCTGACTTATTGATCTTTTTTGGGGCCCCTGCTCGGTCAAGGGGCGCGCCCACGGCGCACACAGCCGACTCGGAGAAGGTCTAGATTTCCAGGCGGCCCTGCCGGAGCGTCGGCCCCATGCAATCGCGACGCTAACGCCATTGGCGTTGCCACGCGGCGAATTGTGCGGGGCTGAGGCGGTAGCGGGCGAAGTTGCCGGGGTGCAGGCTGGTCAGTTCCGTCTCCGCCAAAATGGCGAAGCGCTGCTGCTGGCTCACGTCGGGGATCTGTATCGCCTCCCGCTGCACCAGGGCCGCCGCGGCCTTCTTGTCCAAACCACCCGCGACGACGGCCGCGATCACCTGGCCGAGCCGTTCGCGGTGACGCAGCCGAAAGGGATCCGGCTCGCCGATCGATTGACGAACGGCGGCGTAGCGGACACATGAGCGCTCGTAGGCCCACTCGAACACGTCGCGCAGGTAATCCACCCGCCGCAGTTCATAGACCCCCAGAATCGCCTGCATATAGTCGGATTGCGGGACATCCACGAATGACAGGGGGCCGAGATTGCGCTGCACCAGAGGAATGTTGGCCGCCAGGCGCGAGACGCGTTTGTTGACGTCCTCGAACGGCTGCAGATAGGGCAGGTGAACCATGGCGAAGAACGCCTGCTCGAAGGCGTCTTCAATGGCTGCAGCAGTCAGGAGAATCTGGTCGAAGCACTCCTCAATCGCCGATGGCACCTCCAAGGGGTGAAAGACCGAGCCGGCGATCGCGACGGCATGGGTGCGCAGGCGTCCGCCACCCGCCGGGTCGGGCAACAGATTATCCGACAGGAGGGCGTGCAGGTTACAGAGAGTGTAGCGGTTGAAGCCGATCTCCGCGGCCTGCTCGGCCAACAGTTCAATGGCGGCCCTGTGGTTGAGGATCATCTGGGTCTCCTTGGCGGCCTTGCCGTCGGCGCCTTCGCCCAACTCCAGGAGTCGCTGCGTCTCCAGCAGGGAGTAGGTGTTGCCCTCGAGTCTGCTCGAATTCCACGACAGATCGATCAGGAGCCGATCCATCACCTTGCGCAGATAGGTGCCGGCGGGCTGAGCCTCGCCCGGCGTGCGGCCGAGTTCCGCCAGCTTGCGGCGCAGGCTATCGGGCAGGTAGCCGGTTACGTTCGGACGGTAACTTTCCAGGAATGACCGATCGTATCCCACCGGGTGGCGCTGGCTGGCAGGGCGCCGAACCAAACGCCTGATCTCGTGGGCGGCCGGAGAGAGTTCCCGATCGAAGGCGCTATCGACGGTCGCTGACGGCTCGCGCGTTGCGACTTGGGGTAATTGGTAGCGGGTGCCGGCACCCGACCCCTGGGCGGCGAGGCGTCCGGAGGCGAGCAAGGTTGCCAACCGGCGCTGCAGGGTCCGTCGGGCCAAGGGCTGGCTGAGCTTGCCGGCGATTTCTTCCAGGGACGCTGGCTGTGCAAGCTGCGCCAAAGCGTTGAGAACGTCAGCGAGATCGGAATCGGCGATCTTTTTTGGCATGGGACTCGTTGTGGCGCAAATGGGCCAATTGCGCCATATAAAAATTTATATGGCGCAATATACGCAATGGCGCCACAAAGAGGGTGCTGCGCAGGAATCACACTTGTCATTATGGAACAATATCTTAACATGAAGGCTGATCCCTCCTCAGGGCTGCTACCCGACCCGCTAAGCGTCCAAGATCTGAAGGACGAGCAATCCGAAGGGGTCCAACCCACAATCCCAATCGCGGAAACGCGGAAGGGCGAAAGCGCGGAAAAGTGACCGGCTCGATTCCGCGTCTCCGTCCTTCCGCGCTTCCGCGATTGACGGTTTGGGATGCGCTCAGTGACCGCCCTCGAGGTCGCCCGGTTTCAGCAGCGGGGCGAAGAGGGCCTTGTTGGCGGCCTTCATGTAGGCCTCCTTGGCCTCGATGGTGCCGTCCTTCACGCGCGCCATGAGGCTGTTGTCCATCGTGATCATGCCGTCGGCGCCGCTGCTCTCGATGATCGACTTGATGTTGGCGATCTGGCCGCTGCGGATCGTGTTGGGCAGGGCCTCGTGCGTGAGGAGGATCTCGTGGACGGCGCACCGGCCCTTGGGGATGCGCTTGCAGAGGAGCTGGGCGACGACGCCCGCGAGGCAGCTCGAGAGCATGACGCGCACCTGGTTCTGCTCGTCGGCCGGGAAGGTGTTGATGATGCGGTCGACCGTCTTCGGGGCGTTGTTGGTGTGCAGCGTGCCGAAGACGAGCATGCCCATCGAGGCGCAGCCGAGCGCGAGCTTGATGGTCTCCATCTCGCGCATCTCGCCAAGCAGAAGGATGTCCGGGTCGTGCCGCATGGCGCCCTTGAGCGCGGCGGCGAAGGAACCCGTGTGCTCGCCGACCTCGCGGTGGACGATCACGGACTTCTTCACGGGGTGCACGAACTCGATCGGGTCCTCGATTGTGATGATGTGCCGCCCGAGGTTCGTGTTGATGTAGTCGATCATCGCCGCGAGCGTCGTGGACTTGCCGGAACCGGTGGGACCGGTGACGACCACGAGACCCTGATCGAGGTGGCAGAGTTTCTTGAGCGCCTCGGGGAGGTTGAGCTGCTCGAAGGTGAGGATCTTTGCCGGGATCTGGCGGAAGACGGCGGCTTGGCCCCAGTGGTTGTAGAGGTAATTGCCGCGGAAGCGGGCGAGGCCGGGGATCTCGTGAGCGAGGTCGAGGTCCTTTTTGTCGAGGAACTCCTCCCAGCGCTTGGCGGGGCAGATTTCCTTGAGGAGCGACTCCATCGTCCGCGCGTCGAGCGGCGAGTCGGAGAGCGGCTGCAGCGCGCCCGAGGCGCGCGTCTTGGGCGGGAGGCCGACGGTGAGGTGCAGGTCGGAGCCGCCCTTTTCGAGCATGGCTTTGAGGAGGGAATCGATGGCGGCCATGGTCAGGAAATCTTCTGCTTGAGGACGCGGTTGACGATGTTGGCCTGGGCGACCTCGGCGGAGATGCGTTTCTCCTGCCAGAGGCCGAAGACCACGTTGTCCATGAGGCACATGCCCTCCTTCACGCCGGTCTCCATGGTGTTGCGCAGGCCGGCGGACTTCCCCTCGCGGATGAGGTTCTGGATCGCGGTGTTGCTGACGAGGATCTCGCAGGCGAGGGCGAGGTGGCCGTCGGTCGCGGGCAGGAGGCGTTGGCAGACGATGCCGCGGAGGCTCTCGGCCACGCTCGCGCGAATCTGGGTCTGCTGCGAGGGCGGGAACACGTCGAGCAGGCGGTTGAGGGTCGTGGCGGCGTCGCTCGTGTGCATGGTGCCGATGACGAGGTGACCGGTCTCGGAGGCGCTGATCGCCATCTCGATCGTCTCGAGGTCGCGGAGCTCGCCGATGACGATGATGTCGGGATCCTCGCGGAGGGCGCCCTTGAGCGCGCTGAAAAACGACCGTGTGTGTGGGCCGACCTCGCGTTGGGTGACGTTGCAGCCCTTGGCGGGCTGCACGACCTCGATGGGGTCCTCGACCGTGATGATGTGGTCGGTCCGCGTCTCGTTGAGGTGCGCGACCATGGAGGCGAGGGTGGTGGTCTTGCCGGAGCCGACCGGGCCGGTGATGAGGATGAGGCCGTTGTGGTACGAGAGCATCTTCATCAGCGTCTCGTAGTGCTTGGCGAAGCCGAGGTCGGCGAGGTTGCGGACCTTGTCGGGCACCATGCGGTAGGCGCCGGCTGCGCCGTTCTTGTGGAACATCAGGTTGACGCGGTAGCGGTCGGTGCCGCTCAGCGCCAGGGCGTAGTCGTAGTCCTTTTTCTCGAGGAAGATCTCGCGTTGGTGACCCGCCATGAGGGCGAGGTTGAGGCGCAGCGTGTCTGAGGCGGTGAGCACGTGCTCGGAAAGGTAGGAGAGGGCGCGGTTTTTTCGGATGAACGGGCGGGCGCCGGTGGAGAGGTGCAGGTCGCTGGCACCGAAGCGGGCGCAGTCCTTGAGGAGGGTGCGCATGCCGTCGGCGACCTGGTCGTCGGTCATGGTGGCGACCTTCTCGAAGGCGAACCGCGGCTGCGGCGCGACGAGGCGGCCGGTGGCGGACTCGGCGGATTCGGCCGGCGCCTCGTCGGCGAACGGGTCATCGGCCGGTGGGCCCTTGGCGGCCTTGTTCATGGCCAGGCCGGCGACCTTCTCGAGGGTCTCGATGTCGTGGACGAGGCCGTCGTCGATGAGCTTCTGCGCGAAGTCCATCAGCTCCGCGCCGTCGCCGAGCGCCGCGCGCACGGCCTGGGCCTGCGTCACGGTGAAGAGGTTCTGGTCGAGGCCAAGCCGGACCAGCCAGAGTGTGTCGTTGTTCATGCCGCGGGGTAGGCCGCGGAATCTCGTGGGTCGGGCTGGGGGAGTCGAGGCGGAAGAGGAAAGGCTTAAATCTTGCACGCTTCCGGCCGGCGCGCCCTCCTTCCGGCCATGGCCCAGGCTGAAGCGCCCAAGATCATTTTTTCCATGCTCGGCGTCTCGAAGAAGATCGAGCGCAAGGAGATCCTCCGCGATATCTCGCTGTCGTTCTTTTACGGCGCCAAGATTGGCGTGCTCGGCCTCAACGGCTCCGGCAAGTCCTCGCTCATGCGCATTCTCGCGGGGCGCGACAAGGAGTTCGACGGCCACGTCGCCTTCGAGCCGGGTTACGACGTCGGCCTGCTCGAGCAGGAGCCGCACCTCACGCCGGGCTCCACCGTACGCGCCTGCGTTGAGGAGGGCGTGAAGCACCTCACCGACCTCACCGCGGCCTACGATGCGACCTGGGACGAACTGTCGGCCGCCGCGGACGACGCGGCCCGCGACGCGATCGCCGAGAAGCAGGCCAAGCTGCAGGAGAAGATCGACGCGCTCGGCGCCTGGGACACGGCGCCCCTGGTCGAACAGGCGATGGACGCCCTGCGCTGTCCGCCGGCGGACGCGATCGTGGACAACCTCTCCGGCGGCGAGCGCCGCCGCGTCGCCCTCGCGCGCCTGCTGCTGCAGAAGCCGGCGATCCTGCTGCTCGACGAGCCCACCAACCACCTCGATGCCGACAGCGTCAACTGGCTCGAGCAGCACCTCGCGCGTTACGAGGGCACGGTCATCGCCGTGACGCACGACCGGTACTTCCTCGACAACGTCGCCGGCTGGATCCTCGAGCTCGACCGCGGCCACGGCATACCGTGGAAGGGCAACTATTCCGAGTGGCTCGAGCAGAAGCAGCGCCGACTCGCCATCGAGCAGCGCACGGAGGACCGCCGCCAGAAGGCGATGGCCCGCGAGCTCGAATGGATCCGCTCCGGCGCCAAGGCCCGGCAGGCCAAAGGGCAGGCGCGCATCAACGCCTACGAGCAGATGCTCAAGGCGGACGTCGCCGAGCAGGAGAAAAAGTTCGAAATCATCATCCCGCCGGGTCCGCGCCTGGGCAACCTCGTGGTCGAGGCGCAGGGCGTGAGCAAGGCCTACGGCGACAAGCTCCTCTTTGAGAAACTTTCCTTCGCGCTCCCGCCCGGCGGCATCGTCGGCGTCATCGGCCCGAACGGCGCGGGCAAGACCACGTTGTTCAAGCTGATTACCGGCCTTGAGCAACCGGATGCCGGCACGTTCAAGGTCGGCGAGTCGGTCAAGACCGCCTACGTCGAGCAGTCGCGCGATTCGCTGCAGAACGACCGCACCATCTGGGAGGTCATCAGCGACGGCCAGGAGATGATGACCCTCGGCACGCGGCAGGTGAACAGCCGCGCCTACTGCGCGCAGTTCGGCTTCGCCGGCGCGGACCAGTCGAAGAAGGTCGGCATCCTCTCGGGCGGCGAGCGCAACCGCGTCCTTCTCGCCCGCGTGCTGAAGAGCGGCGCCAACCTGATCCTCCTCGACGAGCCGACCAACGACCTCGACGTGAACTCGATCCGAGCCCTCGAGGAGGGCCTGGAGAACTTCGCGGGCTGCGCCGTGATCATCTCGCACGACCGCTGGTTCCTCGACCGCATCGCCACGCACATCATGGCCTTCGAAGGCGACAGCTACGTGCATGTCTTCGCCGGCAACTATTCGAGCTACCTCGAGGACCACCGCCGCCGCTGCGGCAAGGACGCCGACCAGCCGCACCGGATCAAGTATCGGAAGCTTAGCCGTTAACGCTGAACGCCGAACGCTGAACGCCGAACGCTGAATGCCGAAGCGACGAACATGGGAACGCTGATCTTCGCTGATCTACGCTTATATCGGCCTAGGTTGGATTAGCGTGGATCAGCGTAGATCAGCGTTCCCCTTGGTTTGGGTACATTTGCGTTCGGCCGCTTGCATGGAATAGTTGGGTGACTTGCGTATCTCACCCATATGATTCGCCCTGCCCTAGCTTTGCTTCTTGGAACGCTCGTGCTTTCTTCCTGTTCACCACCGCCTATGACTTCGGCTGAAAGACCCTCCACTTCAACCTCCACGTCCTCCCATTTCCTTGTCCTCGGCGGCGGGTGCTTCTGGTGCACCGAGGCGGCGTACCAGCTTCTCCCCGGGGTGAAGTCGGTCGTGAGCGGTTACGCCGGCGGTCATCGCGCGAACCCGACCTACGAGCAGATCTGCACCGGGACGACCGGCCATGCGGAGGTGATCCGCGTCGAGTTCGACCCGGCGCAGACCTCGCTGGAGCGACTGCTGGAGTTCTTCTGGGACGCGCACGATCCGACCCAGGTCGATGGCCAGGGCAACGACCACGGGCCGCAGTACCGCTCGATCATCCTCTACACCGACGAGGCCCAGCGCCTCGCGGCCGAGAAGTCGCGCACTGCGGCGCAGGCTGATTTCCGCGACCCGATCACGACCGAGATCGTGCCCCTCGAGAAGTTCTGGCCCGCCGAGGCGTATCACCAGGACTATTTCGCGAAGCACCCGAACGAAGGCTATTGCCGCTTCGTCATCGCGCCGAAGGTGAAGAAGCTGGAGAAGCAGCTCGGGTCGGGGAAGTAGGCCGCGAGCTTGCTCGCGCTCCGTACGGCGTTCGTCCGCCAATCAAGCGCCCGCAAGCGGGCGGCCTACGTTTTTTCATTATCCTTCTCCCGCGTGAACGGCACGAACCGCACCGGCAGCAGGTTACGCTGGTGCAGTTTTCCCTTGGACTTGGTCACGAGCATCAGCTCCTGGCCGCCGTGCTGCGGGCCGACCGGGATCACCAGGCGTCCGCCCTCGGCGAGTTGGTCGAGCAGGGCCGGGGGGATGGTGTCGGGGGCGGCGGTGACGACGATGGCATCGAACGGCGCTTCGTCCGGCCAGCCTTGGTATCCGTCGCCGGCGCGCACGCGCACCTGGTCGTAGCCGAGCTCGCGCAGCGTGCCCGCCGCGCGCTCCGCCAGCGCGGGGATGATCTCGATCGTGAAGACCCTGGCGCCCATCGCGGCCAGGATCGCGGCCTGGTAGCCGGAGCCCGTGCCGATCTCGAGGACCTTCTCGCCGGGTTTGATGGCCACGGCCTCGGTCATGAAGGCGACGATGAACGGCTGAGAGATGGTCTGCCCGTGGCCGATGGGCAGCGGGTGGTCCGCGTAAGCCTCGCGTTGCACGTCGGCCGGCACGAAGCGGTGCCGCGGCACCGCGCGCAGGGCCGCGAGGGTGGGGCGATGGGTGACGCCGCGGGCGATGATCTGTTCCTCGATCATGCGTGTAACCGCTTCATCCCCGGCGGCGAGGGCGGTCGGTGCCGCGAGGAGCAGCCCGGAAAGCAGGCGTGAAATCCCGGCGTGCATGCGGGAGAAAGTACACCGCGCCGCGCCCGCAGGCAAGTCGGCCCGGCGACCGCCTGCGGACTTGAGATTCAGCCCGGACCTGACTCCCTTCGCTCCATGGCTGAGTCCACACCCGTCAACCCAAACGCCTCCGGCCTGGAGGTGCGCACGCATTTCGTGCGGCACCGCAACGCGCTGGTGGCGAAGGCGGACCTGGGCGACCTGTACGTGGATAACTACCTGCACCTCGCCGAACAGGGCCTGCACCCGGAGCCCGCGCACGACCGCATGTTCAAGCGCGCGCTGGCGGCCTTCGTGCTGCACCAGGCCTCGCGGCCGTGGAACGAAATGACGGCCTGGACCATCAACTTCCAGGAACCGCGCGTGAACCTCTTCCTCGCCAGCGACAATGCCACCGGCACCGTGACCGGCCGTATCTTCGCGGAGAACGTCAAGGTGCTGCCGGAGAACCTGTTCTACGCCGATGTCGTCCGCGGCAACCAGCCCGTGCGCCGCAGCGTCGTGCACTTCCGCGGCGACGATCCCATCGTCGGCGCCGAGCGACTCTACGCGCAGAGCGAACAGCGTGGCGCGCGGTATTTTCAACTCGGCGAGGAGGAATTCGCCCTCGCGACCGAGCACCCGGACTGCGATCTCGCCTGGTTCGGCCGCCTCGATGTGCCGCAGGTGCGCGGACTCGACGGGACCGAGACCCTCGCGCTCATCGAGCGGCGCGAGTACCGCTGGCACTGCGGCTGCAATCATCGCCGCATGCTCGAGGTGCTGGCGCCCGTGATGCGTTCCGACCCCGAGGGGCTTTTCGGCGAGGACCCCAAGGTCGAGATCCGCTGCCCGCGCTGTGGCGCCCGGCATGCGGTGACGCGTGAATCGCTCGAGGCCTACGTGGCGGAGACCCGCGTCCCGCCTTCCGCGTGAGCGATCTCTGGCAAAGCATCTGGGCGGGCATCGCTGGGGCCTCGTGGATGGAGCAGCTCGCGACCGTCCTCGGGATCCTCGGTGTCGGCCTGACCATCCGGCAAAGCCTGTGGAATTTCCCCGTCGGACTCGTTCAGGTGTCGTTGTCGGCCGTGGTGTTTTATCAGGCCCGGCTCTATGCCGACATGAAACTGCAGGCGTTCTTCTTCGCCGTGCTGGCCTACGGCTGGTGGCACTGGGCGCGCCCGGGCGGTAAACGCAAGGTGCTGCCGGTGACGCGGCTCAGCCGGGCCGGGATCGCCGCTTGGGTGTTCGCGGGTCTGGCCGGCGCGATCCTGTGGGGTTGGTACCTAGAGACCCGCACCGACGCGGCCATGCCGTACCGCGATGCGTTCATCGCCTCATTCAGTATCTTGTCGCAGTGGTTGCAGGCCCGGAAGAAACTCGAGAACTGGATCGGCTGGATGATCGTCAATGCGACCGCCGTGGCCGTATATTGGGTCGCGGGCCTGTACTGGTTCGCGGTTCTGTATGTGCTCTTCTTCGTCCTCGCCGTCGGCGGGCACTACGAATGGCAGAAGTCATGGCGGCAACCCGGATCGGGTGATGAGAACCCCTGAAAACGAATGTGGAACTCAGGAACACTGGAACGGAATTGGCTTGGGTCCCCTTTCCAGGGTTCCTGAGTTCCACATTCCATTAGGATCGGCTTCTACCTATCACAATCCATGACGTCGCCCCTGCGCATCGCCGTCTACGGTCCCGAATCCACGGGCAAGACCACGCTCGCCCAGCGGCTGGCGGAACATTTCGGCGAGCCGTGGGCGCCGGAGCATGTGCGCGGTTTCTGGGACGAGCGTGCGGGCAAGATCGTCGCCGCCGATCTCGATGCGATCGCCCGCGGCCAGATCGCCGGCGAGGAGGCTGCGGCGGCCCGGGCGCGTCGGGTGGTGTTCTGCGACACGGAGCTGCTTACCAATGTGATCTGGGCTGACCTGCTCTTCGCGGGCCAATGCCCGGCCTGGGTGCGGGAGGAGGCTGACCGGCGCTGCCAGGCCTACGCCCTGTATCTTTTCTGCGACACCGACCAGCCCTTCGTCCCCGATCCGCAGCGCTGCTTCCCCGACGCTGCGGGCCGCGCGATGTGCCGGAAGCTCTGGCGCGAGACCTTGTCGAGCCGTGGCCTGCCGTGCGTGGAAATCCGCGGCGACTGGGACGAGCGGTTCCGTGCGGCCGTGGCCGCGGTGGAGGCCTGCTTGCGGCCGGGTCAGACGTAATCCGGGTAGGTGGGGTCGTACATCTGGGCGTGGATGTACGTTTCAAGATTCTCCGGGCAGAGCATCGCGGTCAGGCCGCGCTTGAAGGCGACCTTGGCGACGGCGATGGCGATGGCGGCGGAGACCTTGCGGATGCGTTGGAGATCCGGATAGACGCGGCCGGCGGCAAGGTCCTGCTCGGTGACGAGCGTGGCGAGGGTGGTGGCGGCGGCGAAGAACATCTCGTTCGTCACCCGCCGGGCCTGACAGGCGATGACGCCGAGGCCGATGCCGGGGAAGACGTAGGCGTTGTTGCACTGGCCGGGGCGGTAGGTTTTGCCGTTGAGCGTCACGTCGGCGAACGGGCTGCCGCTGGCGAAAACGACCCGGCCGTTGGCCCAGCCGTAGGCCTGCTCGGCGGTGCACTCGGCGCGTGAGGTGGGATTGGAAAGCGCGAAAATGACCGGCCAGGGATTGTGCCGGGCCATGGCGCGGACCACGGGTTCGCTGAATGAACCGGGCGTGCCAGACACGCCGATCATCATCGTGGGCTTCAGTGCCTCGACGGCCTCGAGCAGGCCGGCCGCGCCGGGATGGTCGTGGGCGAAGGCGAGCTTGTGCTCGTTCAGGTCGGTGCGGCTGCGCACGACGAGGCCCTTCGAATCCACGAACCAGCACTGTCGCCGGGCGTCGGCCTCGGGCACGCCCTCGGCCTTGAGCGCGTCGACGATGAGCTCGCCGATGCCGATGCCGGCCTCGCCGGCGCCGTTGAACAGGAAGCGCTGCTGGCTGAGCGCGCCGTGCGTGATGCGCAGCGCGGAATAGATGCCGGCGAGCGTGACGGCGGCCGTGCCCTGGATGTCGTCGTTGAACGTGCAGATGCGCTGCTGGTACTCGCGGAGGAGGCGGAAGGCGTTGGCGTTGCCGAAGTCCTCGAATTGGAGGCAGGCGTGCGGAAAGAGTTCCTGGACGGCGTTGACGAACTCGGCGACGAGTGCGTCGTAGGCCGGGCCGCGTTCGCGGGGGATGTTGAGGCCGAGGTAGTGCGGGTCCTGGCGGATGGGGAGGTTGTCGGTGCCGACGTCGAGCATGACCGGCAGACACTGGCTTGGCAGGACGCCGGCGCAGGCGGTGTAGAGCGAGAGCTTGCCGACGGGGATGCCCATGCCGTTGGTGCCGAGGTCGCCGAGCCCGAGGATGCGCTCGCCGTCGGTCACGACGATCATGCGCACGTCGGCGTACGGCCAGTTCTGGAGCAGCTGCTTCACGCGGCCGCGGTCCTTGAGGCTGATGTAGAGGCCGCGGGGCCGGCGGAAGATCAGGGCGTAGCGCTGGCACGCGAGGCCGACGGTCGGCGTGTAGATCAGCGGCATCATCTCGGTGATGTGGTCGACGACGACGCGGTAGAACAGGTTTTCGTTTCGCTCGAGGAGCGAGATGAGGTAGATGTAGCGCTCGAGGTCGGAGGACTTGTGGCGCACCGTTTCGAGAATGCGGGCCACCTGTTGCTCTTGGGTGGCGACATGCGGCGGGAGGAGGCCGCGGAGGCCGAGCGCGTCGCGTTCCGCCTCGGTGAAGGCGGTGCCCTTGTTGAGCAGGGGGTCGTGCAGCAGTTCGACGCCGCGTTTGCCGTGCAGATGAGGTCTCAGTTTCATGCTGAAGAATGGTCAACGGAAGCGACCGGTTTCAGCCGCCTCTCATGGGCCCGGATTCTAGTCCGCGCCCGGTCGCGCCAAAAGCGGGAAACACCCCGGAAGAACATTCAGCAATTCTCCATCCGGACGGGAATGCGCGTGCTAATGGCAAGATATGCGCTGCAGTCGTGGCGGAAAAAAGGAGTGGCGCCCGGCGCCGCGGGCGCTACCTGTGCCGGCGTGACCGACGACTACCTTCAACGCTTCAGCGGCCTTGGCCGGCTCTACGGTGCGGCGGCTCTGCCGCGTCTGGCCGCGGCGCACGTGTGCGTCGTCGGCGTGGGCGGTGTCGGCTCCTGGACGGTCGAGGGATTGGCGCGCAGCGGGATCGGGGCGTTGACGCTCGTCGATCTCGACGACGTGTGCGTGACCAACGTCAATCGCCAGCTCCCCGCGCTCGACGGCCACATTGGCCGGCCGAAGGTCGAGGTGCTGGCTGAGCGCGTGCGCCTGATCAACCCGGCGTGCCGGGTGACGACCGTGACGGAGTTTTTCACCGCGGCCTCGGCGGCGCGGCTGCTGGCCGAGCGCTTCGACTTCGTGGTGGATGCGATCGACCTGATGTCGCACAAGGCGCTGGCCATCGGCGAGGCCCGGCGGCGCGGGTACCCGGTGCTCACGGTGGGCGCGGCCGGCGGGAAGCGCGATGCGACGCAGATCCGCGCCGGCGATCTCGGCGACGCCTGGGGCGACGAATTGCTCCGGCAGGTCCGCCGCAAGCTGCGGCGCGACCACGGCTTCGCGCCGGGTACGCAGAAGGGGCGGATGAAATTCGATGTGCGCTGCGTGTGGTCGAGCGAGGCGCCGGTTTACCCGTGGGCCGACGGCACCTGTGCGGCGGAGCCCGAGCCCGGCAGCAATCTCACGCTGGATTGCGAGAGCGGCTTTGGCACGGCGGTCTTCGTGACCGGTGCCTTCGGGCTCGTAGCCGCGGGCGAGGTAGTGCGGGCGATCGCGGGGAGTTAAGCGCAAAGACGCGAAGGCGCAAAGATTGCGCGAAGTCTCTAATCCGGGCTTGGTGTTACCAATGCGTCTTCGCGCTTAATCTGATCAGCCGAAGAGCCGGTTAAAGTTCTCCTCTACGCGCGTCGCCAGTTGATCCACGCGCAGGCCGAGGAAGGCGGCCAGGCCGGCGTAGACAGCGGCGATGTTGGCGGGGTGGTTGACGGTCGTCGTGTCGGGGCGGGCGGGCAGGTTGTAGAGCCGCCAGGCGCTGCGCAGCGGCATGGCGGGTGCGTCGGTTTCGACGAGCAGGCGGTCGGCCGGGATGACCTTGAAGGTGTTGCGGTGTTGCTCGTGCTTCGAGTCGAGGAAGGCGCCGTTGAATGAGAAATACGCACCGAGATCGGCGAACGGGCGCACGAGTTCCGGCGAACCGGCGTAGGCGTGCAGGAGGAAACCACGCTCGGGGCGGCGCGCCTGGCGCAGGGTGTCGAGCAGCGCGCCCCAGGCATCGATGCAATGGATGGAGGCCGCGAGGTTGTGGGTGGCGGCGAGCTCAAGTTGCCAGACGAAGACTTCCTTCTGCTCGGCCAGGGGCGCGCGGCGCAGGCCGGCGAGGCGCGGGTCGTCGGGTTTGGCGCTGTCGAGGATCCAGCGGTCGAGCCCGATCTCGCCGACGCGGGCACGGGGCTCGGTCGCGAGGCGCGACTCGAGCCGGCCCTGCCAGTCGGAGGGACGGTTGCCGCAGTCCCACGGATGGACGCCGTAGCTCGGCACGACCCACGGGAAACGCGAGGCCAGGGCGGAGACCGACGCCCAGTCGTCGGGCGTGGTGCCATTGACGACGGCGCCGGCGATGCCGGCTTTGGTGAGATCGGCGGCGATCTGGTCGAGGTGGGGCAGGAGCCACTCGTCCTGCAGGTGGTTGTGGGCGTCGTAAAGTTTCACCGCCTCGACCTTCAACCACAGAAGGCCGGGGATGAACACGGAATTTTCGTGGCCAAGGATTCGCCGCCGGTGTTGGCTGCCGTCACCCGCCCCACATGACCAGTCCCGGAATGCCCGTTATCGCCGAATGGTACCAGGATCGGCGCTGGGTTTACTCGATCACCTTTGACGAGGCCTTGGCGGATTTGCACCGGTGTGCCGTGCCGATCCTGCAGGCGGCGGGTGTGCCCGGGCACGTGGAAGTGGTGGTCGGGCAGATCGGGCAGGTGCGGGCCGTGGGGGACTCGAGCTTCAACGGCATGCGGCACATGCACGCCGGCGAATTGCGCGCATTGCGGGCGCTCGGTTGGGGCGTGGGCAACCATTCATGGTCACACGGCGTGGTCGATGCCGCTTCCGCCACGCGGGAACTGGAGCACGCCAAGACGGTGCTCGAGCAGGCGCTTGGCGAGGCAGTGACCGTCTATTGCGCGCCCAACGACAACTCTAACATGAACGCGGAAGCCCTGGCCGCGTGCCGCCGCCTGGGTTACCTGGCGGCGATGGGGATCACCGACGCGCTCAATCTGCCCGCGAGCGACGATCTGCTCCCGCTCAACCGGACCTTTCTCCACACCCGCGGCTACGGGCCGTTCTTCAGCGAGTTCGACCCTTGGCGCAACCTGCGGCACGCGCGGGAGCGACGCGGGTGGGTGATCGACTATTGCCATTGCCCGCTGGAGCGCGCGATCCATCCCAACAAGGACTGCTCCGCCGAGGAGCTGAGGCGTCGCATTGGGGCCGTGACCGGCGAAGGGGCGGCGGTGTGGCCCGCACGGATCGAGGACGTGGTGGACTACCGCTACACGCGGGCGGCGGCGGTGATCGCGGCGACCGGGCCGGACGAATATACGGTGCAGGCGCCGGGCCTGCCGGCCGCGGTGCAGCGGCGGGTGCTCACGCTGCGGCTGCCCGCCGGCCGGGTGCGGGCGTGGGTCAATGGCGTCGAGACGCCCGGTGCGACCCTGCTGGACGTGGATCTGCGTCAGCCCGCGGTGGTGCGGCTGGAAAGGCGGCAGGCGCCGGTCGAGGTGCACCCGCCGGCGCAGTTCGGGGCGGCAGCGCAGGCGGGCCAGCGCGGGAAACTTCCGTTACCCTATCCGCGACCCATGGCGCCGAACACGATGAAGTTTCTCGCGGAGGTGGTGGACAGCGGGTTGGCGTCCGATGTGGTCGAGCGGTTCGAGCGAACAATGACGGCGCTGCTCGGCGTCAAGCACTGCATCGCGACGCCGGGGTGCACGAACGCGATGGCGGTGCTCGCGCTGGCGTTGGGCCTGGAGCCGGGCGATGAGGTGGTAACGAGCCCGATCAGCGATTACGGCTCGGTGATGGGATTGATCAACGCGGGGTTGATCCCGGTGTTCGCCGACATCGGCGGTGAACCTGGCGACCCGAACGTGACGGCGGAATCGCTGGCGGCCTGCCTCGGACCCCGCACCCGCGCCATCGTGTGCGTGCACATGACCGGTGTGATCTGCGACATGGATCCGATCCGGGCGCTCGCGCGCAGGCACGGCCTGACCCTGGTCGAGGACGTGTGCCAGGCGACGTTTGGGAAATACAAGGGCCGCTTCGCCGGCACCCTGGCGGACGGAGCGGTATTCTCCTTCGACAGTGAAAAGACCATCGGCTCGGACATCGGGGGCTGCCTGGTGACGGACGACGATCGGCTGGCGCAGGCGGCGCGGCTCGCGGGGCACGCGCGGGGAGCCGAGCTGCGGGAGGGCTTTGGGCGCATGCACGTGACCCCGGGTCTGGCGCTGCGCATGCCGCAATGCACCGCCGCCATGACCTTGGCGCAGCTGGAAGCGGCGCCGGCGCACATCGCGGCCCGCGACCGGGCGGCGCGACGGATCCTGCGGGGGCTGGCGGGCATCCCCGGCATCGTACCCCTGCGAACCCCGGAAACGACCGATCCGCTCTCCTATTGGATGCTGGGCTTCAACCTGGAGCTAGGGGCCTTCCGCTGCACCGCGGACGAGTTTGGACGGCAACTGGATGCGGCGGGCGTGCCTGGTGCGAGCACGGCCCGTTACTACCTTCTGCCCGCGGCATTGCCGTTCCTGCGGGAACGCGCCGAACGGCGCCTATGGCCCTATGACGCAGCCACAACCGACCGGGTGCACCGGTACGACGCCGAGACGGTGCCGCGGGCCGCTAGGTTCATCGGCAGCTTCGTCCGGTGGTTCACCTTTTGCGAGAAATACACCGATGCTGACTGCGATCTGGCGGTCGAGCTGGTGCGCGCCGTGGCAGAGCGCAACCGCGCCTGAGGGTCAGGCGTGGCGCGCGGCGAAGGCGCCGATGGCGGCTCGCACCGCCGCGAGGCCATTGCGCCGGGTGGGCGAGAGATTCGGCAACAGGCCAAGCACGTCGAGCGGGTCGGTCTCGTCCGCGACGATCTCGGCCCGGGTGGCGCCGTCGAAATAGGCGCACAGGAACGCGACCAAGCCTTTCACCAGCGGGCCGTCCGCATCGCAGCGGAAGTGGCCGCGACCGTCGCGCAGCTCCGGGACCAGCCAGACCTGGGAGATGCAACCTTGCACGCGGTTTGCGTCGATGCGCAGTTCCGAGGGCAGCGGCGGCAGCCGCCGCGCGCGGTCCACGACGGCAGTCAGGCGCTCCTGCGAGTTCTCGATGAGCAGGAAGTCATCGAGCAACTGCCGTTGCCGGTCATTCATGTTCACGCGCTCAAACCGGCTGTAAGCGGACTTGCACGATGAGCGGGCTGAGGTCGTCCCAGAGCGGCTTTTCCTTTGGCGGGGGCAGGATCTTGTCGAGGCGCAAGCGGAGCTTAAGCGTGCCCGGTCCGGCCACGGCGATGCGGCCCATTCGGGTGATGACCCGGGGGAAGTAGGCCTTTTGGATGTAGTCCAGTTCCCCGTCGCGGGTGATTTTCTTCCGGAGGGATCGGCCGGCGACCTCGATGCGCGCGGTGTGGCCGCCGCTCCAGGGCTCGAGATGCTGGTGGGTCGTGATCAACTCGATGTGGAATTCGCCCGGCGCAAGCAGCGTGGCGTCCCACTCGAGCCAGTCCGACTTCCGTCGCCAGCGGGTGGTGAAGCCGAGCGGAGTGATGCCGAGCTCAGGTTGACCTTGGTCTGAACCCACGCGGGCCTCTGCGGTGAGCAGGCTGACCAGGCCGTCGGGTTCCTGGATCGGTCCGGGCACGACGGCGGGCGCGCCCGCCAGCTGCAGCGCCACGACCGTGACCGGTCCCTGGTAGCGCAGCCGGGTGAGGTCGAGTTGGAGGCGAGGCATGCCGGTGGCGGCGTCGATGGACGGGACCGCGGGCAGGGCGGTGCGCGGGGTTAGGAGCGGCGAGGCCCGGAGCACGCGGGTGCGGAGGCCGCGCAGCTCGAAGTGGCGCGCGGGCTTGCTGAAGAAGTGCAGGTAGAGCGTTCGCCCCTTGGTCGTCATCCGGCCCCACGGAAACTCATGGGCGAACGGCGAGGGCTCGGTGCCGTAGATGCTGGCACCGTTGGCCTTGAGCCAGCGGCCGATGCCGCGGAGGCGGGTGACGCTGGGGGCGGGCACGGAGCCGTCGGCCTTGGGGCCGATGTTGAGGAGGTAGTTGGCGTTCTTGCTGGCGGACTCGACGAGGGTGCGGACGAGGTTGTCGACCGGCTTCCAATCGTGGTCGTGCGTCTTGTAGCCCCAAGTGTGGTTCAGCGTGGCGCAGACCTCCCAGTCGCCGGCGAGGCGGCCAGGGGGCATCTGGTTGTCGCGCGGGATGCCGTAGTCGCCGAGGCCGTGGCCGATGCGGCCGGAAACCAGGCAGCCGGGCTGGATCTTCTTCACGAAGCGGCGGATCGCCGCCGACTGCGCGCGGCTGATCGTGAGCGGCGTGTCGAACCAGATGAGGCCCACGGGGCCGTACTGGGTGAGGAGCTCGCGGAGCTGCGGGTAGACTTTCTCCTTCAGATAGCGATCGGTGTTCTTCTTCTGCGGATAATCCCACGTGTTCCACGCTCCGTCGGGATGGTGCCAGTCGAGGTCCTGCGAATAGTAGAAGCACAGCGTCACGCCCTGCTTCTTGCACTCGCGGGCGAGGTCGCGCATCGGGTCGTGCTTCCAAGGGGTCGCGGCGACGACGTTGTAGGGGTTCGACGGCGAATCGTACATCGCGAAGCCGTCGTGGTGCTTGGCGGTGATGACGAGATAGCGCTGGCCGGCCTCGCGGGCGAGGCGGACGATCTTGGCGGCGTCGAAGCGGCGCGGGTGGAAGCGAGCGGCGAGCTTCGAATAAGTGGAAACCGGGATCTTCTCCCGGAACATGAGCCATTCGCCGATGTAGGGCACGCGCTTGCCGCGCCAGACGCCGGCGGGAATCGCGTAAAGGCCCCAGTGGATGAAGAGGCCGAAGCGCGCGGCGCGCCAGCGGGCAAGGGCGGCGGCCGCAGCGGCCGTGGCGCGGGTGGATTGGCGGATGGTGGAGGGATCGATGGCCATGGGGAGCGAGGGTGTCGGCAGGGATGATCGCGGCCGGCAGTATCGGAGCATTTCGGCCCGGCGCGCCGATCAGCGCGAGATTGATTTTCAGCCCGCGCCGAATTTTCAGGCGGCGCCCAGCAGCGGCGCGGGGCAGTCGACCGCGAGGGCGATGGCGCGGTAGAGCTCGCCCTCGGCGATCGTGACGGTGCCGTCGTGGCCGATGACGTGCGCAGCCGCGGTGAGGACGCGCCGGCGGATCGGCAGCGAACTCGCGGCGAGGCGATCGAGGGCGCGATCGAGCTCGACGAAGCCGGACTCGGCGGGCGGCCGCAGCGCGAGCTGCGGGGCGATCAGCGGCAGCTGCGCGGCACCCTCGAGAAACGCGGCCGCGACCGCCGGGCTGGCGGCGTCGCCGGCGCGGGCGAGGAGGGAGAGGACGACCGAGATGTCGGGTGTGACGGCGACAAAGGAATCGAATTGCGCGACGCGCGGCTTGGGTCCGCCCAGGGCCAATTGCCGCGTGAGCACCTTTTGCAGGACGAACTCGAAGGCATCCACCTGACCGTCGGCATGGACCAACTCGTCCAGGGTCCCGAGGAAACGTGCGATCGTGGGTTCATCGAGCGCGCGCAGCGTCGGGGCGCAAAGCAGCAGGAGCGGCAGCCGCGCCGCGGGATCGAGGAGGCTGAGCGCCGGCCGCAGCTCCTGCACGAGCGCGGCGGCGGCCTCGCCATCGTGGCGCGTGATGATCGCTGCGGCCGCCGCGCGATCGGCCGCGGCCGAACTGAGGAGCAGGCCATAGACGAGGCCCGCGGCGCGGTGCGGGTCGGCGGCGGCGGCGCGGAGGCCGGCCGGCAGGTTCGCGAGCAGGGACTGGGCGCGGGAAAAATGCTGCTCGGTCAAGGCGCCGATGTCGGCGACTACGGCCGCGGGCTTGAAGGGGATCCGCTTGGTCGGCGGCGGCGGGACCTGGGCCGGAGCGGCGAAGGCCCTGTCCGCTGCGGCCTCGGCGCCCAGGCGCGGTCCGCCCTGGAAACCTGCGGTCGCAAACGTCTCGCGCGCGATGTCGATGACCGTCTCGGGTTCGTGGACCTGCCCGTCCCATTGCGGGTCGATGGCGCGGATGCGCTCCGCGAGGGGAGGGTGGGTGGCCCAGAGTCCGCCGAGGTGCGACCGGAAACTCTGCGCAAAGAAGAAGTGGCCGATCTCGGCGGCCTTGGGTGAGACCATGGTGGAGCCCAGGGCGTAGCCGCCGATCTTCTTTAGCGCGCCGGCGATGCCGGCGGGATTGCGCGTGAACTGCACCGCGGCGGCGTCGGCGAGGTATTCGCGCTGGCGCGAGACGGCGGCCTGGATCAGGCGGCCGAAGAAATAGCCGATGTAGCCGATGACCATCAACGCGAGGCCGATCGCCAGGATCACGGCGATGCCGCCGCCCTTGTTCTTGCCGCTGCCGCCGACGCGCACGCGGCCGCGGCCGAGGGAGCGGAGGATGCCGCGGCCCATGAGGCCGAGGACGAGGATGCCGAAGACGATGGCGCTGAGCTTCACGTTCAGGCGCATGTCGCCGTTGAGGATGTGGCTGAACTCGTGGGCCACGACGCCCTGCAGCTCGTCGCGGGAGAGCTTCTCCATCGTGCCGCGCGTGACCGCGACCACGGCGTCGCCGGGCGTGAGGCCGGCGGCGAAGGCGTTCAGCGCCGGCTCGTCGTCGAGCACGTAGACGGCGGGGATGGGTACGCCGGAGGCGATGGCCATCTCCTCGACCACGTTGAGCAATCGGCGCTCGTCGGGCGTGGCGCGCCCGGGTTCGACACGACGGGCGCCCAGGCTTTCGGCGACCGCGCTGCCGCCGGCGCGGAAGCTGAGCCATTTGAAAAGCGAGCCGCCGCCGGCCACGGCGAGGACGAATGCGACCGTCCCCGCGAAGAGGGGTGGGTTCCACCAGCCGATGGAGGCTGGACCGTCGGGCGAGGCTTGGCCGAGCAGGATAATGACGGCGGCGTAACTCGCGAGGATCGTCCCGAACACCGCGAGGATGAAGAGCAGCACGAGCCGCGTCGTGCGCCGTTTCGCGCGGGCCTGGGCCTCGAAGAAATCCATGGGCTGGTGGCGTAGGAGCGGCTTCACGCCGCGACCGAATGCACCTCGCCAATCGATCGCGGCGTAAAGCCGCTCCTACCGGGGGCGCATCACGTGAACTTCACCTGCGGAGCGTTGCGCTCGGCGGGGTCGTCGACCTTGAAGAGTTCCGCGGGGAGGAAGCCGAACATGCCGGCGAAGACGACGTTCGGGAACGTCTCGCGGGTCGTGTTGTAGGTCATGACGCTGTCGTTGTAAGCCTGGCGGGCGAAGGCGACCTTGTTCTCGGTGGAGGTCAGCTCCTCGGTGAGCTGCTTCATGTTCTGGTTGGCCTTCAGGTCGGGGTACTGCTCCGCGACGACCATGAGGCGCGAGAGGGCGCCGCCGAGGCCGGCCTCGGCGCCGAGCAGGCCGCGGATGGCGTTGGCGTCGGCGGGATTGGCGGCCGCCGACTGCGAGGCGGCGAGGGCGATGTTGCGGGCCTTGATGACGGCCTCGAGGGTTTCCCGCTCGTGCTTGAGGTAGCCCTTGGCCACCTCGACGAGATTGGGAATGAGGTCATAGCGGCGCTTCAGTTGCACATCGATCTGGGCGAAGGCGTTCTTGAAGCGGTTGCGGAGGGCGACGAGGGAGTTGTAGATGCCGACGATCCAGAGGGCGAGGACGATGACGATCGCGAGCAGGATGCCGAGGATGACAAGGGCGCTCATAGGTAGGATGGAGGGTTGGAACTGACGGGTTTGGTCTAGGGCGTGGAACCTTTCCCGGCGAGCGGGAACTGTTTATAACGCGATTGATTGTTTCGACTGCCCGAAGCAAGTTCGCCGCGTGTTGATGCGTGCCATTCCGCTTCTTCTGTTCGCTGCGTCCGTGGCCGTGGCGCAGGAGCCGCTGCATGCACCGGCGCCGCTAATCACGGTGCCCGGCCTGACCCAGGCCCCGGCGGGCGGAGGCATCCTCACGCTCGCGGCCGCGCGGCGCGCGCAGGAGCTGGGGTTTCCCTCGGCGGCGGTGGGATTGTACCGCGAATTGCTGGCGACCCCGGGCGGCGACCGTGCCGGCCTCACGCTCGCGCTGGTCTCGGCCTTGCTGGATGACGGGCGGATCGACGAGGCGGCCGCGGCGATGCGGGACTACGTGGGGCTGCACGGCCCGGGTTGGCAGCTGCGGGCCGCGTTGATCGCCGTGGAGCAGGGCCGGGTGGACGAGGCCCGGGCGCTGGCGTCCGAGCTCAAGGCGGATGGCCTGCCGCCGGAGGATCGCGCGTGGTTCCATTTCCTGCAGGGCCGGCTGGCCGACGCGGCGGGCGACCTGGGGCGGGCCCGCGGGCATTACGAGGAGGCGCAGGCGGTGGCCGGCTCGGAGACTGCGCGGTCGCGCTTCCTCCTGGCCCGCGAGCAGGCCCGGCTGCGGGCGGGCCCGGCCGATGCCGCCCTGCTCGATGAAGCGCGGCGCAACATGGAGCGGCTCCAGGGGCGCAAGGCCGGTTACGGTTTCGCCCGCACCTATGCCACGATGCTCGGTGCCCTGGGGCGCAGGAGCGAGGCCGTGGCCGAATTGCAGCGGCAGCTGCTCAGCCTGCCCGCCGACGAGCGCGCCGAGGCGGATGATTTCCGGCTGCTGCTGGGCCTGATCGCCGGGGCGGACAGCGCCGCCGGGCGGGCCGCGCTGCAGCAGCTCCTCGCGAGCGGCGAGGACCGCGACAAGCAGCGCATCGCCCTGCAGGCCCTGGCGCAGGCGTCGGTCCGCGATCCGGCCCGGGCGCAGTTCCGGCGCGAGCTCGACGACCTGATCGGTGCCACGACCCCGCACCCGATCCTTGAGAATCTCCTGATCACCCGCGCGCAGGTGGCCCTGGCCGAGAAGAATTATCCGCGGGCGGAGGATGACGCGCGCGCGCTCCTCGAGAAGTTTCCCGGTTCGCCGCTGAAGGCGCATGCGCGGGGCATCCTCACGACCTCGGCCTGGGAGCAACGGCGCTACCGCGGCGCGGCGGACCAGGCCGCTCAGGCGGCGGCGGAGCTGCCGCCGGGGCCGACGCGGGCGGCGCTGGGCGTGTTGATCGCCGAGGCCTGGTTCCGGGCGCGGGATTTCCGCAGCGCGGCCGAGGCTTACGGGGCGGCGCTGGCCGAGGTGCCCGGGGACGTGGCGCCCGGTGCGCTGATGTTCCAGCGCATCCTTTCCGAGATCATGGCCGGCCGCCTCGACGTGGCGCAGACGCAGCTCGATGCCCTCGCGGCCAACCCGGGCTTCGATGCCGTCAACCGCTGGCAGGCGGAATGGAATCTCGCCCGCGCCCTGCAGACGGCCGGCCAGACCGCGGCGGCGTATGCCCGGGTCAATCGCCTGCTGGCCGCGCCGGCCGACGCCGGCCGGCTGCCCACCGACCTGCGCGCGCGCATGGCCTGGTTGCAGGCGCGGCTGTCGTACGAGGCCGGCCAGCCGGAGCAGACCCTGCGGCTGACGGATGCGCTCGCGGCCACGCTGGACGGGGTGGGCGCGGACCTGCGGACGGTGATCGCGAGCTCGGGCGCGCTGCTCAAGGCCGAGGCCAGTTTCGCGCTGGGCCGGAAAGAGCAGGCCCTCGCGCTCTTGAAGCGACTGCGCGAGGAATACCCGCAGGCGGACGCGACTGTGCGTTCGTACATCGTCGAGGCCGACTACTATGCGAAGCAGGACCAGGCGGTGGAGGCGCAGCGCCTGCTGACCAAGCTGGCGGACGATTTCCCGGGCAACGCCTATGCGCCCTATGCGTTGTACCAGGCCGCGCTGCAGGCCGAGCGCCGCGGGCAGGACGCGAACTTTGAGGAAGCCAACAAGCTCATCGAGGACATGGTCCGCAATTACCCGGAGAGCGAGCTGGTCTTCTTTGCGCGGCTCAAGCAGGGCGACCTCCTGCGGAAGCTGAACCAGTTCCCGCAGGCGCAGCAGGTCTACGAGACGCTGGTGAACAATTTCGCGCAGCACCAGGGCGTGGTCCTTGCGCAGCTGGCGCTGGCCGAGACGCACAACGCCCAGTCGCTCCAGGACGCGAGCCACGCCGAGCGGGCGATCGCCCTGTTCGAGCAGTTGCGCGACCGCGTGGACGCGCCGGTGGACGCGCGGGTCGAGGCCGGCTTCAACCTCGGCTATCTCCAGCTCAAGCGCAGCCAGCCGGACCGCGCGGAGGCCGTGTGGTGGCGCGATGTCGTGACGGCCTTCCTCCTCGATGAAAACCAGGCCGCAACGCTTGGCCCCAAGGGCAAATACTGGATGTCGCGCACGCTGCTCGAGCTGGGCGGGCTCTATGAGCAGCAGGCCAAGTTCGACCAGGCGCAGGACGCCTGGAACCTGATCCTCACCGCCAGGCTGCCGGGCGCCACGCTCGCGACCTCGCGGCTCGCCCGCTTCAGGGCGCCCGAGGCCAAGGGGCCTTGAAGGAGGACCGGCCTTTGGATGTTTGCCTAATCAACCCTGCCGCCTAAAACCCAACCCCGATGTCCGTGTTCGACTTCAGCCTCTTCGCCCAGGGCGGCCCCATGATGTGGGTGCTGCTCGCGCTGGGTCTCATCACCCTGATGCTCTTCGTCGAGCGCGCGCTGTTCCTGCACCGCGGGCAGATCCAGTCGACGGAGTTCATCGGCGGCATCAAGAACATCCTCTCCAAGCGCCGCATCGTCGAGGCGCTGACGGTCTGCGAGGAGACGCCGGGGCCGGTGGCGGCGGTGGTGAAGGCGGCGCTGCTCCACGCGGACGAGGATGCGGACCGCATGCGGTTTCATGTGCAGGAGGCGGCCGTCGTGGAGATCCCGGCGCTCGAGCGCCGGCTGGGCTCGATCGCGGCGATCGCGCAGGTGGCGCCGCTGGTCGGGTTGCTCGGCACGATCTTGGGGATGGCGACGACGTTCCTGGCGTTTGAGAAGGACTACATGGCGGCCAGCGCCTTGTCGGCCGGCATGTGGCAGGCCCTGCTGAGCACGGCGGGCAGCCTGATGCTCGCGATCCCCGCGCACCTGGCGCACCATTTCCTCTCGGGTCGCGTGCGGTCGATCATCCGCGACGTCGAATGGTCGGGCAACGAGATCATGAAATACCTGCTCACCGAGTACAGGAATCCGGCTGCGCCTCCCGCCTCGGCGGTCGCCGACCCGGCCGCGAGGAACCCATGATCACGCGCCCGCTCGATCTCGCCACGAAGCTGCGGCCGCCGCCGCGGAACTTCGACTTCGTGTTCCTCGTCAACGGGGGCCTGATCGTGATGTTCTTCATGCTCTTCGGGTCGCGGTTCGTCCTGGCCCCGGGGCTGGGGGTGGACTTCATCATGCCCGAGATGCCCGGGGCGTTGGCGGGCGCGGCGCGGACCACCCACGTGGTCAGCGTCATCCGGCCCGGGCTGATCTTCGTGGACGATGGGGCGATCAATTTCGAGCAGTTGAAGGATTGGCTGAAAGTTCAGGCCAAGACCACGCCGCAGCCGTCGCTGCTCGTGCGGGCCAGTGCCAGCCAGGTGCCCGTGACCGACCTGACCGACATTGCGAGCGCGGCGCAGGCGGCAGGATTCGTGCGGGTGGTGGTGGGTGCGCTGGAGCCGGAGTCGCCCGGCGGGGCGACGGGAAAGTGAACATGCGGGCAGGCGCGCCAGGCAGCGAGCGGCGGGCGTGGGCCTTGGCGGCCGGCATCGCGGGCGTCGTGGTTTTTGGGGTGGCAGCGCTCTTTCGGTCTCCTGAAACCGTTAAAGATGAGGGAGATATGGGTAATTTCACCGGTGGCCGAGGGGGAGTGACGATGGGATTGACGCGGTTGGACCCGAATGCCGGCAATGCGCTGTTGAACGAGGAGGCGATGCTCTTTGACCCGACGCCGCTGTTCCTGCCAACGGAGTGGAATGTCGGTCACAATACGTTGCCGGACAATCTGATGCGGGACATGGGGCACAGCTTTCATGACTACCCGGCGCAGCTGACCTTCAATGAGGTTGGCGTTGCGCTGGGGTTTCCGGCGCCGGTCGAGGTGCCCGCCAAAGTGACCGACGTCTTGCCCATGTTGGGGCGGCAGCAACCGTTTGCGGGGATGGGGCGGACAGATGCGGCGGTAGCGACCTTGCCGGAACGGGGGGCGAGGGTTGATGTGATGGCGGCGAAGGACGGGGCGGAGGCGCTGAGCCTGACGATCCCGGTGGAGCAGTTGCCGACCGGGCTTTGGCAGCCGATGGAATTCCTCCTGGCGGTGGATGCGGCGGGCCTGGTCGGGCCGCCGGTGCTGATGGTGCAGGCGAGCGACGAACGGTTGGTCGCGACGCTGCAGGAAATCCTGGCCAAGACCCTGCATTTGGGTGAGCGTCTCGGGCCGGGAATCTACCGGGTTTGCGTGGGCCCGTAGTTATTTCGGGCAATTGCGCAAATTTGCAGTTGACGGGGAATTTTGCCCCCTTCACTTTCTGACCTCTTTCCCGTTTTTTGGCACTCCCTTGGTCTGCCCAGATAGCTCAGTTGGCAGAGCACGTCCTTGGTAAGGACGAGGTCGCCGGTTCAAATCCGGTTCTGGGCTCCATTTGCCTAAAAAACGCGTCGACCGGCTTCTAAGACGTTAAACCAGAGGTCATTTTCTCCATCCAACCCAAACCATCCGTCCTCACTCAACATGGCTAAAGCCAACTTCGAACGCAAAAAACCGCACGTAAACGTCGGCACTATCGGCCACGTTGACCACGGCAAAACCACGCTGACGACCGCGATTCTCGCCGTCCAGGCGCGCAAGGGCCTCGCGGAGGTCAAGTCCTACGCTGACATCGCGAAGGGTGGCACGGTGCGTGACGCTTCCAAGATCGTGACGATCGCCGTCTCCCATGTGGAGTACGAGTCCGACAAGCGTCACTACGCGCACGTCGACTGCCCCGGGCACGCCGACTTCGTGAAGAACATGATCACCGGCGCCGCGCAGATGGACGGCGCGATCCTCGTCGTGTCGGCCGCTGACGGCCCGATGCCCCAGACCCGTGAGCACATCCTCCTCGCCCGCCAGGTCGGCGTGCCGAAGATCGTGGTGTTCCTCAACAAGGTCGACCTCATCGACGACAAGGAGCTCCTCGACCTCGTCGAGATGGAGATCCGCGAGCTGCTCACCAAGTATCAGTTTGACGGCGACAAGGCCACGATCGTCCGCGGTTCCGCCACGGCCGCCCTCGAGGGCAAGCCGGAGGGCGAGGCCGCCATCTCGGCCCTCATGACCGCGATCGACACCGACATCCCGGAGCCGCAGCGCGAGATGGACAAGCCGTTCCTGATGTCCGTCGAGGACGTCTTCTCGATCACCGGCCGCGGCACCGTCGCGACGGGTCGTATCGAGCGCGGCGTCGTCAAGGTCAACGACTCGGTCGAGATCGTCGGCCTCCGCGACACCGTCACCTCGGTTGTCACCGGCATCGAGATGTTCCGCAAGCTGCTCGATAGCGGCCAGGCGGGCGACAACGTCGGCATCCTCCTGCGCGGCATTGAAAAGGACGGCATCGAGCGCGGCCAGGTCCTGGCTGCCCCGAAGTCGATCACCCCGCACAAGAAGGCCAAGGCCGAGATCTACTGCCTCTCGAAGGAGGAAGGTGGCCGCCACACGCCGTTCTTCAACGGCTACCGTCCGCAGTTCTACTTCCGTACGACCGACGTCACGGGCGTCGTCACGCTGCCGAAGGGCGTCGAGATGATCATGCCCGGTGACAATATTGCCGTTGAGATCGAGCTCATCGTGCCCATCGCGATGGAGAAGACCCAGAAGTTCGCCATCCGCGAGGGTGGTCGCACCATCGGGGCGGGCCGCATCACCGATATCATCGAGTAATACTGTCCACCAAACGTTTATCACAACCCGCCGAGGCTTCGTTTCCGGAGCCTCGGCTGCGTTGTCTAAAAGCCCATTACACAGGCGTGTAGCTCAATTGGTAGAGTAGCGGTCTCCAAAACCGTCGGTTGGGGGTTCGAGTCCCTCCGCGCCTGCCATCTTTCCAGTTCATGAAAAACCCGTTCCGCAGCACCCGTATCTTCTTCGGTGAAATGGTTGGCGAACTCCAGAAAGCCGCCTGGCCGACCCGTTCTGAACTGCGCGACTCCACCATCGTGGTGCTGGTTGCGGCCGTGATTTTGGGTCTTTTCACGAGCATCAGCGACTTCTCGCTCTACCAGTTCGTGGATCTCTTCACGAAACTCGTCAGCTAATCCCGTCCCCCATGTCCACCCAGACGACCGCGCCCGCCGGCGCCCAGTGGTTCGCCCTTCACACGCTCTCCGGCCAGGAGAACAAGGTGAAGGCCTACATCGAGAAATTCAAGAAGGTGGAGGAGCTGGACGACTACATCTTCGAGGTGCTGCTGCCCACGGAGGTCGTTTCCGAGGTCAAGAACGGGAAGAAGTCCACCAAGACCCGCAAGCTCTACCCGGGTTACGTCTTCATCCAGATGTGCCTCTATGGGGAGGACAAGAAGGTCATCAACAAGCCCTGGTACTTCGTGAAGGAGGTCGCGGGCGTGATCGGTTTTGTCGGGGGAGACGCCCCGGCGGCCCTGCGCCAGGCGGAGATCGACGAGATCCGCGCCCGCATCGAGGCGGCCAACGGCAAGGAAGTGCCGAAGGTCCAGTACGCCGTGGGCGAGGAGGTCAAGATCACCGACGGGGCCTTCACCAACCTCACGGGCCGCATCGACGAGATCGATCCCGAGCGCGGCAAGCTCAAGATTTCCGTTTCCATTTTCGGCCGGTTCACGCCGGTCGAGCTCGAATACTGGCAGGTGCAACGCCTCACCGAGTGAGGCGACGCCCTCTTTGCCACCGCCGACGTTCGACCCCCGCACAACCAACCACCGAATAACTCATTCCCATGGCCAAGAAGATCCAAGGTTACATCCGCCTTCAATTGCCTGCCGGCGCCGCAAATCCCGCGCCCCCGGTCGGTCCCGCGCTCGGCGCCCAGGGCGTCAACATCATGGCGTTCTGCAAGGAGTTCAATGCCAAGACCAAGGACCAGAACGGCATGATCCTGCCGGTCGTCATCACGGTCTACTCCGACAAGAGCTTCACCTTCATCCTCAAGTCGCCCCCGGCGTCAGTCCTCCTCAAGAAGGCCGCCAACATCGCCTCCGGCTCGGCCAAGCCCAACCAGGACAAGGTCGGCAAGGTGACCAAGAAGCAGCTCGCCGAGATCTGGAAGATCAAGAAGGCCGACATGAACGCCAAGGACGAGGCCGCCGGCATCAAGGTCATCGCCGGCACCGCCCGCAACATGGGCATCGAGGTCGTCGACTGAAATTTCGCCTGCACATCCAAACGCTCATCGCGGGAGTCCGTCCGGACGTTCGCACCGCAAGGAGTCAATAATGCCAAACAAACACAGCAAAAGATACAACAGCGCCATCAAGGTCGCTGATCTCAACAAGGAATATCCGCTGGCCGAGGCCGTGGATGTCCTCGCCAAGTTCCCGAAGGCAAAGTTCGACGAGACCGTCGAGCTATCCTTCCGGCTCGGCGTCGACGCCACCTCCGGCGAGCAGAACGTCCGCGGCACCACGCCGCTGCCGAACGGCTCGGGCAAGAAGGTCCGCGTCCTCGTCTTCACCGACAACCCGAAGGCCGCCCTCGATGCGGGCGCCGATCACGCCGGCCTGCAGGACATGATGGCCAAGATCAACGAGGGCTGGCTCGACTTCGACGTCGCGATTGCGACGACCGAGGCCATGAAGCAGGTCCGCACGCTCGCCCGTGTCCTCGGTCCCAAGGGCCTCATGCCCAACCCGAAGAGCGGCACCGTGACCGACGACATCGCCGCCGGCATCAAGGCCGTCAAGGCCGGCCGCGTTGAGTTCAAGATGGACAAGACCGCCAACATCGGCGTCGGCGTCGGCAAGCGCTCCTTCACCAACGCCCAGATCCTCGAGAACGTCCAGTCCGTCATCGACGCCGTGGGCAAGGCCAAGCCGGCCACCTTCAAGGGCGGCCAGTTCATCAAGTCCATTTCCGTCTCGTCCAGCATGAGCCCGGCCGTGCGCATCGCCGCCACCGAGTTCAGCAAATACTAAGGAGCCACGACCATGAGAGCCGAAAAAAATTACCTGATCACCGAGGTCGAGACGCACCTCAAGAAGTCCGATTACGTCATCCTGGCCAACTTCACCAAGGTCACCGTCGCCGACGTCGCCGAGCTGCGCAAGCGCCTCGATGCCGAGAAGGCTGAGTTCCACGTCGTGAAGAACAGCTCGCTGCGCGTCGCCGCCAAGGCCCTCGGCCTCCCCGAGTTCGAGAGCGCGCTGAGCGGCCCCACGGCCGTCATCGTCGGCGGCAAAAACAGCGCCGGCGTCGCCAAGATCCTCAAGAAGTTCTGCGACGAGAAGCAGAAGCTCGAGGTCAAGATTGGCGTGATGGAGAAGAAGCTCATCAGCGCGGCCGACCTGGCCAAGATCGCCGATCTGCCCTCCTTCGACGCGCTGCGCTCGCAGCTGCTCGGCCTCCTCACCCAGAACGCCGCGGCCTTCGTCCGCGTGCTCGATGCCAAGGTCAAGAAGGAGCAGCCCGCTGCTCCGGCCGCCTAACCCGTCCCGTCCAACCCATCACCACCATTTCCGGCGCAAGCCGGGGAAGCCAAATCCCAATAGGCAGGCTAGGGGATACGTCCCTTAAACGTGTTTCATTCCCGAAACCGCTAGTCGCCCAAGGAAAGTCAACATGAGCAACATCACCAAAGACCAAGTCATCGAGTGGCTGTCCAGCCAGTCGGTCATCGAACTCGCCGCCCTCGTCAAGGACCTCGAAGGCAAGTGGGGCGTCTCCGCCGCCGCTGCCGTCGCCGCCGCTCCCGCGGGCGCTGCTGCCGCCGCCGCGGCCCCGGCCGAGGAGAAGACCGAGTTCAACGTCGTCCTCGTCGAGGCCGGCGCGAACAAGATCGGCGTCATCAAGGAAGTCCGCGCCATCACCGGCCTGGGCCTCAAGGAAGCCAAGGACCTCGTCGAGGGTGCGCCCAAGCCCGTCAAGGAAGGCGCCTCCAAGGCCGAGGCCGAGGACATCAAGAAGAAGCTCGAGGCCGCCGGCGCCAAGGTCGAGCTCAAGTAAAGCCTGCTTGGCGAATCACTTCGCACATCTTCCGAGTTCTTCGGGACAGGCCGTGTCAAAGCGCGGCCTGTCCTTTGCCTTTTCTTTTTTCCGTTTCTTTCCCGCTCCGCGCCCCCTGCGCTGAGCGCCTGTCTCCGCCCTTTTTCGCTTAATCCAACCGGGAATTCACATGGCCGACCGCACACAAACCGAACGCATCAACTTCGGCAAACTCCGCGAAGTCATCCAGCCGCCCAATCTCATCGAGATCCAGATCACCTCCTATCTGGACTTCCTGCAGAAGGGCGTGCCGGAAAAGCAGCGCAAGCCGCAGGGCCTTGAGGCGGTCTTCCGCGAGGTGTTTCCCATCGAGTCCTACGACGGTCGCCTGACCCTCGAGTACGTCTCCTACACGCTCGGCGAGCCCAAGAGCGCCGAGATCGAGTGCCTCCGCGAGGGCATCACCTATTCCGTTCCCCTCTACGTGAAGCTCCGCCTGCGCGAGGAGGACTTCATCAAGGACGAGGAGATCTACATGGGTGAGATCCCCATGGTCACGGAGCGCGGCTCCTTCATCATCAACGGCGCCGAGCGCGTCGTCGTCTCGCAGCTCCACCGCTCCCCCGGCATCGCCTTCGAGGTCACGCCGCACCCGAACGGCAAGCTGCTCCATTCCTTCCGCATCATTCCCGACCGCGGTACCTGGCTCGAGGTGCAGTTCGACAACAACGACCTGCTCTACGTCTATCTCGACCGCCGCCGCCGCCGCCGCAAGTTCCTCATCACGACGCTGCTCCGCGCGATCGGCTACTCCAGCGACATCGACCTCCTGAACCTCTTCTACGAGATCAAGGACCTCAAGGTCGCCAAGGCCCTCGACCTGGAGAACGTCTCCTCGCTCGTCCTCGTCGAGGACGCGATCGACGCCCAGAAGGGCGTCGTCCTCGCCCGCGCCTTCGAGCCGCTCACCAAGCAGATCGTCCGCACCTTCGAGAAGCACGACATCACCACGATCCGCGTGATCGACACCGCCCTCGACGAGGGTGCGATCATCCGCGCGCTCAAGAAGGACCCGACCCGCAACGAGGAGGAGGCCCTCAAGGAAATCTACAAGCGCCTCCGCCCGGGCGAGCCGCCGACCACGGCGAACGCCAAGGCCCTCCTCAAGCGCCTCTTCTTCGACCCGAAGCGCTACGACCTCGGCCGCGTCGGCCGCTACAAGGTCAACCAGAAGCTCGGCCTCAAGGCCGACATCGAACAGCGCATCCTTGAGAGCGCCGACGTCGTCGCCGCCACCAAGTACCTCGTCCGCCTCAAGAAGGGCGAGGGCGTGGTCGATGACATCGACCACCTCGGCTCCCGCCGCGTCCGCACCGTCGGCGAACTCCTCGCCAACCAGTGCCGCGTCGGCCTCAGCCGCACCGAGCGCCTCGTGCGCGAGCGCATGACGATGTACGACCAGAGCGTCGACTCGATCACCCCGCAGAAACTCATCAACCCGAAGGCCCTCACCACGGTCATCCGCGACTTCTTCGCCCGCAGCCAGCTGTCGCAGTTCATGGACCAGATCAACCCGCTCGCCGAGGTCACGCACAAGCGCCGCCTCTCCGCGCTCGGGCCGGGTGGTCTTAACCGCGAGCGCGCCGGCTTCGAGGTCCGCGACGTCCATCCGTCGCACTACGGCCGCATCTGCCCGATCGAGACCCCGGAAGGTCCGAACATCGGCCTCATCAACTCCCTCTCGACTTACGCCCGCGTCAACGAGTTCGGCTTCATCGAGACGCCGTACCGCCTGGTCAAGGACGGTCGCGTTTCCGACAAGATCGAGTACCTGACCGCCGACCAGGAGGAGGGCAAGATCATCGCCCAGGCCAACGCCGAGATCGATGACAAGGGCCACTTCGTCGGCAAGGTCACTTCCCGCCAGGACGGCAACTTCATCGAGGTGCCCGCCGCCGAGGTCGACCTCATGGACGTCTCGCCCAAGCAGGTCATCTCCATCGCCGCCGGCATGATCCCGTTCCTTGAGCACGACGACGCGAATCGCGCGCTCATGGGCGCGAACATGCAGCGCCAGGGCGTGCCACTGCTCCAGACCGAGGCGCCCTTCGTCGGCACCGGCATCGAGGAGCGCGTCGCCCGCGACTCCAAGATCGTCGTCGTCGCCGAGGAGGCCGGCATCGTCGCCTCTGTCGACGCCAAGCGCATCGTCATCACCAAGGACGGCGAGCTGCCGCGCTCGGTGAAGAACGATCCCAAGAACGGCGTCCACGTCTACGAGCTGCGCAAGTTCATGCGCTCGAACGCGGGCACGAACTTCAACCAGAAGCCGATCGTCAAGCACGGCCAGAAGATCAAGACCGGCCAGATCATCGCCGACGGTCCCTCGACCGACCACGGCGAGATGGCCCTGGGCCGCAACGTGCTCGTCGCGTTCATGCCCTGGAACGGCTACAACTTCGAGGACGCGATCCTCATCTCCGAGAAGGTGCTCCGCGAGGACATCTTCACCTCGATCCACATCCAGGAATTCGAGGTCACGGCCCGCGACACCAAGCTCGGGCCCGAGGAGATCACGCGCGACATCCCGAACGTGGGCGAGGAAGCCCTCAAGAACCTCGATCACAACGGCGTCATCCGCATCGGCGCCGAGGTGAAGCCCGGCGACATCCTCGTCGGCAAGATCACCCCGAAGTCCGAGACCGAGCTCGCGCCCGAGGAGAAGCTCCTCCGCGCCATCTTCGGTGAGAAGGCCGCCGACGTGAAGGACACGTCCCTCGTCGTCCCGTCCGGCGCCGCCGGCATCATCATGGACGTCAAGGTGTCGTCCCGCATCGACAACCAGGTCGAGAAGCTCTCGCCCTCGGACCGTCGCCGCCAGATCAAGCAGATCCAGGAGGAGTACAAGACGCAGATGGACAAGCTGCGCGAGGGCCTCACCGAGGCGCTTTCCAACATCCTCCTCGGCGAGAAGATCCCGCTCGACGTCATCAACGGCGAGACCGGCGAGATCATCATCCCGGCCAACCGCAAGATCACCAAGACCCTCCTGCGCAAGCTCGCGGCGGTCTCCAAGCACGTCCAGATCGACCCGTCCCCGGTTCGCATCAAGATCATGGAGATCATCGGCAGCTACCAGACCAAGTTCGACGAGCTCGAGAGCGACCGCGAACGCAAGGTCGGCGCGGTCGAGGCGGGCGAGGGTGACGGCACCGGCGCCATCAAGCAGGTCAAGGTCTACATCGCCACCAAGCAGAAGCTCGAGGTCGGCGACAAGATGGCCGGCCGCCACGGCAACAAGGGCGTGGTCGCCAAGATCGTGCCCGAGGAGGACATGCCGTTCCTCCCTGACGGCACCCCCGTCGAGATCTGCCTCAATCCCCTCGGCGTGCCTTCGCGCATGAACGTGGGCCAGGTGCTCGAGACGCACCTCGGCTGGGCCTGCAAAAAGCTCGGCATCAAGGTGGCGACGCCCGTGTTCGACGGCATTCCGGAAAAGAAAGTCCGCGAATACCTCAAGGACGCGAAGCTGCCCTCCTCCGGCAAGAGCCCGCTCTTCGACGGTCGCACCGGCGAGAAGATCGATCAGGAGGTCGTCGTCGGCTACATCTACATGATGAAGCTGAACCACCTCGTGTCGCACAAGATCCACGCGCGCGCGGTCGGCCCGTACTCCCTCGTCACGCAGCAGCCCCTGGGCGGCAAGGCCCAGTACGGCGGCCAGCGCTTCGGCGAAATGGAAGTGTGGGCGCTCGAGGCCTACGGCGCGGCGCACACGCTGCAGGAACTGCTCACCGTCAAGTCCGACGACGTGCAGGGCCGCACCAAGATCTACGAGTCGCTCGTCAAGGGCGACAACACGCTGCAGGCCGGCACGCCCGAGTCCTTCAACGTGTTGATCAAGGAAATCCAGTCCCTCGGCCTGGACATCAAGCTCAACAAACGCGATGCGCTGGGCTTCGGCTCCTGAACACCTTCGCAGCCTTTAAACAAAAACAGGGAAAGCACACATGAGCATTCAACCCTCTGAAACCGCCGGTTCCGCCGTTCGCGAGGAAGTTCGCAACGCCCTGGGCGACATCGAAAACCCCTTCGATTGCGTCTCCATCACCGTCGCGTCGCCCGACACGATCCGCAAATGGTCCAAGGGCGAGGTCAAGAATCCCGAGACCATCAACTACCGCACCTTCAAGCCCGAGCCGGGCGGCCTCTTCTGCCAGAAGATCTTCGGCCCGGTGCGCGACTACGAGTGCGCCTGCGGCAAGTACAAGCGCATCAAGTACAAGGATGTCGTCTGCGATCGTTGCGGCGTCGAGGTTACCATCGCCCGCGTCCGCCGCGAGCGCATGGGCCACATCGAGCTGGCCGTGCCGGTCTCGCACATCTGGTTCCTCAAGAGCATGCCGAGCCGCCTCGGCCTCCTGCTCGACATGACCGCCCGCTCGCTCGAGCGCGTGATCTACTACGAGAACTACATGGTGATCGACCCGGGCAAGACCCCGCTCGAGCCGCACCAGCTGCTCACCGACACCGAGTACCGCCAGGCCATCGACGAGTACGGTGACGATTCCTTCGTCGCCAAGATGGGCGCCGAGGCCGTGCGCGACGCGCTCGCCAAGACCGACATGGAGGCGACCGTGGCCGAGCTGCACGAGCAGATGCGCGCCACCAAGTCGAAGCAGATCAAGAAGAAGCTCTCGAAGCGCCTCAAGGTCATCCAGGGCTTCATCCATTCCAAGAGCCGTCCCGAGTGGATGGTCCTCGAGGTGCTCCCCGTCATCCCGCCGGACCTGCGCCCGCTCGTCCCGCTCGAGGGCGGCCGCTTCGCGACCTCCGACCTCAACGACCTCTACCGCCGCGTCATCAACCGCAACAATCGCCTGCGGAACCTGATGCAGCTGAAGACGCCCGACGTCATCATCCACAACGAGAAGCGCATGCTGCAGGAGGCCGTCGACGCCCTCTTCGACAACGGCCGCCACGGCCGTCCCGTCACCGGCGCCGGCAACCGCCCGCTGAAGTCCCTGTCCGACATGCTCAAGGGCAAGCAGGGCCGCTTCCGCCAGAACCTCCTCGGCAAGCGCGTCGATTACTCCGGCCGCTCCGTCATCGTCATCGGTCCCGAGCTCAAGCTCAACCAGTGCGGTCTGCCGAAGAAGATGGCGCTCGTCCTGTTCGAGCCGTTCATCATCCGCCGCCTCAAGGAACTCGGCTTCGTCCACACCGTCCGCGGTGCCCGCAAGATGATCGAGAAGAAGTCCCCCGAGGTGTGGGATATCCTGGAGGAGGTCACCAAGGGCCACCCGGTGCTGCTCAACCGCGCGCCGACGCTCCACCGCCTCTCCATCCAGGCCTTCGAGCCCGTCCTCATCGAGGGCGAGGCCATCCGCATCCATCCGCTCGTCTGCACCGCCTACAACGCGGACTTCGACGGCGACCAGATGGCCGTGCACGTGCCGCTCTCCCTCGAGGCGATCATGGAGTGCAAGCTCCTGATGATGGCGACGAACAACATCTTCTCGCCTTCGTCCGGCAAGCCGATCCTCACGCCCTCGCAGGACATCGTCCTTGGCGCCTACTACCTCACCATCGAGCCGCGCAAGAAGCCGGCCAAGGGCGAGCGCGTGCCGCTCCTCAGCGGCCTGCAGGAAGTCCTCTACGCCAAGGCCGACGGCGCCCTCAGGGTGCACGACTGGGTCGAGATCCCGAATCCCGACTTCGGTCGCGACACGGTCTTCGGCAACAAGGAGCGCCGCGTCCTCCGTTCCACGGTGGGCCGCGTGATCTTCAACCAGATCTGGCCCGCCGGACTCGGCTTCGTGAACTTCCCCGTGCCGAAGGGCAAGCTGGGCGACCTCATTCTCAACACCTACAAGGTGGCGGGTGAGGCCGTGACGGTCGAGACGCTCGACAAGCTGAAGGAACTCGGCTTCCAGACCGCGTTCCAGGCGGGCATCTCGATCGGTATCGACGACATGATCATCCCTGAGACCAAGAAGGAGATCGTCGCCGAGACCCGCAAGAAGATCGCCGAGGTCGAGGCCCAGTTCAACAAGGGCATCATCACCGAGGGCGAGCGGAAGAACAAGGTCATCGACTTGTGGACCGGCACCACCGACAAGATCGCGAAGGAGGTCTTCGCCAAGCTCGAGGGCAACGACGGCCGCAACGAGGTCAACCCGGTGTACATCATGATGGACTCCGGCGCCCGCGGTAACAAGCAGCAGGTTCGCCAGCTGTGCGGCACCCGCGGCCTCATGGCCAAGCCCTCCGGCGAGATCATCGAGCGTCCCATCCTGTCCTCCTTCCGCGAGGGCCTCACGGTGCTCGAGTACTTCATCTCCACCCACGGCGCCCGCAAGGGCCTGGCCGACACCGCGCTCAAGACCGCGGACGCCGGCTACCTCACCCGCAAGCTGTGCGACGTGGCCATGGACGTCATCATCGCCGAGGACGACTGCGGCACCCGCGACGGCGTCTGGAAGAAGGCCATCTACGAGGGCGACGACGAGATCGTCGGCCTCAAGGAGCGGATCATCGGCCGCTTCTCCAGCGACGACGTGGTCAACCCGCTCAACCCGAGCGAGGTCATCGTCGGCTCGGGTGAACTCGTCACCGAGGAGATTGCCGCCAAGATCGAGGACGTCGGCATCGAGCGCGTGAAGGTCATGTCGCCGCTCACCTCGACCAGCACGGCCGGCATCGACGCCAAGAGCTACGGCATCAATCCCGCGACCAACAAGGTTGCCAAGATCGGTGACTCGGTCGGCATCATCGCCGCCCAGTCCATCGGTGAGCCCGGCACGCAGCTGACGATGCGTACGTTCCACATCGGTGGCGTCGCGTCCGGCGGCTTCAAGACGCCCGAGATCCGTGTCCGCGCGAGCGGCACTGTCCGCTACCGCGGCCTGCGCCTCGTCGAGACCGCCGAGGGCGCGGCCATCGTACTCAACAAGACCGGCTCCATCCAGATCCTCGACGCCGAGGACAAGGAACTCGAGACGTACAACATCGTTGTCGGCTCCTTCCTCCACGTGGCCGACGGCGCCAAGATCGAGAAGGGCGCAGTCCTCGCGCAGTGGGATCCGTACAACATCCCCGTGCTCTCCGAAAAGGGTGGCACGCTCGTGTTCAAGGACATGATCCCCGGTGTCACGGTGAAGCGTGAACTCGACGAATCGTCGGGTCGCATCGCCACGGTCGTCATCGAGCACAAGGAAGACCTCAACCCGCAGATCGAGGTGCGCGACGCCAAGCACAAGGCGCTCGCCGCCTATTCGATCCCGGTCGGCGCCCAGATCGCCGTCAACGAGGGCGACATCATCCAGCCCGGTGCGCTGCTCGCCAAGACGCCGCGCCAGGCCTCCAAGACCAAGGACATCACCGGCGGTCTGCCGCGCGTGGCCGAGCTCTTCGAGGCCCGCCGCCCGAAGGACGCCGCCGAGATGTCCCGCATCGACGGCATCGTCTCGTTCGAGGGCACCGTCCGCGGCAAGCGCAAGCTCGTCGTCAAGAACGAGGAGACCGCGCAGGAGGAGGAGCACCTCATCCCGACCGGCAAGCATATCATCGTGCAGCCGGGTGACGTCGTCCACAAGGGCCAGCACCTCACCGAGGGCGCCGCCGACCCGCACGAGATCCTCGAGATCCTCGGCCCGTCCGCGCTCTACGATTTCCTCATCTCCCAGGTGCAGGAAGTCTATCGCCTCCAGGGTGTGACCATCAACGACAAGCACATCGAGATCATCATCCGCCAGATGCTCCGCAAGGTCCGGATCACCGATCCGGGCGACAGCGAGTTCTTCTGGGGTGAGCAGGTCGACCGGGCGGCGTTCCTGGTGGAGAACAAGCGGCTGGAGGAGGCCGGCGGCAAGCCCGCCGAGGCCGAGCCCATCCTGCTTGGCATCACTAAGGCCTCCCTCGAGACCGAGTCCTTTATCTCGGCGGCCTCCTTCCAGGAGACGACGCGCGTCCTCACCGACGCCTCGACTCTCGGCAAGGTGGACATGCTCAAGGGCTTCAAGGAGAACGTGATCATGGGTCACCTGATCCCGGCGGGCACCGGCCTGCCGAAGTACAAGCAGCTGAAGGTCACGCTGCCCTTCGGGGCCGAACTCCCGGTGGACGAGGCCAAGGCCACCGAGGCCTCGTAAGGCGGGGCAGGGCATCCCAAACTTCAGAGCCGCGGACGCGAGTCCGCGGCTCTTTCATTTCGGCAGGGCGCCAAGTTTCGGCTTGTCAAAGGTGGCGGCTTGCCAACGATTGTCACTCCTCCCGCCAAAAACTGCATGTAGAGCCTAGCTCCCTGCGGTTTATCGCCCGGCTTCACCGCCGGGCGTTTTTTTTGCCTAATTCGGCCTCGGTTGTGATTCGGGCTTGATCTCCGCGGCGAACCTGCGGAGGTTCACCCGCTCCACATCTCTTTTTGCCGCATCTCCGGCTCTGCCGGGAGTGCGTTTTCCCTCGCGAACCGGGGCTGAATCCCGAATTTCGCGAACATCGATACTTTTCGCCAAAAAGTTCTTGCCGAGCATTTGGCCTCAGGTAGCTTTTTCCTCTTTTCCCTAATTTACACTCCCATATTCGTATGCCGACCATCAATCAACTCGTGCGCAAAGGCCGCCGCAAGGTGACCGCCAAGTCGAAGTCCCCGGCTTTGGCAGGCAACCCTTTCCGCCGCGGTGTGTGCGTGCAGGTCATGACCCGCACGCCCAAGAAGCCGAACTCCGCGATCCGTAAGGTCGCCAAGGTTCGTCTGACGAACGGCAACGAGGTGATTTCCTACATCCCGGACGAGGGCCACAACCTGCAGGAGCACTCCATCGTGCTCGTCCGCGGTGGCCGCGTTAAGGATCTCCCCGGCGTCCGTTACCACATCGTCCGCGGTACCCTCGACGCCACGGGCGTCGAGAAGCGTCGTCGCAGCCGTTCCAAATACGGCGTCAAACGTCCGAAGGCCGCCAAATAACCGTTCTTTCCCAAATCCGATTTAAGTCATGTCACGCCGTCACAGAGCCACCAAGCGTCAGGCCGAGCCCGATTCCCGCTACAACAGCCCGCTCGTCGCGCACCTGGTCAACGTCATCATGAAGAGCGGCAAGAAGAATCTTGCCCAGCGCATTGTCTACGGAGCCTTCGAGAAGGTCTCGGAGAAGCTCGACAAGGGCAATCCGGTCGACCTCCTTCTTGGTGCGCTCGAGAACGCGCGTCCCCGCCTCGAGGTGAAGAGCCGCCGCGTCGGTGGTGCCACCTACCAGGTGCCGGTTGAAATTTCCTTCGAGCGCCAGGAGTCGCTCGCGCTCCGCTGGATCGTGTCCGCAGCCGGCGCCCGCAAGGGCCTGCCGATGAAGGACGCCCTCGCGGCCGAGATCATCGATGCCTACAACAACACCGGCACGGTGGTTAAGAAGAAGGAAGACACCCACAAGATGGCTCAGGCGAATCGTGCCTTTGCCCACCTCCGCTGGTAAGGACCCGAAGGACTCCGCTACATGGCTTCTCCCGTCAAGATTTCCGTCGTTACCGACAAGTCGAAGGTCGCTTCGGCCAATGCCAAGGATCGCGCTTTTCCGCTCGAGTGGACGCGCAACATTGGCATTGCCGCGCATATCGATGCCGGCAAGACGACCACCAGCGAACGCATCCTCTTCTACACGGGCGCCGTCCACAAGATGGGCGAGGTCCATGAAGGCACGGCGGTGACCGACTGGATGGAGCAGGAGCGCGAGCGCGGTATCACGATTACTGCCGCCGCCATCTCCTGTGCCTGGAATGCCTCGTACGGTCCGTGGAAGGGTATCAAGCAGCGCATCAATATCATCGACACCCCTGGGCACGTCGACTTCACCGCCGAGGTGGAGCGCTCCATGCGCGTGCTCGACGGCGCCATCGCCGTATTCTGCGCGGTCGCCGGCGTCCAGCCGCAGTCTGAGACCGTCTGGCGCCAGGCCAACAAGTACGGCGTGCCGCGCATCGCGTTCGTCAACAAGATGGATCGCACGGGCGCGAACTACTTCCGCGCGGTCTCCGAGATGCGCGAGAAGCTCAAGGCCAACGCCCACCCCCTCTACATCCCGATCGGCCAAGAAGACAACTTCAACGGCGTGATCGATCTGGTCCAGAATATCGCCTACCTCTTCGACGACACGAAGGATCCGCTCGGCATGGAGCCGGTCACGGCGGAAATCCCGGCCGAATACGCGGCGCAGGCCAAGGAGTACCGCGAGAAGCTCATCGAGGCCGTCTCGGATTTCGACGACGTCATTGCGGAAAAGTACCTCGGCGGCGAGGCCATCACCACGGAGGAGCTGATCCTCGCGGTGCGCAAGGCCACGGTATCGATGAAGTTTGTCGGCGTCGTGCCGGGCTCCGCCTTCAAGAAGAAGGGTATCCAGCGCCTGCTCGACTGCGTCGTCAACTACCTGCCCAACCCGCTCGATCTGCCGCCCATGCAGGGCCAGAACACCGATGGCCAGCCGGTCGAAGCCGTCGTCGATGACAATGCCAAGCTGGCCGGCCTGGCCTTCAAGCTCTGGACCGATCCCTTTGTCGGCAAGCTCGTGTTCTACCGCGTCTACACCGGCACCCTGACGAAGGGCATGTCGCTGTACAACCCGCGCACCCGGCGCAGCGAGCGCGTCTCGCGCCTCGTGCTGATGCGCGCGATGGACCGTGAGGAAATCGACAAGGCTTACGCGGGCGACATCTGCGCGCTGGTCGGCGTCAAGGACGTCATCACCGGCGACACGCTCTGCGACGAGGATTTTGACATCCGTCTCGAGCCGCCGTCCTTCCCGGAGCCGGTCATCGCGATGTCGATTGAGCCGAACTCGAAGGCCGACCAGGAAAAGATGGGCACGGCCCTTCAGCGCCTCGTCGCCGAGGATCCGACCCTCAAGGTCAAGACCGACCCGGACACTGGCCAGACCATCCTCGCCGGCATGGGCGAGCTGCACCTCGACATCATCCGCGACCGCATGAAGCGCGAGTTCAAGGTCGAGGCGACTTCCGGCAAGCCGCAGATCGCCTACCGCGAGACTGTCACCAAGCTGGCCGACGGCGAAGGCAAGTTCATCCGTCAGTCCGGCGGCAAGGGCCAGTACGGCCACGTCGTAGTCAAGATCGAGCCCAATGAAAAGGGCAAGGGCGTCGAGGTCATCAACGAGATCGTTGGTGGCGTCATCCCGAAGGAATTCATCAAGCCCGCCACCGAGGGCATCCTCGAGGGCGCCAACAACGGCGTCGTCGCGGGTTACCCGGTCGTGGACGTCAAGGTCCGCATCGTCGACGGTTCCTTCCACGAGGTCGACTCGTCCGAGCTCGCGTTCAAGATGGCCGGCATCTTCGGCTTCAAGGAAGCCATGAAGCAGGCCGGTCCGATCCTGCTCGAGCCCATCATGGGCGTCGAGGTCACCACGCCGGAGGAGTACGCCGGCGATCTCATGGGCGACATCAACCGCCGCCGCGGCGCGATTCAGGGCATGGAAAACAAGAACGGCGCGACCATCATCAACGCGCACGTTCCGCTCGAGACCCTCTTCGGTTACGTGACGGACATCCGCTCCCTCTCCAAGGGCCGCGCGAGCGCCTCCATCACGCCGTCGCACTTCGAGCAGGTCCCGAACTCGCTGCTCGCCAAGATCGTCGAATCTTCCGTCAAGGCTCCCGCCCGCACCTAAACCCTTCGTTCTTTTTTCGCCATGAAAGGCCAACGCATTCGCATCAAACTCCAGGGCTTCGACTATCGTGTCATCGACCAGTCGGCACTGGAGATCGTCGAGACGGCCAAGCGCTCCGGCGCCCGCGTCTCCGGCCCCATTCCGCTGCCGACCCGCATCGACAAGCTGACGGTCAACCGTTCGCCGCACGTGGACAAGAAGTCCATGGAGCAGTTCGAGTCGCGCACGCACAAGCGCCTCATCGACATCATCGAGCCCACCGCCCAGACGGTCGACGAGCTCAAGAAACTCAATCTGCCCTCCGGCGTAGATATCACCATCAACGTATAACCAACTGATTCCACAGTCCTTCAGTTAGCAGTTGCCCATGTGCGCCCCGCGCACCGCTGGGTCCCTCTAATGTAGGTCACAAACGGAAACCCTTCCACCTACCACTTAGCCCATGATCTCATCGCTCTTAGGCAAAAAAATCGGAATGACGCAGGTCTACGACGCACAGAATGTGCTCGTGCCCGTCACCGTGGTCGAGGCCGGCCCCTGCACCGTGGTGCAGGTCAAGACCGCGGAAACCGACGGCTACAACGCCGTCCAGATCGGCTTCGCCGCCCAGAAGAACGGCAACGCCAGCAAGGCCGAGCTCAATCACGCCAAGAAGGCCGGTCTCGACCGCGCCCCCCGCGTGCTGAGCGAAGTGCGCCTCGCCACCGCCCCGACCGTCAAGGTCGGCGACGTCGTCACGGTCACGGCCTTCGCCGAAGGCCAGCTGATTGACGTGATCGGCATCACCAAGGGCAAAGGCTTCCAGGGCGTCGTCCGCCGCTATCGCGTGGCCGGCGGTCCCGCCTCCCACGGCTCCATGTTCCACCGCCGCATCGGCGCCATCGGCATGCGTCAGACGCCCGGCCGCGTGTGGAAGAACCAGGCGATGCCCGGCCACATGGGCAGCGTGAAGCGCACGGTGCAGAACCTGCGCGTCGTCAAGATCATCGCCGACAAGAATCTGCTCCTCGTCAAGGGAGCCATCCCCGGCGCCAACGGCGACGACGTGATCGTCCGCAGCGCCATCAAGGGCCAGCCGAAAGCCTAACCGGGAGAAACCGCACCCATGAAACTTACTGTCTTCAGCTCCGACGGCAAAACCAGCAGCGAAAAGGAATTCGCCGGTCTGCCCACCTTCGAAGGCGACAAGGGCCTCCAGGCCGTCAAGGAAGTGATCGTCGCCATCAACGCCAACAACCGCCAGGGCACGCACTCCACCAAGACCCGCGGCGAAGTCCGCGGCGGTGGCAAGAAGCCGTGGCGCCAGAAGGGCACCGGCCGCGCCCGCGCCGGCTCCATCCGCTCGCCCCTGTGGGTCGGCGGTGGCGTCGTCTTCGGCCCGAAGCCCCGCGACTATTCCAAGAAGATCAACGGCAAGGTGAAGGCGCTCGCCTTCAGCCGCGCGCTGTTTGACCGCGCCTCGGCCGGTGAAATCGCCGTCATCGAGCAGTTCGCCGTGGCCCAGCCCAAGACGAAGCTCGTCAACGAGGTCGTCGGCCGCATCGCCCCCAAGGGCAAGGTGCTCCTGGTCGACGCGCCGTTCAGCGTCGAGGCCGCCCGCGCCGCGCGCAACATCGAGCGCATCTCCCTCCAGGAGGCCGCCAAGCTCAACACGCTCGATCTCGCCCAGTACCAGAAGATCATCGTCAGCACCAAGGCGCTCGAGGCCATCATCGCCCGCGTCAACGGAGGTAAGAACTAATGAAAGTCGACCAAGTGCTCAAGCACCTCCGCCTCACGGAGAAGTCCAACAAGCTGTCGGCCGACCTCGGCCAGTACACCTTCGAGGTGGATGTCGCCGCCACCAAGCACACCGTGGCCGCTGCCGTCGAGGAGGCCTTCAAGGTCACCGTCCGCCGCGTGAACATCCAGAACTACCGCGGCAAGAACAAGCGCAGCCGCGCCGGCCGCCCGGTTGTCGGTTCCGACTACAAGAAGGCCATCGTGACGCTCAAGGCCGGCGACAAGATCGAGCTCGTCTGAGCCGTCGACCCAGGAGAAACCCAACATGCCCATCAAATCCTTCCGTCCCCTCACGCCGGCCGGCCGCTTCACCTCCCTGAACAAGGTCGAGGTCTCGAAGGCGCGCCCGCAGCGCAAGCTCACCGAGCCGAAGCCGAAGACCGGCGGCCGCAACGTCTATGGTCGCGTCACGTCGCGTCACCGCGGCGGTGGCCACAAGCAGCTGTACCGCATCATCGACTTCAAGCGCGACATCCTCGATGTGCCGGCCCGCGTGCAGGCCATCGAGTATGATCCCAACCGGACCGCGCACCTGGCGCTCGTCGCCTACGCGACCGGCGAGAAGCGCTACATCATCGCTCCCAAGGGTCTCAAGGCCGGCGACACCATCGTGACCTCCAACAAGGCCACGACGAACGACTTCAACGTCGGCAACAACTTCCCGCTCGAGATCATCCCCCCGTCGACGCGGCTCCATTGCGTGGAGCTCGTCCCCGGCCGTGGCGCGCAGCTCGCTCGCTCCGCCGGCGCGGGCCTTGAGCTCGTGGCCGTCGAGGGCGGCTTCGCCCAGCTGAAGATGCCTTCCGGCGAGCTCCGTCTCGTCAACCCGAAGTGCCGCGCCACCATCGGCGAGGTCGGCAACACCGACCACAACCAGCAGTCGCTGGGCAAGGCCGGCCGCAAGCGCTGGCTCGGCGTTCGCCCGACCGTGCGCGGTATGGCGATGAACCCGGTCGATCACCCCAACGGTGGCGGCCAGGGCAAGTCCAAGGGTGGTGGCGGTCGCCAGCACCTCGTGTCGCCGTGGGGCCAGCTCGCCAAGGGCTTCGTCACCCGCCGCCGCGCCAAGCCGTCCAACAGCCTCATCATCGTCCACCACAACGGTCGCAAGCCGCGCGGCCAAAAGTAATCCCAACGACCTCGTACCATGGCCCGTTCCATCAAAAAAGGTTTCTTCGTCGATTATCACCTGCTCGAGAAGATCGAGAAGGCGGCCAAGTCCGGCGCCAAGAAGCCCATCCAGACCTGGTCCCGCCGCTCGACCATCACCCCCGATTTCATCGGCCACACGTTCAGCGTGCACAACGGCAAGGCGTTCATCGCCGTCTACGTCACCGAGAACATGGTCGGCCACAAGCTGGGTGAGTTCGCCCCGACCCGTATCTTCAAGTCGCACGGCGCCCACACCGCCAAGGCCATCTAAACCTTAACCTACGTCCCATCACCAAAAGGGCAGGGGACCTCGCGGTCCTGCTGTCGCCTCCGAAGGAATCATCATCATGGAAGTCCAAGCCCTCACCCGCTACGCGCGCATGTCGCCCAAGAAGGTGCGCGAGGTGGCCCGCACGATCCAAGGCCGCAAGGCCGCGGAAGCCGTCGATTACCTGACGCTCATCCCGCGCAAGTCCGCGCGCCTCATCGTCAAGACCCTCAAGAGCGCGATCGCCAACGCCGAGAACAACCAGAACCTCTCGGCCGACAGCCTCACCGTGAAGAGCGCGATCGTGGAGAACGGTCCGGTCCTCAAGCGCTTCAAGGCCGGGGCCCGCGGTTCCGCGATGCCCCGCCGCAAGAAGATGTCGCACATCCGCATCGTCCTCACCGACGGCAACTCCAACTGATTTCCCCATGGGCCAAAAGACCAATCCGACCGGCTTCCGCCTCGCCATCCGCCGCAACTGGCAGTCCCGCTGGTACGCGGGCAAGAAGGAATTTCCCAAGCTGCTCCTCGAGGACCAGATCATCCGCGAGAAGCTCATGGAGAAGCTCAAGCAGGCCTCCGTGCCGCGCATCTTCATCGAGCGCGCGTCCAACCGCGTCCGCGTGAAGATCTACACCGCCCGCCCCGGCATCGTCATCGGGCGCAAGGGCCAGGAGATCGAGAAGATCAAGGAGGAGCTCGCCAAGCTGACCGGCAAGGAGATCCTCCTCGACATCCAGGAGGTCAAGAAGCCCGAGATCGAGGCCGCGCTCGTCGCCGAGAACGTCGCCCTCCAGCTCGAGCGCCGCATCGCCTTCCGCCGCGCCATGAAGAAGGCCGTCGAGATGGCCATGGCCCTGGGCGCCGAGGGCATCCGCATTCAGTGTTCGGGCCGCCTCGGCGGTTCCGACATCGCCCGCCGCGAGTGGCAGCGCAAGGGCCGCGTCCCGCTGCACACCCTGCGCGAGAACATCGACTACGGCTTCGCCGAGGCCCTCACCGTGTACGGCAAGATCGGCGTCAAGTGCTGGATCTGCAAAAAGGAGTCCGACAACAACTGAACCCAGTCGCTAAGCTTTAAGGGGTAAGAGCGCAAGCTGCCTGCCCGGCATCGGTGCCTCCGACTTAAACCTTACAACTTAAACCTTACCACTTCGCCACCATGGCTCTCGCTCCCGCCCGTACCAAATTCCGCAAATCCCAGAAGGGTTCCCGCTCCGGCAACGCCAAGCGCGGCAACACGCTCGCCTTCGGTGAATTCGGCCTGCAGTCGCTCACCCGCGGTCCCATGACCGGCCAGCAGATCGAGGCCGCCCGTGTCACCATCTCGCGCCACCTGAAGCGCAAGGGCAAACTCTGGATCCGCGTCTTCCCGCACAAGCCCGTCACCAAGAAGCCCGCCGAGACCCGCATGGGCCAGGGCAAGGGCCCGGTCGAGTTCTACGTCGCCGTCGTCAAGCCCGGCGCCGTTCTCTTCGAGCTCGCCGGCGTGCCCGTCACCGTCGCCAAGGAGGCCTTCCGCCTGGCCGACGCCAAACTGCCCTTCCGCTGCCGTTTCATCGTGCGCGAAGGCACCCAGGCCTGAACCGCCAACCCAAACGCCGTCCCGTCATGACTTCCAAAGAAATCCGCGAACTCTCCCCCGGCGAGATCAGCACCAAGCTCCGCGAAATCCGCGGCCAGCTCGGCCAGCTGCGCCTCCGCAAGCACACCGGCCAGGTGGAGAAGACCCATGAGCTGCGCAGCCTCCGCAAGGACGTCGCCCGCCTCGAGACCATTCTGAAACAGAAGAAAAGCCAAGCCGCCTGAGGCGCCCTAAGCCATGTCCACCCACGTCCGCCACAATCGCCGCAAGACCCTCGTCGGTTTCGTCACCAGCCGCTCGGGCGACAAGTCCGTCAAGGTGACCATCCCGTACAAGTCACCGCATCCGCTTTACCACAAGGTGGTCAATCGCCAGACCGTCGTGCACGCGCACGACGAGAAGAACGAGACCAACCTCGGCGACAAGGTCGAGCTCATGGAGACGCGTCCGCTCAGCCGCCTGAAGCGCTGGCGCATCATCTCCATCATCGAGCGCGCCGTCGCCGTCGCCCCCGAGGCCGTCACCGAGAAGGACGTCGCCGAGACCGTCCCGACCAAGACCGCCAAGGAAACCGCCAAAGAACCCGCCAAGGCCTGAGCGCCGCGGCCCACCAACCCTAAACCCATCACTCCAGGAGGCCTGCCATGATTCAACTGCGCTCTATCCTCGAGGTTGCCGACAACACCGGCGCCCGCAAGGCCGCCATGATCAGCCGCAAGGGTCAGAACACTGACTCTGCCGGCGTCGGCGACATCATCACCGTTCACATCAAAGACAGCGTCACCGACGCCACCGTGAAGAAGGGCGAGGTCGCCAAGGCCGTCGTCGTCCGCACGAAGGTGCCGGTCCGTCGTCCCGACGGCAGCTACCTGCGTTTCGACAGCAATGCCTGCGTCATCATCGACGCGACGAACAACCCGAAGGGCACCCGCATCTTCGGCCCCGTCGCCCGCGAGCTGCGCGCGAAGAACTTCATGAAGATCATCTCGCTCGCCCCGGAGGTTCTCTAACATGGCCCAGAAATTCCACGTCAAACGCGGCGACCAGGTGGTCGTCATCGCCGGCGCCCACAAGGGCAAGTCCGGCAAGGTCCTCGAGATCATCGCCAAGAGCCGGCGCGCCCGCGTCGAGGGCGTCGCCATGATCAAGCGGCATCTCAAGAAGTCCCAGGAGCACCCGCAGGGCACCATCGCCGAGCGCGAGGGTTCCGTGCACCTCTCCAACCTCATGCTCCAGGCGACCTTCGATGCCAGCAAGCGGAAGAAGGCCGCTCCCGCCGCGGCCGCCTCCTGAGGCCGGACCACTGCGCGCTTGCCAAGCGTCCCCCGGACCTGCGTTATTCGCCGCTTTTCCACTTAAATCTCACTTCCTTGCCGCCGGGTCGGAAATCCGGTGGCCCTCAACATGAGCTACGTTCCCACACTCAAGAAACTCTACGTCGAGCAGGTCGCCCCTGAACTCGTGAAGAGCCGCGGTTACAAAAACAAGCACCAGGTGCCGAAGATCACCAAGATCGTCGTGAATACCGGTATCGACGCCGAGGCCGACAAGAACCAGATCGCCGACGTGCAGCGCGACCTCGCGCAGATCACCGGCCAGAAGCCCGTCCTGACCAAGTCCAAGAAGGCGATCTCGAACTTCAAGCTCCGCCAGGGGCAGGTCGTCGGCTGCTGTGTCACGCTGCGCAGCAACAACATGTGGGAATTCCTCTACCGCCTGCTGGCGGTGGCGCTGCCCTCCATCCGCGACTTCCGCGGCGTGTCCCCGAAGCTGGACGGCCAGGGCAACTACAACCTCGGCATCACCGATCACTCGATCTTCCCCGAGATCAACCTCGAGGCCATCAAGAAGCACATGGGCCTCGACATCACCATCGTCACCACGGCCGAGTCCGACGACGAGGGCCGCGAGCTGCTCCGCCTCCTCGGCATGCCGTTCCGCCGCTCCGAGGCCAAGCCCACGACCACCACCACCGCCGCCTGATTTTCTCCCCGCCATGCCGAAAACATCCGCCATCGAACGCAACAAGAAGCGCGTGCTCCTCGTGGAGAAATACCAGGCCAAGCGCGCCGAGCTGAAGGCCATCCTCGCCAACCCGGCGACCACCGACGCGGAGTTCTTCGCCGCGCAGAAGAAGCTGGCCAAGCTGCCGCGCGACTCTTCCGCCGTGCGCGTCAAGAACCGCTGCTCCATGAGCGGCCGCCCGCGCGCCTACATCCGCAAGTTCGGCGTGTCCCGCATCCAGTTCCGTGAGCTCGCCCTCGCCGGCAAGATCCCGGGCGTCACCAAATCCTCCTGGTAATCCATTTTCGGCGGGAGTTTTCGTGCCGCAAGGTGCGTCGGATATGACCCGCCCCAGCCCAAACAACATCCACCATGACCGATCCCATCAGTGATTTCCTGACCCGCCTGCGCAATGCGTCCAAGGCGCGTCTCGCCGAGTGCGTCAGCCCGCATTCCAAACTCAAGGAGGCCATCGCGGCCATCCTCAAGGCCGAGGGCTATGTCGCCGACTACGCCGACGGCAAGGACGCCCAGGGTCACAAGACCCTCGTCGTGAAGATGAAGTACGTCGACGGCGCCCCGGTCATCACGGGCATCGATCGCGTGTCCACCCCGGGCCGCCGCCTGTATTACCGCTACACCGAGATTCCGCGCGTCCTCAACGGCCTCGGCATTTCCATTCTCTCCACGTCCAAGGGCCTCATGAAGGACCAGGACTGCCGCCGCAACAAGGCGGGTGGCGAACTCGTCTGCAACGTCTGGTAAGGAGCCACGCACCATGAGCCGCATTGGTAAACAACCCGTTCTCATCCCCGACAAGGTGAAGGTCGAAGTGAAGGACCACACCGTCCGCGTCGAGGGCCCCAAGGGCAAGGTCGCCAAGACCTTCGCGCCCGTCGTCAACATCACCGTGGCCGACAAGAAGGTCGTCGTCTCGCCGACCCAGGATGACAGCCGCTTCGCCAAGGCGATGTACGGCACCGTCCGTTCGGTCATCGCCGGCATGGTCAAGGGCGTCAGCGAAGGCTACGCCAAGGAGCTCGAGATCCAGGGCGTCGGCTTCAAGGCCAACCTCAAGGGCAAGCAGCTCGACCTCGCGCTGGGCTACTCGCACCCGATCCTGATGGACATCCCGGAGGGCATCAAGATCACCGTCACCGACCAGACCAAGCTCAAGGTCGAGGGTGCCGACAAGCAGCTCGTCGGTGCCGTCACCGCCGAGATCCGCGGCTACTACCCGCCGGAGCCCTACAAGGGCAAGGGCGTCCGCATCGTGGGCGAGCGTGTCCGCCGCAAGGAAGGCAAGACCGTCGCCTAACGCCAACCGCAACCCGCCATCACCTGGGTCCACCCATGAATACCATTTACAAAGCCAAGCTCCTGCAGAAGCGCCGCTGGAGAATCCGCAAGAAGGTCACCGGCACCGCCGCGCGCCCGCGCCTCTGCGTCAAGTTCAGCACCAAGCACATCTACGCGCAGGCCGTGAACGACGAGACCGGCTCCACGCTGGTCTTCCTCTCGAGCCTCGACGCCGGCCTCCGTTCCAAGAAGCTCGCCGCCAACCTGGCGGGCGCCAAGGAACTCGGCACCGCCTTCGCCGCCAAGGCCAAGGCCGCCGGCATCACCGCCGTGGTCTTCGACCGCAGCGGCGCCCGTTACCACGGCAAAGTCAAACAGTTCGCCGACGCGGCCCGCGAAGGTGGCCTCGCATTCTAAGTCATCGCCCATGAGCACCGACACCACTCCCTCCACTCCCGCTCCCGAGACGACGCCCGCGCCCGCTCCGGCGACCGAACAGCGCGCCCCGCGTCCGGCGCGCCGTGATTTCAACCGCGGCCCCCGCCGTGACGACCGCAACCGCAACGCCGAGCAGGCCTCCGATGGCCCGACGATGATCGAGAAGGTCGTCTTCATCAACCGCTGCGCGAAGGTCGTGAAGGGTGGCCGCCGCTTCAGCTTCTCCGCCCTCGCCGTCGTCGGCGACGGCAAGGGCAAGGTCGGCATCGGCTACGGCAAGGCCAACGAGGTCCCCGACGCCATCAAGAAGGGCACCGCCAACGCCCACAAGCACCTCGTCAACGTGAAGCTCAAGGGCGACACGATCCCGCACGAGGTGCTGGGTGAATACGACGGCGGCCGCGTCCTCCTGCGCCCGGCCACGACCGGCACCGGCCTCATCGCCGGCGGCGGCGTGCGCGCCGTGCTCGAGGCGGCTGGCGTCAAGAACGTGCTCACCAAGTCGATGGGTTCCAAGAACCACATCGCCGTGGTGCATGCCACCCTGGCCGGTCTCCAGAAGCTGCGCCTCGCGGCCGACATCGCGGCCACGCGCCAGGCATCCTGATCCCGTCACTCCTGAATCCAATCCGAGTCCCACGCCGCCGGTGGCGGGGTGGGGCGCCCAATCCGAGGAACCATCCATGAAACTTCACGAACTCAAGAACGTCCCCGGTGCCGTGCACCGCAAGAAGCGCGTTGGCTGCGGCGAAGGCGGCGGCCACGGCAAGACCTCCGGTCGCGGCGGCAAGGGCCAGACGGCCCGTTCCGGCGGCAGCATTCGCCCCGGTTTCGAAGGCGGTCAGATGCCCCTTTACCGCAAGCTCCCGCACCGCGGCTTCAACAACTACGAATTCCGCACCGAACTCCCGGTCGTCAACGTCGGCGAACTCGCCGCGCTCGACGCCGCGGTCACCGAGGTCAACGCCGCGACGCTCGCCGCCGCCGGCCTGATCCGTGGCACCGAGAAGACCGTCAAGATCCTCGGCGACGGCGAACTGAACCGCGCCCTCAAGGTCACCGCGGCCAAGTTCACGGCCTCGGCCAAGGCCAAGATCGAGAAAGCCGGCGGCCAGGCCATCACGGCCTGAAAACCGGGTCCATTTACGATTTCGGAGTCGCGCTTCACGAGTGCCAAGCCACCCGGAACCGGACTCCGAACTCGTAATTCGTAAATCGTAACTCGTAAATCCCTCGCCGTGTTTTCCGCCTTCACGAACTCCCTGAAGATTCCCGAGCTCCGCTCGCGCATCTTCTACACGCTGTCCCTGCTGTTCGTCGCGCGCGTGGCGGCGCACATCCCGCTGCCGGGCATTGACCCGCATCCGCTGCAGCGCTTCTTCGCGGATCAGACGGCGGCGGGCTCGGGGGCGCTGGTCGGGCTCTACAACATGTTCACCGGCGGCGCGCTCGTGAAGGGTGCCATCGGTGCCCTGGGCATCATGCCCTACATCAGCGCGTCCATCATCTTCCAGCTGATGACCGCGGTGGTGCCGGCGCTGAGCCGCCTCCAGCAGGAGGGCGATGTCGGCCGCCAGAAGCTGACGCAGTACACGCGTTACGCGACGGTCCTGATCTGTCTCATCCAGGGTACGCTGCTGATCCTCGCCCTCGAGAATCCCGGCCGCCTCTTCCCGGGTTACGACATCAACCTTTACGGCAACATCGTCATCACCGGCAAGGTGGGCTTCCTCATCACCTCCGTCATCTTCATGACGGCCGGCACGATGCTCCTGATGTGGCTGGGCGAGCAGATTACGCAGCGCGGCATCGGCAACGGCGTGTCGCTGCTCATCACCGTCGGCATCTTGGCCGACATCCCCGGCGCCGCCGCCGCGACCTACCAGCTCTTCTTCGCCCCCGTGGGCGTCGCCCGCCTCGGCCTGCCGCAGGGCATCGTCATGGGCCTTCTCTTCATCCTCGTCACCATGGGCATCATCATGGTGGTGCAGGGGCAGCGGAAGATCCCGGTGCAATACGCCAAGCGCGTCGTGGGCAACAAGGTCATGGGCGGCCAGAGTTCGTTCCTGCCGCTCAAGGTCAACTACTCGGGCGTCATGCCCGTGATCTTCGCCAGCGCCATCCTGCTCTTCCCGCAGCAGATCTTCTCGCAGGTCGGCGCGGCCTTTAACATCAAGTTCCTGGTCGAGTTCGCCGACAACCTCCTGCGCGGACACTGGACCTACTACGCCATCTACACGTCGCTGATCCTGTTCTTCAGCTACTTCTGGGTGTCCGTGATGTTCAAGCCGATCCAGATTGCCGACGATCTGAAGAAGTACGGCGGCTACATCCCGGGCGTCCGCCCGGGTGAGCCGACGGCTCAGTTCCTCGACTTCATCATGACCCGGCTGACCCTCGCGGGCGCCGTCTTCCTGACGATCATCGCGGTCATGCCCGACTTCCTGCTGTTCGAACTCAATGTTCCGCAGCGTATTGCGATCTTCTTCGGCGGCACGGGCATGCTGATCACGGTCGGCGTGGTGCTCGACACCATGAAGCAGATCGAGACCTTCCTGCTCCAGCGCCATTACGACGGTTTCCTGAAGAAGGGCCGCATCCGCGCCCGCAGCACCAACCCCACCGGGATGACGGGTGATGCCCTGAGCACCGAGGCGGTCATGAAGATCGCTCTCCCGATGCTTGTCATCTTCCTGATCGGTCTTGCGGCGTGGGGTATCCGGCACTTTGCACTTTAGTTCTTTACTCCGGTCGTGATGGCTGGCATCTCCGACCCCTTCGCTGATTGCGGCACTCCCGCCAAGATCAAGCTCCTCTGTCTCGGTACGCCGGATTCCTACCAGGATAACCTGCTCCACCGGACTCGTTCTTTGCACATTGAGCACGTCTCTCCCGCCAAACTGATGCGGTCGGAGATTTCGCGCGGTCGCGACGGCAGCCCCGTCGCCGACAAAAACACCATCGCCGCCCTGCGCCGGTGGTTTTTCGCGCGCAAACCTGATGCGGGATTCGTCCTGACGGACTTCCCGGCTACGTTGCTCCAAGCCCAGGTGTTGGATGAATGGCTCGACGCCCGCGATGAATCGCTGGACGGCGTAGCCGCCGCCCCGGATGCGCCCGCACCGGTCCGCCAACACTACAGGACCCTCGGCCTCCTCCTGGAGACCGTGCACGCCGCATGAGCATCCCCGAAAAGACTCCCGAGGGGATCGCCCACATGCGCGAATCCTGTGCCATCGCCGCCACGGTGCTGGCCAAGCTCAAGGAACACGTCAGTCCCGGCATCACGACCTACGATCTGGACCAGATCGCCAAGGGCCTGATCGCCTCGTACGGCGCCCGCAGCGCCGACTATGGTTACCAGATCGGATCGCGCCGCTTCCCGGCTTACATCTGCGTCTCGGTCAACGAGGAGGTCGTCCACGGCATCGGCAACCTCCGCCGCATTCTCCGCGACGGCGACATTGTCTCCCTCGACGTGACCGTCGAATACAACGGTTACATCGGCGACAACGCCATCACCGTCCCGGTCGGCCGCATCACGCCCGCCCTGCAGCAGCTGCTCCAGGTCACGGAGCGCGCCTTGCAGCTCGGCATCGAGCAGGCCCGCGTCAACAACCGCATCGGCGACATCTCGGCGACCATCCAGGAACACGTCGAGTCCCACGGCTTCAGCGTCGTGCGCGACCTGGTCGGCCATGGGGTCGGCCAGTCCATGCACGAGCCGCCGGAAATCCCGAACTTCGGGCGCCGCGGGACGGGGCCGAAGATCCGCCCGGGGATGACCCTGGCGATCGAGCCGATGGTCAACGCCGGTGGCTACCGGACCAAGACGCTCGCCGATGGCTGGACGGTCGCCACCACCGACGGTTCCCATTCCGCTCACTTCGAACACACGGTGCTCACGACCGACCGGGGGCCTGAAATCCTCACGCTGCCCCGCTAAACCTGATTTTCCCTTCCTCCTTTCCCTTTCAACACAACCTAACTCTCAACCCAAACCAACATGCCACGTCTCCTCGGTGTAGAAATCCCCGCGAAAAAGAAAGTCGCGTACTCCCTCCGTTACATCAACGGCATCGGGCCCACCCGCGCCGACTTCCTCGTCAAGGAAGCGGGTCTTGATCCCGACATGCGCGCTTCGGACCTTTCCGAAGAGCAGCTGAACAAGATCCTGCACATCATCACCGAGCAGAAGTGGGTGCTCGAGGGTGACCTCCGCCGTGAGATTGCGGCCAATCTCAAGCGCCTCCAGGCCATCAATTGTTATCGTGGCATCCGCCACCGCCGCAGCCTGCCCGTCCGCGGTCAGCGCACCAGCACCAACGCCCGCACCCGCAAAGGCCCCCGCAAGACCGTGGGTGTCGCCAAGAAAGCCGAATAATCCTCCCCCGCCATGGCTGAAGAAAAGTCCGCTCCCAAGAAAGAAAAGGCCCCCAAGGCCGCCGCGCCCGTCGAGGGTGCTGAAGCTGCCGCCAAGCCCGCCAAGGCGCCCAAGGCTGCCAAGGCCGCCGCCGGTGCCGCGCCCGCCGAGGGCGCTGCCGCCGCTCCCGCGGCTGCCCCCGAGAAGCCCGTTGAGCTCATTGGCGGCGTCGCCAAGCAGCCCACCGCCGAGGACCTCCTGAAGGAGGAACTGGGTGCGATCAAGGTCCGCAAGGCCAAGGGCTCCAAGAACGTCACCTCGGGCATCGTCAATGTCCTGGCCTCGTTCAACAACACCATCGTCTCGATCACCGACCAGAAGGGCCAGGTCATCGCCTGGTCCAGCGCCGGCAAGTGCAACTTCCGCGGTTCGCGCAAGTCCACCGCCTACGCCGCCCAGGTCGTCGCCCAGGACGCCGCCCGCAACGCCATGGCCCACGGCCTGAAGGACATCGTCATCCGCGTGTCCGGCCCCGGCCTCGGTCGCGACAGCGCCATCCGTGCGCTCCAGGCCATCGGCCTCGAGATCACCACGATCGTCGACGTCACTCCCATCCCCCACAACGGCTGCCGCCCGCGCAAGCGTCGTCGCGTCTAAGGCCGGTCCTCCAACCTTCAAAAAACAACCACTCACATGGCTCGTTACACCGGTCCCACCACTCGCATCAGCCGTCGCTTCGGGACGCACATCCTCGGCTCGGGCAAAGCCTTTGAACGCCGCAGCTACCCGGCCGGCCAGCACGGTCCCAAGCTCCGCCGCAAGCTCTCCGAGTACGCCGTCGGCCTCAATGAGAAGCAGAAGCTCCGCGCCATCTACGGCCTGCTGGAGCGCCAGTTCCGCCGCACCTTCGAGATCGCGAAGAAGGAGCGCGGCGTCACCGGCGAGCGCTTCCTGCAGCTCCTCGAGACGCGCCTCGACAGCACGGTCTATCTCCTCGGCCTCGCCAAGTCCCGCGCCGCGGCCCGCCAGTTCGTCAACCACGGCCACATCCGCGTCAACGGCCACAAGGTCGACATCGCGAGCTACAACGTCCAGGCTGGCGACGAGATCGAGGTGAAGAACACCCCGGCCTCCCGCCAGATGGCCACGCGCAACCTCGAGGAGAACCGCATCCGCAACGTGCCCGGCTGGCTCACGCTCAATGCCGAGGCTTTCAAGGCCACCGTCAACCGTCTCCCGACGCGCGACGAGATGGAGCAGGGCGTCAACGAGCAGGTGATCGTCGAGTTCTACTCGCGCTTCTAAGCTGTTCCGCCACCACTTCCCAACCCGCAACGCCCACCGCCAGAGTTCATCGCCATGCCCAAACGTCTCGGAAAGTTCGAACTCCCCAACAAGCTCACCAAGGTCGAGGAAGGCGCCACGCCGACCTACGCCAAGTTCATCGCCGAGCCCTTCGAGGCCGGTTACGGCCACACCATCGGCAACTCCCTCCGCCGCGTCCTCCTGAGCTCCATCGAGGGCGCCGCCATCTCCTCGATCAAGGTCGATGGCGTCAGCCATGAGTTCCAGAGCATCGACGGCGTCGTCGAGGATGTCACCGACATCGTCCTCAACCTGAAGAAGGTCCTGATCGTCTCCCACAAGCGCGAGCCGCTCACCCTCCAGATCAAGGTCTCGAAGTCGGGTCCCGTCACCGCGGCCGATATCCAGGCCGACGCCAACATCACCATCGTCAACCCCGAGCAGGTCATCTGCACGCTCGACTCGAAGAAGACCTTCGAGGCCGAGATCGAGATCAAGACCGGCCGCGGCTACTACCCGGGCGAGGCCAACAAGAAGGAGGAGCAGGCCATCGGCGTCATCCCGATCGACTCGCTCTTCTCCCCGGTCAAGCTCGTGAAGTACGCCGTCGAGGCCACCCGCGTCGGCCAGATCACGGACTACGACAAGCTCATCCTCGAGATCTGGACGGACGGCCGCATCACGCCGGACGACGCCCTCAAGCAGGCCGCCTCGATCCTCAAGCACCACATCGACGTGTTCGACCGCGTGAGCGAGGAGACCTACGAGTTCGAGAACCAGCAGTCCGAGGTCAGCGAGGAGCAGAACAAGCTCCGCAAGCTCCTCAACATGTCGGTCAACGAGATCGAGCTCTCCGTCCGCGCCGCCAACTGCCTGAACAACGCGAACATCACCACCGTCGGCGAGCTCGCGATGAAGTCGGAGCAGGAAATGCTCAAGTACCGCAACTTCGGCAAGAAGTCGCTCAACGAGATCAAGGACAAGCTCGAGGCCCTCGGTCTCTCGCTTGGCATGAAGTTCGACGAGCGCCTCCTCGACACCAAGAAGGAAGGCTGAGCGAATACCGGATCTTGGATTTCGGAAACCGGATAGCTCCCAGGCGAAACTATCCGGTTTCCGGTATCCCCCATCGCCAATTTCACCTGGGCTTCGCGCCGTCCGCTGCCGCTCCACGCTGCGACCGGATTGCCGATCGGGGCCCGCCTAAAACCAAAACACAATGCGTCACAACAAACACCGTTCCTCCCTGGGCGTCACGCGCGAGCACCGCGCCGCGATGCTCTCCAACCTGGGCGCCGCCCTCATTACGCATGGTCGCATCGAGACCACGCTGACCAAGGCCAAGGCCCTCCGCCCCTTCATCGAGAAGGTCATCACCAAGGCCAAGCAGGCCGCGGCCAAGACCGAGAAGAAGGACGCGATCCACCTCCGCCGCCTCGCGCTCTCGTCCATCCGTGACGAGAATGCCGTCACCAAGCTGTTCAACGAGACCTACAAGGAGTTCGCGAACCGCAACGGCGGCTACACCCGCATCTACAAGCTCGGCCAGCAGCGCCTCGGCGACGCCGCCGAGATGGCCCTGATCGAGTTCGTCAAGGCCGACGACCCGGGCTACAAGAAGTCCAAGGGCCGCAAGGCACCCAAGGCCAAGAAGGCCCCGGCCGCCGCGGAAGCGGCGCCCGCCGCCGAAGCCGCCCCGGCCGCGCCGCAGGCCGAGGGCGAAGCCAAGGCCTGAGCCCCGGCACCCTGATCCCTCGCAAACGCGTCGAAGCTTCGCTTCGGCGCGTTTTTGTTTACATTACCCGCCATGCTCTCCCTGCCCGCCGCCGCCGTCATCTACTGCGCGCTTGTCGCAGTGGTGTTCCTGGGGCTGTGGCTGTGGTATGACCGGCGCGACCACGCCCGCTTCGAGGGCCAGCGGCGCAAGACCACCTTCCACTGCATCCGCTGCGACCGCCTCTACACCGCCCCCGGCGGCGCCGACCTGTGCAAGTGCCCTCGCTGCGGCCATGAAAACGCCCGGCTGCGGTTCTAGCGCGGTTGACAGCCCCCGTCCGTCTGGGCGTTGATGCCCCCTTTCTCTCTCCCGCACCCACCTCCTGAAATGTCCCAGACCATCGCCGTCATCGACTTCGGTTCGCAATACACGCAGGTCATCGCGCGCCGCATCCGCGAGTGCCAGGTTTACTCGAAAATCTACCATTACAGCACCACGGCGGAGCAGCTGAAGGCCGATGGCGTCGTGGGCATCATCCTCTCGGGCGGCCCGAGCTCGGTGTTTGCGAAGAAGGCGCCGATCCCCGACCGCGGCATCTTCGAGCTCGGCGTGCCGGTCCTCGGCATCTGCTACGGCATCCAGCTCATGGGCCACCTGCTCGGCGGCAAGGTCTCGCGCAGCGATCACCGCGAATACGGCCACGGCACGCTCACCATCCGCCGCCCGGGCCGGCTTTTCGCGGGCCTGCCGAAGAAGCTGCGGGTCTGGAACTCGCACGGAGACCGCCTGATCAAGCTGCCGCCGGGCTTCACCGCCATCGGCACGACCGACAATTCCGAGTTCGCCGCCATCGAGGACCTCAAGCGCAACTTCTACGGCATCCAGTTCCACCCCGAGGTGTTCCACACCGAGGGCGGCGTCGATGTCGTGCGCAACTTCCTCGTCGGCGTCTGCAACGCCGCGCAGGACTGGACCACGGCCGACTTCATCCGCCGCGCGGTGGCCGACATCCGCGCCACCGTGGGCAAGTCCCGCGTCCTCCTCGGCCTTTCGGGCGGTGTCGACTCCTCGGTCGCCGCCGCGCTCATCCACAAGGCCGTCGGCCGCCAGCTCACCTGCGTCTTCGTGGACAACGGCCTCCTGCGTCAGGGCGAACGCGAGCAGGTCGTCTCGCTTTACGCGCGCAACTTCAAGATCGACGTCCGCGTCGTCGACGCCTCGGCCATCTTCCTGCGCCGCCTCAAGGGCGTCACCGAGCCCGAGCAGAAGCGCAAGATCATCGGCCGCACGTTCGTCGAGGTGTTCGAGAAGTCCCTCAAGACCATCGGCGGCGCCGAGTTTCTCGCGCAGGGCACGCTGTACCCCGACGTGATCGAGAGCGTCGCCATCGGCAACAATCCCGCGGCGCTGATCAAGTCGCACCACAATGTCGGTGGCCTGCCCGCGCGCATGAAGCTCAAGCTCCTTGAGCCGCTGCGCGAGCTCTTCAAGGACGAGGTCCGCGCCGTCGGCACCGCCTGCGGCCTGCCGCGCGAGGTCGTCTGGCGCCAGCCGTTCCCCGGCCCGGGCCTGGGCGTCCGCGTCGTCGGCGAGATCACCCGCGAGCGCCTCGAGATCCTGCGCAAGGCCGATGCCATCCTCCAGGAGGAGATGATGGAGACCGGCTGGTACTGGAAGGTCTGGCAGTCGTTCGCCGTGTTCCTCCCGGTCAAGTCGGTGGGCGTCGTCGGCGACGAGCGCAACTACGCCTACGTCATCGGCCTGCGCATCGTGGAAAGCATCGATGCCATGACGGCCGACTGGACCCGGCTGCCGTACGAGTTGCTGCAGACGATCTCCAGCCGCATCACCAACGAGGTGCGTGGTGTCTCCCGGGTCGTGCTGGACATTAGCTCGAAGCCGCCGGCGACAATCGAGTGGGAATAAGTGCACCCGCGGCATTGCCTGCGGTCTGAATCCCTTACATCCTATTCGCCCATGACGATCTTCCGCCTTCTGTCCCGTGGTTGCATCCTGCTGGCCCTGGCTGGTTTTGCCCTGCTGCCGGCGGGCGCCGCCGAGCCCGACATCATCGCCAAGGCCCGCGCCTACCTGGGCGGCGAGGCGGCCCTCGACCGGGTCACCTCGCTGCATTACGTCGGCAAGCTGACGCTCGAGGAGGGCGGCAAGGCGGCCGAGACCGGCCCGGTTTCCGTCGAGATCATCTTCCAGAAACCCAGCCGCCAGCGCAGCGTCATCGCCGCGGAGAAGCGCGTCGAGACCACCGTGCTCGACGGCTTCGACGGCTGGGCGAAGGTGCAGGATCCGGCTGATCCCACCCGCTGGAACATGTCACTGATGGAGGCCGACCAGATCCGCAGCCTGCGCGCCAACGTCGCGGAGAACCTCTCCTTCTTCCGCAATCGCGACAGCCGACACTGCACCATCGAGGACCTGGGCGCGGCGGTCGTGGATGGCGTCAGCTGCCACAAGGTCGGCTACGTCTACTCCGCGCAGGTCGCATTCATCCGCTATTTCGACGTAGCCACGGGCCGCCTGGTCCTGACCGAGACCGCGCAGGGCGAGACCATCCGCGAGCAGGGCGAAATCATCGCCGGCGGCGTGAAATTCCCGCGCACGCTCATCACCACGCTGCGCCGGCCCGACGGCTCGGAGCAGCGGGTAACCATCGAGTTCGAGAAGGTCACCGTCAACGAGACCTTCCCCGACAGCCTCTTTGCCATGCCCTCGCTGGGCGGGCAGTGAGCCTCGCTTCTTCCGCCCAGCGCCCATCGAGCCGCCGTGCGCACGCTATCCTTCGCCAGCAAGACCTTCGCCGCTGACCTCGCGGCCTTCTGCCAGGCCGCCAACGTCCCGGTCGAGATCACCCAGGCCGTGGCGGCCATCCTCGCCGATGTCCGCGCGCGCGGTGACCTCGCCGTTGCCAATTACGCGGCCAAGTTCGACGGCGCCAAGCTCCGCTCGCGCGAGTTCCGCGTCCCCGTCGAGGAGATCGCCGCTGCCGCCCGCCGCCTGCCGGCCGCCGAGATGCGCGCCCTCCGCGAGGCCCATGCGAATGTCGTCGCCTACAATCGCCGCGGCCTCCCGCCCGGCTGGACCGGACGCAACCGCCACGGGGCGATCGTCGGCGAGAAGCACGATCCCATCCGCCGCGTCGGCCTTTATGTGCCCGGCGGCCAGGTGCCTTTGGTTTCGACCGTGATCATGAGCGCGACGCTCGCGCAGATCGCCGGTTGCCCGGAGATCGTGGTGTGCACCCCCTCGAACTCGTCCGGCAAGGTCGCTGACGGCCTGCTGGCTGCGCTGCATCTCGTCGGGGTGAAGGAAGTCTATCGCATCGGCGGCGTGCAGGCCATCGCCGCGATGGCCTACGGCACGGAGACAATCCCGGCGGTCGACAAGGTCTTCGGCCCCGGCAACGCCTACGTCTGCGAGGCCAAGCGCCAGGTCTTCGGCACGGTGGGCGTGGATTCACTGCCGGGTCCGAGTGAGGTGATGATCATCGCCGACGACACGGCGCGCGCGGATTTCGCCGCGGCCGACCTGCTGGCTCAGGCCGAGCACGGTTCCGGCCGCGAGAAGATTTACCTCGTCGCCACCTCGGCCAAGGTCATTGCCGCCATCAAGGCCGAGGTTGACCTGCAGCTGGGCCGGATTTCGCGCGCCGAGAAAACTTCCCAAGTCCTGGCCAACGGGTTCCTCGCCGTCGAGGTCTCCTCGCTGGCGCAGGCGGTGGAGGTGGCCAACTACGTGGCCCCCGAGCATCTCGAGCTCCTCGTGAAGGACAGCGCGGTCAAGAAGCTCACGCGCGCCATCACCACGGCCGGGGCCATCATGATCGGCAACTACACGCCGACGGCCCTCGGTGATTTCACGGCCGGCCCCAGCCACGTGCTGCCCACCGGGCGTGCCGGCCGGTTCTTCAGCGGGCTGCGCGTCGCCGACTTCATGCGGCGGACGAGCATTGTCCGTTACGATCGCACCAGTGTTCGCGCCGGCAACCGCGTGGTCGCCGCCTTTGCCGCCATGGAGCGGCTCGATGCCCACGGCCGCTCCGTCGCCGTGCGCGCGGAGAAACCTGCCCGGTGAACCGCGCCGACGACCTGCCGTCGCTGGCGCTGCCGCACGTCGCGCGCCTGCATGCCTACACGCCGGGGCTCCAGCCGACGGAGCCCGGCTGGACCAAGCTCAACACCAACGAGTGCCCGTACCCGCCGAGCCCGCGCGTCGCCGAGGCGATCCGGCGCGAAGTGGGGGAGGGCGGCGGCACGCTGCGCCTTTATCCCAACCCGAAGAGCTCGCCCCTGCGGTCGGTCGTCGCGCAGCTGCATGGGTTGCGGGAGGAGAACGTCTGCATCGGCAACGGCTCGGACGACATCCTCAATCTGCTCGTGCGCTGTTTCTGCACGACCGAGGCGGCGGCCGGGTACACGCTGCCGAGCTATTCGCTGTACCCGGTGCTCGTCGCCATTCAGGACGGCGGAAGCACGGTCATCGAGTTCGACCGGACCCTGCGCCTGCCGGTCGACCGCATCGCGGCGTCGGGCGCCCGGGCGTTCTTCCTGACCTCGCCCAATGCCCCGACCGGCGTGGCCTTCAGCCCGGCGGAGATCGCACAGGTCCTCGAGCGCTACCGCGGCCTGCTCATCGTGGACGAGGCCTACGCGCCGTTTGCCCGCGAGAACGCGATCCCGCTCCTGGCCAAGCACCCGAACCTCGTGGTCGTGCGCACGCTTTCGAAGGCCCACGCCCTGGCGGGCATGCGGGTGGGCTATGCGCTCGCGCACCCGACGGTCATCGACCTGCTCGACCGCGTGCGCGACAGCTACAATGTCAATCGGCTCTCCCAGGTGGCCGCCGTGGCCGCGCTGGGCGATACGGACTACTATGCCGGCATCATCGCCCGCGTCTGTGCCACCCGTGACCGGTGCATCGCGGCTTTCGCGGCGCAGGGGTGGTTCACCTATCCGTCGCAGGCCAACTTCATCTTCACCGAGCCCCGGAATGCCCGCGGCGAGGCGGGCCCGGCGGTGGCGAAGTCGGCGTACGACTTCCTCTACGCCCGCAAGGTCCTTGTCCGTTACTTCCCCAGCCACGCCTTGACCGCCTCGTTCCTGCGCATCAGCGTCGGGACGGATGACGAGATGCTCGTCCTCCAACGCACCCTTGAAGCATGGCTAAAGCACGCATAGCGACCATCAGCCGCAAGACGGCCGAGACGGACATCGTTCTCAAGCTCGAGATCGACGGCACCGGGGCGTCCAAGATCGACACCGGGGTGCCGTTCTTCGACCACATGCTTACGCTTTTCGCCAAGCACGGCCTCTTCAATCTCGAGGTGAAGGCCAAGGGCGACAACGACGTCGATTACCATCACACTGTCGAGGACGTGGGCCTGGTGCTGGGCGAGGCGTTCAAGACCGCCCTCGGCGACAAGCGGGGCATCCGCCGTTACGGGTTTTTCCTGCTGCCGATGGACGAGTCGCTGGCGCGCGTCGTCGTGGACCTCAGCGGCCGGGCCTGCCTCGTGTATGAGGCCTCGGCGCCGACCATGTTCATCCGCGACTTCAATCTCGTGCTCGTGAAGGAGTTCTGCCGCGCGTTCAGCAACGCCGTCGGCTGCAACCTGCACGTGAAGCTCGAGTACGGCGAGGAGCCGCACCACGTGGCCGAGGCCATCTTCAAGGCGATGGCCCGGGCGCTGGACGTGGCGACGCAGATCGATCCCCGCACGGCGGGCGAGCTGCCGAGCACCAAGGGGTTGCTTTAAGCCATGCGGACAGCGCCGACAGTGGCCGTAATCGATTACGGAATGGGCAACCTGCGCAGTGTCGCCAAGGCCGTCGAGGCCGCGGGCGCCACCGTGCGCATCGTGACCCGGCCCGCCGAGATCGGTGACGCCGCCGGGCTGGTGCTGCCGGGCGTCGGCGCGCTGGCGGATTGCGTGACCGCGCTGAAGTCGGGCGGGTTGGACCGGGCGGTGGCCGACTGGATCAAGGCGGATCGCCCCTTCCTCGGGGTGTGCCTGGGCCTGCAGGCCTTGTTCGACTTTTCGGAGGAGGCCGACACCCCGGGCCTAGGGATCTTCCCGGGCAAGGTCGTGCGGTTTCGGGTCCCGGCGGGGCTCAAGATCCCGCACATGGGCTGGAACACCGTGCGGTTCACCCAGCCGGGCTCGGCGCTCACGGCTGGCCTCAAGCCCGACGGCGAGGCGTTCTATTTTGTTCACAGCTACCACTGCGTCCCGGCCGACCCGACGCTCGTGCTGGGGGAGTGCGAATACGGTGGCACGTTCACCGCGGCCATCGCCCGCGGCCGGTGTTTTGCCACGCAGTTCCACCCCGAGAAGAGCCAGGCCAAGGGGATCCAGCTTTACCGGAACTTCGTGGCGGTGGCGGCGCAGTAGGGCGGGTCTTTGACCCGCCCTTTGACGCAGCCTCCGCGGCGAGGCGCACACAGGGCAGGTCAAAGACCTGCCCTACTTGCTGGGTCGTTGCGGGTGTTCGGGCCATTTACCGCACAGGATAAGGCCTCCTGCTCCCGCCTCCGGCTTGAGCGGTCCTAATGCCCGAATTTTCCTGCGCCCTTCCGGTGACTTTTCTTTGCAAGGTGGTTTTTTTTTGTTCTCCATGCCCGCATGGCTTCCACCTCCCTCAAGCTCGACAACAAAGACATAACCCTGCCGATCATCGTCGGTACAGAAGGGGAGAAGGCCGTCGACATCCGCAACCTGCGCCAGGAGTCGGGTTACATCACCTACGATGACGGCTACGGCAACACGGGCGCCTGCCTGAGCAACGTCACGTTTATTGACGGTGAGGCGGGCATCCTGCGTTACCGCGGTTATCCGATCGAGCAGCTCGCCGAGAAATCGAACTTCATCGAGGTGGCTTACCTCATCATCCACGGTGAGTTGCCCACGGCGGCCCAGCGCGCCCAGTTCTCGGGCCTGCTCACCGAGCACGCCCCCCTGCGCGAGGGTCTCATTCGCTTCATCCAGGGCTTCCCGCGTGATTCGCACCCGATGGCGCTCCTGTCGTCGTCGTTCAACGCCCTCGGGGCCTACTATCCCCATCTCGTTTCCAACAATCTCAACGTCGACGGCGCCCACTTCAACGAGGGCGCGGCGATCGTGATCTCGAAGGTCCGCACCATCGCGGCCCACTCCTACCGCGTCAGCCGCGGCGGCCGCCTGAATTACCCGAACCCCGACCTCGGCTACTGCGAGAACTTCCTGCACCTGATGTTCTCCGAGCCGTACCGCGACTACATCGCCAAGCCCGAGGTCGCCGCGGCCCTCAATCTCTTCCTCCTCCTGCACGCCGACCACGAGCAGAACTGCTCGACCTCGACCGTGCGCATGGTGGCGTCCTCCGGCGCCAACCTGTTCGCCTCCGTCGCCTCGGGCGTCAACGCCCTGTGGGGTCCGCTCCATGGCGGCGCCAACATGGCGGTGATCGACATGCTGAAGCACATCCATGCCGACGGTGACGACGGCACGCGTTTCATCCAGGCCGCCAAGACCGGCAAGGGCGAGCGCCTCATGGGCTTTGGTCACCGCGTCTACAAGCACTACGATCCGCGCGCGGCGATCATCAAGAAGAGCTTCTACAAGGCCCTCGCCGCCCTGGGCATCAAGGATGACCCGCTCCTCAGCATCGCGATGAAGCTCGAGGAAGTCGCCCTCAGCGACGACTACTTCGTTTCGCGCAAGCTGTACCCGAACGTCGATTTCTACTCGGGCCTCATCATGCGCGCCCTCGGCATCCCGGAGAACATGTTCACCGTGATGTTCGCCATCGGCCGCATGCCCGGCTGGGTCGCCCACTGGCACGAGGTCGCCAGCACGCCGAAGCTCAAGATCCACCGCCCGCGCCAGATCTACATGGGCGCAGCCAAGCGCGACTTCGTCCCGATGAACCAGCGCGGCTGAGCCCGCGGTTCAGTTGCACGCGAAAGCCCCGCCACGCCGCGGGGCTTTTTTCTTGCCTCGCGACCTACATCGCCTGGCGTAATCCATTCGAGGTTAAGTATCTGTGATTGCATCGGGGCTCTGTCGGTTATCGGGTGCTGAGGTACCGCGACAATATCCAAATCGGATTCCTTCAAACCCTAGAACGAGTATGAGCACGGCAGGATGCCTCCCACACACCAAGGCGGTTGACCACAAGCGTCCGGACCATGGGCCGATCATGCCGGCGCTTTCCAATGCCATGGCTTGTGCCTCAGGTGCCGCGGTGCTCGCCAGCGGAGCCGGCATGAGCATTGCAGTGGCAGCGGGGATCGCGGGAGCGATCTTCGGGTTCTCGGCTCGTTATTTTGGTGCGAGGACACGATGAGGGTGTTCTCGCTCACGACGTCGCTGGCGCTCGGTGGGGCGCTGGTGGTGGCCTATGTTGTCGCAGCCTGCTTTCGACGCGAAAAACCCGTATTGAGTGAAGCTGGCACGGTGTTCGTGAGCGCATCCGGGGTAATTGGCGGCATCAACGTGTTTGTGCGCTGTCTCGATGAGCTTACCAGTCCCGTCCAAGGTGAGGAGCGCATCTATTTCGCCTTTGCCGGATTGACCATGATCTGGCTTTCGATCGCCTCGGTTCTGGATGCCTTGGGCAAAGGAAAATATTTTCAGTCGCGCCCCCAAGGTACCGCGAACGAATCTGCCTAGCGTTTCTTTTCCGGCTGCGGGTGGAAGATCTCCTCCAACGGGAGCCCGGTCAGCTTGGTGATACCGCCGAGGAGTTTCCAGAGGGCGAACATCATGATGGCGGTGCTGGGCAGCGCGATGACGGGCCAGCTCAGCAGGTTCATCTTCGCCAATTCGGCGTTGAACTCGGGCGTACCGGTCGGGCTCTGGAGCAGCCAACGGGCGAGGGCGAAATTGAGGATCGCGCTGAAGACGAACGACGCCACGAGCCAGTAGCTCGCCGTGCGCATCAGGCGGTCAAAGTCCGCCCGCGCCCCGCGGGCGTCGAGAGCGGCGTCGACCTTGGGGATGTTGATGACCTGATCGTTGTAGAGGAATTGCCGCACCAGCGGGCGCCGGCTGCGCATGGAAAGCCACACGGCGATCGCGATCACGCTGGGCACGGAGGCCTCCTTCACCGCGAACCACACGCCCTCCATCTTCATCAGACCCAGCCCGCCGGTCAGGAGCACGCTCACGAAGCCGATGACCGACACGAAGTTCGCCGCCCGGCGCTGCGTGAAGTCGTAGAGGCCGTAACCCAGCGGGAAGGCGAGGGCGACGACCAGGGCCACGGCCGGCCCGAGGCGCTCCGGTGCGCTGAGCTTGGCGAGGATCAAGGACGGAAGCGCGATGTTGCAGACGATGTTGAGCAGCAGGTTCTCCCGTTTGGCGGGGGGGCGGGAGGCGGGGGCGGAGGTCATTTGGTTTTGCGTTGGAGAATCGCGGCCCGCTTAATCACGTCAAACCTCCCCGCATGATCCTTCTTGGCGTCAATATCGACCACTGCGCGACCGTCCGGCAGGCCCGCTACCGGCAGGCCGCCGCCACTGCCGGCGGCGCCGTCGAACCCGATCCCGTCACCCTGGCCGTGCTCGCGGAGCGCGCCGGCGCCGATGGCATCACCGTCCACCTCCGCGAGGACCGCCGTCACATTCAGGAGCGCGACGTCTGGCGCCTGCGCGAGAGCATCGCGACCCGCCTCAACCTCGAGATGGCCTGCACCCCGGCAATGACGGCCTTTGCCCTCAAGCTGAAGCCCGACTTCGTCTGCCTCGTGCCTGAAAGCCGCGAAGAGGTCACCACCGAGGGCGGCCTCGACGTGAAGGGCGGGCGCCAGCGCGTCGCCGACTGTGTCGCGGCCATGAACGCCGCCGGCATCAAGGCCAGCCTCTTCATCGATCCCGACGAGGCGCAGATCGAGACCTCGGCCGCGGTCAAGGCCCCCTTCGTCGAGCTGCACACCGGCGCCTACGCCAACGCCTACTTCACGCCCGCGCGCGCCGCCGAGTTCAAGCGCCTGCGCGTCGGTGCGGTCCGCGCCCACGAACTCGGCCTCACCGTCAACGCCGGCCACGGCATCAATTACGTCAACATCGCCGAGGTGCGCACCCTCCCGCACCTCCACGAGCTCAATATCGGCCACAGCATCATAAGTCGCGCCCTCTTCACCGGCATCGACGAGGCGGTGCGGGAGATGAAAAAGCGGATGAACGAATGACGTCCCTTTCCCTTCCTCCCGGCGGCGTGCTCCTCGGTCTTGGTTGCGACCTGATCGAGGTGGAGCGCATCCACAAGGTGCTGGAACGGCACGGGGAGCGGTTCCTCGCCCGCGTGTTCACGCCGGAGGAGCAGGAGTACTGCTCCGGGCTCAAGTTCCCGCACAAGCACTATGCGGCGCGCTGGGCGGCGAAGGAAGCGGTCTCGAAAACATTCACGACCGGCATCGGCACGCACCTCGACTGGACGTCGGTCTCGATCTATCACGGCGAGCGCAACGAGCCGCTCGTCCGCCTCGACGCCAAGGCCCAGGCGCTGCTCGCGCAGGTCGGGGCCACGGGCGTGCTGGTCTCGCTGTCGCACACGGAGACCCACGCGATGGCGGTGGCGGCGCTCGTGCGCGCCTGAACATCATGGACGAATCCGAACCGCGGCCGCCGTCGCCCAGTCAGCTCTCCAAGATTCCCTCCTGGATCTCGCTCGGGTTCGTGCTGGGCGCGCTCTTCGTGTGGGCGTTGCCGGCGCCCGAGGTCGAGGCCCCGGCGTCGGCATCAGCAACGGCACCCGCGGCCGAACCGCCGCCCGTTTTGACCGTACCCGTTCGATCGGGGCCCGCCCCGTTGAGCGACATCGAGGCCGTCTTCGAGGTTTGGGGACATCATGCCATCTGGTACAACGACCTGTCCGAAGTCGCCCTTTGGGACACGGAGACGAAACAGTTCTCGCGTTTCTACGAGGTAATCCGCAATGGCGACACTTACTATTTCCGGACCATCGACCGCCTGACCCGGCCGATCCTGACCCACGGTATCCGCGTGGACGGTCCGCTGCTCTACACGGAAACCGAAGCCATGCGCGACGAGTGGCTGCGCGAGAAGCACGAGGAGGACTGGCGGATCATCAAGGAAAGCAATCCGCTGGCGCCGACAACTCCGCCCGTCATCCCGGTTTCGCCCACGCCTACACCCTCGACTGAATACCGCTATCGCGCGCCTCGTGTCACCACGGGTGACGGCCGTTGAGCCATGAACACGGCGTACGCGCATCCCATTCTCACCTGCGCCGAGGCCAAAGACCTTGAGGCGAGATTGTTCGGGGCCGACGAAAGCAAAGAATGGGCCGCGATGCAGGCGGCCGGTGCGGCCGTGGCCGGAGCGGTGTTGGCTGATTTCGAGGAGGTAGGCGGATTTCCGGCGACCGGCACGATCCTTGTGCTGGCCGGCAAGGGTCACAATGGCGGCGACGCCCTGCTGGCGGCCGCGCAGATTCTACGGCAGCATCCGCGGGCGCACGCCGAGGTCTGGCTCGTCTACGGTGTGCGGGCCTTGCGTCCGCTGGCCCTCCGCGCCTGGCAGGAGTTGCAGCACGCGGCGCCCGAACGCGTGAAGGCGGTCACCGGTCGATCCCTGCGGCGCCGCTACGCGCTGAGTCTCGATGGAGTTTTTGGTTACCAGTTCCGGCCACCGCTCGATGAACGCGCCACGGCGGCCCTCCGCCTCGCCAACTTGCTCGACGTGCGGCTCCGGGCCGCGGTGGACCTGCCGAGTGGCTGGGATGCGCCGGAGGCCTTCCGCGCTGATTTCACGTACGCGACCGGCATTGTGAAGGCGCCGCTGCTCAACCTTCCCAACGCGGGACGCCGGCGCTACCTCGACCTTGGTTTCTTTGCGGGCGACGAACCGGGTGGCGATCGCGTGTTGACTGCGTCAGTGCTGGCACCGCTCCGCGCTTGGCGCGATCCGCACGCCGACAAGCGCAAGAATGGCCATGTCTTCATCCTCGGCGGCTCGCGCGATTATCCCGGGGCCGTGTTCATGGCCGTGCTCGCGGCGGTGCGCAGCGGGGTGGGGTTGGTGTCGGCCTTCGTGCCCGAGTCGCTGGTCCCGGCCTTCGCCGCCAAGGTGCCCGAGGCGATCTGGGTTGGCTGTCCTGAAACACCCGACGGCGGCCTCGCCCTCGAGGGTCGTCACCGGGTCGTCGAGCGGTGGAGCCGCGCGACGGCGCTGGTGGTCGGACCGGGCCTCGGTCGCGAAAAGGAAACCCAAGCCCTGGTGGCGGACCTGCTCAAGACCGCGTCGGTGCCTGCAGTGGTCGACGCGGATGCCTTGCAGCCGGAGATCATCCGCGCCGCCAAGACCCCGCTCATCCTGACGCCGCACGCGGGCGAGTTTGCCCGCATCGCCGGCGACCGGTCGCTGCCCGACTATGCCGCGACGACGAAGGCAACGGTGGTCCTCAAGGGACCGGTCACGCGAATCGCGATCGGGGCAGCGACAATCCACAGTTTCTTCGGCGGCCCGGTGCTCGCCCGCGGCGGCAGCGGCGATCTGCTGGCCGGGCTGATCGGAGCCCAGCTCGCACAGACACCGGCCGACCCGGCCGGGGCGGCCAGCCGCGGCGTCGCGTGGCACGGGTTGGCGGCCGACGCCCTGGCGCGCGCCAAGGGCAGCACTGCGGTGCGCACCACGCAGGTGTTGGGCTATTTGGGGGTAGTGCTCCGGACGGCTGAAGCGTGATCATCGCGCCGCGCCTCAGCGTGGAAGCTACGAGCGTGAGCGAGTGGCATGGACACCACGAACGCCAAGCCACCACTCGCTCACGCTCGTAGCTACGTATCCCGGAGTAATATGAGAAGTGGCTCCACCCTCTGCTTTACGCGGCCCGGGGAATGACTCACGTTGGCGTTCGCGTGTCTACCCCTGCCAACATGACCGAGACGCAGGCGTTCCTCGTCCTGAACGCGCTGCCCAACATCGGGCCGATCACCCTCAACCGCCTGCTGGCGGCCCTCGGCGGTGATCCCCGGGCGGTGCTGTCGGCCACGGCGCGGCAGCTGGAGTCGGTGCAAGGCGTCGGCCCGGTCATCGCCGCCACGGTCACTGCCTGGCGCGAGCATTTCGACCTCGCCCGCGAGGAGGAGCGCATGGCCAAGGCGACGACGACCTTCATCACGACGCGCGACGCGGCCTACCCGAAGCTGCTCAAGGAAATCCACGACCCGCCGATCGGGCTCTACCGCAAAGGATCATACGATTTCACTCATCCCTGCATCGCCATCGTCGGCAGCCGGCGCACGACCTTATATGGCCAGGGCGTGGCGAAGAAACTCGGCGCCGAGCTCGGCCGACTCGGGTTCTGCGTCGTGAGCGGGTTGGCCCGCGGGATCGACACCGCCGCGCACGAGGGCGCCTTGTCCGCCGGCGGCAAGACGGCGGCCGTCCTCGGTTGCGGCATCGATATCGTCTATCCGCCCGAGAACCTCGCGCTTTACCGTCAGATCGAGGAACAGGGCGCCATCCTGTCGGAGTTCCCCTTTGGCCGCCGCGCGGACCGGCAGAGCTTCCCGATGCGCAACCGCGTGGTCGCCGGCATGTGCGAAGCCATCGTCGTGGTCGAGACCGACGTCAGCGGCGGCTCGATGATCACCGCGCGCTTCGCCGGCGAGCAGGGGCGCCTGATCTTCGCCGTGCCAGGCCGCATCGACCAGAACACCAGCGCCGGCTGCCACCAGCTCATCCGCGACGGCGCGACCCTGCTGACGAGCGTCGACGACATCCTCAACGAATTGAACTACCTCGGCGGCCTGCGGCCGCAGCCGATCCCGGCCAAGCCCGGCACCGCAGGCGCCGCGGCGACCCCGGCCGGCCTGACCGAAACCGAAGCGAAGGTGCTAGACGCTTTCGTCGGGGGAGCACTGCTGACGCCCGACGCGGTGGCGGCGCAGACGGGGCTTCCCGCGGCCGAGGTTTCGGCCACGCTGCTCATGCTCGAGCTCAAGCGCACCGTCGTCCGCCACGCCGACGGCACGTTTGAGGCGAGAACCTGATTTACCCATGTACAAGCTCCCATCCCTGATCCTGGCGCTCTGCGCCCTCACCGTCGGCGCGGCGGAGAAACGTCCCATCACGCACCAGGACCTGTGGCTCATGACCCGGGTCGGTGCGCCGGTCGTGAGTCCCGACGGCCGCCAAGCCGTGTTCACCGTCACCGCGCCGGCGTACGACGCGAAGGACCAGGCGTCCGACCTGTGGATTGTGCCGGTCGACGGCAGCGCGGCGCCGCGCAAGCTGACCCACACCAAGGCGGGCGAGGGCGGGGTGGATTGGAGCCCGGACAGCACGCGCATGGTTTTCACCGCCAAGCGCGAGGGTGACGAGGCCAGCCAGCTTTACCTGTTGGACTTGAAGGCCGGCGGCGAAGCCCGCCGGCTCACGGATCTGACCCTCGGGGCGCGTTCGCCGCAGTGGAGTCCCGACGGTGCGCGGATCCTGTTCATCAGCGACGTCTATCCGGGTGCGGTCGACGAAGCGGCCAACAAGCAGGCGGCCAAGGAACGGAAAGATCGCAAATACAACGCCCGTGCCTACGAAGGCTTTCCGATCCGCCACTGGGATCGCTGGCTCGACGAGAAGCGAGCGCGCCTCTTTGTCCTCGCGGTCGACGGCGACGCTCCGACCCGCGACCTGCTGGCGGGGACGGCACTCGTGGCGCAAGCGGGCTTCGGCGGGCAGGTGGGCAACTCCGGCGAATCCTTTGCCACCGCCTGGACCCCGGATAGTCAGGGCGTCGTGTTCACCGCGACGACGAACGGCCACCAGGCCGCGTATGCCGACGTGCGGCACGACCTGTACGTGGTCGATCTCAAGGGCGGCGAGCCGCGCCGGCTCAATGCTGACAGCGACAGCTACGACAACCCGGTCTTCAGCCCCGATGGCAAAGCCCTGATCGCCTCGGTTCACCTCGATGCGCCGGGCCGGGTGTACACGCTCACGCGGCTCGCGAAGTTCTCCTGGCCAGCGAACACGGAAGCGCGCGAGGTCCTCACCGGTGCGTTCGATCGCAGCGCGGGCAAACCGGTTTTTTCGCCGGATAGCTCGCGGCTTTACTTCACGGCCGAGGACGCCGGCTTGGAGAAGATCTACACGGTCGCGGTGGCCGGCGGGCCGGTGACGCTCGCGCACGATCCGGGAACGGGCGTGGTCACGAGTTTGAATGCCGGATTGGCAGGCGACCGCTTCCAACTCGTCGGTGGGTGGGAGTCGGCGGTGTCACCGCCGGAGATCTACGCCCTCGATCCCGCGAGCCGGTCGATGCGGCCGCTGACCACCTTCAACCGTGATCGGGCCGCGGACCTAGATCTGCCGCCGGTCGAGCATTTCACGTTCACGAACAGCGGCGGCCGGGCGATCCACAGCCTTGTGGTGCGGCCGGCCGGTTTCGACCCGGCCCGGAAATACCCGCTTGTGGCCCTGCTGCATGGCGGCCCGCATTCGGCCTGGCGCGACGCGTGGGTCCTGCGTTGGAACTACCATCTCCTCGCCGGTCGCGACTATGTCCTGCTGCTGACCAATTACACGGGTTCGACCGGCTTTGGTGAGGCGTTTGCCCAGGCGATCCAGGGCGATCCGCTGCGCACCCCGGGCGAGGAGATCAACCAGGCGGTGGACGAGGCGGTCCGCCGCTACACGTTCATCGACGGCGAGCGGCTCGCCGCCGGCGGCGCGAGCTATGGCGGGCACCTGGCCAATTGGCTGCAGGCGACCACGACCCGTTACCGTTGTCTCATCTCGCACGCGGGGTTGGTGAACCTCGACACGCAGTGGGGCGTCAGCGATGTGATCTACAGTCGCGAGCTCAACAACGGCGGCCCGGTCTGGGAGCAGGGCTCGGTCTGGCGCGAGCAGAACCCGGCCCGCCTGGCCGGCAACCACGCCAAGGGTACCGGCTGGCGCACGCCGATGCTCATCACCATGGGCGAGCAAGATTTCCGGGTGCCGCTCCCCAACGCCCTCGAGAACTGGAGCTATCACCAGCGCCTGCAGGTCCCCAGCAAGCTGATCGTGTTCCCCGACGAGAACCACTGGATCCTCAAGGGCGAGAATAGCCGCTATTGGTACGGCGAGGTCCACGCTTGGCTCGCCCGCTGGCTGAAATCCGCCCAATAAGGGCAAAAGGCACGACCCAACCAGCGCCCGCCAGCCGGCCGCCCACCGCCTCCGCTTCGCCCCTTACACCTTATCCCTTACCTCTTACAACTCTCTCTCCCCCATGCATCCCAACATCGACCTATCCAACCTATTCCTGAAGCGTCAGGCCGAGTCGCGTTCGCTCTCGGCCGAGAATTTCCGCGGCGACAAGGGCGCCGGCGGCATGGCCACCAAGGAGACCTCGCTCACGCCCGGCGCGTGGGAGCAGGCGCCTCATCTCGGGCGCGGGTGGAAGATCTCGCCATGCCTCCCGCTGAAATCGGGGCAGACCATCGCCCTCATGGACCATGACGGCCCGGGCGTCGTCCGGCACATGTGGATCACCTTCGACCAGCGCCTGCGCCGCCAGGTCATCCTGCGCATTTACTGGGACGGGCAGGAGCACCCATCGGTCGAGTGCCCGATCGGCGACTTCTTCTGCCAGTCGTGGAACAAGGACCAGAACATCGCGGCCCAGCCGATCAACGTAAACCCGAAGGGCGGCATGAACTGCTTCTTCCCGATGCCGTTCAAGAAGCACGCGAAGATCACCGTCACCAACGACTCGCCGGCCGACATCCAGCATTTCTTCTACACGATCAACTACACGCTCGAGCCGGTGCCGGACGACTGCCTGTACTTCCACGCGCAGTTCCGCCGCACCAACCCGATCCCGTACAAGGGGGTCTACACCATCGTGGACGGCATCAAGGGCCACGGCCACTACGTCGGCACCTTCATGAGCTGGCAGCAGAACACCTCGGGCTGGTGGGGCGAGGGCGAGATCAAGGTGTACCTCGACGGCGACAAGCAGTGGCCGACCATCTGCGGCACGGGCACCGAGGACTACTTCGGCGGCGCGTGGTGCTTCGACGAGACCAACTTCTCGGCGCCGTACTTCGGCTTCCAGCACGTGGTGGGCAAATCAGGCCAGACCGGCGCGCGCATGACGCTCTACCGGTTTCACATGCACGACCCGATCTTCTTCAAGCAGGACCTGCGCATCACCATGCAGGCGCTCGGTTGGCGCGACCTCGGCTGGAGGGAGCTCGGCCTGCCGAACCCGCGCTACCATGCCCTGCAGGACGACCTGGCGTCGGTCGCCTACTGGTACCAGACGCTCCCGCACGCCCCGTTCCCGCCGCTGCCGGACCGGGATTACCGCGAAATGGTCTGAAAAAGTAGGGCAGGTCTTTGACCTGCCCTGTGGGTGCCGCATTGCGGTTGCAGCATCAAAGGGCGGGTCAGAGACCCGCCCTACTTTTTGTTATGCCTTCACGGCCTGGGCCACCTCGGCGTCCCAGGTGCCGGCGATCACGCTGCCGTATTCCTCGAAACCGCCCGAGGCCTTGGGGCCGGTGAGGCGGGGGCGCGGGTTGCCGATGCGGCCGCCGTTGTAGAACGACTCATCGGTCTGGTCCTCGCAGAGGAAATGGTAGGCGAGCCCGGCGCGCTCGGTGTCGGTCGTGTTGTCGCCCGTCGCGTGCGGCGTGCCGTAGCAGAAGAACAGCACGCTGCCGGCCTTGAGCTCGATCGTCTCGGCCTTGGTCTCGTCGGGGAAGCAGCGGATGTGGTGACTGCTGTTGCCGTCGCGTGAGTGGGGCAGGGCGGTCTCCCAGGCGTCGGGGATCACGCGCATCGTGCCATTCGCCGCCGTGGCGTCGTGGATTGCGATCCACATGGCGGTGCCGCGGAGCGGCTTCGGGATCTCAAAGTACGCGTTGTCCTGGTGCCAGGCGGTGCCCATGCCGCTCTTGCCCGGCTTGAGGAAGATCTGGTCGAGGTGGAGCGTGACCTCGGGGCCGATGAGCGACGTCACAGCCTCGACCACCTTGGGCGCGAAGGGCAGGGCGCGGATCAGCGTGCTGAAGAAATTCGCCGGACAGAGCTGGAGGTTCTGCTTGTCCGTGGCCTGCGTCTTGCCGTCACCGGTGGTGGCGACATTGCGCAGGAAGCCGTTGCGCTTGAGCCGGGCGATGTCGGCCTGGAGCGCGGCGGTCTCCGTGGCGTTGAAGAAGCCGGGCACGGCCACGTAGCCGCGACGCCGGAAATGATCGATCTGGGTGTGGGTGAGTTTCATGGGGTGGAAACGCAGACACTTTACCAGAGCGGCCGCGGGCTTGCGTTCAACCTTGGCCAGTGGCAGATCGTGCACATCGATGAAGAGCATCCCCCGCTTCGGCCGCGGCAGCGCCCGCACGCTGCCCACCCACCGGGACTTCGGGCTCGAGATCATCTACCTCGAGAAGGGGGCGCTCAACTGGCACGTTGAGGGTCGCGTGGAGCGCGTGACGGCGGGTTCGGTGTATTTTTCCCTGCCCTGGCAGGAGCATGGGAGCGTCGATGAATTCGAGCCGGGGCATTACTGGCACTGGGTGCAACTGGGGCTCGACGGGCGCATTGACCGGCCGCGGGCGCGGTTTGGCTTTCACCACGATTTTGGCATCACGCGGGCGGAGGCGACCGAGATCAGCGCGCTGCTGACGCGGCAGGGTCGTCACTGCTGCCGGGCGACGCCGCGCATTGCCTGGCTCGTGCCGACCCTGGTCGAGGAGTTGATGAAGCCGGAGGGGACTGAGCCCAATTACGTCAAGGCGCTCGCCCGGCTGTCGGTGTTGGAACTGGCCCGCTGCCTGAAGGCCGACGCCGAAAAGCAGGACCACCGCGATGCGGCGTCGCTGCGCCGCGTCGAGGCGTTCATCGCGGCGCTGCGGACGCAGTGCGACGAGGCTTGGACGCTCGAGCGCATGGCCGCGACGTGCGGCCTCGGACGGTCGCGTTTCTCGCTCCTGTGCCGGCAGCTCACCGGGGACAGTCCCTTTACCCTCGTGAACCGCCTGCGCGTCGACCGCGCGAAGCGCCTGTTGAAGGAAACGCCCAAGCCGGTGACCGAGATCGCGCACGACTGCGGTTTCAGCACCAGCCAGTACTTCGCGCGGGTGTTCCGGCATTTCACGGGCCTCGACGCCCGCGGCTACCGGCAGAAGCACCGGGTCGCTGCGAAGTAGGGCAGGTCTTCGACCTGCCCTGTGTGCGCCTCGCCGCGGATGTGACGTCAAAGGGCGGGTCAGAGACCCGCCCTACTAGGCTCAGCCCGGGGGCCAGCCGAGCTGGCGGCCGGCGAGGAGGTGGACGTGGAGGTGCGGGACGGATTCGCCGCCGTGAGGGCCGTTGTTGATGACGACGCGGAAACCGGCGCCGAGGTTCAACTGCTTCGCGATGGCCTGCGAGGTGAGCAGCAGGTGGCCGAGCAGGGCCTGGTCGGCGGGGGCGGCCTCGTTGAGGCGGATGATGAGGCGCTTCGGGAAAATCAGCACATGCACCGGCGCCTGCGGCTGGATGTCATGGATGGCGAGGCAATGCTCGTCCTCATGGACAATCTTGGCGGGGATCTCGCGGTCGGCGATTTTCTGAAAGATGGTCTTGGCCATGAGGCGTGGATTAGAGCGCGAAGGCGCGAAGACGCAAAGAATCAATCCGTCCAACTAATGTGGAACTCAGGAAATCAGGAAACCGAATGCAGAACTATACACCGATTCGATTCCAGCTTTCCTGATTTCCACATTTCCTTCTCAGTACCCCTTACAAAAACAATAACTGCAAACTGGCGCTCGGGGCGGTGCGGGCGGCGGCGAGTTCGCGGATGAAGGCGAGGGCCTCGTCGTACTCGCGCACGCGGCGCGGGGTGGCGCGTTTGTCGGGCGGGATCAGGGCCGGGCGCAGGTTGGTGATGAGCAACGTCGCCTCCTTGAACGGCGCCAGGTGCCGCAGTCCCTTCATGATCTCCTCGCGGGCGAAGAGCGGCGTGGCCGACGTCTCGGTCCGGGCGGCGTCCCAGTGGTAGAACCCGTGGGCCGGCAGGTGGGCGAAGGCCTGCGCCAGCAGGCGCGCGGCGGCGGCGGTGAAGGCGGCGTCGAACTTCGCGGCGTACTCCGGGTGCGCCGCCGTCTGCGCCTCGAGCTCGGTGAGGCTGAACGCGATGGCGGACTTGATCTGCTCCGCGAGGTAAAGGTCCTGCCCCGTGACGTGGGCGAACAGGGCGTTGATGAAGTGCAGCCGGCGCAGGTCGTCGCGGTCGGACGTCATTTCTTCGGCTTCGGCAGAGAACTGATTTCCTGCATGAACTCCGAGACGTCGCGGAACTCCTTGTACACGCTGGCGAAACGGACGTAGGCGACCTGGTCGATGGTCCGCAGGCGCTGCATGACGGCATCGCCGATCGCGCTGGAGGGGATGTCGCCCTCGAACAGCGCCTCGAGCGCGTCGATCACGTCGTCCACGAGCATGCTGATCTGCTCGAGATCGATCGGGCGCTTGTGACAGGCGGCGCGCACGGCGTGGACCAGCTTGGCGCGGTCGAAATCCTCGCGGCGGCCGTCGCGCTTGACGACGATCATGCCGTCACGAAGCAGGGCCTCGACGGTGCTGTAACGGTGACCGCATTCGAGGCACTCGCGCCGGCGGCGGATGGTGCTGCCCTCCCGGCTGATGCGGGAGTCGATCACCTTGTCCTCGATGGAAGTGCACTTGGGGCAGCGCATGATTTTGGCTCAGTTCAACGACAGGAAGTTTTTCAGGATGTTCATCCCGTGTTCGGTCGCGATGGACTCGGGATGGAACTGCACGCCCCAGATGGGGAGGGTGCGGTGGCGGAGGCCCATGATCTCGCCCTCGGCGGTCTCGGCGGTGATCTCCAGGCAGGCGGGGAGGGAGGCGCGCTCGACCAGCAGCGAGTGATAGCGGGTGGCCTTGAAGCCCTGGGGCAGGCCCTGGAACAAGTCGGTGTTGCGGTGCTGGATGGGCGAGACCTTCCCGTGCATGAGCCGGTCGGCGCGCACCACGCGTCCGCCGAAATGATGTCCGATCGACTGGTGCCCCAGGCACACGCCGAAGATGGGCTTCTTGCCGGCAAAGGCCTCGATCATCGCCAGCGACACGCCCGCCTCGGCCGGCGAGCAGGGGCCGGGCGAGATGAGCACCCGGTCGGGATTGAGGGCGAGGGCCTGCTCCGGCGTGATCTCGTTGTTGCGGAAAACGCGCTGCGCCACGCCCAACTGCCCGAAGTATTGGACGAGGTTGAAGGTAAACGAATCGAAGTTGTCGATGACGAGCAGCACGTTGATTAACCGGGGATTAGCTCGGAATCGAGGCCCCTGGTCAAGCGCGGCGACGGATGATGCAAAGCGTTGTCAACCCTCGCACTTGAGCACGTAAACCACGCCTTTCTCGGAGCCGATCGCGAGGAGGCGGTCGTCGGGCGACCAAGCGAGCTTGGTCGCGGCGACGGGCATCTTGACGGTCGCGCGCAGCGGCTGCTTGCGCTCGGGGCTCCAGAGCATGACGACGCCGTCGGCCGAGGCCGAGGCCAGGAGGCCGTGCGTGTGCTGGAAGGCGACGCCGCAGACCGGGGCGTCGTGCGGCAGCATTGCCGGTTCGCGGCCCTCGGGGCCGGCGCCGGCGCAGTCCCACAGGCACGCGTCGCGCCCGCCGCTCGTCGCGAGCCACCGCGAGTCCTTGTCGAACGAGAGGTGCTTCACCTTGCCCTCGTAACCGCTCATCTGGAGCTCGATGTCGGTCTCGGGGATCCACAGGTGGACCGACGGATCCTGGTTGCCGGAGACGAGCCACTTGTTGTCGGGCGACCACACGAGGGCGTGGATGCCGTTGCTGTACGGGAATTCCTTCTGCACGACGAAGTCGTCGGCATCCCAGAGGCAGACGCCGCCGAAGTAGGAGACGGCGACGCAGCCGCCGGCCGGCTGAGGGGCGAGGGCGGAGATCGACTTCGGCGCGTCCTTGAAACGGTGCGCCACGTTGCCGTCGGGGCCCAGCACGACGAGCGTGCGCCCGGCGGCGGCAAAGAGTTTCGAGCCGACCCACGCGAGGTGCTCGACCCAGGCGCCGCCGAGCTCGGCGGAGGCGACATGCTGGCCGTTGGCGGCGTCCCAGAACTTGACGCGTCCGTCCTGTCCGCCGGAGGCGAGGAGTGCGGTCGCGGGCTGCCAGGCCACGCAGTTCGCGCCGTCGTCGTGGCCGGGCAGCGCGTGGCGCACGGCGCCGTCGGCGGTGGCAAGCAGCGTGATCCCGCCCGCGGCCGACGCGGCGGCGAGTTGGGTGCCGTCGGGCGACCAGGCGAGGTCGATGGCGTAGTCGTCGAGCGCGGCGGCCCAGTGCTTGGTGAGATTCATGGTGTCCGTCCACTTCACCCGAAATGGCGCCCGAGAAAAGGGAAGAATTTTCAGCGGCCGCGTGAAAATTTCGCCGCCCGCGCCCGCGAATTTGTTGGCCGCGCCGCCGAATGGTTGCTTCGTTGAACCCCGGCGTCTTTCCGCAGTTGCCCGCATGGCCCCCCCGCCCCGTCTTTCCTTACCCGCTCATCCCTGCCGGATCCTCCCCATCGGCCGCACGGAGGAAGAACGCGCATGAAGCTCTTCTTCGCCGCCTGCGTCATCGGTCTCGGGCTCCTCAGCGCCGCGCTGTTCCTGACCCAATCCGACCGCGAGGGCGACGTGCCGGTGATCACGTGGATCACCCAGAACGACGAGAACAAGCGCGCCATCGTCGACACCTTCCACCAGTGGATCAAGGACCAGAAGCTGCCGCCGGTCGAGCTGCGCATCGACAACACCAACCAGGATCCGACCAAGAAGCTGGTGCAGGGAGTGTCGGGCGTGGGCGCCGACCTGCTCGACCTTTACCTGTACGAGACCGATCTCTTTCCCGCGACCGGGATGATTGCCGATCTCACCGAGGACGCCAAGCGGATGGGTTTCGGCCCGGAGGCGACCTATCCGGCCCTGTACGACGACGTCATCACCCTGGGCCGGCAATACACCTTCCCCCGCAACACCGGGGTGACGCTTTTCTGGGTCAACCGCGGGACCTTCGCGAAGTACAACGTGCCGACGCCGCCCTGGCGGTGGAACTCGGACGAGTTCGAGGCGCTGGGCCGGCGCTTCGTCGCCGCCGCCAACCCGCCGGGCACGCGGCAGCGGGTTTACTTCGCCAACGGCGTGTCGCGCGACGTGCTGCGGCGCGGCCTCGGCCTGACCACGTTCAACGAGACGGGAACCTTCTGCACCCTCGACGACCCGCGCAACGTCACGGTGCTGACGCGCGTGCGGAAGTGGGTGGTCGAGGACCGGCTGTTCCCGACGAAGGAGGAGGACGCGGCGATGGCGGCCGATATCACCGGGTATGGCAGCATGTTCTCGCATTTCACCTCGGGGCGTTTCGCGATGATCTACACCGGCCACTGGGCCTTCATCATGATCCGGCCGCGCGGGGTCTTCCAGCTGGCGGCGGTCGAGCCGCCGCAGGACGATTTTCCCAACACGGAGATGGGCGCCGGTGGCGTGGGCGTCTACGAGGGCACCAAGCACCGCGAGCACGCCCTGCGCTTCATGCAGTTCCTCGCGAGCGAGCCGTTCAACCGGCTGATCGTCCGCCAGGCCGATTCGCTGCCGCCGGTGCCGAAATACGCGGAGACCGAGGAGTTCCTGCACCCACAGGGCCGGGAGAACGAGTGGGGCGTGCACGGCGCCTTTGCGCAGTCGGGCCGTGAAACCGGCATCCTCTACAGCCGGAGCCCGTTCGTCCTGTTCTCCCAGACGTTCCGGATCGAGATGGAGACCTACGAGGCGATGATCGCGGGCCGCCTGACGCCGGCGGAGGCGGCGAAGCAGATGGCCGACCGCATCAACACCGAGATCCGCCTCACCGTGGCGCGCAATGACCGGCTGCGGGCCCTGTACGAGGAACGGCTGGAGCTGCAGCGCCAGATCGACGCGCGCCGCGCCGCGGGTCGGCCCGTGCCCGCGGCCTGGGTCACGGACTCGTTCCACCGGGCCTACTATCAAAAGCACGGCTGGCTGGAGGAGGAGGCGAAGCCGTGAGATCGAGCCGCTCGCAGACCCGCCGCGTCCTCACGGGCCTGGGCTTCCTGTTGCCCAATATCCTGGGGTTCCTCGCGTTCACGCTCGTGCCGCTCGTGCTGAGCTTCGGGATGGCGTTCACCGACATGGATTTCTTCCGGCACAACCCGTTCCGCGATGAGCCGATCCGGTTCGTCGGGCTCGAGAACTTTGCCTGGCTTTTCGGTCATCCCGAGTTCTGGCACTACCTGCGGAACACGTTTTTCCTGATGCTCGGCCTGCCCTTCGCGATCGCCGGCAGCCTGGGCGCGGCGCTGCTGCTCACGCGGGTGGGGAAGCGCCCGGGCCTCATCCCCGGCGCGCTGGTCCTGGCCACGCTGATTCTCACCGGCAGCCTGCTCGCGCTGCGCGCCGCGGGCATGTCGGAGGCGGGCGTCTGGTTCATCTTCGGGCTGACCGCCGCCACCGCCTTGGTCGCCGGGGTGTTCACCGGCGGGACCATCTATCGCACGCTGTTCTACCTGCCGCATTTCACCTCGGGCGTGGCGACGTTCGTCCTGTGGAAGAAGCTCTACAACCCGCAGACCGGCCCGATCAATTTCGCGCTGGCCCCGGTGCTCGACGGCTTTGGGGGCTTGATCCGCGCCGCGCCCGGCTGGTTTTCCGTCGGCGTGCCGGTGCTCGCCGGCCTGGTCGGCACGCTGCTGGCCGGCTGGCAGCTGCGGCGGCTGCGCCAGCACTGGGACGACGCGACGGCCGGGCAGGTGGCGGTGGGCTTCGGCGTGACCATGGTCATCCTCCCGGCCGGGTTCCTCCTGCACTGGCTGGGCGTGCCCCTGGGGCTGGCCGCCGGCTTCGTGGTCGGTGCCGTGGTCCTGCTGACGGCGCTCATCGTGCGGCGACCGCGGCGGTGGGGACCGGTGTGCAGCCTGGACACCGGGCTGAGCGCCGAGATCGCCCTGGCGCTGGGCCTCGTGCCGCTGCTCATCCTGAGCGCGGCGGGCGTCATCTTCGGCCCGACGCTGCCCGCGGCGGCCGCGGCCGGCATCGAGCCGCCCAACTGGCTGGGTGACTACGACTGGGCCAAGCCGGCCATCATGGTCATGGCGCTCTGGGCCGCGATCGGCTCGAACAACATGATCCTGTACCTTGCCGGGTTGAGCAACATTCCGCCCGAGCTGTACGAGGCGGCCGACATGGACGGTGCCTCGCCCACCCAGCGCTTCTGGCACGTCACGTGGCCGCAGCTCGCGCCGGTCACGTTCTTCATCTTCGTCATGGGCATCATCCACGGGCTGCAGGGCGGCTTCGAGATGGCCCGCGTGATGACGCTGGGCGGCCCGGCGGGCAGCACCACGACGCTCGCCTACTTCATCTACATCGAGGGTTTCGAGACCGGTCGCCTGGGCTACGCCTCGGCCGCCGCCTGGGTCCTCTTCCTCCTCGTCTTCATCCTCTCGCTGCTGAACTTCCGTTTCGGCAACCGTGGCACCAATGACTGACCTCCCGTCTCCCGCCAAACCCGTCCCGAGCCTCGCCGCCCGCCTGCGTGCCGCGGCCGGCGGCCTCGGCCTGCACGGGCTCATGGCGGTGCTCAGCCTCGCGATGGTGGGGCCGTTCGTGTGGATGCTCCTCACGAGCTTCAAGTCCTACGCCGAGGCGGCCGACCCCGCCTGGATGCCCGAGACTTTCCTCTGGGGGAATTATCCCGAAGTCCTGCGGGTCATCCCGTTTGCGCGCTTCACGCTGAACAGCCTCATGATCGCGGGCTGGGTCACGCTGCTGCAGGTCTTCACGAGCGCGCTGGCGGCCTTCAGCTTCGCGCGCCTCGAATGGCCCGGACGCGACCGGGTCTTCTTCCTCTACCTCGGCACCATGATGCTGCCCGGGCTCGTGATGCTGATCCCGACCTTCCAGATCATGGTGCGCTTCGGCCTGGTCGACACCTACCTCGGACTCATTCTGCCCGCGGCGTTCAGCGCCTTCGGCACGTTTCTGCTGCGCCAGTTCATGCTGGGCATCCCCAAGGCGCTCGACGAGGCGGCGGAGATCGACGGGGCGAGCAAGTGGCGGATCTTCTGGGACGTCGTGCTCCCGCTCTGCCGCCCGGGCCTGGTGACGCTCGCCATCTTCACCTTCATGGGCAACTACCACAGTTTCTTCTGGCCGCTGGTCATGATGAAGACGGTGGACAAGTTCCCGCTGCCGGTCGGCCTGATGTTCTTCGATTCCGAGCGCGGCCAGGCCACGCACCTCCTCATGGCCGGCGTCACGATGTCGGTCGTCCCGCTGATCGTGCTGTTCGTGTTCATGCAGCGGCAGCTCATCCGCGGCATCCAGATCGGGGCGGTCAAAGGGTGACGCGGCGCTGGACGCGCCGCGAACGCTGAACGCTGAACGCTGAACGTTTAACGCTGAACGCTCAACCTTATGGATCGAACGGCTGTTTGGAATGCGGCGCAACTGGCGGGGGATCCGCTTTTTTTTGTGCGGCGGGAAGGGATGAGCGTGGCTATGGCGCGGACGATCCTTGTGCCGCGGGCGGTGCCGCGGTTGCAACGGGCGGATGGGAGCGCGGAGTACGTCGCGGGAAAGGACTTTGAATGGGTGCCGGGCACGCGGCTGTTGGTGCTGACGCCGGGCAGTCGCATTCCGTGGCGGGCGGAGGCCGACCTGCTGCCGCCTCCGGGGACGCCGGATTCGATCATGGGTAGCCGCGACGGGAAGCGGCACCTGCTCTATGGTGAGGGGCATTTCTTTCATGATCAGCAGGTGCTGGCCACGTATGAACCCGCCGAGGCGTGGAGTGGTCCGGTGCCTTCAGCCGACCTCACTGGTCTCGCGCGGACCCTGGCGCGGTTGCGTGCGCGGCAGCCAGTGAAGGTGGTCCTGCTGGGCGACAGCATCTCGACCGGGGCCAACGCCTCGGGGACCGTTGACGCTCCGCCGCGTCTGCCGGCCTACCACGACCAGGTTGTGGCGGGACTTAAGCAGCGGTTCGGTGGACCGATCACGCTGTGCAACCTCTCGGTCGGCGGCATGAGCGCGCCGTGGGGCGTCGAGCAAATGCCGCGGGCGATCGCGGAGGCGCCGGATCTGTTCATCATCGCGTTTGGCATGAACGACGCCTCGGGTCGCTGCACGCCCGGGGCGTTCGGCGCGCTGGTCGACCGGATGCGGCGCGAGGTCCAGGCGGCCCGGCCGCAGTGCGACGTCATCGTGGTCTCAACCATGACGGCGAACCCGGAATGGTGCTATGCGGCCCCGGCGCTGTATCCCGCGTACCGCGATGTCCTCATGGATCTGCTTCAACCCGGGGTCGCGGTCGCCGACGTCACGACGATCTGGTCGTGGCTTGCGGCGCGGAAGCACTACCTCGACCTCTCCGGCAACGGTGTGAACCACCCGAACGACTTCGGCCATCGGGTGTACGCTGAGACGATCTTGGCGCTCTTTGGATAAAGGGCGACGTAGGCCAGCCCGCTTGCGGGCGCAGTCCGGGCGCGCGCAAGCGCGCTGACCTACGGCTTGGCGCACTCTGCGGCGGACGGACCCGCGGGTTGTTTCACGATCGTGTCGGGCGGCGTATAGTGCGTGTCGCCGCCGAGCTTCTTCCACTGGAAGTAGAGCACGATCAGCATGATGAAGGTGAGCGTCGTGCAGATGCCGCAGAAGATGAACAGATACCGGTAGTCCTTCACCGTGCCGAGCGCCCAGCCGATGATGGGCGGGACAAGGATCATGCTGCTGTAGCCAAAGGTCTGATTGGCGCTGAAGAACTGGCCGTACCGTTCGCGCGGCAACATGCGGGGCGTCAGCGCGGCGCCGGCGCCGAGGTGGATCGCGAGCACGCCCTGGTTGATGGTCCAGCACACGAGCAGGCTGTTGGCGCCGTGCACGAACCAGTAGCAGCTGAAGTAGCTCACGCTGATGAGGAAGAGGCCGACCAGGCTGACGCGGATCGGATGGAACCGGTCGATCAGCGGACCCATCAGGAAAAACATCGGGATCTGGATGAGGAAGGTCCAACCCTTGATCCGGCCGAACTCCTCCAACGACAGCCCCAGCGTCGGCGCATACCCCGGCTGGCCGGCCTGCGTGGCGAAGAACACGATGAAGCTCAGCGGCACGAGCGAGGCCCAGAAGAAGAAACTCAGGCTGTAGTACGTGAGGTAAAACGGGTGCGTGAAGCACTCCCGGCAGTAGCGCTTGATCGCGCCGAGGCCGCCGCCGCCCGTCTTCGGCGGGGGCGGGGGATAGTCGCCCTCCTTCACCTTCCAGACGATCATGTAGAAGGCGGCGGCGTAGAGCAGGCCGATGAGAAAATAGACGTGGAACGTGTGCGCCTCGGCGTAGCCCAGCGCCCAGCGGTTGAAGGCGAGGTTGCCGATCGCGCCGATCGCGCGGTACAGGCCGAAGAACTTGCCCATCACCTCCTGTGGGATCACGTCCACGAAGAGGTACATGTACACCTGCGCGATGTACGCGTTGAAGATGACCCACAGCCCGTAGCAGGCCGCGATCCACGCGATCGTGCAGCCGGCGAGGGTCAGCTTGGAACTCCCCATCCAGCTCAGCGCTTCGTGCAGCCAGGCGCCGGCGGGCTCGGCGACGCCGAGGAGCACGAGGCTCAGGACCACGGGCGGCGTGCACCAGAGGAGGAAAGGCCGCCGCCGCCCAAGCCGGCCGCGGTGCCGGTCGCTGTGCATGCCGATGACCGGGTACAGGCAGAACGCGAGGATGGCCGACTGGCTCGCGACGAACCCGATGGTCGTGTCGCTCGCCCCCGCCCAGCGCAGTTGCAGCGGCACGAGCGCCGGGGTCACCGACTCGAGCAGCTGGAAGAAGAAGTCGCCCCACAGCATCCAAAACATGACCTGGAAGAGCTGGGCCTTGGTGTACGTGAGCGTGCCGACGCGATAGGTCTTGGGGGTGGCAGGAGCGACGGGCGAGGGTTCCACGGGGAGGCGGCGGTGAAAGACAGGCAGCGTTGAGTTGCGGTCTGACGGTGCGCGGCGTCAACGACGGGTGCGTCCTACCAGTAGGGCGGCGCGGCGTCGGGCGCCGCGAACGCTGAACGCTGAAGTGGACGGACCGGTTTCCGTGGGTAGCGGCCGGCCCCCGGACGGCCGGGAGCGATGAACGCCGGCGGGAGACCAACCAGCCGTCCGGAGGCCGGCTGCTACCCATCAAGACAACTCACGGTGTGAGGTCGATGGCGCGGATGGTGCGCCCGTCGCGTTGCTGCTCCCAACGCGCCGCGCCGGCGCCGCGGAAATTCAGGGTCAGGCGATCGGTGCGGGCTCCGTTGGTGACGACGATCTCGTGCGTGTCGTCAGTTTGCGACCGCAGCGCCAAGGTGTGCGTCGGGCGAACCCCACGATAGGGCACGATCAGCATGGCGGTGAGCACCGGGGTGGCGCCGCGCCAGCGGTATTCGAGCTGCGGGGCCGGGATCATCGTGCCGTTCTCGGGCGAGAACCAGCCGCGCAGGGGGTCGCGGTGACCGGACCAGACGTCGAGCCGCGCGCCCGGCGGGACGACCGGCACCAGGCGCACGTCGGCATCAGGATTGTCGGTGTGCACGCAGAGGCCGTCGGCCTCGACGGTCGTGGCCGAGGGCGTGAGCAGCCACCGCAGCGAAAAATCGTGGGTGCCCGGGCCGAGGATGCGGTCGACCACGAGCCAGTATTCGCCCTTCACGAACAGCAGGCCGCGCTGCCAGCGCACGTCGGGCGCGTCGTCGAAGCCTGCCGGGTGCGTGCCCCAGGCCCAGTCCACGTCGGCTGCCAATCGCCAGGCGGCGTCGCGCAGGCCTTCGCCCTGGCGCAGGGGATGCTCGCCCCAGATGGCGGGCGTCGAGCCGTCGACCAGGAGGGTGTTGTAGCCGGCGCTGGTGAAGTATCCCTCCCACTCGGGCTTGTAGTAGCCGTAGCGGCCGGGCGCGGTGACGAGGGTGCGGCCGAGGGCGTAGAGCTCGACGGCGAGGCTGGGGCGATCGACGTTGTGGTAATCGCCGTTGTGCAGGCAGGCGAACATCGCGTCGCGGCCGAACCCGTCGCGCAGGAGGAAGGCGCCGGCGTCGGGCAGGATGCGGCTCGGCTCCGCGGGCGGTGTGCCCTGCGCGCCGGCCGTGGCGATCGCCAGCCAGTCGGGCCGGTTGAACCACGCGGCGCCGCGCGCCAGCCAGCGGCCGTAGCCCTGCAGGTCGGAGCCGTTGTACTGCGGCACGGTGTCGTCGGGCTTCTGCACGGCCGCGAGCCAGTCGACGAGCCGCTCCACGCCCTGCTTCGCGCCGGGTTCGAGGAGGTCGGTGTACCCGAGCTTGGCCGCGAGGGGATAGAAGGCGAGGGGCCACGCCGCGGTGGCCCCGGCGTAGTGCGGGCAGAAATGGAAGCGCTTGATCGTGCCGTCGCCGCGCAGCTCGGTCTGAAAAAACCGGTTGGCGAAGGCGAGCGCGGCCTGCCGCCAGGCCGGAGCGGCCTTGGCTTCGGGCAGGATCATGCCGGCAAGGGCGAGACCACCGGCCTCGCTCAGGCCCCAGATCCAGGGATGCCACAGCGCGCGTTCGAGCGCGTCGGCCGCCTCCTCGAGGATGGCCTGCAGGAGACGCAGCTTGAAGTCGGCGGTGATGTGCGGCGATGGGAGGAAGGTGAACCAGCTGCGCAGCAGGCCGGACTGGCTGATGGCGTCGCCCAGGCGGATGGTGTTGGTGACGGAGAACTCGTCCTTGGTCCAGCGGCGGAAGGTCAGCCAGCTGTCGAGGAGGCGCTCGAACTGCCGCGCCACGCGCTCCTGGCCGGTGGCGTTGGCGCGGAGGTAAGCGACATCGAGCGCCCGCAGCCAATACATGCGCCGCAGCAACGCCCGGGCCTGGTCGATGGGCTTGAACTTGCCGCCGGCCCAGTAGATGCCGCTGGTCCAGTCGATGAGCTCGTCGCGGGAGAAATCAAAGTCCTGACCCGACGCGTAGAGCAGCCCGCCGGCCACGCGCTCGGGCGTGTTCTTCCAGAGCTGGTCGTAAGACGATGCGGCGCCCCAGGGCATCGGGTGGTAGTCCTCGGGCCCGGACGGATCCCACAGGTCGACGCACCGCGCCTGGCGGTGGCGGGCGTAGTGCGCGAGCAGGGCCTCGCCGGCGGCCGCGTGATCGCCGCGGGCGGCGGCGGCGCGGACTTCGTCAAGACCCGGGGCGGAGAGGTCGAGCAGGTCGAGGAGACGGTGCATGGGGTGCGGCGATCTTCGGACCGGAGTCGCCGCGATCAATCCTCATCGCAGCCTACCCGTAGAAACGCGGCACTGGGGCCGGAAAACGTTCAACGCTTAACGTTCGACCGACAACACACCCAGCATGGCTACGAGCGTGAGCGAGTGGCGATTCGGCTTCGCAGCATGTCGGCCACTCGCTCACGCTCGTAGCTACACAATCCGTCACTTGAGCGTTCAGCGTTAAACGTTGAACGTTCAGCGTTCGCCGGCCGTCAGGCCGGCGTCGTCTTTTTCACCCGCACCACCTCATCCCAATCGTACACGCCCTCGATCTCGCCGGCGGGCGGGACGACCAGGTATTCCTTGGGGTCCCAGGTACCGTTGATGAGGTTCTGGATCAGGCGGATGTTGCCGGGGATCTGCACGGCTTCCTTGCCGGCCGCGGTGGCCTTGGTCTTGAACTGCTCGGCGTAGCCGAGGTGGCTGGTCTCGGGCAGGTCGATGAACACGGCCTTCTTGTTGTGATCGTCGGGATACATCTCGGCCCAGATGTACTTCGCGTCCTCCTCGCCGTACTTCGCGACGAGCGCCTGGTAGCTGTCGCCCATCTGCACGTCGGCGGTGCCGTCGTCATTGGTGCGGAGGAAATAGCTGCCGCGCTCGAGGTAACCGACCGAGGAGAACGGCGTGCTCGGTGCCTGGCCGAAGTGCTCGGTGAACTTCGCGCGCGAGCCGAGCAGGATCGTGCAGCAGTCGTGGGCCCGCGGGATCACGAGCCGGGTGCGCCGGGCCTGGATGCCGACGGTGGCGTTGCCGCAGACGCCGAAGAGCAGCAGGATGGCGTCGTATTTCTTTCCCGACGCCTCGGTCGCGTCGATGCGCGACTGGATGAGCTGGCGCAGGCCCTGACTGCGGGCGTGCTCGCCGAGCTCGGTGTAGTCGGTGTCGATCACGTGCGGCGAATGGGCGATGCACCAGGAGGCCTCGCGCTGGAACACATTGCAGGAAATCAGCTTCAGGAGCATGGCGGCGATAGGGGGCGTGGGCGGCACTATGCCGCCGGGGCCGGGGGTTGTCGCCGCATTTTTTGTGCATGTTGCGGCAGGAGATGCGTATTTTGGGAAGCGGTCAGCCCGGGCCGGCCGGCGGGGCCGACCGGAGCGCCGCGCGGGCCCGCTCGAGCGCGGCGGCCAGCTCGGCGCTCTTGATCGGCTTGCCGAGGTAGTCGTCCATGCCGGCCTCGAGGCAGCGCTCGCGGTCGCCCTCCATGGCGTTGGCCGTGAGGGCGATGATCCACGGCACCCGGCCGCCGACCGGGCTGCCGGTCTTGATCTTCCGCGTGGCCTCGAACCCGTCCATCTCCGGCATCTGCACATCCATCAGGACGATGTCATACGGCCGGCTGTTGACCGCGATGACGGCCTCCTGGCCGTTGGCCACGGCGTCGGCCCGGTAGCCCAGGCGCGCCAGCATGTGCAGAGCGACCTTCTGGTTGACGGAGTTGTCCTCCGCCAGCAGCAGGCGCTCCGACTGCGCCTGCCCGACCGGGGCTGGCGCGGGCGTGACGGGCGCGGCGACCGGGACCGGGGCGCCGAGGAGGCTCGAGATCGCGTCGTGGATCTGGGACGGCTTGGCCGGCTTGGTGAGCACGGCGGCGAACAGCGCCGACGTCTCCGGGTCCGACGGCCGGCCGATGGAGGAGAGGAGAATGAGCGGCAGGGCCTGGCCGCCCGGCAGGCGGCGGATCTCCCGCGCGAGCATGAGGCCGTCCATCGCGGGCATCTGCATGTCGAACAGGGCGGCATCGAACTTCGCCCCGCCGCGCACCAGCTCCAGGGCCTCGGAGCCGTGGGCGAGGACGGAGGCGACCATGGACCATTTCCCGGCCAGCGTCGCCAGGATGCGCCGGCTGGTCGCGCTGTCGTCCACGATCAGGAGGCGCCGGCCCTCGAGGTGCGGCCGCTCGACGGGCTGGTACCGGCGCACGCCGGGCGCGATCCACTCGAGGCGCACGGTGAAGAAGAAGGTCGAGCCGCGGCCCGGCGCGCTCTCGAGCCACATGCGCCCGCCCATGAGCTCGGCGAGGCGCTTGCTGATGGCGAGGCCGAGGCCCGTGCCGCCGTACTTGCGGGTGGTCGAGGCGTCCACCTGCGTGAACGACTGGAACAGCCGGCCTTGGGCCTCGGGCGGGATGCCGACGCCGGTGTCACGCACGGCGAACAGCAGCTCGCGGGCGCCGTCCTCGGCGCTCACCGCCTTCGCGGTCAGCTCGACCTCGCCGCGCTCGGTGAACTTGAGGGCGTTGCCGACGAGGTTGACGAGGATCTGCCGCAGGCGCGTGACGTCGCCGCGGACCTCGTTGGGCACGCCCTCGCCGATCTCGTAGAGCAGGTCGATCCCCTGCTTCGTCGCCTTCGGGGTGAGGAGGTCGAGGGTGCTCTCGATGCAGTCGCGCAGGGTGAACGCCTCGTTCTCGAGGTCGAGGCGGCCGGACTCGATCTTGGAGAAGTCGAGGATGTCGTTGATGAGGGTGAGGAGGCTGTCGCCGCTGTAGCGGATGATCTCGGCGTATTCGCGCTGTTCCTTCGTGAGGGTGGTGTCGAGCAGCAGCGAGGTCATGCCGATGACGCCGTTCATCGGCGTGCGGATCTCGTGGCTCATCATCGCGAGGAACTGGCTCTTGGCGCGGTTGGCCTGCTCGGCGCGGAGCTGCGCCTGCTCGGCCTCGTGGCGGGCTTCCTGCAGAGCGGTGATGTTGGTGAGCACGCCGAACCAGACCTTGGTGCCGTCGGGCTGCCGGCCGAAGGAGGAGTGCGCGTCGATCCAGCGCAGCGTGCCGTCGGGCTTGGTGATACGGAAGGTGTGGATCCAGGGGGTGCCCTGCGCGATCGCCTCCTCCAGGCTGGCGCGAACCGCGCGCAGGTCGGCGGGATGAACCGTGGTGAAGAGCAAGGCCGGCCGCTCCTTGGCCTCGGCGGGTTCGCGGCCGAACAGCTCGCGGTAACCCTCGCTGAGGAAGGTGAAGGCCCGGTGCCCGTCGGACGCGACCTCGAACTGGAAGATGACCCCTGGCACCTCCCGCGTCAGGGCGCTGAGCTGCCGCTCGCTCGCCTCGACGCGCTGCTGCGCGGACTTCCGCTCGGTGATGTCGCTCTCGATCGCCATGAAGCCGGTGAGGGCGCCGGCGGCGTCGCGCAGCGGCTGCACCTCGATGTCGATCCAGTAGGACCGGCCCGACTTGTGGTAGTTGATGATCTCGACCTTGAATCCCTCGCCGCGGTCCAGGCCGGCGCGCATGGTCGCGACCGTGGCCGGATCGCTGGCCGGTCCCTGGAGGAAGGTGCCCGGCCGGCGGCCCCGCACCTCGTCGAGCGTGTAGCCGGTGACGCGCGTGAACCCGTCGTTGACCCACTGGATGCAGCCGGTGGCGTCGCTGATGACGACCGCGTTGTTGGTGCGGCTGGCCACCATGGCGAGGCGCTTGGCCTCGGCCTCGCTGGCGCGCAGGCTGGCCGTCATCTCCTGCGCGAGTTCCAGCGCCCGCGTCCGGCTGCGGCCGAGCACCAGGACCATCCCGGCCAGCATGAGCGTCACCAGCCCGCCGGCGGCGCCGATGAGCAGCGGTGTGCGGCGGTCCAAGGTGGCCTCGAACTTGGGCTTGGTGGTCATAACCAGCGTCCAGCTGCGGCCACCGACGGTGATCTCCCGGGTCCGGTGATACAGGCGTCCGCCATAGGCCGGGCCGGCGCCGGCGATTGCGACCGGGATGCTGTCCGCATCGAACAACAGCCTGGAGGCGGAGGGGGTGCTCCCCTCGAAGACTTCCACGTCGAGCATGTCATCCGCCCCGGCCATGACCCCGCGGAAAACCTCGTCGATCACGATCGGCGCAAAGACCAGCCCGATGAGGGCGGCGAATCGTTCCTCGGGGGTGTTGACGGCGGCGCCTGGACGGAAGATCGGCACGAAGTACAGGAATCCCGCCCGCGCCTGCCGATCCTGCACCAGGCTGAGGCGGGAGGTGAGCGTGGGTTCACCGGTGTTGATGGCGGACTCGATCGCCTCCCGCCGCCGCGCCTCGGAACCCACATCGAAGCCCAAGGCCTCGTGGTTGGTCTGGATCGGCTCGACGTATTTGATGACGTAGAGATCGGGGGCGTCGCCCGCACTGCGCACCGTGAAATCCGGTGCCTGGTCAGCCTGCACGGCGGCGACAAACGCGGCGAGATCGGGGCGCAACACGCGTTGGATGAAGCCGAAACCCAGGGTGCCGGGGAACTCCTGCGGCAGGTCGCGGGAGGCGACGTAGGCGCGGAACTCCTCCCGGCTCACGTTCTGGCTGGCGACATACATGCCGCGTGCCCCGTTCAGGCCGTAGACGGTCTGGTTCACCCGCCGCTGCACCTCATTGCCCAGGCGCTCGACCAGGCGGTCGAAACGCAGCCGGGATTCCGTCTGGGAGCCTCGGTGCGAAAAGTAGGCGCCGGTGGCGGTGAATCCCAGACCGCCGATCAGCGTGACGATCACGAGCAATACGTTGATGCGGCGCGAAGCCACGGCGGTGCTCAGGCGATCAATCGTTTTTTGTCCAATGCCAGGCATGGGCAGCACCCGAACTATGGAGCTAACGCAGGCCGCTGCAACACCCTGCGCAGCGATCGCGCAGAATCGCCACCATTCTTACCGAGCCCGATGGGCCTGATCCGCAGGCAACGGCTTGCGCGCGACGACGGGCCGCGTGAAGGGTCCATAGGTGTCGGGCCGACGGTCGTTGAGCATGTCGATCTGCCACACCCAGTCGCCCGGCCGCGTGAACTGCGTCGCCACCCGTGGGGCGGCGAGGTCGATCGTGGCAAGCGCGATCCCCGGATGGCGGCCGGCGTCGGCGACGAAGGTGCCGTCGGGGCGGATGATGCTGCTGCGGCCGAGGAGCATGCCGGGCATCCACGCGCGGTCGGGCGGCGTGCCGAAGCACACGGGCACGTGGTGCACGCCGTTGTAGATGGCGGGACCGCGCAGGAGCACGTCCATGAACTCGTCACCCCAGCCGCTCATGACGTGCGGCCAGAAGATGATCTGGGCGCCGTTGAGCGCGAGGCAGCGCGCGCTCTCGACGAAGGAATTGTCGTGGCAGATCTGGATGCCCACGCGCGCGCGCCCGAGCTGGAACACCGGCCAATGGTCGCCCGGCACCGTGCCGTAGGCCTCCTCGTTTTCGATCGTGTGCACCTTGCGGTAGCCGCCGAGGACCTCGCCCTTGGCGTCGATGACGATGGCGACGTTGCGCACGACGTGGTCGATCAGCGCGAGGACGGGGATGATGACCGCCATGCGGTGCTTGCGCGCGAGGGGCGCGAAGCGGCGGACGGCGTGCGCCCAGGCGTCCTTGACGAGCGCCGGGGTGTTGGCACGCGTGAGCCTGCAGCCGAGGACGTTGAAGGTCTCGCCGATGCAGGCGATGTCGGCGCCACGCCGCCCGGCCTCCTCGAGCCAGTGGGCGGCGAGGTCGAAATTGGCGCGCTGGCGCGCGGCATTGGTCTTGCCCGGGGCAACGGAGGGCAGTTGGACGGCGGCGATGGTGACGGGGCGTTTCATGGGGAGAGGTGCAGCGTTCTCTTAACCACGGATTACACGGATTTCACGGATCAGAAAATTATCGCGGAAACGCGGAAGAACGGAAACACGGAAATGTTTGGGTTTGAATCCGCATCTCCGTTCTTCCGCGGTTCCGCGATGGGTGTTTTCAAGGGCATGAGACCATTTCAAGTGTGTGGTCGTCGCGGGTGAGCAGGATGCGGTCTGGGCCGACGACCAGCGCGCGGCGGAGGGGGCGGGCGAGGGTGGCGCGGACCTGCCACGTGGCGTCGAGGAGCTCGAGGCCGGCGCGCGAGGCGACGAGCAGGCGGTCGGGGCCGAGGGCCTGCACCCCGACGACCGGCGCCGGGGCGGCGTGGGTGCGGAGGACGCGGCCGTCGGCTTGCGCGAAGGCATTGAGAAAACCATCGGCGGCGCCGATCAGGACGGCGGGCTCGCCCGCGACATCGGCCGTCGCGCAGGCCTGCAGGCGATTCGCGACCTCGTGCTGCCAGAGCCACGTGCGGTCGGCGAGGTCGAGGAGACCGAAGCCGAGCTCGGCCGCCGCGAGGATGGCGCCGGCCGGGCGGCCGGGCATCGGCACTTGGCGGAAGCTGAGGGTCGGCCCGTTGACGAATGGGATCACCTGCCTCAGCTCGCGGAACATCGGCTGGCGGAAGCCGCCCCAGGATTGAATCACACCACTCGGCCCGGATCCGGGGTGGGCGAGGTAGTGGCCGATGCCGTGATTCCAGCCGCTGCGAATGTAGATGTCACCGGTCGCGGGGTGCCCACTGGGCAGGGTGAGGATGTTGGTGACCCACGCCCCGTCGGCCCAAGCGTGCCCGAGGATGCGGCCCTCGCCGTCGAGGAAGAGCATCAGCCCGTAGCCGCCCACCGCGAGCCACCCGCGACCGGAGTCATCGTGGCGCCAGACCGCCACGCTGTTGGCGACGTAGAAGATGCCCATCAACCGGTCGGTGAACGCGCGCAGGTCGGTGGCCAGCGGACGTTGCCACAGCAGCCGGCCGCCGGCGTCAAACAGGTGCAGCGTACCGTCAATCAAGCCCACGCACACGGCCGGGGCGCCGCCCGGGCCCGCCGGCTGGAGCGACAGGTGCGTGGCCTCTAGCCCGAGCGCCTGTTCCCAGCGGAGGCAACCCTGACCGTTGAGGACGCGCACGTTGCCGGAGACATCGATCAACACGATCTCGCCGTGGCCATCGCCGTCGAGATCCGCGGTGAGCCAGTGCTTGACCGCGGGCGCGATGCGCCGCGGCCCGAGCACCTCGAGCTCGTGGAGCACAAACGGGCGGCCGCCAGCCGGGGCCGGGCAGCGCAGGTGCAGGGCTGAGACGGTGCGATTGACCGTGGCGCGCCGCTGCTGGAGCGCGACGGCGAGGTCCACGTAGACCCGCTTGAAGAGCCGGTTGGGCGCATCCGCCACGGCACAGGGCTGGCGCGAGCCGTCCGGCGCCTCGGCTTCGACCGTGAGGCCGTCCGGCAGCGGCGCGAAGGTGCGCAAGGTGGGCTCATCGACGCAGTCGCCCATGAGGCGGAGCGATTCGACGGGTTGCGGGGTGGCGAAACGCAGCGTCACATCGTAGTGCGGTGCGACCGGCCACTGGTCGGCGATCTCGCGCGACTGCGGCGGGATCGTGTCGATCAACTGCTGGGCGATGCCGTCGATCGGCGGCGGATTGGCCGTGACGCAGACATCGCGCAGGCGTTCCGGCACCGCTGGACCCGCGGGTTGGGCCCAGAGCGTGGACCAGACACCTGTCGTGGGCAGAGCGGTGGCCGCAGGCGCGGTGGGCGCGGGACGCAGGGCGGCAAGCCAATGGGTGATCGTGGCACGGAGCGAAGCGAGGAGAGCGGAGGGGAGAGATACCGGATGGCGGAAATCGGATACAGGGGAGGTGACGGTGAGCGTGGGGTGGGCGTTGGCGGGAGCGGCGATGGTGAGGGTGCCCGCGGTGAGATCGAGGTGGAGGGCGGCGGGCAGGTCGCTGCGGAAGGTGAGGCCGGGCAGATCGAGCGCGCTCGCGCCGGCGAGGACAAGGGTGTCGGCCGTCAGCAGGGCGCTGGCGGCGGTGGCGGAGCAATCGGGCAACCAGGAGGAGCCGATCACGAGGGCCGCGCCGCACCAGGCGAATGTCTGGCCGTCGCGTTGCACGAGGGCGCTGCGCGCATCGACGCGGCGGAGATCGAGGCGCTCGGGGGCAGCCTGCGGGCGGACGTAGAAGAGGTTCTGGAACGTGAACTCCTCGCCGGCGGCATGCGTGCCCGCCCGGCGCTGGCGCAGCACGTAGGGGCGACTGGCGCCTTGGTTGGTTTCCTCCTCGCAGGTCAGCGCGCCGTTGTCGGCGGCGACGAGGTCGAAGCGGTGCGTGCCCTGGCGGCTGTACCACCGGTTACCTTCGAGCCCGGCCCAGGCGGGCGTGCGCCACGAGCAGGTGAGCGAATGCCGGCCGGCATCGGCGTAGGTCGCGCGGTCGATGACGACGAACCAACCGTCGCCGGGCTTTGACCAGAAAAGGTGCCGCGTCCAGTCAGCCCCGGCGCATCCCTGGAGCTGCGTCACGGTGAGGGCGGCGGACGCGAAGTCGGCCGTCGCCACACAGGCGGCGAGCGGCGGCAGCGGCGTGAGGCCGGGGCCGTCGCTGAACTGGAGGCCGTTCTTGTCGTAGGGCGCGTGGCGCACCGTGTTCTGCACGAGCCAGACGAAGCCGGCCTGCGCGAACCGCACGATGGCGTTGGCCGCGTGCATGTGGCCCTGCCAGCGAAAGCCGCCCTGGTAGCCCTGGATCAACAGGTAGGGATCGGTTGGGGCGAAGCCGCCGCGTAGCACAAGTTTGTCGAAGGCCTGCTCGCGGGTGAGCTTGGTCAGCGTGACACCCTCGGGCGTGAGCCAAGTCTCGATCGCGTTGGCCAGGTGACCGCGGGGCTCGATGTGCACCGGCGGCTCGATACAGAGCGTGTACTGGTGGGCCGTGGCCGGGAGCACGCCGACGCCGCAGTAGCGCCGCGGGGGCTGCGGGACGAGCTCGTCGCCGACTTCGAACTGGTGCACGAAGGTCGGCGTGAACTGGAACGGCATGAACCGCTGGGCCCGCGCCAGCCGGGGCAGGTGCTGGAAGATCCACTTCAATTCGCCGTCGCCGTAGTAGAAAGCGCTGCCCGCGACCTGCGTGGCGGCCTCCTGCTGGTAATACATGCTCAGGCCCTCGCCGTAACCGCCCTGGCCGGCGCCGCTGCCCATGTTGTCGTGCAAGGCGAGCGCGCGGTCGGCCGCGCGCCGGGCGTGGCCGTCCGTGAAAAACTCATGCCGCTCCTCGCCCAGCGCGTAGCGGAAGAGCTGGGCGATGTTGTTGAACGTGCTCTCGTCGTCCTGGTCGTCGATCCCGGCGCGGACCATCCCGTCGAGGAAAGCCGTGCACTCCGCGATCCAGCGGTCGCATAGGGCCCGCAGCGCCGGCGAGGGCTCGGCCGTGTCGCGGAGGACGCGGGCGAGCACGAGGAATTCGTAGGTGCCCTTGCCCTGGTGACGGTGGCCGAAGGGCGCCTTGCCCTCGCGCATGCGCCACCAGTCGTTCTGCGAGGCGAGGGCGGTGCCGAGCAGGAGTTGGTAGGTGCGCTCGAGTTCGACTTGGGTCAGCCAGCCGCCGCCGACGAGGATGGGCAGGGCGCGCAGGAAACGCTCGGCGAGATAGTGCCAGTCGCCGTAGCTGTCGACGACATGGGCGTTCAAGGCGCGGAAATGAGTCAGCGCGACCTCGAAGTAGCGCCGATCGCCGGTCAGCCACCCCATGTGGGTGTACATGCTCACCGTGCGGATCAGGTCGGCGAAGAAGTAATAGCCGCGGGACGTCGGGATTTTGGTCGCCTCGGGCTCGAGCGGCGTGTGCGGCCACGCGGCGAACTGGACGGCCACCGCGGGATCGAGCTCCAGCGCGCAGAGCCAGGGCAGGACCAAGCCATCCGCCGGGCAGGCCGCGATCTCGGCGCACAGGCGGTCGACCGCGCGCGCCACGCCCTCGCGGCGGCTGCCGCCACAGAGGATCAGGTTGGCACCTGTATGATACGGATCCACGAGGGTGCGCAGCTCCCAGCCGGTCGGACCCGGATAGGCGGCGTCCGTCGCGCACAGGAAATTCGCATAATGCGGCTGCAGCACGCGGTTGGTGCCCAGCGAACCGAGGACGATCAGCGGACGCCGCCGCTGCTCTGCGGCGAGGGGCACGCTGCGCTCGGGGATGAGCGCGATGTCGGTCGTGACGTCGGCCGTCACGCCACGCGCCGCGAGCGCGGCGTGGACCTTGGCCCCCAGCGGTGCCCAACCCTCGCCAGCCGGATGCACAATGAGCGGCACGCGAGCCCGATCACCCAGCGCCGTCGTGCGCACGAGCGGCCGCAGCTTGAGACTCAGGGCAGGATCAGGGGCAACGATGGCCATGGGAATTACTGAGGAACCACGGATTAGGGTTTTGGGTAGCGCCCGACCTCCGGACGGGCGGTTGGATGTACGCTCGCCAAACGCGGCCCGCCCGGAGGTCGGGCCCTACCCAAGTACAATTTTCTGTCGTTCAATTTTGCCTTAGCTCGTTGTGACCATTTCCAGGGTGCGGTCTTCCCGGACGAGCAGTAAGCCGTCGGTGCCGACGGCGAGGGCTTGGCGGGTGGGGCGCTGGGCTGTTGCCTTGAGGTTCCAGCCGGCGTCGAGCGCCTGGAGCCCGGTGCGGGTGGCCACGAGCACGCCGCCGTCGGCCGTGGGGTTGAGGCCGACGACCGGGGCGCCCGCGTGGTGGCGGCGGATGACCTGGCCCGTCGCGAGATCCACGGCGGCCACGAAACCGTCGGCGCCGCCGATCAGGCCGACCGGCATGCCTTCCGGCTGCAGGCGGCCGACGGTGGCGGCGTTGAGGCTGAGGCCGCCCTCGAGCTTCCAGAGCCAGTCCTTGGTCGCGACGGAGAATACGCCGCAACCGAGCTCCGCGGCGAAGAACATCGCGCCGGCGGGCTGCGACGGCAGGTCTACCCAAGTCGCGGCGAGCGAGCGGCCGTTGATGAACGGGATGACGCGCCGCAACATGCGGAACATCGGCTGCATGAAGCCGCCGAAGCTGTGGGACAAGCCGCTGGGGCCGTTGCCTGGGACGCCCTCGTAATACATGATGCCGTGGTTCCAGCCGCAGCGCGCGAAGAGGTCGCCGGTGCCGGGCGCCGCGAGGATGTCGAAGACCCACGGGCCATCGCAGAACGCATGGCCGACGATGTGGCCGTCGACATCGAGGAACACCACGATGCCGTAGCCGCCGAGGACGAGCGAACCGCGGCCCGCGGCATCGCGGTGCCAGATGGCGATGCTGTGCGTCGCGCTGTACCAGCCGAAGAGGCAGTCCTTCAGTTTCGCGAACTCCTCGACCACCTTGTACGTGGCGCGCACGCGGCCGTCGGCATGGTAGAGCTGGACGTCGCCGCCGAGCAGGCCGACGCAGAGCACGGGCGGGCGCCCGGTCTCGATCAATTGGGCTGACAGGTGCGTGGCGGTGTTGGCCAGCGGCCGGCGCCAGCGCTCGCGACCGTCGGCACCGACGACAATCAGCTCGTTGCGCGCATCGGCAACGATCAGTTCGGGCCGGCCGTCGCCGTCGAGATCGGCGGAGGTCCAGCGCACGATGTCCGGCGGCAGGGTGCGGTCGCTCAGCACCTCGAGGCGATTCAACACAAGCGGCCGGCCGTCCGCCGGTGCCGGCAGGCGGATCTGCAGGCGGGTGACGGTCGCGTTGACGGCGGCCGAACGCGCCTCGAGCCGGTTCTCGGCGTCGCGGTAACGCTTGTAACGGCGGTCGGGCGCCGGTGCGACCGCAACGGTGCGACGGTTGCCGTCGGCGGCGACCGCGGTGACGCCAATGCCATCGGGCAGGGCGTTGAACGTGCGCAGCGAGGGGTCGTCGATGCAGTCGCCGAGAATGTTGAGCGCGGTCACCGCCTGGGGGGCAGGGAAGCGCAGGTCGATGGTATAGGCATCGGCGGTCGGCCACTGGCGCCAGATTTCTCGCGAGTAGCCATCGGGCATGACCGGGTCGAGCAACTGCTCGGGGGATCCATCGATGGGCAGCGGCGTGGCGGTGATGCAGAGGTTCCGCACACGCTCGGGCACGCGGCTGCCACGGTCGTAGGTCCACGCTGTGCGCCAGCCGGCATCGTTGGCGGGCGCGGACGCGGCCGGGGGCTTGAGCGCCGGGCGCAGGGTGCCGAGCCAGGTCGCAATGGCGGAGGCCAGCGTGCGGCAAAGTTTTTCCGGCAGGGGGAAGGACTGGCCGGGGGTGAGCGAGCGGATGTCGGTGTCCAGCGTGAGCGTCACATTGGCGGCGCCGGCGGCCTGCACGAGGAGCGTGCGGGCGCCGAGGTCGAGGTGCAGGGCGACGGGCACCTTGCTGTGCAGGACGAGGCCGGGCAGGCTGAGCGCGGTGGCGCCGGCAAACGTGAGGGTGCCGGACTCGATTAAGGCGCTCTCGGCCGCGGCGGCGGCGCCGGGGAGCCAAGTCATCGTGGGTTCGAGGCCGGCGGCGAGCCAGGCCGCCGGGGTCTCGTGGCGGAGCAGCAACGCTGTCCGGGAGTCGAGGCGCCGCAGGTCCAGGGCCTCGGCGTCGGTCTGCGGGCGGACGTAGAACAGGTTCTGGAACGAGGCCTCGTCACCCGCGCGGTGCGCGCCGGCGCGGCGCTGGCGGAGGACGTAGGGTTCGCAGGCGCCCTGGTCGGTCTCGGATTCGCAGGTCGAGGGCACGTGCTCGCCGCAGACGAGGGTGAACCGGTGGTTGCCCTGGTCGGCCTGCCAGCGGCGGCCCGCGAGGGCGGCGTAACCGGGCGTGCGCCAGGAGCAGGTGAGGGAGTAGGGGCCGTCGGCCTCGAAGGCGACGCGGTCGATCACGACCCAGCAGCCGAGGCCGGACTTTGACCAGAAGAGGTGACGGGTCCACGTGGTGTGGTGGCAGTCCGGGAGGCGGGTGACCACGAGGGCGGCGGAGGCGAAATCCGCCGACGCGACCTGCTCCGCGATCGGCGGCATCAGCGTGTCGCAGGCGCCGTCGCTGATGAGGATGCCGTTCTTGTCGTGCTGGGAGTGGCGCGAGGTGTTCTGGACGAGCCAGACGTGCCCGGCCTGGAAAAACCGCACAATGCAATTGGCGGCCTGCATGTGTCCCTGCCAGCGGAAGCCGCCCTGAAAGCCCTGGATCATCAGGTAACTGCCGTCGGGCGTGTAGCCGTTGCGGAGGACGACCTTGTCGAAGCCGCGCGCCTGCGGGAGGCGGTTGAGGCCAATGTTCTCGGCGAGCTGCCAGGTTTCGAGGGCGTTCACCAGGTGGCCGGAGTACTCAACGTTGATCGGGGGCTCGTTGCTGATTGCGAACTGGTGGTCGGTGACGGGCAGCCACTCGATCCCGCGATCGGCGGGCGGAGCGACAGGGGTGAGCTCGGGGCCGGTGTCGAAGCGCTGCAGAAAGACGGGCACGTAATGCAGGAACGAATAGCGCTGGGCCACGGCCAGGTTGCGCAGCGTGTGGAGAATCCACTTCAATTCGCCGTCGCCGTAATAAAAAGCGCTGCAGGCGGTTTGCACCGTGGCTTCCTGGTGCAGATACATGCCCTGGCTTTCGCCGTAGCCGCCCTGCCCGGCGCCATTGCCGTTGCTGTCGTGGAGGGCGAGGCAGCGGCGGGCGACGAGCCGGGCATTGCCGCTGGTGAAGAAGGCGTGACGCTCCTGGCCCAGGGCGTAGCGGTAAATGGTGGCAATGTTGTTGAGCGAGCTTTCGTCATCCTGGTCCTCGATCCGGGCGGCGGCGAGGGCGTCAAGGAAGGTGCAGCACTCGGCGATCCAGCGGTCGCACAGGGCGCGGAGGGCCGGTGTCGGGTTGGCCTGGTCGCGGAGGTAACGGGCGATGAGAAGGAATTCGTAGGTGCCCTTGCCGTGGTGGCGGTGGCCGAGGGGCGGGTGGCCCTCGCGCATGCGCCACCACTCGTCCTGGTTGCCGAGGGCGGTGAGCATGAGGAGGTGGTCGGTGCGGGCGATGTCGGCGTCGCTCAGCCAACCGCCGGCGATCAGGTGCGGCACGGCGCGCATGAAGCGCTCGGCAAGGTAGTGCCAGTCGCCGTAGCCGGTGGTCATGCGCTCGTTGAGGGTGCGCAGGGTGTCGCGGGCGATCTCTGCGTAGCGGGCGTCGCCCGTCCACTGCCACATGAGCGTGTAGGCGCCGATGACGCGGATTGGCTCCGTGTAGAAGAGGAGGCTGCGATTGCGGAGGAGCTGCTGGTCGGGTGTGTCGTCGAGCGGCGTGAACGGCCACGCGGCGAGCTGCGCGGCGAGATCGGGGGCGAGCTCGACCTCGAGGAGGAAGGGCACTGCGAGCGTGGCATCAGCCTTTGCGATCGCGGCGAGGAGGCGTTCCACCGCGCGCGTCGCGCCGCGCAGGGTGCTGCCGCCGGCAAGGATGACGTTGGTGCCGGTGCCGTAGGGATTGACGATCGTGCGCAGGTCGAAGCCGTCGCCGCCGGGGTAGGTGGCGTCGGTCGAGCAGAGATAGTTGGCGTAGAGCGGCTGGAGCGCGCGGTTGGTGTTGAGGTTCCCGAGGAGAATCAGCGGCCGGGCACGGTAAGCGGCGGGCAGAGGCGTGCTGCGCTCGGGCATGAGTGCCAGGTCGGTGACGCACTCCACGCCTTGGGCGCCGCGGGCCGTGAGCGCGGCGGCGAGCTTCTGCGCGAGGTCAGCCCAGGCGGGGTCGCTGGCGGGAAAAATCAGGGCGGGAGCCGTGAGGAGCGTCGTGGCGCGATTGACAGTGCGGGGCAGCAGGTCGACGGCAGGGTCGCGGGGAGCGTGCATGATACGGGGACGACGGAAAAGCGGATGCTGGCTTAACCGCGATGCCGGGAGGGCGACAAATCAGAACTGAGATATTTGCGCCGCGGACTGTGATTATTCCGCTGGGCACCGGGGTGTATAACGATCCGTAACGGACCGGAGGGAATAACCGCAAAGAGTGCAGGGAGCGCAAAGGACCAAGCCAACAAGCCGGTAACCACTCATGCACACTGATGGCATGGGAATGGGCGGAATTCTGATTCCGAATATTTCTGAAGGAATTAGTGTGAATTAGTGGTTCACGGTTTGTAGGCTCGTCTCATGCACACGTCACGCACCCGGATAGCCGCGGCCATGCGCCGGGAGCGGCCGGATCGTGTGCCGGTGATGTGCCAGCCGGCGCTGGGGTTCGTGCTGCGGCAGCTGCCTGAGCTCGACCCGATCGACGTGTGGCACAATCACGGCGGCGCGCTGGCGCGCGGGTTCTGCACGATCAGCCAGCGGTTCGGCTTCGACGGCGTGCTGATCCCGGCCGTGGGAGCGGCGCCGCTCGACGAGCGCACCGTGGCGCGGATCGACCGCGCGAACCCCGAGGGGCCCGTGGTGTATTTCAAGAACGGCGACTCGTGCGTGTACTGCCGCAACGATCTGCCGCGCTACACGCACGCGGTGCCGCCCGAGCGGGAAATTGCGGACCTCGATCCGGCGGCGGTGGCGGAGCGGCTGGCCTATCATCCGCCGTCGACGCGCCTGCGGATGTGGATCGCACCCGATGCGGCTGGCCGCGTGGCCGAGCTGCGGCAGGCGCGGACGTTCGTGGGGCCGGACGTGTCGGTGCACGGTGCGCTTTATTCGCCGGAAGATTACCTGATCGACCTGATGGGCGCCGATGGTGCAATGGTTGCGCTCCTGACCGAGCCCGAGAAGTGCCGCGAGCTCCTGCAGCGCTTCGCCCGGGCCGTGGCCGGTCATGCGCGGGAGCAGATCGCGGCCGGGGCGGATGCGCTCAATGTGTCGGCGCCGTGGTCAGGGCAGAATTTCATGTCGCCCGCGATGTACCGCGACCTCATCGCCCCGGCGCAGGCCGTGCTCGTGACGGCGGCACGGGCGGGCGGGGTGCCGAGTTATTGCCACGCGTGCGGGGCGATCGGCGACCGGCTGGAGACGATCATCGACACCGGGTTCGACGGCATCGAGTGCCTCGATCCGCCGCCGCTCGGCAACGTGGAGCTGGCCGACGCGGTGCGCCGCATCGGGCACCGCGCCTTCATCAAGGGCAACATCGACCCCGTGCACACGCTGCTCAAGGGCACGCCCGACCAGGTGCGCGCCGACGTGATTCGCCGGCTGGAGATCGGCATGCAGGCACCGGGTTTCATCCTGAGCACTGCCTGCGCGATCGCGCCCGACACTCCCGCGGAGAACGTGATGCTCCTGCGGGAGCTGGCGGAGAAGTACGGGCGGTATTGAGGGTCGCGCCCCTCAGCTGATGCCGAGGTACTTGTCGCGGCCGCGGACGAGGGCTTCCATCTTCCGGTCGGAGACGGAGCGCTTGAGCATCCAGAAGCCGCAGTCGGGGTGGACCCAGCGGACGCGGCCCTCGCCGACCTTCTTCTCGACCGCCTCGATGCGGGCGGCGATCTCGTCGGGGGTCTCGATGTGGTTCACCTTGATATCCACGACGCCGATGCCGAGGGAGATCTTCTTGTCGATCAACTTGAGGGCATCGATGTCGCTCTTCGGGCGGTGGGCGAGTTCGAGGACGAGGTGGTCGCAGTGGAGGTCGTTGAGGAAGTTGACGAGCTTCTGCCAGTTGCCCTTCTGGATGGTCTGGCCGCCGTAGTTGCCGAAGCAGAAGTGGACGGCGCGCTCGCCCTCGATCTGGTCGAGGACGACGTTCATCGAGGAGGCGGCGAGGGGGGCGTCCTCGGGGTTGCCGGGGATGTTGGCCTCGTCGACCTGGACGCAGGGGGCGGGCAGGCCGGGCATCTGCGCGGCGAGGACCTCGGCGAGGGCCATGGTGAGCTTGTCGAAGCTGCCGTAGTGGTGGTCGAGCAGCGTGCGGGCGAGCATGTAGGGGCTCGTGACGGTGAACTTGAACGGGCCGCCGGCGACGGCCGCGGCGCGCTGGCAGTCGGCCAGGAGGTTGAGCGAACCCTCGCCGAGCTTGCCGGTGACGACGCCGGCGGGCTTGCGGCGGAAGCCCATGGGGTGGTGGCGGGAGAACTCCTCGGTGACCGAGCGGCCGACCACACCGGTGATGCCGGCCATCGGGCGGATGAAGTACTCGATCATCCCGTTGGTGTCGGGATGGTTGACGTCAAAGCGGTACAGTTCGCCGTCGGTCGGGAGGTCGATGCCGGCCTGGCGCTGGATGTCGAACACGACCCGGGTCGCATCGATCACGGCCTGCTCGCTCGGCAGGGCGGCGAGCCAATCCGGGACGGGATAGGAGCCGACGGTGGTGGTGAGGATGCGCGGTTTGGAAGGGATTTTGGTGGCCATGGAAACGCGCAGGGAAACCCATGGCGGAAGGGATAACGAGCAGAAATTGCGTCAGCGGAGGGGATGGGAACGCTGATCTCCGCTGATCCACGCTGATCCTAAGGTCGAGAGTTTCGGTCTCTTAACGGATTGCTATCAGCGTAGATAAGCGAAGATCAGCGTTCCCTCAAATCGTCCATTTCACGACGCCGACGTGGTAGCGGGTGTGGGCGGGGGTGCCCTTGCAGTAATAGGCGGTGACGAGGGTACCGTCGGGGATTTGGACGGTGGCGGGGTAGCCGCCGTCGCGCCACTTGGGGTCGGAGGGGTTGGTAGCGGTGACGAAGTCGACGAGGGTCCGGGGCTCGCTCCAGGTCTGACCGGCGTCGCGGGAGAGGCGGACGCCGACACCGTAGAGGGCATCGGTGCGGATGCCGTAGGTGAGGAGGAGGCCGCCGTCGGCGAGGGCGGTGAGGGCGGCGGGGTGTTCGTTCTTGCCGGTGGCAGCCTGGGTGAACGTCCAGGTGTGACCTTGGTCGGCGGACACAAACAGGTCGAGGTGCTGGTCGCCGCAGGTGCGCGCGGCGGCGAGGAGGCGGCCGTCGGCGAGGGGGAGCCAGGTGGTTTCGTTGTGGCCGTCGGGTGTGCCGAAGGCGGCGCGGTGGGTCCAGGTGCGGCCGTCGTCGGGGCTGACGTAGAAATGGATCCGGTCGGTGTACGCCATCGCGCCCAGCGAACCGTCGGTGAGCGGCCAGATGTCGCCGAAGGGGGTAGGGCTGGCTTCGCCGCCGGCCTTGCCGAAGCGTTTGCCATCGCCGTAGCGCGGGCCGCGGGCGCCGGCCGGAGCGACGAGGGGTGGGGAGTTCTCCCAGGTTAGCCCGCCGTCGCGCGAGCGCGCCGGAATGGCCGGCATGAGGTTGCATCCGATGTGCGTCGCCGGGGTCCCGCGCGGCGGGCGCCCGTCCCAGCCGGCGACGAGTGCGACCAGCGCACCATCGCGCGCGAGCCCGGCGGCGAGGTTCATGCGGTTGGTGCCCGGCGCGAAGGGCACGGGCACGCCGCGCTTGGCCCAGGTGCGCCCGCCGTCGGCGCTGCCCCAGCATTCCGCGGCGCCTTCCCACAGGCCGTGACATGGCTCCGGCCAGATCAGCGCGGCGATCGAGCCGTCCGGCAGCACCGTGAGATTCGGCCACCCGCAGGCGTGATCGATGGCGATGAAGCGCTCGAGCAGGCGAGGGGCGAGGTCAGGGGGCATGGTGGGGAAATGGGAGGGAGCGGGGGCTGCCGGCAATCTTTTCCAGTTCACGATCCTGATCGCGGAAGCGCGGAAGGGCGGAGAGGCGGAAGAAATCTGAACAGTTTTGTCGATAGCTTCCGGTCTATTGCCTTTGGCAAGACACCGAAGGGTGCGCCGAACCGGCTTGTTTTGCATACGAACGCTACGTCGGCAGGACTGACCGTTCGATACCCAAGGAGCGGGTGGTAAGGGATTGAACCTTTATTCGTTTATTGGAATGTGTTGTCAGCCCTGCAAGCGATGGCTCACTGGCGCTCATTATCCACCATGCAACTCGGTCGGTATGCCGAGTATCTTTCACGGCTTGTTTTTGCGCGAAGTGGTATGGATATATATCTGCCCGAAATCGACGATAAGGGGATCGATTTCGTCGTTCGTACGTCTGAAGGGCGTTTTTACGAGATTCAGTGCAAGGCAGTCCGCCAGCTAAATTACTGGTTCATTCAGAAGTCCAAGTTCATTCCCCGAGGACAGCTTTACCTTTGCCTTTTGTTGTTCATCGACCCGGCCAAGGAGGACCCGCAGATCTTCCTGATTCCTTCTCGTGCGTGGGAGAAACCAAATGCTCTTTTTGTTGATCGGGATTATCGAGGGGGAAAAAAGAGCTCTCCGGAATGGGGTTTGCAGTTTTCTTCGAAGAACATGGCGCTGCTTGAGCCGTTTCGCGTTGCGAAGATTGTGACGGAGGTGGCCCGTGTCGGATTGGTTCCACTACGACCGTAGCTTTTTCAGCCTCCTGTTATTTGTATGTGGATTCGAAGACGAAATATAAGGGGACTCCCTCCAGACGGCCAACGAAGCTGGTCTCCCTCGCTACCGTTACTGCTCGGGTTGGCGGTTGGGTTGCTTGGGTTGGCTTGGGATCCTTCGGTCGGCCAGTTTGTGGGTTGGAGCTGCTTCGTTTTCGTGGTTACCTCTACCTTTAATCGTGGGTTCCTAGCATCAGGGCTGGCGTCCGGAGCGTGAGCTGAGTATCACCTTGGCCGAGGTACCCTATGAACACTGCCCAACATGTCGTGGAGGCGACTGTCCGTGCCGGAGAATGCCTTGAGAAAAACGAGCGAACCTGGGCCCAGCTGGTTCACGAATGGCGGGGTGCCCGGTGGCTTCCGCTGGTGTGGCTCGCGATGTTCGCGTGCTTTGCCGTCGTGGGCGGATTCGTGTTCGCCCGGCAGGCGGGTTTCAACGGCCTGATCTATCTCGCCCCGACGGCGTTTCTCGCGATCACGTCGCCGCTGGTGGTCATGGGTCCGCGGCGACGGGAGCGAGTTCTGCTCGCCGCCATCGCCCGGGAAGCGCCGGAGCTTGCGCGGAAGCTCGAGCGCGAGGGGATTCGTTGAGGGTGGCTGAGCGCATGCATGCGCCGCCGTTGCCTGTGCTGGAGGCGTTCGGCGCTCGGACTGAGGCAACGCGACTTGCTGGAGGTGAGGGAAATTCCTGGCGATCGGATGGACTGGTTTTCAAGCCCGTCTCCGGCGTAGCGCTTCACGAATGGACCTCTCGCATCCTGGAGCGGATGCGACCGGAGGGGTTTCGCATCTCTCGCCCGGTGCGGACCCGGCAGGGGAGGTTCGTTCAGGAGGGCTGGTCGGCCAGTGTCTTCGAATCAGGTGCACACGTGCGGGGCCGGTGGCCTGAGAAATTGCACGTTGCCGCGGCGTTTCACGCGACGTTGGCCGGCATGCAGACCGAACCGGCGCCGGTGGCCGACAATCCCTGGAGCCGCGCCCATGACATCGTGTGGCGGCAATCCCCGGTGCCCGCGGGAATCCACGCGGAGATTCGGACCGTCGTAGAGGGCGTTATGCGATCGATTGTCCGAGGCGAACGCGGTTGCAGCATCGTCCACAGTGATCTTTGCGGCAACGTTCTCTTTCACGATTCCTTGCCGCCGCTCGTGATCGATTTCTCGCCGATGAAGGCCCCGGTTGCCTATGCCCATGCAATCCTTGTTGCGGATGCGATCGCTTGGGAGGGCGCCCCGTTGGACCTGATCGATATCCTTCCCGCAGGGGCTGAGCGTGCAGCGAATCTTTTCAGGGCAGTGGCGTTCCGCCTTTTGGTGGCGGCTCAGTTCTTTCGCGATGATCCAGCAAAGTTCCGGATAGAATATGTGCCATTTCATGCCTTGCTGAAGCATCTCAGCGCGCAGTGAGGCGGGGCCGAATCAGGCGGATTTGCGCATTCCAATCTCGTGCCCCAATGTTCCATCGCATCCCCGGATCGACCTGACAGCCAAACCCGAGGGTGACCTTGGTCGGTTTGCGGGTGGTGCCCGATGGGGCGGGCTTTCAGCCCTGCGGATGCTTTTTCGCCTATTCCCTGGGGCGTTGCCCCAGGCTGTTATGCTCCGCGCCGTTGGCGCTGGTGCGAACCGGTGGACGAACTCGAGGCGTGCAGCTTGGTTCTGTGGATGGGACGAACGATGATGGGCGCATCACCTGAAATCTACCGTCCGGAACTTGGCTTCGAATCGCGACCGTTCGACCAGCACGATGGTTTTCGGCTCGGGTGAATCCGCGGTGAGGACCTCCAGGGCGACTTTGGCGCCGAGTTTTCGGTTGATGAAGATTTTGCCCAGGGCGCTGCTGGTTTTCAGTGACGCGAGGTACGATTGCACGGGTTGGCCGTCGATGCGGGTGACCTGCGTGAAAGGTTTCAGGCCTTGTTTCTCGGCGTCCGAGTCCGGCTTCACGCCGGTGAGGTAGACCGTCGACACGTTGCCGGTCTGGCTGTCCTGCCAGATCTGCAGGCTGATGCCGAAGGAGAGCTTGGGCGGCTCGCCGAGCACTTCCATGGGCTCGAGTTTGACGACGGGCTCGGCGGGCTTCGTCGCGGGTGGGTCGGCTGGCTTGTCGGGGGTCGGGGCTTGGCCTTGCAGGGGTAGGCAGGCCAGCACCAACGAGGAGAGGGTTAGGATGATTCGGATAGTCATTGGGGTGAACGACCTGCCGGGAGTGAAACGTCTCGAAAGCCGCGGCGCAATCCGACTTCATGGTATGACATGAACCTGCCACCTCCGCCAGCCGGCTACGAAGACCGCGTACCGCGGTTTGCCGAGGAGACGCGGTTGTGTGGCGTCGGACGCGATGCCTTTGGCCGCGAGGTGCGGTTGGCGGTTGAGGCGGCGACGTCGTGGGAGGCGATGCGGGCGGAGGCGGGGCGGGGAGGGGTAAAGTTGCTCCTGTTGTCGGGTTTTCGCAGCGTCGAGCGCCAGGCCGAGATCGTGCAGAAAAAACTCGCTGCGGGTCTGACACTCGAGGCGATCCTGCGCGTGAACGCTTACCCGGGGTTCAGCGAGCATCACACCGGCCGGGCGGTCGATATCGGGTCGGCCGACTGCGAGCACCTCAGCGAGGCCTTCGAGACCACGCGCGAGTTTGCCTGGCTGCGTCAGCATGCCGCGCGGTTTGGGTTCACGCTTTCGTATCCGCGCGACAATGCATTCGGGATCGCGTACGAGCCGTGGCATTGGTGCCATTTGCCGAAGAGCGAGTGAATGTGGAAATCAGGAAGGCGGGAGTTCAACGTGCGGTCGATGGGGCGGGCTTTCAGCCCTTGAGGTGAATTCAATCCGGTTACCTGGGGCGTTGCCCCAGGCTATTATGGCGGTGGGCCGTTGGCCCGGTGATGACAGAGCGCCAACGGCGCGGCGCGATTATCTGGGAGGGCTGAGGGGTGGCAGGTATGGGGCGGATTCTCTGCCCTGGGTGTGAATTCGATCCGGTTTCCTGGGGCGTTGTCTCAGGTTTTTATGGTGGTGGGCCGTTGGCCCGGTGGTGACAGAGCGCCGATGGCGCGGTGCAGAAGTTGGCCCGGTGATGCGGGCCGCCGGGTTGGGTGTGCGCACGCCGAACCGGCCGGCGGGGACGCCGGCCGCTACCCATTACGGAGCGCCGAGGGCGCGGCGCGATCACAGCCTAGGGCGAAGCCCTAGGTTGTTGGGTGTCCCGGATGGCGAGCACTGAAGGTGCGACCCATCGACTGCCTGCTACACGTAGACCGCCAAGTGCCTTGATCGACGAGTGCCGATCTGCGAGACAGGTTCGCATGAGCACCCCGCCCCTGCGCATCGGATTGTTCGGTATCGGCCTCGACGCGTACTGGCCGCAATTCGCCGGCCTCAAGGAACGCCTCGAGGGCTATGTCGGCCGCGTGGCTGGCAAGCTCGCGCGGCCGGGGGTCGAGGTCGTCAATCTCGGGCTCGTCGACAACCCCGAGCGCGCCTACGCGGCCGGCCATGAATTCCGCCGCGCCGACGTCGATCTGATTTTCCTTCACGTCACCACCTATGCGCTGTCGTCCACCGTGCTGCCCGTCGTGCTGCGCGCCAAGGTACCCGTGGTGATCCTCAATCTCCAACCGGCGCCGGCGATCGACTACCCGAATTTCAACCGCATGGACGACCGCACGAAGATGACCGGCGAGTGGCTGGCCCACTGCGCGGCGTGCCCGGTGCCGGAGATCGCCAATGTCTTCAAACGCGCCGGCATCCGGTTCCATCAGGTCACCGGCATGCTCGACGACGACCCGGCCTGCTGGCGCGAGGTCGATGCCTGGGTCGAGGCCGCGCGCGTCGCGGCCGGCATGTACGGCAACCGGCTTGGGCTCATGGGGCACTACTACAGCGGGATGCTCGACATCTACTCCGACACGACGCTGCAGTGCGCCACGTTCGGCACGCACATCGAGATCCTCGAGGTGGACGAACTCTCGGCGCTGCGACGCGAGGTGACGGACGCGCAGATCAAGGCGCGCGTTACAGACTTTCATCGCGAGTTCGACGTCCAAGCCGACTGCGCCGCGGCCGACCTCGCCGAGGCGGCGCGTACCTCGGTGGCGCTCGATGCGTTGGTCGCGAAGCGCAAGCTGGGCTCGCTGGCGTATTTCTACAGCGGCACCGGCGTGGCCGAGAACGAGGCCACAATGGCATCGATCATCCTCGGCACCTCGCTCCTCACCGGCCGCGGTGTGCCGGTGGCGGGAGAATACGAGGTGAAGAACGTGCAGGCGATGAAGATCATGGACCTCCTTGGCGTGGGCGGCTCGTTCACCGAATATTACGCGATGGACTATGCCTCCGATGTGGTGCTCATGGGCCACGACGGCCCGGGGCACATCCGCGTGGCCGAGGGCAAGACGAAGGTGCGGCCGCTCAAGGTTTACCACGGCAAGGTGGGCAAGGGCGTGTCGGTCGAGATGTCGGTGAAGCACGGCCCGGTGACGCTCCTGTCGGTCATCGAGCGCGGCGACGGCAAGCTCGGGCTGCTCTGCGCCGAGGGCGAGTCGGTGCCCGGTCCGATCATGGAGATCGGCAACACCAACAGCCGCTACCGCTTCGCCTGCGGCGCGCGCGAGTTCGTCAACCGCTGGAACAGCCACGGCCCCGCGCACCACTGCGCCGTCGGCGTCGGCCACGTCGCCGAGAAGCTGGAGAAGGTCGGCGCGTTGCTCGGCCTCGAGGTGGTGAAGGTGGTATGAACGCCGTCGGCCTACCCGTAGGGGCGAAGCTTGACTGCGCCGGCCGCGTTGCATCCGCAAACGACGCGCGAGGGCGCACGCGAGGTGCGCCCCTACCTTTGGCCCGCTACGCGGCGATCGTGATTGGTCTCTTTCTTGCAGATCATGCCTATTCCATGAACCCCGAACCTGCCCTGCCTCGCACCGTCACTATCGCCGGCCAGCCGGCGGAGGAATTCACCGTCGATGGCTGCCGCGCCTTTGTGATCCTGCCGGCGCAGCCCGCGGCTGGGCGGCCGCAGCCGTGGGTGTGGTATGCGCCGACGCTGCCGGGGCTGCCGGCGAAGGAGGAGACGTGGATGTTCGAGCGCCTGCGCGCGGCGGGCATCGCGATCGCGGGCATCGACGTGGGCGAGTCGTTCGGGAGCCCGGCGGGGCGCGCGCATTTCACCGCGTTGTACACCGAGCTCGTGCATCGTCGCGGCTTTGCGCCGAAACCCGTGCTGCTCGCGCGCAGCCGCGGCGGGCTGATGCAGTACAACTGGGCGGTGGAGCACCCGGATTCGGTGGCGGCGGTGGCCGGCATCTACCCGGTGGGCAATCTCACGAGTTATCCCACGCTCGCGAAGGCCTGCGGGGCCTATGGGTTGAGCGAGGTGGAACTCGCGGCCCACCTCGCGGCGCACAACCCGGTCGACCGCCTGGCGCCGCTGGCCAAGGCGGGCGTGCCGATCTTGCATCTCCACGGCGACCAGGACGAGATCGTGCCGCTGGAGCAGAACTCCGCGCTGCTCGAGGCCCGCTATCGCGCGCTGGGCGGCAACGTGCGGGTGATCGTGTTTCCCGGGCAGGGTCACAATTACTGGTCGGGTTGGTTCGAGTCGCCGGAGCTGTTGGCGTTCATGATGGCGCACGCGACCCAGCGGTAACGTCGATCCCGTGGGTCAGCGCGCTCGCGCGCGCCCGGCGAACTGTCGGCCAGGCGAATGCGCAAGGGGCGCGCGCAAGCGCGCTGACCTACGGGCGCCGTCATTCCTACGGGTAGAAGACGCGGGGGTTTGACGCGCAGTCGGCGGCGGAGCGTCATTGCGTTGCTCCCCATCTGCCCCTGTCGTCGAACTCTATCGTGGATTCCCCCACTGTCTCAACCCCTGCGCCCAAGGTCTACCAGGTGGGCACGCTTTCCTACACGCGAGGGGCGTTGCTGCAGGTGATGTTCTGGATGCTGTGGGGCGACTTCTGCTTCCAGCTCCTCGAGTCGCTCCCGGCGGCGGTGATCCCGCTGCAGCTGCGCTGGGAGGGAGCGAGCGACACGCTGATCGGGCTCAAGGGCAGCGTCTCCTCGCTGATCGCGTTCCTGTGGTACCCGGTGGTCGGTTCGCAGAGCGACCGGCACCGCGGCCGTCTGGGTCGCCGGCGTCCGTTCCTGCTCTGGTGCATGCCGCCGGTGATCCTGAGCCTGCTCCTGCTGGGGTTGGCGAAGCCGGCCGGCTCCATGGTGCACGAGCTCCTGGTCGACGCCGGGCTCGGGGCCTATGTCACCGTGCCGGGCTGCACGCTCGTGTGGATCGCGTGCGCGTTCATCATCTTCCTGATCTTCAATGCCTACGTCGTGCAGGTGTACGCGTGCCTGGTCGCGGACGTGATCCCGCCGGAGGTCATCGGCAAGTTCACCGGCATCTACCGCGCTGTGGGCGCGCTGGGCAGCCTCGCGTTCCACCGCTGGGGCCTGGGCTACGTGGAGGGCAACACCTTCGCGGTCTATGCGTGCACGGGCCTGCTGTACGCGACGGCGTTCGGCCTGCTCGTCTGGCGGGTGAAGGAGGGCGAATATCCGCCGCCGCCCCCGCCGGCGCCCGGCGGCCGCTTCGGGGCGGTGAAGGGTTACCTGAAGGAGAGCTTCACGAACCGGTTCTACCTCAAGTTTTTCTCGGTGACGTTCTTCCACTGGGGCTCGCTCGCGCCGCTGGGCTTCATCGTGTTCTTCGCCACGCAGGCCGGCAAGGAGGGCTATGCCGCCACGCTCGGGCTCTCGCTCCAGGAATTCGGCGCGATCAAGGGCTGGACGTTCCTCGTGCAGATCCCGGTGTTCCTCGTCGTCGGCTACTTCGTCGACCGGTTCCATCCGCTGCGGGTCGCGATCCTCGGCCTTTTACTGACCAGCATCACCTATTTTGCCTGCTACGCGCTTGTGGTCGATGCCGACAGCCTGCTGCTCTGGTCGTGCCTCAACAACGCCGCGATCGCGGTTTACCTGGGCGCCGCCATGGCGATGGGTCCCCGCCTCCTGCCGCGGGAGCGTTACGGGCAGTTCGTGAGCGCCAACCTGATCTTCGGCATCACGAGCCTGATCGTGGCGCCGCCGGCCATCGGGCTGCTGATGGAGTACATCCGCGACTACCGCTATTCGTTCCTGTTCTCGGGCCTGAGCAACTTCTGCGCCTTTCTCGCCTGCATCGCGCTCTTCCTGCAGTGGCGGCAGCTGGGCGGCGACAAGGGCTATCAGGCCCCCTCGGTTGGTTGAGGCCGGCTGCTGTGCGACCCGTGGATACACCGTCATCCACCACCGCTGGCCCGAGGCTCCATCAGGTGGGCACGCTCACCTACACCCGCGCCGGCCTGTGGCAGGTGATGTTCTGGATGCTGCTGGGCGTGGTGTTCTTCCAGCTCCTCCAGATGCTGCCGGCGAACGCGATCCCGCTGCAGATGCGCTGGGCGGGGGCGGGCGACACGCTGATCGGCTTCAAGAGCAGCCTCTCGTCGCTCGTCACGTTCCTCTGGAACCCGGTGGTGGGCTCCGTGAGCGACCGGCACCGCGGTCCGCTGGGTCGGCGGCGGCCGTTCATCCTCTGGACCATTCCGCCCGTGTTCCTCGGCCTCCTCGCCCTGGGCGCGTCGGAGCCGGCCGGCGAATTCATTTATCGCCTGATCGCGGCGTGCGGCCTGGGCACGATGGTCACCGCCGCAGGCTGCACGCTGACCTGGCTGCTGGTCGTGATGGTCGTCTTCCTGCTGTTCAACGCCGTCTATACCCAGGCGTATGGCTGCCTGGTGGCCGACGTGATCCCGCCCGACGTCATCGGCAAGTTTTCGGGTTTCTACCGTGCCCTCGGCGCCCTCGCGAGCCTGGCCTTCAACCGCTGGTCGCTGCCCTGGCTCGATGGGCACACGTTCGAGGTCTATGCCGTCACCGGTGTCCTCTATGCAGTCGTGTTCGCCGTGATCGTTTGGCGGGTGAAGGAGGGCGAGTATCCCCCGCCGCCGCCCAAGGCGCCCGGCGGCTGGCAGGGGGCGGTGAAGACGTACCTGCGCGAGTGCTTCACGCACCGATTCTATCTCAACTATTTCGTCGCGACGTTCTTCAACTGGGCCTCGCTCGCCCCGATGGGCTACCTGGTGTTCTTCGCCACCTCGGCCGGCCAGCCGGGCTACGCCGAGACGCTCGGCCTCTCGCTCGACGAGTTCGGCAAGGTTAAGGGCTGGACCTTCCTCGTGCAGATCCCGGTGTTCCTCGTGGTGGGGCATTTCGTGGACCGGTTTCACCCGATCCGCGTCGCGGTCCTCGGGATGGCGCTCGAGACGATCACGTACCTCCTGTGCTATTGGTACACGACGGACGCCTCGAGCCTCCTGCTGTGGCTGACGCTCAACCAGGCGGCCATCGCCGTCTACCTCGGCGCCTACATGGCCCTCGGGCCTCGCCTGCTGCCGCGCAGCCGCTACGGCCAGTTCAACGCGGCCAACACGGTCTTCGGCATTTCCAGCCTGATCCTCGGCCCGCTGCTCGTGGGTATGCTGCTGGCGGCGATCCGCGACTACCGCTACATCTACCTGATGTGTGCCGTCTGCACGGCGCTGGCGACGATCGCGAACTGGACGCTGTTCCGGCAGTGGCGGCAACTCGGGGGCGACGCCGGGTTCACGCCGCCGGAGCCGCCCGGCGCGCCACCGCAACCTTCTTCCCCATGAGCTCCACCACCGCCTATCCGACCCCCAGCGAGGCGTTCGCCAATCGCGCCGCCGATCCCGCCACCGAGCGCGCCCTGCACGCCTGGGACGTGGCCAAGGCCCCGACCTTGGTCCTCGCCGTCGCGGCGCCCGCGCCCGGCGCGAAGACGTGGGGCTTCAGCCTGCCGGTGAAGGCCAACCGGCAGACCATGCTGTTTGTCGACGTCGTGCTCGACTGCGGGGCCGACGCGGGCCGGCCGGTGGCTACGGGCTACAAGACGAGTTTCGTCGTCGAGTGGTCGGGTTGGAACAACCTGCACTTCACCGCGTCGTCGCTGGCGCGGATCGGCGAGCCCGCGGGACTGCACGCGGTGCAGCGCCTGCGCCTTTCGGCGGGCACGGCGACGTTTGCGGGCACGGTCCTCGAGCTGGGAGCGATCGCGTGGCTCGACGACGCGCCGCTGGTCAAGGTCACGCCCTATGAGGACATGGTGGTCAACTTCCTCTCGCCGCGGATGTGGGACCGCGCCGACTGGCGGTACACGGGCGGCACAGGGCTGCCCGACGGCGAGCAGGCGATGGAAGTGGGCTGGATGTACACGAACGTGCGCTACCTGCAGAAGCCGGGCCGTCGGCACCGCACGGCGTACACGCGGCGCATGAACGTGGACCTCACGCCGTACCAGGCGGTGACGCTGTTCACGGCGACGGATGTCCGCGCGGCCTTCAGTGTCGTGCTCGAGATCGACGGACAGACGGTGCGGGCCATCGATCGCCGGCGCGGGCTGGGCGGGGGCGACGAGATGCGGGCGGCGATTTCCGGGCGTCGGCTGACCGCGCTGACGCTCGAGCTGGAGCAGGCCGAGGCGGAGATCCGCGAACCGAATGACGTGCAGGTGGCGACGTCGATCCGCTGGATCCTGCTCGAGCGCAAGGGCACCGATCCGGCACTCGTCGGCGAGGCGCCAGGCATCGCGCCGGTGCCGCCGCCGGAGCGGGTGGGCGTACTGGAACAGGAGATCCTGCCGGTTGGTGTCATGATCGGGCGCGAGGAATTCCTGCAGCTGCGGGCCGGGGCGCAGCGGCCGGGACGCCTGCAGAAGATGGCGCGCGAAATCGTGGCCGAGGCGGAGGCGCATCTCGCCTACCAGCCGGAGAAATTCGCGGGCCGGTACCTGCCCGTGGACCTGGGCAACCAGGGTTGCGAGCGGCGCGTGTCGCCGGCGGACCAGATGTTCGACGTCAACAGCTGCATGGTCTACGGCGGCCTGGCGTACGCGCTGACGGGTGACGTGCGTTACGGGCAGGTGGCGCGGCGGGGCCTGTTCACGGCGCTGCGGTGCACGACCTGGCAGGCGGGTTTCGCGAGCCGCATCCCGAGCGGGCTGCCGGGTTATCGGGCGCCGTTCATCGAGACGGCGGCGGCCGAGTGCGTGGCGATGGCCTACGATTTTGTCTACCCATTGCTGTCACCGGCGGAGCGGCGCGAGGTCGAGGACGCGTTGTACGAAAAGGCGCTGCCGTGGATCGACATGTACCTGCGCCTGAACGGCGAGGGCTACCTGTTGAAGAGCAACCAGGGCGCGGTCTACACCGCCGGTCTCGTGTGCGCGGCGCTCGTGGCGCGGCGGAGCCATCCGGACGTGGATGCGATCCTCGAGCGCGGCATCGCGTGGTTCCCGCGCATGTTGAACAACTATTACAAGGTGACCGGCGCCTCCGACGAGGGGCCAGGTTACTGGGAGTACACGACGCAGCATGTCGTCGAGGCGGTCATCGCGATCTGCCGCTACAAAGGCTGGCGCGTGCAGGACTACGCGCCGCCGCACCTCGACCGGACGATCGACTACCTCATGCACCTGCGCTCGCTGGCGCGGGAGCGCCTGTCGTTCCTGCCGCTGAGCGACAACATCGAGGGCGTCGGGTACAATTTCATGAACAGCTCGTTCCTGTTCTTCGCGAAGTATTATCGCGACCCGAACGCGTTCTGGCTCTGGCACGAGTATTACGCGCCGCGGCCGAATCCGCCGGGGAGCCTGTTTTTCGGCAAGCGCATGGCCGGGGCGTGCTCGTTGTCGGGGTTGCTGGAGTTCCTGCTGTATGTCGACGGCGCGCCGCACACCCCGCAGCTGCCACCGGCGAAGCACTTCGAGGTGTGTGACCGCATCTTCCTGCGCACGGGCTGCCGCCACGGCGACATATTGCTCATGTTTGAGGGTGGGCCGCAGACCTTCGAGCACACCCACAGCGACAAGGGCCAGTTCATCATGGAGGCGTACGGCGAGCGTTTCGCGGCCGACCCGGGTACCATCAAGTACCAGGACCCGGCGCATCTCTTCTACAAGGCGACCTCGTACCACAACCTCGTCTCGCTGCGTGGTGCCGATCAGGAGTACCGCGACGCGGCGCGGGCGGTGGTGCTGGAGCGGACGAGTTACGGGCCGGAGTGCGACTGCATCGCGGCCGACCTGGTGAACTCGTACCTGGCGTTTGACCGGTACAAGCGGCGGATCCTGTTCGTGCGGCCGCATTATTTCGTCGTGGTCGACGACGTGACGGCGAACGAGACCGGGTTGGAGTGGAATTACCACGCCTGCGTGCCGATCAAGGGCGTCGATTTGGCGGCTGGTCAGGTGCGCTTCACGGGCGCGAAGGCGGCAATGACCTTGGCCATCGGCAGTGATCGTCCGCTGCAGGCGACGCAGGGCGTCTATGGTTCGGAGGGGGTCGTGCTGACGCACAACCTTGTGCTGACGCAGGTCGAGCCGGCGAAATCGATGAAGATCGCCGCGGTGTTGCTGCCGTTCCCGCTGAGTGCGGGCGCCGGCCCCGAGCCGACGGTGGTGGTCGAGCAGGGGAAGGAGGGCGTGGAGTTTAAGGTTTCGGGCGCTTGGGGGACGGATCGGGTGCGCTGCGATTGGGGCAGCGGGACGGTGGAGGTGACCCGGAGGAACGGGGGAGGGGAGAGGCGGGTGGGGGCGGGGTGAGGGGGTTACCAAAGTCGTTTGTTGGCAAACGCATGCCCGGAGCCGGTCTTGAGATAGGCCTCAAATGTCAGGGCCTGCTTTTTGCTGGAAAACGCCAGGTAGGTCCGCAGGCGCCATGGCTTGTAAGCGGAGGTGCTCACATTTTTCCCGGCGTTATGGTCATTTAGCCTTCGACGAAGGTCTTCAGTGTATCCCATGTAGCGTTTCCCCGGTGTGGATGAGCTCTCTAGCAGGTAAACGTAATGCATCATCTGACAGAAAGTTACGTAACGCGGGATGCAACGCGTGAATACGTCATCGATAAGCAGGCGTGGCTACGCCAGTCAGGGGAGGCGTTCTTGCCCTCCTACGCCGAGGCTACGGAGGGCATCCTTCGCCGTGAACGACAAAACGATGGCGGAAGTGCTCCGTAGCACAAAGATGGCCGTGCCATCCGAAGCCCAACCGGGCGAAGGATGGCGGAGAGGGGGGGATTCGAACCCCCGGTTTTACATGTGCGGATAATTCAGCTGCGTTCAGGTGCATTTTACGAGGGAAAGTGTTGCGTGCAGGTGTATCTGTTGCTCCCATCTGCTCCCGCGAGCAGCTCCGATGAAACACGTCTCCGTCTACCCCAAGGCGGGCCGGCCGGTTTGGTACGCGGCCTTCCCGCATCCCGTGACCGGCAAGCGCACCCTGCGCGCCACCGAATTCCGCCGTGACGACCCCCAGGGCCACCGTAAGGCCTGGAACTGGGCGCGCGCCCAAGCCCGCGACGGGCTCCTCACCCGAGCCGGCGACAAGAACAGCGCCTGGCTCCTCTGGGTGGAGGTCTGGCTGCGCATGAAGTACCGCGCTCAAGCCCATACGCTGCGCACCCAGCTCAACTGGTGGAGCTGGCTGTTCATTTTCCTCGAGGAAAACCAGATCGCCACGCCGCGCGCCCTCACTCGCGACCACGTGTTCGCCTACATCGCGTGGCGCACGAAGCAGCAGAAGCTCAACGGCAAGACCGTCAGCTACAACTCCGCCCTCCAGGAGGCCCGCATGCTCGGGCGTATCATGCGCGAGGCCATCCACCGCGGCTACGCGGAGAGCAACCCCTGCGAACGGCTCGGACTGAAGCGTGACACCGCGCCCGAGAAGCCCGAGATGACAGACGAGGAGATCGCGAAGATCCGCGCCAGGCTCGTTCGCCTCGACCGCCCGCGGCCGCTCGCCGAGCGCTGGCGCTCGATCTCGTTCGAGATCGCCCTGCACACCGGCGTTCGCCAGCACGAGTGCAGCTTCCCGCTGAGTCACGTCGACTGGGCCGCCGGCACGATCCGCCTCTACGACGCCAAGGCAAAGGAGTACTACACGATCCCGCTGCACCCTGGGTTGCGCCCGCTGCTCGAGGAGCTGCGCAGCGCCGCGCTGAAGGTGACCTGCACACCGCCCCCAACCTGGCAGGCCGGCCGCTTCTGGACGCGGTTTTTCAAGGGCCAGAAGAAGAAGGATGGCCGCCGCACCCGAGCGTTTATGCCGCACCTGTGTTTTCATTGCACGCGGGTCTCAGTGATCACGCGGTTTGCCCGCGCAGGGGTGCCGATCCAACAGGCGATGGCGTACGTGCACCACGCGAACGCGATGATTCACAAGATTTACCAGCGCCTAACCCCAGCCGATATTGGCCGTTGCGTTCAGGCTTTGGAGTTCCCTCGGGCGCAGGCGGCCGGCGGTTGACGAAGTGGCTCGGCACGAAGGCCGGGTTGACCTCCAGCCAACGCAGGATGCGCCGGACGGTGGTGAGGCGGCCGGTGAAAGGACAGTCGGACCGACCGGCCGAGGCGGATTTGATGGACTTGAGCGTCCACTCCGTGAGCGCAGGCTCGATCGCGGTGACGGCAGCGTACGTGCGGCAGATGCGATCGTGGGGGTGCATGGAGAGTGTAAACGTTTAGACTCAGCGATGGACGGGATGGACTCAGGCTGCCGCCTCAGTCGACTCAGGAGGCAGGCCCATCTGTTTACGAAGCTCAGCACGCTCGTGCTGACGGGCTGCCTCTTCCTTCGCACGATCGATCGGAGCAAGCCGGGCGTCTAGTTTATCCAGGTAGCCGGGAGCGGCCGCGCTGGTCTTGCCACGCCAGATCGCGACGCGAGCAGCAACGAGGCCGAGGCGCCCAGGCTGACGAGCAACGAAGCGTAATGACGCGATCGGGCACTCGGTAAGCATTCTGAAGAACTTTTTGTCGTGATCCGGTGACAGGACGGCTTTCAGCGATTCAGAACGATTTTCCGCCTCGCGCAGGTATTTCCGCTGCTCTTCGAGTAGACGAGCGGCACAGTCGGCGATGGAGAACATCTCCATGTATGTCGGTTGAGAATTCATGTCAGGATGCGAACTGGTTGAGGTTGTGGTGGTGACGGCGGGCGACGGTGCCGAGATGGCCGAGTTTGCGCTTGATGTGCTGGATCTCTGGGAGGGTGATCCGGCCATCGGCGAGGGCGTTGCGGATCGCCTCGTCGACGCTGGTCTTGCCTTTGACGATGATGCCGGCCTCGTTGGCGAGGGTGGTGGCGCTGGCCTGGGCGCGGGTGACCTGGTGCCGCAGGAGTCGTGTTTCGAACTGGCCGCCGAGATCGGCGAGCCGGGCGCAAAGCTGCTCTTTCGCAGTGAGCAGGGCCGCCAGGATGCGCAGCGGCGGCTGGGTGGGGGTGTTGGTATGCGTTTCCATGACAAAGGCTGCCAGAGGCGGGCGGCGGGCTACTGGCCGGCGAGTTTGGCGGCGAGGGCCTGCTCTAGGGTGCGCTCGATATCCTCAGCCGAAAGGCCGAGCTGATGGGCGCGGGTGCCGGCGGCGACGATGCGATCGAGGAGCGCGGGATCCAGACCGCCCGTCTGCGTTTTGGCCCGGACGTAGGCCCGGATCTGCGGCCAGAAGGCGGTGACGCCATCGCGGATGATCTCGGAGAGGGTGACCTCGACGCCGGGCCGGGAGAGCTCTGCCGCCAGTTTATCGAGCTCGGCCCGCAGCTCGTGGCCAGGGCGGAAGCCCACCGACTTGGCGGAACTCAGGTTGAATCGGGGCTCGCACACCGCAGATTTCATGTGAACGGTGTTTAACAACCGAAACAACGTTTGCAAGGCTTTTGTTGTATAGCGGTGAAAAAAGACGGATTTGGGGCTCTGTCATGGCCAAGAATGAAAAGCCCCTGAAGGAGGCCTTTATCGGTTTCCGGATCACACCGGAGCTCCGCGAGCGGATGGATAGGATTCACCGCACGTACGGCTCACGGACATCCACGATGGCCGAGGCGTTGCTCACCGCGTGGTGCGACCTCGTGGAACGCGATGGCCGCGTGCGGCTCCCGCTGCGCGTAGAGGTGGACGAGGACCGGGTGGAGCTGAGGGTCGCGGAGGAGCAGGCACCCTATCACGCCAGCAAAAGCACCGCGGCCGTGCCGCGAAAAGCAACACGGCCTAACGCTAGCTGAAGCCCTGAAACCGGCGCCGCCGTGCGTGATCGCATTTCCTCCCCAGCCGCAGGATGCCCCGCGGACGCTGCCTCCGTGCCGCTACGGCGACTCGGGCTGCTGGTGCTGGTGTGAGGACTAGGCGAACAGGGCGCCGAGGATAGCCATCAGCACGATCAGCGCGATAAGGCCGGCCAAAATCCATGCGACGACGGAAGTCTTGGCCGCAGGATCCTGCGGCGCCTTTCCGGCGGCGAGATCGGCCGCTGCGACATAGGCGAGCCGATCCTTGGCGATCAGGTAGTCGAGCGCCGCGAGGAAGAGGATGACGAGGCCGAGGCCCCAGAAGATGAGAAGGATAACGCCCAGGATCACGGCGCCCTTGCTCCACTGCTTGGGCTTGCGGAACTGG
>JAHCAZ010000080.1 GCA_019634615.1 Opitutaceae bacterium
CTCCTGCTTGAGGATGATCTCGTAGTCACCGTCGCCGTCGAGATCGCCGAGCGAGGCGTCGCCGGGCGTGTAGCCGGCAGGCGTTTGCAACGGCACGCGGTGATAGGGCAGGGGCGGGGAGCCGGCGGGGAGGGTGAAGGCGGCGCTGGGTTCGCCCTCGGTGTCCGCCACGACAGGACGGACGAAGTATTTCGTTTCGCGCTCGAGGCGTGCGCCCGCGTCGACGAACCAGGTCGGCCCCGTGAGCGGCGCGGCGTTGAGCTTCACCGTCCCGGCGAGGGCGTCGGGCCGGGAGCCGAATGGACCTGACTCGGTGACGGCGCCGGCAGCGGTGGTGCGGTAGACGTTGAAAGCGGTATTGGCCAGGTCAGTGGCGAGCAGCCGCCAACTGATGAAGACGCGGCCGTCAGGCTGGTGGATGGCGGTGACACCCCGCGACAGACGCTCGAGGACCGGGGCCGGCGCGGCGGTGAGAGTGACGGCGGCGGCGACAAAGGCGAACAGGGCGCGGAGGTGCATGGGGCGGGGAGGCGGTTGGGTTGCGGGTGGTGGTTTACTTTGCCGCGGCTGTGAGCAGGCCGCGGTCGCGCAGCCACTCCTCGGCGCGGCGGGGCCAGTCGGAGGCGGTGCCCAGATTTGCGCGCATACCCATGCCGTGTTCGCCTTTTTCGAAAGCGTAGAACTCGGCGGGCACCTGGGCGCGAGTGAGCGCCTGAAAGAAGCGCACGCTGTTCTCGATCGGCACGCTTTGGTCGGCCTGTGTGTGGATGAGAAGGGTGGGAGGCGTCGCGGACGTGACCTGCTTTTCGAGCGACATCAGTGCAACCCGTTCCGGTGTGGGATTCGGACCGAGCAGAGCGGTGCGCGATCCTGCGTGGGTGTGGGGATCGTCCATCGTGATGACCGGGTACATCAAGATGAGGAAATCAGGTCGGGCCGCGACGGCATCGAGCGCCGTGCCGGTGCGCCCGGCCGGGTGCGCAAACAGCGTGCCGGCGCTGGCGGCAAGGTGCCCGCCGGCCGAGCTGCCCATGACGCCGATGCGGGCGGGATTGGCACCGAACTCCGCCGCGCGCGACCGCACGAGACGCACGGCCCTCAGCACGTCCTGCAGGGGCGCCGGATGGCCGAAATCGTTCAGGCGGTACTTCAGCACGAAGCTGGTGACCCCGAGCGTGCCGAGCCAGCGGGCATACTGCACGCCCTCGCGTTCGTTCGACAGGAACCGGTAGCCGCCGCCGGGGCAGATGATCACGGCGGTGCCGTTGGGCTTGTCGACCGCGGGAGCGAATACGGTGAGCGTCGGCTCCGTCACCGCGGAGATGCTGCCTCCTTCGTTCTTTTCCGGGCCGACGCCTGGCTTCGCGCCGGGGACGCCTTCGGGCCAGAGCGGAATTACGGTGCTATCGGCCGGGATCGCGGCCGCGGAGAGGAGGGGGAGGGCCATAAGGAAGAGCAGGACGGAGGGGAGCAACCGGGGTAAACGGAGCATGTCGGTTGCAAGCTGGACTGTCGGGCGAAAAGCGCGAGGCGGGATGACTCGGACAGTTCATCGCGCGGCGACCGCGTTGGCCTCGTGCTCGGACTGTCAGCGACTCGGCTGCATGGCTTGTCGGAAACGGCGGATTAAGGTCCCCCTTCGCCGGTGCAGCCGATTTCGACCCGCGCCGCTTACCCGCCCCTTTTCATCACTTCCAATTCCACGGGACGACTGCCGGTTCCCCGGCAGCTCGGAACCCACCGCCATGAGCGAAACTTTTCCCAGGCCCCGCCTAGCGTTGATCGGCATCTCCGGCTACGGCCGCATCCATTTGGAACTGGCCCGCGGCGCCCGCGACCGTGGCGAGGCTGACATCGTGGCCGCCGCCATCATCAACGCATCCGAGGAGGCCGCCAACATCGCCGAGCTCAAGGCCCGGGGCTGCGCGATCTACACCGATTACCAGGAAATGCTCCGCGTGCACGCGGGCCGCATCGACCTCTGCCTCATCCCCACCGGCATCCACTGGCATGCGCGCATGACACTCGCCGCGCTCCAGGCCGGGGCCAACGTGCTGGTCGAGAAGCCGCTCGCCGGCTCGGTCGCGGACGCGCAGGCGATGCAGGCGGCGGAAAAGTCCGCCGGCCGCTTCGTGGCCGTGGGTTTCCAGGACACCTACGACCCGGGCACGCGCTGGCTCATCGAAGCGTTGCGGCGCGGCGCGATCGGCGAGGTCAAAACCGTGCGGTTCCTGGGCGTCTGGCCGCGGCCGCGCGCCTACTTCCTGCGCAACAACTGGGCCGGTCGGCTGACCATCGACGGCGTGCCGGTCCTGGATTCGCCGCTCAACAACGCCTTTGGCCACTTCGTGATGCTGAGCCTGCTCTTCGGCGGCGAGGGCGCGACCACGCTGGAATCGGGCGGCGTGGAGCTTTTCCGGGCCAACGACATCGAGAGCTTTGACACGGCGGTGGTGAACGTGCGCACGGCGCGCGGCGTCCGGCTGTGGTTCGGCGTGAGCCATGTGAGCCACACCGCGCTCGAGCCCGAGATCGTGATCGAAGGCACGGGTGGCACCGCCGGCTGGCGCTACGAGACCGAGGCCTGGTACCGCAATGCCTCCGGGCGCCACCACCAGCCCGTGCTCGACCAGCATGCGACCCGCAAGCTCATGATGGCCGCCGCGCTGCAGCGCCTGCGCGATCCCGCGACCACGGTGTGCACGACCGCGATGGCCGCCCGGCACACGACGCTGATCGAGAGCATTCATCGCGCCGCCCAGGTCACGGTCATGCCCGCCACGCAGATCGAATGGCTCGCCAAGGATGGTCCCGCGAGCGCCCTGCCGGCGTTGCCCGGCCTCGACGCCGCGCTGCGCCAGGCCTTCGCGGAACAGAAGACCCTGCGCGAGTGCGGCTTCACGCTGGCCGGAGAAACCCTCGCCCGCTGAGCCGTTGTGGCCGGGTGCTGGTCGCTGGGCACGGCCTTGAACCTGCCTTTGCGTCTTGGCGCCTTTTTCCATCCGTGCCATCCGTGTAATCCGTGGTTGCCCCCGCCTCGCCTTCCGCCGAACCGCTGCTCGCCTTCTCCGCCGTGACCAAGTCCTTCGGTCCCGTGCGGGCGCTCGACGGCGTCGATTTCGACCTGCGCGCGGGTGAGGTGCATGCACTGCTCGGCGAGAATGGCGCCGGCAAGTCCACGCTGATCAGGATCGCCACCGGCGCCCACGCGCCCGACGGCGGGGTCATCCGCATCAACGGCCGGCCGCAGGCGGCGCTCAGCCCCGCCGCCGCACGCGCGCTCGGCATCGCCTGCATCTACCAGCAACCGGCGTTGTTTCCCGACCTGACCGTCGCCGAGAACCTCGCGCTGCGTCTCGAGTCGGCGGGGACCTGGCGGCGCATCGACTGGCGCCAGCGCCACACCCGTGCGGCGGAACTCATGCAGCGCGTCGGGGCCCGGATCGCGCCCGACACGGAGGTGCGCGACCTCTCGATGCCCGAGCAGCAACTCGTCGAGATCGCGGCCGCCCTCGGGGCGGGGGCCCGCATCGTCATCATGGATGAACCGACGGCCGCGCTCACCCAACGTGAGCAGGAACGGCTCTTCATCCTGGTCCGCGCCCTGCGCGCGGAGGGCACCGGCATCGTGTACATCTCGCACCGGCTCGACGAGATCTTCGCCCTGGCGGATCGCGTGACGGTGCTGCGCGACGGCGCCAGCGTTGGGACGCGGACCGTGCGTGACGTGGACGAGGCGACGCTCATCCACCTCATGGTCGGTCGCACGCTCGGCCCGCTTTATCCGCCGCGGGGCACATCCACCGGTGCGCCGGCGCTGGAGCTGCGCGGTGTGGGCTGCGCCGCCACCGGCGTGCGCGACGTGAGCCTCACCGTGCATGCGGGCGAGATCCTCGGCCTGGCCGGTCTCGTGGGCGCGGGCCGCACCGAGCTGGCGCGCATCCTCTTCGGCCTGACCCCGGCGGATGCCGGCGAGATCGTCTGCCAGGGGCGCCCGGTGCGGATCGAATCGCCCCCGGCGGCGCTGGCCGAGGGCATTGCCTATGTGCCCGAGGATCGGCGGAGGCACGGGGTGGTGCCGGAGTTGCCGGTGGCGCAGAATCTCACGCTTGCGGCCCACCGGCGCATTTTTCCGCAGGGCTGGCTGCGGGCGGTGGCGGAGCGGGCGATTGCGGAGGCCGGCATCGCGCAGCTCGGGATCAAGACCGACGGGCCGGACGCCGCGGTCGCGACCCTGAGCGGCGGCAACCAGCAGAAAGTCGCGGTCGGCCGATGGCTGGAGACGCGGCCGCGGGTGCTCATCCTCGACGAGCCGACGCAGGGCGTGGACATCGGGGCCAAGGTGGAGCTGCACCGCCTGATCCGGGACCTCGCGAATGGTGGGCTCGCGGTCATCCTGATCTCGAGCGACCTGCCCGAGGTCATCGGCCTGAGCGACCGCATCGCGGTCATGCGCGGCGGCACCGTGCGCGCCGTCCTGCCGGGCGGAACGGCGGCGCCGGTGGTGATGGCTGCGGCGCTGGGCGCTGACGGGGGAGGGGCGGCGGCATGAGACGGTACGGACGCGAACTCACGCTTGCGGCGTTCTTGGGCCTGCTGTTGCTCGCGCTCGCGGTCTGGGCTCCGGCGTTCTTCTCGCCGGCACCGCTGCGCTCGCTCCTGACGCGCGAGGCGCCCGTGTTCGTGGTGGCGTGCGGCATGGCGCTCGTGATCGTCGCGCGACAGATCGACATCTCGGTGGGCTCGCAGTTTTCGGTGTGCAGCGTTGTGGCCGGGCTCTTGGCGGCCGCGGGCTGGCCAATCGGCGCGGTACTGCCGGCAGCGATCGTCTGCGGAGCGCTGCTTGGGGCGGTCAACGGACTCCTGGTCGCCGCGATGGGCCTCCCTTCCATCGTGGTCACCCTCGCGACCATGGTCGCGTTGCGCCAGGCCCTGAACCTCGGGCAACAAGGTCGCTTCGTGAACCTGCCCGAGCAGTTGCCGTGGCTGGGACTCGGCCAGACCGCGGGACAGGTGGTGATTCTGGTGGTGGCTTTGGCGGTGTTCGCCGGCCTCGCGCTGGCGTTGCGGTGGCTCGCGGCGGGTCGGCAGGTGTACGCGGTGGGCTCGGATGCCGAGGCCGCGCGGCTGGCGGGCATCCGGCCGCGGGTCGTGACGTTCGCGACCTTCCTGCTGCTGGGCGCGCTGACGGGCCTCGCGGCGTTCCTGAACGCT
>JAHCAZ010000081.1 GCA_019634615.1 Opitutaceae bacterium
CGCGGTCATCGGCGGCATGCTCGAGCACATCGAGTACGCCGGCGTGCACTCCGGCGACGCCGCCATGGTCATGCCGCCGCACACCCTGTCGCCGGCCATGCTCAACACCGTGCGCACCGCGACCTACGCCCTCGCGAAGGCGCTGCGCGTCGTCGGCCTGATGAACGTGCAGTTCGCCATCAAGGACAACCAGCTCTACATCCTCGAGGTCAACCCGCGCGCCTCCCGCACCGTCCCCTTCGTCGCCAAGGCCATCGGCGTCCCGCTCGCCAAGCTCGCCGCCAAGGTCATGACCGGCGCCAAGCTCAAGGACCTCGGGTTCACCCGCGAGGTCACGCCGAAGCACTGGTGCGTCAAGGAGGCGGTCTTCCCCTTCGTGCGCTTCCCCGGCGCGATGATCACGCTCAGCCCCGAGATGCGCTCCACCGGCGAGGTCATGGGCATCGACGCCGACCTCGGCATCGCCTTCGCCAAGGCCCAGGCCGCGGCCAAGCCCGGCCTGCCCGTCGCCGGCAACTGCTTCCTCTCGGTCAAGAACGCCGACAAGCCCCGCGCCGTCGACCTCGCCCGCCAGCTCGTCGGCCTCGGCTTCGCCATCTTCTCAACCAGCGGCACCGCCAAGGTCCTCGCCGACAACGGCGTGCCGGTCACCCGCCTCGCCAAGCTCGACGAGGGCCGCCCGACCGCGGTCGACATGATCAAGAACGGCCAGATCCACATGATCATCAACACGCCCGACGGCATGATCCCGCGGCGCGACGAGAACCAGATCCGCGCCGTCGCCCTCGCCCACAGCGTGTGCATCATGACCACGATCACCGGCGCCTACGCCGCGCTCAACGGCATCAAGGCCCTCCAGCGCGAGCGCGTCGGCGTCCGCGCCATCCAGCAGTACCGCGGCAACGTCAACCGGCTCTAGGCCGGCCGCTTGGCAAATCGCCGATTTGGGGCATCTTGTGGTCCCATGCGTGCGATCCGTTTCCACGAAACCGGCGGACCGGAGAAGCTCCGGTTTGACGACCTGCCCGATCCCGAGCCCGCGGCCGGGCAGCTTGCCCTCCGCGTCGAGGCGGCCGGGGTCAACTTCATCGACACCTATCACCGCCGCGGCCTGTACCCGGTCCCGCTCCCGCGCGTCCTCGGGAGCGAGGTGGCCGGTTCCGTCACTGCGGTCGGCCCCGGCGTGAAGACGTTCAAGCCTGGCGACCGCGTCGTCACCTGGCGCGCCCTGGGCGGCTACGCCGAGCAGACCCTCGTGCCGGCCGACCAGGCGGTGCTCGTGCCGGAAGGCATCGCGACCGACGTCGCGGCGGCCGCCTTCGTCCAGGGCCTCACCGCGCACTGCCTCGCCTGCGATGTCTTCCCGCTGCGTCCGGGGCACGCCGCGCTGGTCCATGCCGCCGCCGGCGGGGTGGGGCTCCTGCTCGTGCAGATCGCCAAGCAGCGCGGCGCCCGCGTGCTCGCCACCGTCGGCAACGACGCCAAGGCCGCCCTGGCCCGCGCCGCCGGCGCCGATGCCGTGTGCGTCTATACGCGCGAGAATTTCGCCGCCGCCGCCCGCGCCTTCACGGACGGACGCGGCGTGGACGTGGTTTACGATGGGGTCGGGGCCGCGACCTTCGAGGGCACGCTCGACAGCCTGCGGCCCCGGGGGATGTTCGTTTCCTACGGCAACGCCAGCGGCGCCGTGCCGCCGTTCTCACCGCTCGTCCTGATGCAGAAGGGCTCGCTGTTCCTCACCCGGCCGACCGTGGCCGATTACACGGCGACCCCCGTGGAACTGCAGGCCCGGGCGACGGAACTCTTTGCGTGGATCCGGGCCGGCACCCTGCGCGTCACGATCGGCGCCGTCTTCCCGCTCGCCGCCGCCGCCGAGGCGCACCGCGCCCTCGAGGGCCGGCAGACCACGGGCAAGATTCTCCTGCGGCCGTAGACCAACCCGGTGCTTGCCTGCGCCGGGGCGGCTCCTCCTTAATCGCCGCCCTATGTCCACGCCCCCCACCCTTGTCGCCCTGCTCCATGGTCCCGATCAACCTGGCCTCGTCGCCAAGGTTGCCGGTTGGATCTTCGCCCGCGGCGGCAACATCCTCCATGCCGACCAGCATCGCGACATGGAGGCGGGCGTGTTCTTCCAGCGCGTCGAGTGGATCTCCGCGGCCCCGGCCGGCCAAGTGGAGCGCGAGCGCGCCGAGTTCTCCGCCTTCGCCGCCTCGCTCGGCATGCAGGCGCGCGTGTCCGACACCAGCCAGCGCCTGCGCGTTGTCGTCATGGTCTCCAAGGCCGACCACTGCTTCCACGACCTCGCTCTCCGCTGGCGCGCGGGCGAGTTCGCCGGTGAGCTCGTCGCCGCCGTCTCCAACCACCCCGACATGGCCGGCGTCGCCCAGGGTTACGGCCTGCCGTACCACGTCGTGCCCGTGACCGCCGAGACCAAGGCCGCCGCCGAGGCGAAGCAGCTCGCGCTGTTCAACGAATACCGGGCCGACCTCGTCATCCTCGCCCGCTACATGCAGGTCCTCTCGGCTGGATTCCTCGATTCCATCGGCCGCCCGGTCATCAACATCCACCATTCCTTCCTCCCCGCCTTTGCCGGCGGCCGGCCCTACCATCAGGCCCACGCCCGCGGCGTGAAACTCATCGGCGCCACCGCCCATTACGCCACGCGCGACCTCGACGAGGGCCCGATCATCCATCAGGACGTCGGCCGCGTCACCCACCGCCACGGCGTCGAGGACCTCATCCGCATGGGCCGCGACCTCGAGAAGCGCGTGCTGGCCCAGGCAGTCCGCTGGCACCTCGACCACCGCGTGCTCGCCTACGGGAACAAGACGGTCGTCTTCGACTGATCTGCCGCGGGCCGCCCCGCTCACGGCCCAAATCCCGCCTTTACGCCCGTGGGGCGATCTGTTTCGTTGCCCCTTCCAAAAATCGACCCACGCATGAGCACGCCCGAACCCACTCCCGCGCCCGTCACCGCCGCGGACAAATACGCTTTCGACGAGACGACCCTGCACCGCCTCTGGCGCCAGTACGGGCAGCTGCTGATGCTGGTCTGCGCCGCCGTCCTGCTCGCCATCCTCGCGAAGGGCGGCTGGGACTTCTTCGCCGCGCAGAAGGAGGACTCCGTCCGCGAGGCCTACGCGGCCGCCACGACCTCCGAGAAGCTCAAGACCTTTGCCGAGGCCCACTCGAGCCACGTCCTCGCCGGCATCGCCCGCCTGCGCCTCGCCGATGAGGCGTATGCCGCGGGCAGGGGCGCCGAGGCCGTCGCGGCCTACGAGGCCGCCGTCCCGGCCCTGCAGGACAGCGTGCTCACCGCGCGGGCGCGGCTCGGCGTCGCGATGGCGCGCATCCAGGCCGGCCGCACCGCGGACGGCGAGGCGGCCCTCCGCGAGCTTGTCGGCCAGGCCGACCTGGCCAAGGCCACCCGCGCCGAGGCCGGTTATCATCTCGCCACGCTGGCCCACGCGGCCGGCCGCACCGATGACGTGCTCAAGTACTGCGACCAGGTGATGGAGATCGATGCCGGCAGCGCCTGGGCGCAGCGGGCCCAGATGCTTCGCCTGCAGGCCACGGTCGCGAGCACGCAGGGTCAGGCCCTCCCGGCCCCCGCGTCGCTCCCGGCGGCTCCCGCCTCCGAAGAGCCCACGATCAAGCTCAACCTGCCGACGGGCAAGTAAACCTCCCGCGCCTGCTCGCGGATACGAAGAGGCCCGCCCGGACGGCGGGCCTCGTCGTTTTCAGCCGCGCCGCTTTCGGCGCCACGCGATCGCACCCGCGAGCGCGACCAGCCCCGCGGTGGCCGCCCACGTGGACGGCTCGGGCACGGCGCTCACCGCGCCCGCGAACGAAACGTCGTAGCCCGACAGCGAACGGAACCGGAACGTCGAGCTGCCGGTGGTGTCGCGCCAGCCGTAAAGCCGGAACTCGGTCGCCGTCGTCAGCCCCTGCAGGTCGTTTTCGCCGCTCAACGTCGCCGTCTGCAGCGGCGCGGCCGCGGTGCTGAAGGCATAGGTGTGCAGCGCGTCATCCGCGGCGAATCCGGTGGCGCTGCTCAGCAGGGCGCCATGGAAACTGCTCACGGCCGTGGACACGGAGGTCTGCATTGCAAGCGACGTGAGGCTGAGGGAGTAACCCGCCGCCGGCGTGAGGGTGATGCTCAGGTACTGGTTGGCGGCGATGGCCGCCGCGAGCGACGTGGCGTTGAACCCGGTGGCGCCGAACGTGTCGGCCGCGGCCGACGCGGACACGCCGCTCCCGAGCGATAGCTGCGCCGAGGCCAGCCCTGAACCCAAGGTGGTCGCCGCCAGCGGGTTCGACGCGGTGGCGTTCGTACCACTGATCTCCCAGGCGACGATCTGGGCCTGGACCCGCGGGCACAGGGCGATTGACAGCGAAAACAAGCAGGCGGTGGCCAAAGTTTTCATAGGTGGGGTTGGGGTGTGATATTTCGAAGGGCCATGGAGGCAGGCGAACACCGGGAGATTGGCGAACGTATTCTTCGACATGGACATACGCAGGCAGGCGTAATCGCCTCCGCGACCGTGAGCGCTGTGCATTTTGTTCAACACCAAGGCGTCGGCGCCGGCTGAGACGGCCGCCGAGCCTCCTGCGTCCCTGGCCGATTCCGGCCGGACAGTGGTCGGGGCGGCGAGATTCGAACTCGCGACCTCCTGGTCCCAAACCAGGCGCTCTACCAGGCTAAGCTACACCCCGGCGACCGGC
>JAHCAZ010000082.1 GCA_019634615.1 Opitutaceae bacterium
GAAATCCGGGAAGACCCTGATCGCCCTCGGCAGCTGGTGCAAAGAGGACGTCGCCCTGAAGCTCCAGATCGACTGGCGCGCGCTCGGCCTCGACCCGGCCAAGGCGAAGTTCACCGCGCCCGCGATCGAGGGCCTGCAAACCGCGGCGACCTATGCAGGCGACGCGGCCATCCCCGTCACGGCGAACCAGGGCTGCCTGATTGTGGTGAGCGAGTGATCAATGGGTAACCACGGATTACACGGATTGCACGGATACAGACCATGAAGGAACACTGATCTACGCTGATGAACGCTGATTCAGTCAGAGAAGATCTGTGAAACAATCCGTGGCATCCGTGTAATCCGTGGTTAAACTCCGCGGAGATACGCTTACCGGCGTAATCTGAAGACGGCGCCCAGCCCGGGCGTGTTTTTTGCGGTTAGTCTGGTTAACTTGGCTCGATCGCGACCCAACATGGCAACGATCGATCTGGCTGATACCGCCGCCAATCTCCTCACACATGTCCTCAAAAACGCCAACTTCACCGGTGGAGCCGTCTTTGGCTCGCTGCTGAGTGCGGGGGTATTCTATGTCTCCGACCGCGCAGCCGGCAAGGAACGCCGCCAACGGGCCGATCACGATCGGGAGCGTGAGAAGGAGCTCCGCGATCAGCTGAACATCAAGGACGAGCGCATCAATGCGCTGCACATGAATCTCGAGAAGGTAATCAAACGCCAACACCCACACCCATGAATCCCAACCTGACCTTGATGCTGGTGTTTCTCGCTGTCCTCGCTTGGCCAGTGGCGCGCTGGCTGGAGGAGCGGCGTCAGCGCAAACTGGCGTATCATCGCCTGATGATCGCACGTGCGGTCACGGCCATGGAGCGTCTGATGCGCGACGGGAAGATCAAGCTCGGCGAGACCTGTCATGACCAGGTTTACGGAATCATGCTTCGCGCCCAGTTTCTGGAATGCTTCCCGGTGAAGGTGATGCCACGGTCGCTGACGGAAGCAGATCACCGCTTCCGCGAACAGCTGAGCGCCGAGCTCGCCCGGGGCACGCCAGCGGCGAAGCCGATCCAGCTGTTTGTCGACAGCTTCATGGGCGCGTTTCGGACGGAGCGGCCGATAGCCAGCCGCTACTTTACCTTCATGACATTCATGCAATGGCTCGTTCACCAGGTCCTGCCGCCGCTGCCGGCGAAGCGGTCGCAGGCAGGCGATTTCTGGACCAAGGCAAAGACCGAACTTGTGGTGCGGTCGACCCATGCACCCGAACTGCAGGGTCTGGCTTGTGGAGCTTAGGAGCTAGGTTCCGCGTGGCGCGACGGTGCTGCGCTGGGGACTTGCCGGGAGTTTGAAATCGTCGGGGTTGCCGGGGTGGGCGGGGTCGAAGGGCGGGAGGTCGCCGACGAGGTGCTGGGCGAGCGGGCAGTTCTGGTCGCGGAGGCTTTGCACCACGGCTTGCGCGAGGAGATAGGCGCCGAGGTTGTTGTGGTGCGTCGCGTCCTTGCCGGCGTTGGCGAAGAGGCGCGGGGACTGCGTCGGGCCGAGGGCCTCGTAGAGCATGCGGCTCGCAGACTCGAGGTCGACGAGGGCCAGACCCTCCTCGGCGGCGACGGCGCGGACGGCGGCCGGGTAGTCGCCGTGCGTGTTCCGGATGCGACCCTGGTCGTCGAAGGTGCGGCGCTGCGGCGACGTCACGAGCACCGGGGTGGCGCCGCGGCGGCGTGCCTCGGCGATGAAGGTGCGGAGCCAGGCCTTGTAGGTGGTGTTGGCCTCCACGTAGGTCTGCGGCCATTGCTGCTTCTGGTCGTTGTGGCCGAATTGGATCAGGAACCAGTCTCCCGGGCGCATCCGCTCGAGGACCTTGGCCAGGCGTAGGCCGGTCGTGAACGACTTCAGGGTCTCGCCCGATTCCGCGTGATTCGCGATCGCGATGTCGGGGCCGAAGAACCGCGTGAGCATCTGGCCCCAGCTGGCGCCGTCCTCCCAGCGCTGGTCGGTGACGGTTGAATCGCCGGCGAGATAAACCGTGGACACGTCAGCCGGCTCCAACGCGATCGTGCGCACCCGCGCGCCCGCGGCGAACTCAAGCGTGAGCTTGTCGTCCCAGGTGAGCGAGCCCTCCTCGCGATCGTTGGTCAGCACGCGCGTGCCGCCCGGGGCGTTCTTCTCTGGCGGAACGAGGGCGCGGTTGCGCACGTTGACAATGAACGTGCGGGCCACGATCTCGCCGGGAGCCGTCGCGACCTGCTCGAGCATGAGCCGGCGCGACTCGGCCTTGATCGTGGTGACGGCCGCTGCCGCGGTATCGCCGAGCGTGACGGTGATCCGCCAGTTGCCCTCGGGCACGGCGACGGAAAAGTAAAACGGATTCCCTGCAGTGTCAGGCGCGGTGCCGAGATCGAATCCGTAGCCGCGCTCGGCGGTGAAACTGTGAGCCGCGGTGAGCGTGGTTAGATCGAAGGTGCGGACCGAGGCGGAGAGATGGTTAGCCGCAAAGAACGCAAAGAGCGCAAAGGCATTAAGGCTTTTTAAGCACGGATGACACGGATAGGATCGGCTAGGCATGGGGCAAATGAGTTTGAGAGCAATAATGGCTGTCTGCTGATACCGATTGATCGGTGCAATCCGTGTAATCCGTGGTTCAATAATCAGAGGTTTTGCAGCCCGGTGATCTTGAAGGCGTACGCGTGCTCGCCGGGCTTGGTGGCGGGGAGGGTGAGGCGCAGGCCATCGGGGGTGACGGTGAAGGGCACGGGTCCGTGGCCGAGCAGCTCGACGGCATCTGCTGATCTGCCCGCAAGTGACGTGATCAGGGCGGTGCCTTGGCCGGGCCAGGCCATGGCGACTGCGTAGAGCGTATCACCCTTGCGTGTGAAGCGGAAGTCGCGGCCGGTGTAGGCCGGCAGCCACACGTCGCCGACGGCCTCGCGGTGGATGCGATCGGCCTCGGACAGGTTGCCCGGGTTGTTGAACTGCGACGGGCCCTCGCCGTAGCGCGCCCACGGACGCGTGCCGTAGATGGCTTCCCCGTTGAGCGCCAGCCAGCGGCCCATGCCGCGGAGGATCGCGACCTGCTCCTCAGGGAAGGTGCCGTCGGCGCGCGGTGCGAAATTGAGGAGGAGGTTGCCACCCTTGCTGACGTTGTCGATGAGCTCACGGATGAGCGTGCCGGTGCTGCGGTACAGCGTGTCCTCGAGGTAACCCCAGCGGTGATGCACGGTGGTGTCGGTCTGCCAGGCGCCGGGACGGATGTCCGAAGGGTGCCCGCGCTCGAAGTCGAGCACGCTGCCGTGCAGGTAGGCGGGGCCTTCCGTGGCGTTGATGCCCTTGGTCGCGAGGGCCACCTCGCGGCCCCAGGCCGCCGCGCGGTTGTAATAGTAGGCGGCGAAGCGGAGCTTGATGGGATCGAGGCCGCGGCCGTTCACGCCGTTGTCGAAGTAGACCATGTCCGGCTCGTAGCGATCGATGAGTTCCTGGCCGCGTCTCAGCCACTCCTCGAGAAAGGCGGCGCTTTGCGGCGTAGCGCGGCCGTTCATGACTTCCTCGTCGCCGGCCGGTCGGCCCTCCGCGGGCGCAGGTTGGGGCGGGCCGTAGAAGTCGGCGAACGCCGGATCGAAGATATCGTTCTCCAGCCCAGACCGCGGGTACATGAACGACCAGTGCTCCATGCGGTGGTAAGAGACGCCGAACCGCAGGCCCTCGGCGCGGCAGGCGGCGGCGAGTTCGCCGATGAGATCGCGGTGCGGCCCCATGTCCTTGGCGTCCCAGCGGGTGAGGGCGCTGTCCCAGAGCGCGAAACCGTCGTGATGCTCGGCCACCGGCATGACGTATTTCGCGCCGGCTTCGCGGAAGAGCCTGGCCCAGGCGCGGGCGTCGAACTTCTCCGCCTTGAAGAGCGGCACGAGGTCCTTGTAGCCGGCCCGGTCGCCGAACTGCGCCCGGTGCCACGCCGCGATGCCGGGCGTCAGGTAGATGTGACGCGGGTACCACTCGCTCTGCCGCGCGGCGACCGAGTACACGCCCCAGTGGATGAAGATGCCGAACTTGCCGTCGAGGAACCAGGCCGGGGCGTGCCAGTTCCTTTCCATCGACTCCCATGTCGGTGCATACGGCCCCGGCGGAATCGGCAGGGCGCCGTTCGGCAGGTCAATCGTGACCCGCGGCGGCGAGGCCAGGAGGTTAACCGCAAAGAACGCAAAGAGCGCAAAGGGGTTAAGGCCTTTTAACCACGGATGACACGGATGACACGGATGGGATCGGGTCGAAGACATGGATCAATCGGTTTTGGAATCAATGCGCGTTCATCGGTTTGGATCGGCTGATCCGTGCAATCCGTGTAATCCGTGGTTAGAAACGAGCCGGCGACGGCTGGAACTGCACGGCGCTGTCGCTGACGAGCGCGTCTTTCCCGGCGCCCTGGCGGAGGGCGATCATCTCGGCGCCGGCGAGGAGCACCGGACCGTAGCCGTGGGCGGCGTAGGGACT
>JAHCAZ010000083.1 GCA_019634615.1 Opitutaceae bacterium
CGGCCGGCAGTTGGGATACGGCGGTCGGTTGGTTCACTCTTCCGGCGCCTTGAACACGAACACCTGGCTCGCCCGGGTGATGACGGGGCGGTGCCGCGAGGTCGGCGGCTCGAAACGCCACTGCGCGACGGCGGCCAACGCGAGGCGCGCCACGGCGTCGTCATCCGCATAGCTCACGGTCGGCAGGCGCACCCGCCCGGTCTCGTCGATGTAGAACCCGACGACCACCCGTTTGCCGGCATGGCGGAGGATCTCCTCCTCCGAACTCGCCGGGTTGACGAGGAAGACCGGGATCGGGGCGCCATCGAGCTGGTCGAGGCTGCAGAGCTTGTTCTCGATCTTGTGCGCCCGGAGCTTCAACTGCTCGCCGTAGTCGAGCATGGTCAGCGTCACGACCCGGGCGCCGGAGCTGTCGAAGTGAAAGCTGAGATCCACCTGGGTCACCGTCGCGACGGGCCGTCCGCCGACCCGCGCGGGCCGGTACTGCCAGCGGCCCAGCGCGGCGATGGCCGCGGCGGCGAATCGGGGATGGGTGTAACCGATGATCAGGGCGTCAAGGAGCCGCCCGGTTTCATCCACTCCCACGACGACCTTGGCCCAGCCGTCAAGGATGCCGAGGCGGGAAAGATCCGCCGGGTATTCCGCCGGCTCCGTCTCGATGATGGTGAGGGGCGTGATCTCAGGCGGCACGGTCACGGGTGTCCCGCCCATCGGCGGAGCAACCGCCAGCGAGAGGACAACCCAGAGGACAAGGAGGTGCGTTTTCATGGTGTTTCGGCTGGGTCCGTCACGGGGGCGGTTTCCCGGTGCTGGACCGGCGGCGCGCCGGGCATCACCTCGCGCTCGTAACCGGCGAGCGCCGCGCGCAGCTGGGCCTTCGCCCGGTAGATCCGCGTCTCGATGCCGCGCTCGCTGCAGTGCAGGACGCGCCCGATCTCGGCGTACGACAGGTGGTTGAAATGATGCAGCAGGAAGGCGGTCTTGTAATCGTGCGGCAGCCGCCCGATCGCCGCGTCGAGCACCGCGGCCGCCTCGTCCGCCTCCGCCGCCTGCACCGGCCCGGCCGTCGGATCCGGCAGCGCTTCGCCGTCGATGCCGCCATCCTCCCCCGCGACCTCGAGGCTGACGGTCGGGTGCCGCTGGCGCCAGCGGTACTGGCTGCAGCACAGGTTGCCCAGCGTGGTGAACAGCCAGGCCGGGAGGTTGGTGTCGGGCCGCAGCCGCCCGCGATGCTGGTGCAGGCGGACGAAGGTCTCGGTGGCGAGGTCCTGCGCGTCGCCATGGTTGCGCAGGTACTGGTAGGCGAAATCGTAGAGCGGCCGCTGCCAGCGGAGGATCGCCGCATCGAGGGCGCGCGGGTCGTCGTTGAGGAGACCCTGCAGGCAGGCGTGGTCGTTTTCCGGGGACGCGTGCACCTCAGCGGATCGAGTCCGGGCTCAGCGGGATCGCGGTCGAGACGAAGCCGAGGTAGCGCTGGCGCTGGTCCGCGTCCATGACGTCGGCGGAGGCGAGCACCAGCTGACGCGAGAAGGCCAGGCTTTCGGCGCGGATGTGGCGGCGGGCCTCGACAAAGCGGCCCAGCTTCAGGAAATCGACCTCCCCTTGCTGCCGGCGCCGGTCCTCGATCGCGGCAAATTCTTGCTGGAGCTGCGCCACCTGGAGGCCGAGGGCACGGAGGCGCGGCTCGGACGCCTCGTGCAGCGCCTTGAGCTGGTGCAGTTGCGCCTCGGTCAGGTGCAGCTCCGCCTTCATCCACCGCAGCTCGGAGTCGATCGAGCTGCCGGCGGCAACGGGGTCGGGCCGGGTGAAGCTCAGGCGATAGGAGGCAAACCCGGCAACCAGGCCCACGGCGATGATGGCGATGGTCCGGTTCATGACTTGGGCGGGGTGGCCGCCTCCTGCAGCAGCGGGTTGATCAGGACCAGGTAGCTGCGCGCGAGCTGGACGTTGCGTTCACGGTCGATCCCGTTCTGCCGTACCTCGGCGCACAGGAGGCCGACGAGGATGCAGGTGGTGACGAACAGGGCAGCGAAGGGCCATTGGGCGAACCAGCCGTCGATCGTCGCGCGCAGGCCGCCGGCGGGGGCGCGATTCTCGGCGACGGAGATCCGCCACCAGACGTCGCGCCGGAGGTCCAGCGGGGGCGGCTCGTGGCGGCGCCGTTCGAGCAGGTGGTCAAGGAAGTCAGGCGGTTGTGAGGCCATGGCAGGCGGGCGGAGGCGCCGACGGCGCCTGCGCCCAAAGGGAACAACGCCACCGGCGGACCGAACCCTTCAAAAAAGATCGCGGACCTCGTCGCTTGGCAGGCAATTGCCGGCGGTCGCACACGCCTCCGCATACACCCGCCGCGACGCCATGCCAAGCTCCCCTCACCGCTCCACCTGGAGCCGGACCACCACGTCGTTCAGGAGGAGGATGTGCAGCGTCTCGGCGACCATGTCGGGCAGTGCGTCGACCGAAGGCTCCGGCCCCGAGCCGCCGCCGGAGCTGCGCGGGGCGTTGGCGTACGTCTGGCTCGAACTGCGGGTGCGGCCGGCCTGGCCGGGGTTGTTGTAGCCGAGGAGGTGCATGGAGCCCGGGGCGCGCAAGGTCTCGTAGGACCACAGGGCCACCTGACCCTCCGGCAGGGTCTTCCGCTCGATGCGGCGCGGGTGGCCCAGCGCCAGGTAAACCATGTCGGCCGTGAAACCGACCTCGACGATGCCCTGCTCGATCTTGCTCCGCTGCTCGGGCGTCAGTCCGGCAAAGGCCGGCCCTTTTTCGCGGATGCGTTCGGCGATACCGGTGCCAGTCTCGCATCCAGCCAATACGGCCGCCAGCGCGATCGCCGCGACCAGACCTGTGTGCTTGAGTTTCATGATGAGTTCTCCGGGTTTCCACGGAGCAAGACGCCCGCGGTGACCCGAGCCCTTCACGCCAGAAGGACAGAGACCGTGACATTCAATGTCGTCGCCCCCGATGCGATCGCGCTCCCGTGCGGCGGTCGCCAGGGTAGGGCCGGCCTTCAGGCGCTAGCGCGTTTCGGACAGCCAGGTCAGCGTGTACACGGCGCCGATCTCGGTCGTCACCACTCGCGCCGGGGCTGAGCGATCGGCCGGGATCACGTGGAGCTGCGGCCGGGCATCGATCATGGCCACGAAGGCGAGCCACTGGCCATCGGGGCTCCAGCAGACGCGGGCGCACGGGCCGGGCAAGTCGGTCAGTTGGCGACGGTCGGAGCCATCGATGGCGATGGTGAATACCTGCACCGCTCCGGCGCGATCGTTGGCCACGTAGGCCACGTGCCGGCCGTCAGGCGAGATCGCGGGAAAATCGGTCGAGCCATGGGCGTCCTCGACCGAGAGCCGAAACTCGATCGCGAGCCCGTCGGCGAGCTGAGCCAGGCCCGAGCCATCGGGGGCGATCCGGTAAAGGCCGCCGTCGCGGCGGATGAAGAGGATCACCTGCCCGTCGGGCGTGAACTGGGGCGCGTAGCTGTCCGGGTGTCCGGGGGTCAACACGCGCGGCGCGGCGTCGGGTCCGTCAAGGAGCAGGAGCCGGTAACCCTGTGCCGGGCCGGAGCAGACGACGCGGTCCGAGCCGGGCTGCGGGCAGGCCATGTAGAGGTAGCCGGCGTGCGGCGCGAGGATCCGGGCGCCGGTGCCGTCGGCGGCGGCGCGCACGGTCCGGCCGGTGGCTCCGTCCTGCACCGTGTACGTGAGGTGGGCGCCGTCCGCCGAGAGTTTCGTGCCGAATGCGCTCATCCCCGGCGGCTCCAACCCTGCGGCCGGGCCGATGACTTCCGCGGCGGAGCCATCGGGCCGCGCGCGCCAGATCGTCCAGCGTCCGGCCGTTTCGCTCTGCCAGTAGAGCCATTGCCCGTCGGGGCTCCCGAGCGGATTCCCGGCCTGGTCGCCCGCCGCGGGGATCGCGCGGCGATCCGTGCCGTCCGGTTGCACGCTCCAAAGTGTACTGCGCACCGGCGTGCGCTCGACGCCCCCGGGCACGTCGCGCGAACGATAGGTGCCCTCCCATTCGCGCAACTCGAAGACGATCCGGCCGGCGGGCTCAGCGCGCATGGCAGGGACAAATGCGGCCAGGAGGACCAATCCGACGAGGCGAAGGGCGGGATGCGGAGATGTCACGCAGGGGAATGGAGCGGATGCTAGGCGCCGCCGGGCGCCGTTTGCGAGT
>JAHCAZ010000084.1 GCA_019634615.1 Opitutaceae bacterium
TTGCGAAACGGGCTGCCGCCTCGAGCCACGACATGTCAGACATGGCCTTGACCATCCGATCGCGACGCAGGGCAGAGCTGCGACTGGATGCAGCAAATGCTACCCGTCAATGACCACTGTCGAGAGGGAGGAAGTCGGAGAAGAAAAATCGCATGAGTCACAACTAGCAGCAAGGTTGGCTGTTCCAACGAGGGGCCGATAATCATCCAAGCCCTGCAGTACGCCCGTGGCATTACACTGCTCTTGCATACGCCCACATCGTCCACGGAGACAGCAAACATCGTGTCTGTCCGATCGCTAAACTTTCCTGAACGGTCAGGATCTGCATTCGATGCAGATTGAGCTCGTTCAGAGGCAGGAATATTCGATAGAGTGTGCAACATTTGCCCAGGCTCCCGGCTTCGCCTCCGGTGAATAACCGGACCGCTCATCACTGATATCGTAGGCATCTTTGGTTGTCTCCCGATTTGTGGAGAAGTCTTTGCATGATACTCCTCCAGTGTGCCTGTCTGGTGTCTTGCCATTCTGGGCCGGGAGACTCCGGCCAATGTCTGACCCACAGCTGATATCCCGAGGAGCCATGCAAGCACCACCTCTGTTCAATCGTGGAGCCTGCCTCACTCGTCACTGCGGTTCCTCTCCCCCTGATCCGCGCCCAGAAACCGCTCTCATTCCCTTGAACCGCGCGGCCCAGCCGAGGCGTGTCGCCTCACCTTTTTCCCATCCCCAATGGGCAACAAGCAAGGCAAGTATGGCCAGCAAGGCTCCATGTCCCTGCAGGCCACCAAGCAGTTGGCGCGACAACGGTTTGAGCAGCGTACGTTCGGCGGCTTCGTCACTGATTTTGCCAAACAATTCTATCCATTCGTACACGCTATTTCGGCTTTGCTCTATCGCGCTACCCTACCCCCCCCGCAGGCGAGCTCGATGTTTTGAAGCCGGCCTTTCGCGACCTGGCCAGCCGGTCCGGCCTGACGGGCAGCCAGGCGAACTGCATCCCGAAGCACGCCTTTCTAAGGATGATGGGCAGCACGCCGGGAATCCTCGGAGACAGGCTGTTCGAGGCTTTTGACGTGAAGCAGGACGGGCTCCTCGACTACGAAGAGTTCCTGCTGGGCATTTGCATGTACGCGCGGGGCACGCGCGAGGAGAAGGGCGCCTTCGCGCTGCGCCTGTTCGACCTGTCGGGAGACGGGAAGGTCACCCGCAGCGAAATGGAGACCATGCTCGTGTCCGTCTTTTTCGCTTACCAGGTCGCGCTGCCCGTCGGCATGGACCCGCGGCGGTCTCCGCTCGCGACGCTGCCGCAGCTGCCGCCGGGCTACGTCCCCAGCAGCTCCGCCGCGGGCAGCAGCGGCAGCAGTAGTAGTAGCAACAGCAGCAGTAGCAGCAACAGTAGCAGCAGCGGAAGTGCCTCTGTCGCCAGCGGAGGCGCCGGCCACCCCGATCATCTGGCCGACGCCATCCTTTTCGGCCACGCCGACGCAGCGCTCGCCGCCAGCATCTTCCACTTCGGCACCTTCACGATCCCGCAGGCCAAGGCCTACCTCGCCGGGCACCACGTGCCGGTGCGAAACTGAGACCCGCTTCCTAGCTCGCGTAAGCGAAGGAACCGCTCTCCGGCGCACCGCCGGTCACCAGGCGACGCAACGACCGCAAAACATCACCCACGGTCTGCAGCTCGGCCACGACCTCGTCGCGGATCTCGATCTGCAGCACCTCCTCGAGCAGCATCACCGCCTGCAGGCGATCGAGCGAGTCGAGGCCGAGATCCTCGGCCAGCCGCAGGTTGTGATCGGCCGCCTCGAGCCGGGCGCGGCGGGCCGTGGCGACGAAGCGCGCCAGCACCCCGAGCGCGATCGGCGGGATGCATTCCGGCGCTCGGGTCCGGCGAAATTCAAGGGCCGCGGCGTAGGTCGCCGCCGGGCAGCGACGCAAGGATTGCTGCAACGGATCCACCGGCCGATCGCCGGTCTCTTCTGGAGGCATGGGCGGATACAACATGGCGTTGTCTATGGTGACAACAAAGACTTCCAAACCCGCTATTGGTTTCATCGCCGACAGCCTTTTGCATGTGGGAGCTGGCCGGCCGGTGATTTCGCCGCCCCCGGACAGCCCGGCCCGCATCGCCTGCGCACCGGCTTCTGCCGACCAAGCCTGGCCGCAACCTAGCTCGCGGCCGGTGTCGCCTCGGTCACCGCCGGTGCGCCCACCAGCAGGCCGAGCTGCGCCTGCACGGCCACGAAGAACGCGGGATTCAGCTCACCCGCGGGCAGCTCGAAAACCTGCTTGGTCTTGGCGTGCTCGTAGCGGTCCTTCGCCCCGTCGGCCGACCGGCCGCGCGCCTTCAGGATTTTTTTCCGCTCCAGCATGAGCGCGAGGAAGCGCACCAGCCGCGTGTTTTCCTCGGTCGGCTCGGTGAGCGGATCAGCCAGGGTCAGGAACAGACTCTCCGCCGTCAGCTTGAGCCGCCGGTCGGCATTCTCGCCCGGCAGGCGCGGCTTGTAGGCGTGCACCCAGCGGCATGCCACCACGCCCTCGGGCGCGAAGCCGGCCGCCGCCGACTCCAGCACGTCGTAGCGCAGGATCTCCAGCGCCGCGCCGCGGACCAGGTAACTGGCCACGCGGTCGCCCTCAGCAAAGGGCTGGCCGGTGAGCTGACACAGGGCCGCCTGCGGCTGTAGATTCAGTTCCATGGGCTTTCTTGTTTACTTCCACCGGGGTCGGAAGCTAGCAAATTTCATTCCCCACGAATGAACGGACGCATCATCGCCATCGGCGACATCCACGGGTGTTACCAGGAGTTCGCCGACTTGCTCAGCCAGCTCGCGCTGACCAAGGATGACCGCCTGATCCTCCTCGGGGACCTCGTGAACCGCGGCCCCGACAGCTGCAAGGTCATCGACCTCGCCCGCACCCACGGCGCCCTCTCCCTCCTCGGCAACCACGAGCTGCGCCTGCTCAGCTACCATCGCACCAAGGACGCCAGCTACCTGCGCGAGACCGACAACGACACGCACAATCGCCTGCGCCCCGAGGACTGGGAATACCTCGCCGCCATGCCGCTCACGCACGAGCTCCCCGAGCTCAACATGGTCTTCGTCCACGGCGGCTTCCTGCCCAACGAGCCCTGGCAGAAACAGCCCGCGCAGGTCGTCACCCGCATCCAGGTCATCGACGCCGACGGCCGCCCGCGCAAGCGCTCCGACGCCCCCGACGGCATGCCCTGGGCCGACCAGTGGAACGGCCCGCCCTTCGTCGTCTACGGCCACACCCCGCGCCCTGAGATCTACAAGCTCAAGTGGTCGGTCGGCATCGACACCGCCTGCGTGATGGGCGGCGCCCTCACCGCCTTCATTTTGCCCGAGCGCCGCTTCGTCCAGGTCAAGGCCCGCAAGCGCTACTTCCCCTGAACGCCGCCAGCGGCTTCCGTGAAACAATGCTTTGCGCCGCCCTTTTGAGCGGTGCAATGTGCGCCCATGGCTGATGCTCCGCTCCTGACTGTTCGCGATCTCAAGGCCTTCGACATTCCCGACACGGGCAAGGCCTTCGCCAGCCTCCTCGTCGTCAAGAAGCTCCAGGCCAAGACCGCCGCCAACGGCAATCCGTTCCTGAGCGCGGAACTCGGCGACCGCGGCGGCTCGTTTTCCTGCACGATTTTCGGCGACAGCCCCGCCTTCGAGGCCCTCAAGGCCGGCGGCGAGGGCGCGGTCGTGCGCTTCGAGGGCAAGGTCGAGTTCTACCAGGGCCGGCTCTCCCCGCGCCCAGGTCGCGTCACGGTCGTGCCCGAGTCCGACCTCGTCGCGCAGCCCGGCGCGCTCGAGAACCTCGTCGAGGTCGCGCCCGAGGATGCGAATGCGCTGTGGTCGGAGTTCAATGGATTCATCGACGGCATCCGCCACGACGAGCTGCGCCTGACCGTGCGCGCCGTCTTCGAGGAGATCGGCGAGGCCTTCCGCTGGTCGCCCGCCGCCGTCGCGATGCACCACGCCTACCGCCACGGGCTGCTCGAGCACACGGTCCACATGGCCCGCGCGTGCAAGGCGCTCGCCCCGCTCTACCCCGAGGTCGACGCCGA
>JAHCAZ010000085.1 GCA_019634615.1 Opitutaceae bacterium
CGCCGCGCTCCGCGGCACGTCCCTCGCCCGGACCGCCCGGCGCGCCCTCGCCGCGGCCACCGCCCGCCGGCCAAGCACCGCCGGCTTAAGCCAGTTGACCGGCTTGAAGGGGATGGTCGCCGGGCACGCCGTCGCCTTTGACGCCCGCACCGGCGCGCTCATCGGCTGGACGACGCCTGCTGGCGGCACACTCGCCGACCGTGCCCACGCGCTCGGCCATTTTCACTACCAGATCTTCTCTCCGGCCGACGTGGAACGCTGGTATGAAGTCTATCCCGTCAACAAGGACGTCACCGGCAGTTGGGCGCGACCCGATTTCACGAAGCACGGCTACGAAAAGCTCCGCGGCATCCGCGCCCAGCGTTGGTCCGGCCGCGTGACCGGAGCGTGGGTCGAGTCCGACGCCGATCGCGGGCGCGTGCTGCTCCGCCTCGCCCCGCCTGCGGTCGCCCATCGCGAGTTTGGCTGCCCGCGCGAGGTGTTTGTGACGTGGACCTTCACCGCCGACCCCGCGTCGCCCACGACGGTGCAGTTCCAGTGGTTCGGCAAGTCCGCCTGCCGCATTCCGGAAGCCGCGTGGTTCAGCTTCACGCCGCGCGTCACCCGGCCATACGCCTGGCGCCTGGTGAAGCTGGGCGAGACCATCGACCCTCGCGACGTCGTCCGCCGCGGCAACCGCCGCCTGCACGGCGTGGAGGCGGTGGTTCACCCCGAACTCGGGATCCGCCCGCATCACACCCCGCTCGTGCGCTTGGGTGAGCCGACGCTCTACGACTTCCGCCTGGACCTGCCCGACCTCCGCGCCGGCCTGCACTTCAACCTCGTGAACAACGTCTGGGCGACGAATTTCCCGCAATGGACCGATGACGATGTTCGAGCGGAATTTTCGCTGCAGATTCCCGAATAACGTACTGGGAGGAGCCTGCTTGCAGGCGATTTTGACGCACCCGCTTGGCCACACGCTGAATCGCCTGCGAGCAGGCTCCTACAACTTGCTGCGATCCCGCCGCGTTTCCGCGATTAACCTTCAGTTCAACCGGTAAATCCGTCCCGCGTTGCCCGCGCCGATCGCCGCCTGCTCGTGGGGGCTCAATTCGCCGAGCAGCTCCGCCGTCGCCTCGAACCAGGCCTGCAGGTTCGGGCTCACCGGCCAGTCGGTGCCCCAGAGCATGCGCTCGGGATAGAAGCACTCGAGGCAGTGCGCGAAATACGGCCGCACCTGCGGAGCCAGCGGTTGCTTCGGATCGGCCAAGCTGCCGAGGCCGGAGAATTTGCAGGCGACGTTGGGCCGCGCGGCGAGTTGCCGGATGCCCTCCCGCCAAACCTCGAGGTCCCCGCCACCGGCGATGTCCGGCGCGGCGGCGTGATCGAGGACGAACTGCGTCTGCGGACACGCCGTCACCAGCGCCGTGACGAGCGGCAGCTGCCGCGGACGAATGCACAAATCGAAAGTGAGTTCGCGCGCCGCCAGCAGCCGCAGGCTCTCCGCCAGCACCGGCGACTCCAGCACGGCGTCCGGCTGCGTGTGCAGCACGCGGCGCAGTCCCCGCACGCGCGCCTCGCTCGCAATCCGATCCAGCTGCGCCGCGAAACCCGGCAGTTCCGGCGCCGCCCCGGCGATGATCGCGTACAACGGCGGCTCGCCGCGGTCGCGGTTGGCCAGCTGCGCGGACCACGCGGTCTGATCCGCTTGCTCGGCCGCCGGCACGTCGGCCTCCATGAACATCAGCGCCGACACCTTCACGCGGCTCCGCACGCGCCCCACGGCCTCGCGGTAGTCCTCGATGCTGAACCGCCGCTGCAGCGCCGGATTCCCGGCGCACCAGGCATAGGTGAACCGCTCCGGGTGCAGGAGGTGAACGTGCGTGTCGATGAGTTCCATGGGCAAAGAAAACCCCAGTTAACCACGGATTACACGGATTGCACGGATTCAAACCGGATTAACCACTTATCTACACTTATCTTCACTGATTCCGATCAGTGTTCATAAGTGTTCATCAGTGGTTTTCTGGATTGTATCCGTGCTATCCGTGTAATCCGTGGTCAAACCTTCAGGCCGAGCCGAGGTAGTTGCCCCACGTCAACGTGAGCACGGCGCCGAGGAGGACGGTGAAGGCGGCGACGAGCATGAGCTTGGTCGAGGCCTGGCAGCCACGCCATTCGCGGAGGACGACGCCGACCGAGGCGCTCACCAGGACAAGCATCGTCATGTGCAGCGCCCACGACGAGAAGGCGAAGCTGCCCATGCGCGTGTGGCCGAGGCCGTAGAAGAAGAACTGACCATACCACAGGCAGCCGGTGAGGATGGCCATCGCCCAGTTGAGGCGGAACCGCCCGGCCGGCGCGCCTGGCTCGGGCCGCAGGGCCTCGCCGAACGTGCCATTACGTTGATGCAAGACGAGGCAGTACACCGCCGTGGTCACGAAGGCCCCGGTATTCGAGAAGATGTAGATCACGTTGCCCTGGAACTCACCGGCCCCGTAGCGCGCCGCCACGTCGGCGATCGGCTGGCCAGCCTGCAGCGAGAAACCGTACACCGCCGACAAGATGCCGGCCAGGACGCACAACGCGATGCCCTTGGCAAAGTGGAACTCCCCTGCCCCGGGTCCGCCGGCCGCGAGGTTCCGCTCCTTCATGCGGCCGGCCAGGCCGACGAGCAAAATGCCCGCCGCGCCGATGGCCACGCCGGTCAGCACGATGCCGCCGCCGGGTTTGGCGAGGATGAGGCCGATCTCACCCGCCACCAACGGACCCGCCAGCGTGCCGAGCACACAGGAAATGCCGATCGCCAGCGCATAGGTAAGCGAAAAGCCGATGTACCGGATCGCCAGCCCGAAGGCCGTGCCGCCCACGCCATAGAGCACGCCGAGCAGGAACGAGCGCAGCATCGCCTCGCGCGGCGCCTCAGCGAGGACTTCGCTGAGATGCGGGATCGTCCACCAGGCGCCGATGAGCGGAAGCAACAGCCAGCAGAACGCGGCCTGCACGAGCCAGTAGGTTTGCCAAGACCAGCCGCGCACTTGCTTCTGCGGCGTGTAGCACAGCGCGGCGGAGGTGGCGCCGATGCCGTGCAAGATGACGCCTAGGAGGGGGTTGGGGGTGACGATCATGGGATGGGAGAAAAAAAGGAGGGAACCCCTGATGGGCACGGATGAGCGCTGATTCTGAGCCGCGAAGGACGCGAAGGGACGCGAAGGAGTTTCGGTCCTTGTAGGTCAGCCCGCTTGCGGGCGCGGTTCAGGCGCGCGCAAGCGCGCTGGCCTACGTGCAGCCAAAGACTCTTCGCGTTCCTTCGCGTCCTTCGCGGTTTCGAATCTGCCTTCATCGTGCCGGATATTCGCGGTACAGCGCGTTGAGCCGGTCGAGCGCCTGCAGCGGGGTGAGCTCGCCGCGCAGGGCGGCGACCACGTGGGCCGGGGCCTTGACCTGGAAATCGATGTAGCCGTCGAACCGCGGCCGCATGTACGCGCGCTCGATCACCGGCAGGGTATCGCGGAAAAAGTCGTTCGTCTGCCGGTTGTTCTCCGCGTCGAGCCACGCGCTCCGGTGCGCCGGCTGTCCGCCACCAACGGTGTAGATCCCCGTCTGTGTGGTCGCATCCGCCACGAACTGCGCGTAGGCCAGCGCCGCGTCGCGGTGCTTGGTCCGAGCCGAGATCGCCAGGCCCGTGCCGCCCAGGGTGCAGGTGAGCGGTCGTCCGTTGCGCGCGACCAGTCCGCCGAATTTCAGGCGATGTGCGGCATAGCCAGCCTTGGCGTAATTCGAATACCCGTAGGCGAACGGGCAATAGGCCGCGCGATCCTGCGTCGCCAGCCACTCCCAGGTGCGGATCGGGTTGCGCGTGTAGCCGTCCGGGTGGCAGGCATCGGCGAGTTCCTTGATCGCGCGCAGTGCGGCCACACCCACGGCGTCGGTCACGATGCGCGCCTTGTCGGACCCGAACGGCACCTCACCCTCGTTGACGCAGAACGCGTAGAAATACAT
>JAHCAZ010000086.1 GCA_019634615.1 Opitutaceae bacterium
TCGGCGTTCGACGGCAAGCCGTCGGCTTGGGACTTAATGGACCTATGCGGAAAGCCGATCCGCTTCGCGCCGATATTGTTGATACAAGGGTTGATATTGTTTTGTCGCCGTGGCATTCGGTTCGACGCGGCGCGTGTCGGTGTCGCGGCCGGCTATGCTGCGGACGGCTTCCGCCGCGGACTTGAATCCGACCTTCTCTCCGGCGGCGAGTGCGCCGAGAATGGCCGCTCCCAGCGCCGGGCCTTGCTTCGACGGATGGACTTCCACCGGTTCTCCCAGCACATCGGCGTAAATCTGCACGAGGAGCGGGTTGTGATGCGGCAATCCTCCGGAGGCGACGAATCGCTGCACCGGCACGCCGTGCTCGCGGAGCAAGTCGACAATCCAACGCACGCCGTACGCGGATGCCTCCATTGCCGCGCGATACAGATGGCCTGCCCGGTGATTCATCGTCAGGCCGGTGAACTGGCCGGTGAGACGGCCGTCCATGAGCGGGGTGCGGCAGCCGTTGAACCAGTCGATACAGGCGACCCCCTCCGCTCCGGGAGGGAGTTCGGCTGCCGCTTCGGTCAGCGCTTTGAAGTCATTGTGCCCGGTCAGCCGACGCACCCAGTCAAACGCATCCCCCACTGCGGCCTGTCCCGTTTCGTAGCCAAAATAGCCGGGGAGAATGCCGTCCTTCACAATACCGGCGACCCCGGGGACCGGCTGTTCTTCCAACGAATTGAGCATGTGGCAACTGCTGGTCCCCATCACCATGACGAGCACGCCCGGTTCTGCGGCGCCAACTCCCGGCACCCCCGCGTGGGCATCAATAATGGCCGCACTGACGGGAGTTCCGGACGGCAACCCCATCCGGTCGGCGAGGTCGGGGACCAGTCCGCCGACGCACGAACCGGGAGGGCAGAGCCGCCCTGGCATCTTTTCGGAGACGACATTTGCCAGCTTGGGATTCACCGCGGCGAGATAGTCGCGCGACGGATACCCGTCCGTCGCGCTCCACATGCCTTTGTAGCCGGCCTGACAGGTCGAGCGCGGCAGGTCTTTGGCGGCTCCTCCGACCAGTTGCCAGACGAACCAGTCCCCCGCTTCGAGCCAGACGTCGGTCGCATCGTAGACATGCTCCGCGTGTTCGAGTGTTTCGAGGATCTTGGGAAAGAACCACTCCAGGCCGATCACGCCGCCGTATCGCTGGAGGAACGATTCGTTGCGCGCCTGCGCAACTTCGTTGATGCGATCGGTTTGCTCCTTGGCACCGTGGTGTTTCCACAGCTTGGGCCAGGCGTATTTCTCGCCGGCGAGCTTTGCATCGAGACACAGCGGGGTTCCGTCGGCTTTCGCGGGGAGCATGGTGCAACTGGTGAAGTCCACGCCGATGCCGACAATCTGGTCACCGCTGAGTTTCGCCGCCTTGAGCGCTCCCTGCACAGCTTTCACTGCTGAGTCGATCCAGTCCGTCGGATGCTGGAGAGCGAAATCGGGGGGAAGTTTTTCGTTGGTTCCCGGCAACCGGTCAACGATCTGCCCGTGTCGGTAGCTGCTGCTGGCCTCTCCCAATTCGTTGCCCTGAAGGTCGACAATGAGCGCACGGACGGACTCAGTGCCGAAGTCCAATCCGAGAGCGGCGCGCTGCGGCGAGGTTGGTGAACTCATGGAGCGAGGCCTTGACGAAGCAGAGAATCAATCGTGAGAGAGCCAATTCCACGCCATCGTACGGACTTCCCTCAAACATGCCAGCGAAAGAGCGGCTTCGCTCAGTGGGTCCGTTCAATCCTGGCGTGAAATCAGGTGGCATGGCGTCACGGCGAAAGCCGGGTCGCCATGAAACGTTTCAGGCGCCCGGCGCATGCTCACTTGCCTGGCGGCGTGGGAGCATGCCACCCGAGAAGACTTTTTTGATCAAATTGACCCACTCCTCCGCATCGATGTCGTGAGAGGCGGGCACACCCACCAGGAGAGGTGCGCTTGTTCCCGCGCGTCATTCCCACGCAGGCGGGAATCCAATCGTAGGGTGCATGCCGTGAAACGGAATGCACCACAGACAGATTGCGCCCACGAACGCGGTGCATTTCGCGTTGCTCCATGCACCCTACACGCCCTCGCGCGTCGTTCCCGCGCAGGCGGGAATCCACGCCGGACCCCCGTCTTCACGGGGGTGACAGCAAATCAGTCGTTCGCGCGCACTTCGACGGCCTTCGCCGCGCCGCCGCGCCGCGCCTGCTCCTGCGCCATCTCGGCGAGCGCGCGCTTGTATTCGAGCGGCATCACCTTCACGAAGCGCGGCAGGTACGTGGACCAGTTCTCGAGGATGCGCCGCGCCCGCTCGCTGCCCGTGAAGAGCAGGTGGCGCTGCACCAGCGCCTTGATGGTCGCGCCGTCGTCGCCGGCCACGTGGTCGATGGCGACCTTGCCGTGCGTCTCGAGCTCCACGTTGGCGCCGGCGTCGGCGGCCACGCGGTCCTCCTCGGGGATGGGCTCGAGCTCCACCATCGCGAGGTTGCAGCGCTGCGGGAAGTCGCCCTCCTCGTCCAGCACATAGGCGATGCCGCCGGACATGCCGGCCGCGAAGTTGCGCCCCGCCTTGCCGAGCACCACGACCGTGCCGCCCGTCATGTACTCGCAGCCGTGGTCGCCCACGCCTTCCACGACCGCCGTGGCGCCGGAATTGCGCACGGCGAAGCGCTCGCCGGCCACGCCGCGGAAGTAGGCCTCGCCCTGGATGGCGCCGTACATCACGGTGTTGCCGACGATGATGTTCTCCTCGGGGACGATGGGGCAGTCCTTCGAGGGGTAGACGACGATGCGCCCGCCGCACAGGCCCTTGCCCACGTAGTCGTTGGCGTCACCCTCGAGCTCGAAGGTGATGCCGTGGGCGAGCCAGCCGCCGAAGGTCTGGCCGGCGGTGCCGCGGAACTTCACGTGGATGGTGTCCTCCGGGAGCCCCGCGTGGCCGTGGCGGCGCGCGACCTCGCCGGAGAGCATCGCGCCCACCGTGCGGTTGCGGTTGAAGATCGGGCTCTCGACCTGCACGGCGCGCCGGGACTCGAGCGCCGGGCGCGCCTTCTCGATGAGTTGACGGTCCAGCGCCTTGTCCAGGCCGTGGTCCTGCCGCTCCGTCCAGCGCACCGCCACCGAGGAATCGACCGGCGGGCGGTGGAAGAGCTTCGAGAAGTCGAGCCCGCGGGCCTTCCAGTGGGCGATGCCGCGGCGCATGTCGAGCAGGTCGGAGCGCCCCACCATGTCCTCGAAGCGGCGCAAGCCCATCCGCGCCATCCACTCGCGCACTTCCTCGGCGACGAAGAAGAAGTAGTTGATGACGTGCTCGGGCTTGCCGCTGAACTTCTTGATGAGCTCCGGGTCCTGGGTCGCCACGCCCACCGGGCAGGTGTTGAGGTGGCACTTGCGCATCATGACGCAGCCCTCGACCACGAGCGGCGCCGTGGCGAACCCGAACTCGTCGGCGCCCAGCAGCGCGCCGATCACCACGTCGCGCCCCGTCTTCATCTGGCCGTCGGTCTGCACGCAGATGCGCCCGCGCAGCTTGTTGAGCACCAGCGTCTGCTGCGTTTCCGCGAGCCCGATCTCCCAGGGGCTGCCCGCGTGCTTGATGGACGAGAGCGGCGAGGCCCCCGTGCCGCCGTCGAAGCCGGAGATGGTGACGTG
>JAHCAZ010000087.1 GCA_019634615.1 Opitutaceae bacterium
CAAGCACAAGGAGGAGATTCTCCCGCTGTTCGCCGACACCTACGGCCGCGACCAGGCGGCCAAGTGGTGGGCCTACTGGCGCGTCTTCTACATGGCCTGCGCCGAGCTCTGGGGCTACCGCCAGGGCGAGGAGTGGCTCGTGAGCCATTATCTTTTCCGAAAGCCGTGACGACTGGGCCCAGGGCGATGGAGGCCCGGTCGGCGTTCAGTAGTTCGGCCAGATGCCCGGGGTGACGAGTTCGACCAGGTGGTTGTCCGGATCACGAATGTAGAGGCTGCGGCCGCCGCGCTCCCAATGCGCCTCGCTTTCGATCGCGATCCCGGCGGCCAGCAGGCGCTGCCGCCACGGCTCGTAGTCGCGCACCGCGATGGCGAAGGCGATGTGGTGCGGCCCGTGACCGTCGTGGGGCGGGATCACACCGCCGGGCACGGCGGTCGGCTGCAACGTGCCACCCCGCTTGAATAACAGCAGCACGCGTCCCGCACCCGCGTCGAAGGACTGGAAACGCGCCGGGTCACCGACCATCGGAACCAAGCGCAGCACGTCGGTGTAAAACGCGGCCGCGCGCGGCAGGTCGTCGACGTACAGGATGCTCTCAACCACGCCATTGATCCGGGGAGTATCGGATGGATTCATGATCCAGAGCATGCCCCAAAGCTCGCCATTCGCAACCTGACCGGGGCCGGTCCGGGCGATTGCCTGCAACCGCACGGGCGTCTCGGCCGTATCACCCTGTGATGATCCGTCCTCGCCTTGCCCTCATCGCCATCGTCCTGCTGGCACCCCTGCAGGCCGCGACGTCCGATGTCGATCGCCTCATCGCGGCCGCCCTTGCCGCCGAGGAGGCGCATGACACAGCGCAGGCGCTGGAGCTGTTTCTCGCGGCCGACCAAGCCAGGCCGCACGATCCCTTTGTGCTGCAGAAGATCTCCAAGCAGTATTCCGACTCCACCATGGACACCGCCGACGTCGCCGAGAAGCGCCGGCGCGTCGAGCAGGCCCTGGTCTACGCCCAGCGCAGTCTCGAACTTGACCCCGACAACGCCGTCTACGCGCTTTCGGTCGCCATCTGCCACGGCAAGCTCGGCCTGTACAGCAACGCCCGCGGCCGGGTGGAGAGCGCCCGGCAGGTGAAGACCTACGCCGAGCGCGCGCTCGCGCTCGACCCGCGCTACGATTGGGCCTGCCACGTGCTCGGCCGCTGGCACCATGAGGTCGCAAGCCTGGGCGCCACCCAGCGGTGGCTGGTGAGGCTCATCTTCGGCGGCCTGCCCGAGGCCTCGCCCGCCACCGCGATCGAACTCCTGCGCCGTGCGGTTGAGCTGGCGCCGGACAATCCCAGCCACCACATCGAGCTGGGCTTCGCTTACCTCGCCGCCAACCAAATCGACCTCGCCCGCACCGCCTGGACGACAGGGATCAACCTGCCATCGCTCGAAAAGCACGACGACCAGGCGAAGCAGCGCGCGCGCAAGGCACTTGGCGAATCAGAATCCACCGCGTCATAGGACTTCCGAATCTCAATTCCATCGCGGAAGCGCGGAAGAACGGAAACACGGGATCGATCCGGTCTTCTCCGCGATTCCGCGCTTCCGCGATCACTCAGTTTTGACAGCGCAAACCCCTCGATCTGGGCCTTCACGTCGTGCATGAACGCCGCCGCTCCGGCGCCGTTCACAACCCGATGGTCGAAAGTGAGCGACAGCGTGATCACTTCCTGCGGATAGATCTGGCCGCCGTCGTTCACGAGGCGCTCGTGCGCCCGGCCGATGAACAGCGTGCCCACGGCGGGCGGCACCACGATCGGGATGGCGGACTCGACGCCGAAGGCGCCGAGGCTCGTCAGGTTGATCGGCGACTGCACCTCGGTGATGCGCCCGGCGCGCGTGTCGGCCAGTGCCTGTGCGTAGGCTGCGGCAAAGGCGGTGAAACCGAGCCGGTTCGCGTCGCGGATCACCGCCGTGGCGAGGCGATCGCCCTCGAGCGCGACCGCGAAGCCCAGTTCGAAATCCTCCTGCTGCAGGATCTCGCCCTCGCGGGTGATGACGCAGCGGAGCGCCGCGTGCCTCTCCATCGCCCGGCACACGGCCCAGGCAAGCATCATCGAGGGTGAGTAATCGCGACCGCCCAGCTTGGCCGCCTCGCGGGCGGCACGCATCGCTTTCCAGCCGGCGTCCACCTGCATGCTGGCCGGCACGACCGTGGCCAGGCGGCGGGTGATCGAGGACGGCAGCGCAGGCTCGCGCGGCTTGCCGGCGGCCGGCGGCTGCGACGATGCGGTTGGCTTGGCCGCGTTGCGCTGCAGCTGCTGCAGGCTCGGATGCGCGGCGGGCACGACGGCCGCCACGGGGGCCGCAGCAGCGAGCGCGGCGGCGCTGGCTTCGTCACCCTGCACCACCGCGATGACCTGGCCGATCTCCACGGTGTCATCCACCGAGGCCTGCCAGGCCTTGAAGGTGCCCGAGAACGAGGCCTCGATCGGGTAGACGGCCTTGTCGGTCTCCACCTCGCACAAAACATCGTCGAGTTCGACCTTGTCGCCTGCCTGCTTGCGCAGGGCGACAAGGCGTGCGGCGCGGATGCCCTCGCCCATGATCGGCACCTTGACCTCGATATCACTCGTGCCGGGCGCGAACGCGCTGACCGGTGCATGACCTTCGGTGAGAGCGGTGACATGCGGCGCAGCCAGCGGTAAAGCCGGAACCGATTCGAGTGACGGCACCTCGTCACGCTCCCGACTCGTGGCCATCGCCCGGCGCACGGCTGCCACCAGGCGCGGCGTGTCGGGCAGTGCGGCGTATTCGTAGATTGGGTTGTAGCCAATCATGACATTGCCCTTCGAAACGAGGATGGGCGCGCTGCGCATGCGGCTCCACACATCGGGTCGCCCGGCAAGGTGGGAGATCACCATCTGCCCGACGGAGCAGTTCTCGGTGTCCTCCTGCACCACGACCAAGCGGCCGGTCTTGCGGACGGATTCCTCCACCGTCTCGTGATCCCACGGAACGATCGTGCGCAGGTCGATGAGCTCGATGCTGACCTCGCCGCCAAGCAGCGCCACGGCCTCGAGGGCCTTCTCCATGGTGTTGCCCCAGGCGACGACCGTGATATCGGCGCCGGTCGTGCGCCGGCGTGCCTGTCCGATTGGGACCGACAACGCCGGATCGCCCACCTCGCGCTCGGCCCAGAGCAGGTGCTTCGGCACAAGGAAGATCACCGGGTCGGCCGCATGCATCGCGGTCCACAGGAGCCCCGCGGCATCCTCGGGTGTGCTCGGCACGACCACCGCCAGGCCCGGGTAATGGGCGATGGCCGACTCGTTGGCCTGCGAGTGCCAGAGCGAGCCGCCCGGCAGGTAGGCGCCGTAGGGTGCGTAGATCACGGTCGGGCAGGTCCACTTGCCGTAGGTGCGCCAGCGCAGGGTCGCGAGGTTGGTGACAAGCTGGTTCCAGCCCGGGTAGATGAAATCGATGAACTGCAGCTCGAACACCGGGCGCTTGCCGTAGCTCGCGAGGCCGCAGGCGACGCCGAGGATCGTGGACTCGGCGAGGGGCGAGTTGAAGACCTGCTTGGGAAAATCGGTGGAGAGCTTCTGCGTGAGGCGG
>JAHCAZ010000088.1 GCA_019634615.1 Opitutaceae bacterium
GTGATCTCGGCGCCGTGCTGGTCGTGCGCGACGTCACGGAGCACGCGCGCCTCGAGTCGGACCTCCGCCGCGCCTCCAACCTCGAGTCCATCGGCATCCTCGCCGGCGGCATCGCCCACGATTTCAACAACATCCTGGCCATCATCATGGGCAACCTCACCCTCGCCCTGCTCGACGAGCAGGTGAAGGCGAGCGGCGGCAAGCGCTGGCTCCTCGAGGCCGAGCGCGGCGCCGCGCGCGCCCGCGACCTGACCCAGCAGCTGCTGACCTTCGCCAAGGGCGGCGAGCCCGTGCGCACCAACGTGCAGCTGCCCGAGCTCGTCCGCGAGGCGGCCGAGTTCGCGCTGCACGGCTCGTCGGCCCGCTGCGAGTTTGCGATCCCGGAGGGCCTGCCCACGGCCGACGTCGACAAGGCGCAGATCGGCCAGGTCGTGCAGAATCTCGTCCTCAACGCCGTGCAGGCCATGCCGGCGGGCGGCGTCATCCGCATCGCGATGGGCAATGTCACCCTCGCGGAGGACGAGCATCCGCCGCTGGCCGCGGGCGATTACCTCCGGCTGTCCATCGCCGACACGGGCCGGGGCATCCACCCCGACCACCTGCCCCGCATCTTCGAGCCGTACTTCACCACCAAGAGCGCCGGAGTGGGCCTCGGCCTCGCCACCGTGTACTCGATCGTGCGGAAGCACCGCGGGCACATCATGGTCGAGTCCGAACTCGATGCCGGCACGACCTTTCACCTGTGGCTGCCGGCCGCGGCCGAGGCGGAAGCGCCGCGGCGGCCGAACCCGGCGCCTTTTGCGGAAGCGATGCAGGGCCGGGTGCTGTTCATGGACGACGAGGAGCCGATCCGCCTGATGGCGGCCGTCCTCCTCGGGCGCCTCGGGCTCGATCCGACCATCGCCGAGGACGGCGCCGAGGCCGTGCGGCAATTCCGGCAGGCTCACGGCGAGGGTCGCCCCTTTGACGCCGTCGTCATGGACCTCACCGTCCCGGGTGGCGTGGGCGGCCTCGAGGCCCTGCGCGAGATGCAGACCATCGATCCGGACGTGCGGGCGATCGTCTCGAGCGGCTATTCCAGCGATCCCGTCCTCGCCAACTTCCGTGCCCACGGCTTCCGCGGCATGGTCGCCAAGCCGTACCGCATCACCGCCCTCGCCGCCGCCCTGCGCGCGGTGATGGACGAGGACAAGGCCGGTTAGGCAGGCGTCGGCTCGCGAGCCCGCTCTGCACCGATTTATCGCGGAAACGTGGAAGGGCGGAAGCGATCAACGGGAGCGTTTCAGAGGGAAACCGCGAAGAACGCGAAGACTCGCGAAGGGTTGCAGGTAAGTTGGCGCCGATCCGGCAAGGCGAGCCGATCACCGATCTGCGGCCGCTTTTCGATCATGAGATCAACTGGCTTCCTTCGCGCCCCTTCGCGTTCTTCGCGGTTCAACTGCATGGGTCCGGATCGGGGCCTTTCCGCGTTTCCGTCCTTCCGTGTTTCCGCGATGGGATTGAGATTGTCCCTCGTCTCCGCATCGGCCTCCGGGGTGAAATTTCTGTCTCGATCCGCACGCCTAGGCTTGTCGCGGTCGCGATTGCTTTCACGATGCCGGCTGTGCGAAGGGTTGCCCTGCCCCTGATGTTGCTGTTTTGCCTGCCGCCGGCGGTGCTGGCTGCGGCCGACGCCGAGCCGGCCGCGTTCTGGCGCCTGCTCGCCGGCAACCTGGCGGGTGAGGCTGCGGCGGCCCTGCGCGAGGCCCCACCGGCCGATCCGCGGGAGCGGGCGCTGGCCGAGGCGGCGATCCTGGTCGCGCGGCAGCCACTGACCGATGAGCGCCTCCGCGAGGCGGAGCGCCGGCTCAACGCCCTGGCCACGGTGGCCGATGAGGCCGGGGCGGCTGCGCTCTACCTCGCCGGGCGCCTGCACCAGGTGCATTACACGACCCCGGACTATCCCCGTGCGGCGGCGTACTATCGCCAATTGGCTGACGCCCAGCCGGCAAGTTCGTGGGCCCAGCTCGGCCTCGTCAAACTGGCGCTCCTGACCCTGCACGTGCTCCCCGATCCGGCGACGCCGGCCGCCCGCCTCACGGCCGCGGACGCCCTGCTGGACCGTGTCACCGTGCCGGTGCTGCGCCGGGACCTCCTCATCGTGCTCGGCCGCGCGCGGCTCTTCTACGAGCTCGATCCGGAGCGCGCGCGGGCGGACCTGTTGGCGGCGGATGCCATCGGCGGCCTGAGCGGGCTGGCCGAGGCGGACCTCGCACTGCAGATCGGCGAGCTTTCTTTCCGCGCGGGTGACGACGCGCGCGCGTTGCGGTATTTCGGGCGATTTCTGCAGTCGAACGACGCCGACCCGCGCGTCTATGCCGTGCAGCAGCGGCTCAAGGCCATCGCGGCCCGGAAAGGCGGGCCATGAAGCTGCGGATCACCCGCGCCCGCATCGCCTTCACCTGCCTGGCGCTCGCCTACGGCGTCTCGGCCTGGTGGCTGCTCACGCGCGGCGGCCTCGCCGAGAGCGGGCGCACCAAGGTCCGCATCGCCCACTGGCAGATCGAGGTCGGCCCGCCCGACGGCCTGGCCGCGGTGATCAAGCGCTACCATGAGCTGCGGCCCGACATCGAGGTTGAGCAGGTCCTCGTCCCCGGCCGCATCTACCGGCAGTGGCTGCGCACCAACCTGGTCGGCGGCACCGGCGCCGACCTGATCGAGTATGGTTTCTTCCTGCCCGGGATGAAGGACGTCCCCGTGCGCTACTTCGAGCCCATCACCGCCCTGATGGAGGAACCCAACCCCTACAACCGGGGCACGCCCCTCGAGGGTGTGCCCTGGCGCAATACCTTCCGGGACGCCCTGTTCAACGAGCAGCTCTACTCGCCCGAGATCGGGCAGCTGTATTCCGTGACCCTCTGCCAGGTCACCATGCGCCTCTTCTGCAACGAGCGCCTCCTGCGCGAGATCGTCGGCGACGATCCGACCTTCCGGATGCCGCGCAACCTCGAGGAATTTCGCCGGCTCGCCGAGCGCACCCGCGAGTTTTCGCAGCGCACCGGCCGCACCGTCTATCCACTCGCCGGCGCCAAGCTCAACGCCGAGTGGCTCCTCGAGTTCATGCTCTCGACCATGCTCATGAACGTGAACATGGAGCTCGATCGCGACGGCCAGATGGCGCTCTACCAGCGGGATTTCCAGATGGCCTACCTCCGCGGGCAGTGGAACTACCGCCGGCCCGACGTCCAGGCGGCCCTCGGCGTGATCCGCGAGCTCACCGCGATGATGCGGCCCGGTTTCATCCAGCTCGAGCGCGACGACGCCGTGCGCGAGTTCATGAACGGCCACGCCCTTTTCGTCGCCACCGGGACCTGGGATGCGAGCAGCCTCATCCGGCTCGCGGATTTCCCGGTGGGCGTGCACCGCTTCCCGCAGCCCGACGCCGCGGACCCGGCGGTCGGCTCGTTCCACGTCGGCCGCGCCGCCGACGGCAACAAGCTCACCGCGATGGCGTTCTACCTCAACAAGGACAGCCCGAACAAGGCGGCCGCGATCGACTTCATGCGCTTCATGACGAGCGTCGAGGCCGGGCAGCTGTTCATGGATCACAGCGGCTGGATCT
>JAHCAZ010000089.1 GCA_019634615.1 Opitutaceae bacterium
GCCCGCCGACGACCGGGCTGAAATACGCGAGGAAATGCGGGTAGATGCCGACGGCACTCACCGCCTGCCCGCCGAGCAGAAGCGCGACGATGGCCGTCAGCGTGGCGCCGGCCGGCCGCGACTGGCGCCAGGCGCGGGCCGCGGCCCAGCCCAGCACGCCGCAGAAGATGAAGAGCACGGGGTACGTCGGAAGGATGTGGCGATGGCCGATGTTGAGCTTGCTCGGCAGGGAGACTGCCCAATAGACGGCGAACAGGATGAGCAGCGGTGCCGTGCGGTAGAGATGAGGGCGCAGCCGGCTCCAGCCGGCGGGCCGCAGCCACGCCAGCACGAGGATCGCGCCGGTCGCGAGGGCCAGGAGCAGCGCGGGCGTGGACTTGTAGAGGAAGGCCTTCGGGAAGAAACTCACCCAGCCGGTCAGGCTGTGCGCGCCGTCGAGGAAGGCGCCGCGCGCCTCCACGCTCTTGAGGGTGTAGGCGAAGCCGTAGAGGAAACCCTCGGGCAGGAGGCGCCAGTCGCGGCAGAACTGGATCACCGCGGCCTGGCCGCGGCTGATGTCGAGCACCTCGCTCCACGGGACGATGAAGGTGCCGGGTGGCAGCGCCGGGTTGAACGCGCTGTAGCGGAAGCCGCAGAAGGCCCAGATCACGGCGACGGCGACGAGGCCTTGGCCGACGAGTGATGCGGCCATGGCCGCCAACGCGGCGAGGCGCGTCGGATACGTCCTTCCGAACAGGACGAACGGCGCGGGCGCCAATGCGCGGAGGAGGACGAGCAGCCCGAAGATCGGCAACAGGAGGACGGCGGTGTACTTGGCGACGCAGGCCAAGCCAAACACGAGGGCGCTGAGCCACCAGCTGCGGGGGCGGCCGTCGTTGAGGTGCCACCACCAGGCGCTGCTCGCGGCGAGGAGGAACAGGGTCATCGCCATGTCCGACGTCGCCAGCCCGCTGTGCGCCAGCATGGTCGGGCTCAGCGCGCAGAAGTGCGCCGCCACGATCGCGCCGGGCCACCCGAAGCACCACCGCGCCCACGCGGCGACCAGGAGGACGGTGAGGAAGCCGAAGACCGCGTTCATCGCTCGCGCCGAGCCAAGGATGCGTTCCAGGTCGTTGCCCAGCTCGTAGAAGAACTGATGCCCCAGCATCCAGACATGGCCCTCCGCCCAGGATTCGCCGCGCTGGTCGGGATAGCGGGCGTCTGAGAGCACGGTGGGCAGCGCCTGCCAGCGCTGGGGCAGGAAGCCGTTTTCCGGGTGCAGGCGGAAGTCGTTCCAGCGGTCGAAGGTGTAGCCGCCGGTGATGTGCGCGATCTCGTCGGACGTCGTGGACTTGTCCCGCATGGCCCGGACCGCGACGAACGCATGGCCGGCCGCGACGAGGATCAGCAGCACAACCAGCAGGCGGGGAGCGAAGGACGCGCGGGTGGGGGACGACACAAGAAAGATGCTGACGGGCCGGAGCGATTAGGCAACTTGGGTGTTTCCCGCCCCCGCATGAACGATCTCGAATATGCCAGGCTCGCCCGGGTCGAGGCCGACCACTGGTACTACGCGGGCAAGCGCCACCTGGTGCGCGCGCTGCTCGCGCGGGCGCGACCGATCGGGCGGGACGATCTGCTGCTCGACTGCGGCGCCGGCACGGGGCGCTTCGCGGCGGAGATGCAGGCGTATTGCCGCGTCCTGGTGCTCGACGACCACGAGCAGGCCCTGCGGCTGCTGCGCGAGCGCTTCCGGCCGGAGCAGATCTTTGGCCTGGCCGGCGACCGGGTGCCGCTGCCCGATGGCGCGCTCGACGTGGTGACGGCACTCGATGTGCTGGAGCACACGCCCGACGATGCGGTCGTCGTGCGGGAGTTCCACCGCCTGCTCAAGCCCGGCGGGGTCGTGGCGGTGACGGTGCCGGCCAACATGGCCCTGTGGAGCGAGTGGGATGTCGCGTTGCACCATCACCGGCGCTACACGCGGCCCCGGCTGCGGGCGTTGTTCCCGGCGGCCGACTGGGACGTGGACTACGTCAACTACACCAACGTCCCGGTGTTTCCCATCGTCTGGCTGATCCGCAAGTGGCGCCGGCGCCTCCGGCTGCCGGGCGGGCTCGACGACCGGCCGCTGCCGCGCTGGCTCAACGCGCTGCTGCGCGCCCAATTCGTCGGCCTCGCGCTCGCCCGCGTGCCGATGCCCTTCGGCGTGAGCCTCGTGCTCGTGGCGCGCCGGCGTTGACGGGCGTCATTTTGCCAGCCGGGCCAGGACCGCGGCCGTGCCGTCGGGTCCGTAAAGGGTGATGAGGCCGCCGGCCACCGGCCGCGGGAGGGCGAAACGGTCGAAGCGGATCGCGAGATCCGAGGTCGCCTCGAGCCGGACAGGCCACGCCGCCGGCTGGCCCGGGCCTGCGCTTGCCAGGTCGACCCGGGCATTCGTCGCGTCGAGCACCACGGCCGGCGCGCCCGGGACCTGCGGCGCGGTGAGTTCGACACGCTCGATGCTGAGCGGCTGCGGGACCGGCACGCGCAGGCGCAGCACCGTGTTGGCCTCGCCCGGCCGGTCGGAGACGAGCTCGAAGCGGCCGAGGAGCAGAGGCTCGATCCTGCGGCCCTTGCGCACGCAGAACTCGAAGTCGTCGAGCGTGAACGCCGGGGCGAACTCGGCGGTGACGTAGTCGTGCAGCGGCCCCGCCGGGGCGAAGCTGCGGCGCGCCAGGAAGTCGAGGTGGTCGCGCTGCCGGATGATGCAGGCGTCGGGATGCGCGGCGAGCGCGCGGATGATCGCCTGCTGCTGGTCGGCCGTGAGCAGCGAGAACCAGTGCGTGGTGTTGGCGAGCGTCGGCGTGGGCCGCCCCGTCCACAGGTTGAAGCTGAACATCCCCGGCTCCGAGAAGAGCAGGTCGCCGTGGGCGCTGGCATTGGCGGCCAGCACGCGGAACAGCGCGGACGACTCGCTCGGCAGCCGCATGATCTCGGCGCCTGGCAGCCCCAGGTCGCTGCCCTCGAGGTAACGCTGCCCGAGCGACGAGAACCGCCAGCCGAGGCCGAGGGCCAGCGCGGCCAGCAGGGACTGGCCGGCGACGAAGGCCGACCGGGGGACGAGGGCGGATGGCGCCCGGTACTGCCGGATCAGCCAGGTCAGCGCCTCGTGGCCGCCGATGGCCGCGATGGGCAGGGCGAGGAACGTGCCCCAGGCGATCTGGCTGCCGGCGACCGGGAACGCGTGCAGGAACTGGCCGAGCGAGAGCCAGGCGATCCAGGCCAACGCCGGCCGGTGGGCGGCGTGGGCGCCGGGCAGCGGCCAGAGGAAGAACCAGAGGCACGGCGCGCCATAGCCGAACACCAGGCGATCGGGACTCGCCGCCGGGAAGGTGAGCAACGCGAAGGCGAGCCCCGCGGCTGCGGCCAGGCGCAGCGCGGCGACGACCGCGGCCACCAGGCGCGGCGCCGGGCGGGCGGCCACGGTCGCCCCGACCAGCAGGAGCAGCGAGACCACCGCCCAGGCGGCGCTGCCGGCCGGCCAGACATAGCGGAGATTGAAGGCCG
>JAHCAZ010000009.1 GCA_019634615.1 Opitutaceae bacterium
CGCGGCAAACACGGGATCCTGGGCGGCGCCGCGCAGCCACGGCCGCTTCGCGAGAAATACGTTCTCGAAGGCGTCATTCCACATCCGCTTTGTCTCAGCGATCGATGCCCGGTAATGGTGCCGGCGGAACGGCTTCACGTGATCGCGCTTCATGCCATCGCTCCTTCCCGGTACCAGGCGCGCTCCTCAGATTGCTCCTCGATCGTGCACCGCCGCAGCGCCGCGCCGGCGCCGGGCCAGCCGGCACGTTCGAACTCCGCGGCCAGAGCCAGCACCCCTGCCTCCGTGTACACCGTCTCGCCGCCGATCAGCCGGAAGTGCCGCGGGGAGCCCATCTCCTCCGTGTGCGCTCGGTAGATATCCGTAACGTTGCGACCGATCGCCTGGGCCAGCACGCGGGCCGGGTAGAGCCGTTCCGTGTTCATTTCCGGAAGGCCTCCATCAGATGTATCACCCGCTTCGCGTAATCGTGCTGCGTCGGCCGGGCCTCGCCGCGGATCGTGGCTCCGATCCCGGCATTCCACGCCAAGGCGGCGTTATAGTAGCTCGCCTCCAGCCCGGCGCGGCGCAGCTGCCGCCGGATGAATTCCAGATGATCCTCGGCCACCCCATCGGCGATCAGGGGATTCCGCAGCGCTTCGACGGGATCGATATTCGTATAGTCGCGCCAGGTCTCCCGCGTGAACTGGTAGGCTGTGAACTCTCCGTCGATCCCGATCGCCCGCGGGTTATTGCCGGTCTCGATCTCGCGGATCGCGCGCAGGAACCGGTGGTCAGCCTCATTGCGCCCGGCCGCCCGCACCGTTGCCACCGCCAGGGTGGCGAGGCCCACTGTCAGGAGGGCTGTGGTCCCGTAGCTGAAGGCAGCGTACAGCGTGCTCATGCCGCCCTCCATTCCCACTCCAAAGAGCGATTGGACGATGCGGCCGGACTACCCGAGGGGTGATCCAACGCCGCGGCCGGAGCAGGGGCGGCAGTCCCGTTTTCCCGCGGAGAGGTCGGGCCCTTCAAACCCGCCGCAGAGGCCGCATCGTCCAAGATCGTTTTCGCGCAGGCCGCGCAGCAGCCGTGCGTGGTAAGGCCGTCCTGCTCAGGCAGGCACGGCTTGGTACCGAGAAAAACCCCGCAGCGCATGCACACGCGGCGCATGGTCGGAGGGCTGTTTTTGCTCCCGCCCTGCTCCCGAGTTTCGCAACTCGTTGCGAGCGAGGCTGGCGGAGAGGGGGGGATTCGAACCCCCGGTAGGTTTCCCTACGCCCGCTTTCCAAGCGGGTACTTTAAACCACTCAGCCACCTCTCCGGAGTTGCCCGGCTGTCGTGCTTGAAAAGGCACCACAACCTGCGTGCGAAGGGGCAAAGAAGGGCATCCGGACGGCATGGGTCAATGGAAAATCCTTATGCTGCGGGCCATGGTGATTATTTCGCAAAATGCCACTTGCACGCCCCGGGGGGCTTCCTAACGCTGGGCCTGATTTTTTTACGTAATCCGACCAACACATGGCTGCGTCACACACCGAATTGGGCTTCAACGGCAAGGTAGAGGGTGAGGTCATTGTTTCGCGCGCCGATGCCGTGATCAATTGGATCCGCACCAACTCCGTGTGGCCGATGCCCATGGGGCTCGCCTGCTGCGCCATCGAGCTCATGGCCGTCGGCAACGGCCGGTTCGACATCGCCCGCTTCGGCGCCGAGGTCATGCGCTTTTCGCCGCGCCAGTCCGACTGCATGATCGTCGCCGGCACCGTCACTTACAAAATGGCCCCGCAGGTGCGTCGCATCTACGACCAGATGATGGGACCCAAGTGGGTCATCGCCATGGGCGCCTGCGCCAGCTCCGGCGGCATGTACCGCAGCTACGCCACCTTGCAGGGCGTCGATCGCATCGTACCGGTCGACGTCTACGTCAGCGGCTGCCCGCCGCGCCCCGAGGCGCTGCTGGACGCGTTGATCAAGCTGCAGGAGAAGATCAAACGCGAGCCCGCCGCCAAGAACCTGTTCGTGGCCTGAACGCCCGCCGCCCAACGATTTCCGCCCCCATGCCTGTAGCCTCCCAAGCCGCGACCGCCCTCAAGGCCAAGTTTCCCTCGGCCACCGACCGCGCCAGCAGCGACCACGCCGCGTGCAACGTCCCGCTGGCCGAGGTCCCCGCGGTCCTGCAATTCCTCCGCGACGAGCAGGGCTTCGACCACCTCGCCGACCTCACCGCCATCGACTGGGCGGAAGGCGCCTCCCCGCGCTTCACGGTGGTCTACAACCTCTACGCGACCGCCCGCGGCGAATACATCCGCGTCGCTGCCGACTGCACCAACGACCTCGAGCCCGCCGCCCCGACCGTGACCCACCTCTGGCCCGGCGCCAACTGGCACGAGCGCGAGTGCTTCGACATGTTCGGCATCACCTTCGAGGGCCACCCGGATCTCCGCCGCATCCTCATGTGGGACGGCTACCCGTACCACCCGCTGCGCAAGGAGTTCCCGCTCGCCGGCATCGAGACCGTCCTGCCCGACGCCGAGATCGCCGAGGTGACCAAGACCCCCGTCATCGCCGCCCCCATGGCCGGCGGCCCCTTCGTGGCCTCCCCGGGCGAGATCAACATGGCCGACGCCGAGCCCAGCGCCAAGGACCAGAGCTGGAACGAGCGGAAACCGAAAACCGACTAAGCCGCCGCCCCCGACGCCATGGCCACCGAACTTAATATTCCTGACACCGCCGCCAAGGCCGCCGAGGCCGCGCCCGACCGCATGTCCCTCTCCATGGGACCGTCGCACCCGTCCACGCACGGCGTGCTCCGGCTCCAGATGGAACTCGATGGTGAGATCCTCACCAAGTGCGACCCGGTCGTCGGCTACCTGCACCGCGGCGACGAGAAGATCGCCGAGAACATGACCTACAACCAGTTCGTGCCGTACACGGACCGGTTGGATTACCTGGCGCCCCTCGCGAACAACATGGCCTACGCCATCGCCGTCGAGAAGCTCGCCGGCCTCGAGGTGCCCGCCCGCTGCCAGGCGATCCGCGTGATCACCGCGGAGATGGCCCGCATCTCGTCCCATCTCATGGGCCTCGGCGCCTTCGGCCTCGACGTCGGCGCGTGGACCGTCCTCGTCCATTCGCTCAACCAGCGCGAACATCTCTACAAGCTCTTCGAGGAGCTGACCGGCGCCCGCTTCACCACGAGCTACACCCGCATCGGCGGCGTCTCCCGCGACATCCCCGACGGCTGGCTCGATCGGGTGGGAGGCTTCTGCGACCAGTTCCTGCCCGCGCTGGAGGAGATCCTCTCGCTCCTCACCCGCAACAAGATCTTCCTCGACCGCACCGTCGGCGTCGGCGTCATCACCAAGGAGGACGCGCTCGCCTACGGTATCACCGGCCCGAACCTGCGCGGCTCCGGCATCGCCCTCGACCTGCGCAAGGACAAGCCGTACTCCGGCTACGAGCAGTACGAGTTCGACGTACCCGTCGGCTCGAAGGGCGACTCCTACGACCGCTACCTCGTCCGCGGCGAGGAAATGCGCCAGTCCGTGCGCATCATCCGCCAGGTCATCGCCAAGTTCCCCGGCGGCGACTGGTACGCGAAGGACGCGCGCAAGATCTTCGCCCCGCCGAAGGACAAGATCCTCACCTCGATGGAGGAGCTCATCCAGAACTTCATGCTGGTGACCGAGGGTCCGCAGATGCCGGCCGGCGAGGTCTATTTCGAGGCGGAAAACCCGAAGGGCATCCTCGGCTTCTACGTCGTCAGCAAGGGCGGCGGCGTCCCGTGGCGCCTCAAGATCCGCTCCCCCTCGTTCTGCAACCTTTCCATCCTCCCAAAGATCTGCACCGGCATCCTCATCTCCGACGTCGTGACCCTGCTCGGGTCGCTCGATTTCGTGATGGGCGAGTGTGATCGGTAATTTTCCGTCCGCATGAATCTCCAGCCCGCCACCCTCACCAAGATCGACGAGGTCATCACGCACTACCCCGTCAAGCGCAGCGCCACGCTGCCGCTGTTGCACCTCATCCAGGAGGATGTGGGCTACATCCCGGAGGAGGCCATCACGTGGATCGCCGAGAAGCTCTCGATCGAGCCGATCAACGTGTACGAGGTCGTGACCTTCTACCCGATGTTCCGCCGCAAGCCGATCGGCCGCCGCCACATCAAGGTCTGCCGCACGCTTTCCTGCGCGCTCATGGGCGGGTACAAGACCTGCGAGACCTTCGAAAAAGAATTCGGCACCAAGCTCGGCGAGACCTCCGCCGACGGCGAGGTCACGATCGAGTTCGTCGAGTGCCTCGCCAGCTGCGGCACCGCCCCGGTCGTCCTCATCGACGACGACCTCCACGAGAAGGTCGACTGCGCCAAGGCCAAGCAGCTCGCCGACCAGATCAAAAAGGAAGCCGCCAAACGCGGTTGAGCTGCCCGCAACCCGCCATCGCCAATCCGATTTTTCAATGCCCGCTCCCGAACAACGTCGCATCATCTTCAAGCACATCGACGAGCCCGGTTACTCGAACGATCTCGCGTGCTACGTGAAGCATGGCGGTTACGAGATCCTGAAGAAAGCCGTCACCCGCAAGCCCGAGGAGCTCATCGACGAGGTCAAGAAGTCCGGCCTCCGCGGCCGCGGCGGCGCCGGTTTCCCCTGCGGCGTCAAGTGGGGCCTCGTTGACCGCAAGAGCGGCAAGCCGATCTACCTCATCGTCAACGCCGACGAGTCCGAGCCCGGCACGTTCAAAGACCGCTACATCATCCACCAGGACCCCCACCAGCTCATCGAGGGCACGATGATCTCCTGTTTCGCGAACAATGTGAAGCAGGCCTACATCTACATCCGCGGCGAGTTCCCGCACGGCGCCCGCATCCTCGAGAAAGCGATCCAGGAGGCGCGCGACGCCGGCTTCGTCGGCAAGAACATTTGCGGCACGGGTTACAGCTGCGACATCTTCGTCCACCGCGGCGCCGGCGCCTACATCTGCGGTGAGGAGACCGGCCTCATCGAGTCCCTCGAGGGCAAGCGCGCCAACCCGCGCATCAAGCCGCCGTATTTCCCCGCGGTGCTCGGCCTCTACCAGTGCCCGACGATCGTCAACAACGTCGAGACCCTCTGCCATGTGAAGTACATCGCCGAGGTCGGCGGTGAAGCGTTCGCGAAGATCGGCACGCCCAACAACACTGGCACCCGCATCTTCTGCGTCTCCGGCCACGTGCAGCGCCCGGGCTACTACGAGTTCCCCTGCGGCACGATCACACTGGGCCAGTTGCTCAACGACGTCTGCGGCGGACCGCTCCCGGGCCGCAAGTTCAAGGCCGTCATCCCCGGCGGCTCGTCGGCCAAGATCCTGAAGTTCGGCGAGCGCTTCAAGGGCAAGCGCAAGGTCGGCGCCGACATGGTCGACTACGACTGGGGCGTCGAGGACGTGCCCATGGACTTCGACTCGCTCGGCATGATCGGCACCATGGGCGGCTCCGGCGGCGTCATCGTCATGGATGACTCCGTCAACATGGTCGAGGCCCTCGCCAACATCAACGCGTTCTACTCCCACGAAAGCTGCGGCCAGTGCACGCCCTGCCGCGAGGGTTCGCTGTGGATGAAGAAGATCACCACCCGCATGGTCCACGGCCAGGCGCGCACTGAGGACGCCGCCCTCCTCAAGGGCGTCGCCGACCAGATCCCCGGCCGCACGATCTGCGCCTTCGGCGAGGCCTGCTCCTGGCCGACCCAGAGCTTCCTCGCGAAGTTCGGCGACGAGTTCCAGGGCTACGCCGCCGCCAAGCCCACCAAGCCCGCGCCCGCGGTGCCGCTCATCTGATTCTCGCAATGTCCATCGCCCCCGCCAAACCCGACCTCGTCACCGTCAACATCGACGGCAAGGAGATCGCCGTGCCGAAGGGCACCAACGTGATCGAGGCCGCCCGCCTCGTGAACGTCGACGTGCCGCACTTCTGCTACCACCCGAAGCTCACGGTCGCCGGCAATTGCCGCATGTGCCTGGTCGAGATGGGCATGCCCGCCGTCGATCCGGCCACCAAGGCGCCGATCATGGACCCCGCCTCGGGCAAGCCGAAGATCAACTGGATCCCGCGCCCGCAGATCGGCTGCGGCACCAACGTCTCGCCGGGCATGCACATCCGCACCACGTCCCAGATGGTGAAGGATGCCCGCGAGGGCGTGATGGAGTTCCTCCTCATCAACCACCCGCTCGACTGCCCGATCTGCGACCAGGCGGGCGAGTGCATGCTGCAGGAGCAGGCCACCGGCTACGGCCGTGGCTACTCGCGCTTCATCGAGCAGAAGAACGTGAAGCCGAAGCGCACCCAGCTCGGGCCGCGCGTCATGCTCGACGACGAGCGCTGCATCCTCTGCTCGCGCTGCATCCGCTTCAGCAAGGAGATCGCCAAGGACGACGTCCTTGGCTTCATCGACCGCGGCAGCTACAGCACGCTCACGTGCTACCCGGGCAAGGAGCTCAAGAACAACTACTCGCTCAACACGGTCGACATCTGCCCCGTCGGCGCGCTCACCAGCACCGACTTCCGCTTCAAGATGCGCGTCTGGTTCCTCAAGCAGACGAACAGCATCGACCCCGAGTCCAGCGTCGGCGCCAACACCGTCGTCTGGTCCCGCGAGGGCGTCATCTACCGCATCACCCCGCGCCGCAACGACGCGGTGAACGACACGTGGATGACCGACTCCGGCCGCGCCCTCTACAAGGCGGTCCAGGCTCCCGACCGCCTCACCGCGGCGAAGGTCGACGGCACCGACAGCACGGTCGACATGGCGGTCAATGCCGCGAAGGGCATCTTCACCGCCAACGCTGGCGCTATCGCCGTCGTCGGCTCCGGCCGCAGCTCCGTCGAGGAGCAGTATCTCACGAAGCAGCTCGCCGCCGCGCTCAAGGCCGGCACGCATCTGGTCAGCCGGGTGGGGGAGGGTGACAAGCTCCTCCTCTCCGCCGACCGCAACCCGAACGTCCGCGGAGCGCTCGTCACCGGCCTGATCGCCGCGCTGCCGTCCGCCCAGCTCTCCGCCCTCGGCGCCGCGATCGACGCCGGCCAGGTCAAGGCGGTCGTGTCCGTGGGCGAGGATCTCGCCGCCGCGGGCCTCACCGCCGCGCAGCTCGCCAAGGTCGCCATCGTGTATCTCGGCACCCACGCCAACGCCACCAGTGCTGCGGCCAAGGTCGTCATCCCGACGCTGCACCCCTTCGAGAAGAACGGCGCCTTCGTGAACCAGCAGTTCCGCCTGCAGAAATTCCTCAAGGCCGTTCCCGGCCCGGTCGGCGCGACGGATGACCTCGCGGTCCTCGCCCGCCTCGTCACCGCTGCCGGCGGTTCCGCCCCGGCCGATCACGCGGGCGTCTGGTCCGCCCTCGCCGCCGCCGTCCCGGCGCTGGCCGGCGTGGCCTTCGCGAAGATCCCCGACACCGGCCTCGCGCTCGACGCCGCGCCCTACGCCGCGCTGCCGTTCGTCGAGGGTGAGACGCTGCACTTCAAGCCCGTCGCCGCGAAATGATCCCGACTGTCGTCAACGCCATGGCCGACTTCTTCTTCAACCTCCCGCCGCTCGTGCAGGGCATCCTGAAGGGCCTCGCGGTCATCTGCGTGATCTTCCCGATCGCCGGCGTCTGCTCGATGGCCGAGCGCAAGGTCGCGGCCTGGGTGCAGGACCGCCCCGGTCCCAACCGCGCCATCGTGCCGTGGTTCGCGTGGATTCCCTTCCTCGGCCGCTTCCTGCAGCGCCTGGGCCTTTTCCACGTCATGGCCGACGGCGGCAAGATGCTGTTCAAGGAGGACTCGCTCCCCGGCCACGTCCGCAAGGCCTACTTCATCTTCGCGCCCATCGCGGCGATGATCCCGGCGCTCACGACCGTCACGGTCGTGCCCTTCGGCGCCTACATCGCGGCCAACGGTGGCATCGTCCCGCTTGCGCTGGCCCCGCTTGATGTCGGCATCCTCGCCGTCTTCGCGGTCGCCTCGCTCGGCGTGTACTCGCTGATCCTCGCCGGCTGGGCCTCGAACTCCAAGTATCCGGCTCTCGGCAGCGTGCGCGCCTCGGCGCAGCTCATCTCCTACGAGCTGTCGATGACCCTCTCGGTCCTGCCCGTCTTCCTCTGGATCAACTCCCCCGGCATGGAGGCCTCGCTCGGCTTCGCCCGCGTGGTCGAGTTCCAGAGCCAGCCCGGCTTCTGGGGCGGCATGTGGTTCATCTTCTTGATGCCGGTCTCGGCCTTCATCTACATGGTCGCACTCTACGCCGAGACCAACCGCCAGCCGTTCGACACGATCGAGTCGGAGGCCGACCTCGTCGGCAGCTTCCACACCGAGTACGGCGCCTTCAAGTGGGGCCTGTTCTTCGTGGCCGAGTACTCGCACATGATCGTCGGCTCGGCCGTCTTCACGCTCCTCTTCCTCGGCGGCTGGAATCCGCTGCCGTGGGTGTCACTCGCCACCTGGGTGGGCTGGGTCCACGACCTCACCGGCTGGGCCTGGCTCGTGCATCCGCTGGCCGTCGGCCTGTTCTCGATCGCCATCTTCCTCGTGAAGGTGCTGATCCTGATCTTCGTCTTCATGTGGGTGCGCTGGACCGTCCCGCGGTTCCGCTACGACCAGGTCATGAAGCTCGGCTGGCAGAAGCTCCTCCCGCTCGCGATCGGCAACCTGCTCTTTTACGCGATCGCCATCGCGCTGATCGACTAACCTTTCCCGCCCAATGGCCGTCATCACCGTCGAACGCAAACCGCTCACCTTCGCCGAGCGCACCTACATCCCCCAGATCCTGGGCGGGTTGTGGATCACGCTGCGGCACCTGGTGCGCAAGAAGCAGACGCTCGAGTATCCCGAGCAGCGTCCGGCCATCCCGCCCGGTTACCGCGGCGTGCCGACGCTCGTCAAGGACCCCCACGGACGCGAGAAGTGCGTCTCCTGCCAGCTCTGCGAATTCGTCTGCCCGCCGAAAGCCATCCGCATCACCCCCGGCGAGATCGCGGCCGACGCTCCGACGGCGCACGTCGAGAAGGCCCCGCAGGCCTTCGAGATCGACATGCTGCGCTGCATCTACTGCGGCCTGTGCCAGGAGGTCTGCCCAGAGGAGGCCATCTTCCTGCAGAACCAGTTCTCCATGTCGGGCTACACCCGCGCCGAGATGGTCAACGACAAGACCCGCCTCTACGAACTCGGCGGCACGCTGCCCGACCAGCACTACAAATGGGACAAGAAAAAGGCCGCGGCCGAGCACGGCAACGCCCACTGAGCCATGAACGCTGACTTCATGTTTTATCTCTTCGCGACGCTCTCCGTCGCCTGCGGCGTCGGGGTGGTGTTCAACCGCAATACCATCAACGCGGCGCTCTGCTTCCTCCTGAGCCTCGTCGGCCTCGCCGGCCTCTTCGTGCTCCTCGAGGCCTACCTCCTCGCCGTGCTGGTCGTCTTCGTCTACGCCGGCGCGGTCGTCGCGATGTTCCTCTTCATCGTGATGCTCCTCGACCTGCAGGGCGGCAAGCGGCCGCCGTTCACGACCGCCACCAGCGTCGCGTCGGCCGTGGCCGCGGCCCTCATCGCGCTGGGCCTGCTCTCGTTCCACACCCACGGTCGTCTCGCGACCGAACTGCCCGCCGGACCGGGCGTCGGGGCGACGCTCAAGGGCTACGCCTACCAGCTCTTCACCACCTACCTCCTGCCGGTGCAGGTCGTGGGCTTCCTGCTCCTCATTGCGATGCTCGGCGTGATCGTCCTCAGCAAGCGCCTCGACCCGAAGGAGGTCCGCCCATGAACATCGGCCTCGACCACTACATCTTCCTGAGCGCGCTCCTCTTCGCCCTCGGCTTCTTCGGCGTGCTCCTGCGCAAGAACACCCTCGTGATCTACATGTGCCTCGAGCTCATGCTGACGGCCGCGACCCTCGCGCTCGTCGCCTTCTCGCGGTACAACGGCACCCTCGACGGCAACGTCTTCGTGTTCTTCATCCTCACCGTCGCCGCCGCCGAGGTCGCGGTCGGCCTCGCCATCATCGTCGCGCTGTTCCGCCAGCGCCAGACCGTGCAGGTCGACGAGCTCAACGCCCTGAAGCACTGACGCCATGACGCCGGTCACCCAAGCTCTCCTCGTCCTCCTGCTGCCGCTGGCCTCGGCCACGATCATCGCGCTCTTCCTGCGCCGCCAGGGCCAGCTCGCCTCGATGGTGTCGGTCACGGCCGCCGCCGTGCTCGCGGCCCTCTCCCTGAGCCTCATCCTCGGCGGCGAGCGCTTCACCGCCTCGCTGGAATGGCTGCGCTTCGGCCACTTCGCGGTCTCGCTCGGCTTCAAGTTCGACGACCTCGCGGCCGTGATGCTCTTCGTCGTCAGCTTCGTCGGCTTCTTCATCCACCTCTTCAGCACGGGGTACATGCACGACGACCCGGCGCGCGCCCGCTACTTCGGCGGCCTGTCGATCTTCATGTTCGCGATGCTCGGCATCGTGTTCGCCGACAATCTTTTCATGATGTTCATCTTCTGGGAGCTGGTCGGCTTCAGCTCCTACCTGCTGATCGGACACTGGCATGAGAAGAAGTCCGCCAGCGACGCCGCGAAGAAGGCGTTCATCGTCAACCGCGTCGGCGACTTCGGTTTCCTCCTCGGCATCATCATGTGTTACGCCGTGCACGGCACGGTGAACCTCACGGAGCTCACCGCGGCCCACGACGGCGGCACGCTGGCCTACAGCCGCCTGATCCCGCTGCTCCTCTTCTGCGGCGCGGTCGGCAAGTCCGCTCAGATGCCCCTGCAGGTCTGGCTGCCCGACGCGATGGAGGGCCCGACCCCGGTCTCCGCCCTCATCCACGCCGCCACCATGGTCGCGGCCGGCATCTACATGCTCTGCCGCATCGAGGTCCTGATGGTCGCTGATGCCCTGCAGGTCATCATGTGGACCGGCACGGTCACCGCGTTGTACGCGGCCCTCTGCGCCATCGTTCAGAGCGACATCAAGAAGGTCCTCGCGTACTCCACGCTTTCGCAGCTCGGCTACATGGTCGCGGCCTTCGGCCTCGGCTCGCAGGCGGCGGCGGAGGGTGACAACCGCCTTCTCATCGCCACCGGCATCGGCGCCGCGATGTTCCACCTCACGACGCACGCCTTCTTCAAGGCGCTGCTCTTCCTCGGCTCCGGTTCGGTCATCCACGGCTGCCACCACGAGCAGGACATCTTCAAGATGGGCGGGCTGAAGGCGCGGATGCCGCTGACCTTCGTCACCTTCACGATCGGCGTCGCCGCCATCGTCGGTTTCCCCGGCCTGGCCGGCTTCTTCTCGAAGGACGCCATCCTGTTGCTCGCCTACCAGACCAACACCGCCGTCTTCGCGATCCTCACGCTCACCGCCGTGCTCACCTCGTTCTACATGGTCCGCATGTGGAAGCTGGTCTTCTTCGGCTCCGCCCGCTCCGACCATGCCGCGCACGCGCATGAGAGCGGCTTCTCGATGACCCTCCCGCTCATCGTCCTCGCGGTCCTCTCGGTCATCGGTGGCTACGGCGCGTTCTTCGGCCGCATCGGCGGCTACGTGCAGCACCTCATCCCGCATGCCGAGGGCGCTGCCCACACCACGATCCTCGCGGTCAGTGCCGCGGTGCTCATCCTCGGCGCCGGCTCCGCGTGGCTGTTCTACCGCCACGAGGCGACCGACACGCTCAGCCAGAAGTCCCGCGGCCTCTTCCAGGGCCTGACGGTGCTCAAGGAGTCCTTCGATTCCCTCTACGACTACTACGTCGCCAAGGTCCAGCAGCGCTTCGCCATGCTGCTCAACTTCCTCGAGCAGATTTTCCTCGCCGGCCTGATTATCCGCGGTCTCGCGGGTTTCGTCGGCCTGCTCGGCCTCGGCGCGCGTGCGCTGCACGTCGGCAGCCTCCACGCCTACGTCTACTGGTTCCTCCTCGGGCTGGTCCTCTTCTGGGCCTATGCCGCGGGTGTCTTCTAAACCGCCATGAGCCAACTGCCCTTCGATCCCCTGCTCGTCTCGATCGCGGCGCCCCTTGCGGTGGCGCTCGCCATCGCCCTCGGGCTGCCCAAGCGGTACTCGGTCCTGCTGGCCTACGCCGGTTTTGCCGTCCCCGCGCTCATGGCGCTGCACTGCTGGTATCATTTCCCGGTCGGCCTCGGCGCCGACTACGCCTTTGCGACGCAGTACGACACGGGCCTTTCCGCCCTCGGCATCAGCCTGAAGCTCGGCCTGAACGGCATTGCCCTCCCGCTCTACGTCCTCGCCGGCCTCGTGGGCCTGGCCGCCGGCCTCTATGCCATCCAATCGCAGGCCGAGCGCCTCAAGATCTACCTGATGCTGCTCCTGGTCATGCAGGGTGGATTGATGGGTGTGTTCGCCTCGGTGGACGTGTTCTTCTTCTACTTCTTTCACGAACTCGCGCTCATCCCGACCTTCATCATGGTCGGCATCTGGGGCGGGCGTGACCGCAACTACGCGGCCATGAAGATGACGATCTACCTTACTGTGGGCGCGATGCTCTCGCTCCTCGGCCTGGTCGCCATCTACGTGAAGAGCGGCGCCAACAGCTTCGACCTCGTCAGCCTGCGCCACGCGCTCACCGCCGCGCCGCTCGACGGCACGCTGCAGAAGTACCTCTTCGGCCTGCTGGTCTTCGGCTTCGGCATCCTCGTCTCCCTCTGGCCGCTGCACACCTGGGCGCCCCTCGGCTACGGTGCCGCCCCGAGCTCGGCCGCGATGCTGCACGCCGGCGTGCTCAAGAAGTTCGGCCTCTACGGCCTGATCCAGATCGCGGTGCCGCTGCTGCCGCTCGGTGCCACGCAATGGACCACGGTCTTCGCGGGCCTCGCGGTCTTCGGCAACATCCTGATCGTCGGCTTCGTCACCATGGCCCAGCGCGACCTCAAGCAGATGGTCGGTTACAGCTCCGTCATGCACATGGGCTACGCCTTCCTCGGCGTCGCCTGTCTCTCCGGCCTCGGTGCCGGTGGCGTGGTCCTCATGATGGTCGCCCACGGCCTTTCCGTGGCGCTGCTCTTCCTGCTCGCGACGAGCATCCATCACCGCACGCACACCTTTGACCTCAACGAGATGGGCGGCCTCGCGCAGAAGACCCCGGTCCTCGCGGCGTTCTTCGTCACGGCCACGCTCGCCAGCATTGGCCTCCCGGGCTTCGCGAACTTCTGGGGCGAGCTCACGATCTTCGTCGCGGCCTGGAGCTACTCGAAGGTTCTCACCGCCTGCGCCGTCTCCGGCATCATCATCTCGGCGATCTACGGCCTGCGCGCCGCCGCCCGGGTGTTCTTCGGCCCGCCGACCGAGGAGCTCAACCGCGTGACCGCCGCGCACCCGCCCGCCGACCTGCGCTGGAGCGAGAAGCTGCCTGCCATCATCCTCCTCGCCGCGCTCCTCTTCATCGGCTTCTGGCCGAAATCCCTCACGACGCCGCTCAACGCCGCGCTGCATCCCGCCTGGCCCGCCGCCGGTGCGCTGCCGCTGCAGACCACTCCCGGCAAGTAAGCCTCGCCCGCCATGACACCCGAACTTCTCCAGGCCGCCGCCGCGTCCAACCAGTGGTCCGCGATTCTGCCCGAACTGGGCCTCGGCTGCCTCGCCCTGCTGCTCCTCGTCCTCGAGATCGTGCTGCCCAAGTCGGCGCATGACCGCATCCCGACCGTCGCCATCGTCGGCCAGCTCGCGATCCTTGTCGCCCTGCTCGTGAACCTCACCCCCGCCGGGCTCGAGCGCGACACCTTCAACGGCCTGCTGCACCACTCGCGTGACGGCCAGTTCCTCCGCGCCTTCTTCCTCGTCACCTCCATCGTCGTCTGCCTCCTCGGCCGCGTGGCCCTGGCGAAGCAGCTCCTGCCGAAGATCGAGTTCTACCACCTCGTCCTCGTGGTCACGGCGGCGATGATGCTCCTCGCGCAGAGTAACCACTTCGTGATGCTCTTCGTGGCCCTCGAGACGGTCACGGTCGGCTTCTACATCCTCGTCAGCTACGTCCGCACGAGCCCCCTGAGCCTCGAGGCCGGCCTCAAGTATCTGATCATGGGCGCCCTGAGCTCGGCGCTCCTGCTCTTCGGCATCGTCCTCCTCTATGGCGTGGCTGGCACGCCGACGCTGCCGGCGCACACCGGCCAGGCGATGAACTTCGACGCCCTCAGCGCCTTCCTGGCGGCCAATCCCGGCAATTTCGTGGCGCAGTGCGGCATCGCCCTCGTGCTCTCCGGCGTGGCCTTCAAGATCGGCGCCTTCCCGTTCCAGATCTGGATCCCCGACGTTTACCAAGGTGCTCCGACGCCGGTGACCGCTTTCCTCGCCGTCGCCTCCAAGGCCGCCGGTTTCGCCGTCCTGCTGGTGCTGACCCTCAAGGCCTTCGCGCCCTACGCCGGCCTCACCGTGCCGCTCCTCGGCGTGCTGGCCGCAGCCACGATCCTTTTCGGCAACATCGCTGCGCTCACCCAGAGCAACGTGAAGCGCCTCATCGGCCTCTCCGGTGTCTCGCATGCCGGCTTCCTCCTCCTCGGCGTGGTCGCGGCCGTTTCGACGCCGCTTGCGCTCGGTGCGGTGTATTTCTACCTCGCGGCCTATTTGATCGCGACGCTCGCGGTCTTCGGCGTGATGACGCATGTCGCCGGGCCGAACGACGCCGACCAGGAACTCGACCACTACGCCGGACTCGCGCGGGACAATCCCTTCCTCGCCACCGTCCTCGCCGTCGGCCTCGGCTCGCTGGCCGGCATCCCGCCGCTGGCCGGGTTCATGGGCAAGCTCTTCGTCTTCATTGCCGCCTTCAAGGCGGGCCTCTACCCGCTGCTCGCCGTCGCGATCGTGGGTGTGGTGATCTCGATCTATTACTACTTCGGCTGGATCAAGGCCGCCTTCTTCGAGACCTGGCGCGCCCCGCAACCGGAAGGCACGCCCGACAGCCGCCCCGCCCGCACCCCGGTCGCCTGGCCCGCGGGCGTTACCCTCGGCCTCCTCGCCTTAGCCTCGGTCGTCCTCGGTTTCTACCAGGGCTGCTTCGGCGAGTGGTTGCTGAATCGATAAAAGGCGAGGGTGGGAACGCTGATCTGCGCTGATCTACGCTGATTTGGACCCAATCCTTTGGTCCGGATTAGCGAGGATCAGCGCAGATCAGCGTTCCCCTTCAGTCCGTATTTCGTCCCATCCCGCATTCGTGCTTGGCGGCACTGCGGGTTTGCGCGAATCCTTGGCGCACGCATGAAAGTCACCGGCCTCGCCCTTGTCCCGCCTCCGACCGCCGCCGACCTGCCCAAAGTCACGCCTGAGCTGCTCGCCTCCGTCCTCGCCCGCTACTCCCGCAGCAACGAGGGCCTCGCCTCGATCCTCGAGAAGGTGGACGTCGCCAACCCCGAGGCCTCCATCGACCGCATCCTGAAGTTCGTCGACTACGGCCACGCCTCCATCGGCGGCCTCACCGGCGGCCTCGCCATCGCCCTCGACGGTGTCTCCATGTGGCTGGCCTACAAGATCTTCGAGATCGCGCAGATGGCCGACGGCCAGGAGTCGAGCACCCGGTATATCACGATGGACCCGAGCAGCCTGCCGACGGCGGCCGAACTCGGCCTCCCTGACGATCTCGCCGCCCGTTGGTCCGCGGTCATGGCCAAGGCATTCGCGGCCTACCAGCAGGAATACGCGCGGCTCGATGCCGCGGCGCTGGCCAACCCCGGCCTCGTGCGCCTGCCACCCGACGCCAAGCCCGCCGTCGTCGCACGACTGCGCAAGAACTACGCCCTCGACCGCGCCCGCTACTTCATCCCGCTCGCCACGCGCACCAACCTCGGCCTCGTGCAGAGCTCCCGCATGTGGGCGACCACGGTGAAGCACCTCGACTCGCTCCCGCACCCCGAGGCGCGCGCCGCCGCGCAGCTCATCCGCGAGGCGCTGCTCAAGCAGTCGCCGCGCCTCATGCGCCACAGCACCGCGGAAAAGTCCTACGAGGAGCAGGCCCGCCAGGAGCTCGCCTCCAGCCTGCAGCTCGGCCTCGCCCGCCTGTCCACCCAGCCGCTGCCCGACGCGGTGTGGGTGAAGGTTGACCGCGACGCGCCGCCCTGGCTGCGCGAGGAGCAACCCGTCGCCGAGGCCCTCCGGCACCGCGCGAACCGCTACGGTTACCAAGGCACCGCGACGCGCCGCATGCGCGTGACCTTTGCCTGGAACAACCTGGCCATCGCCGAGCTGCGCGACCTCAACCGCCACCGCACGGGTCATCGGTACACGCCGCTCATCCAGGCGGGCTTCTATCTGCCGCCCGAGATCCCGGCGGCGCCGCATCAGGCCCTCCTCGACGAGCAGGCTGCGCTCACCCGTGAGCTGATGCAGCGGGGCTCGGCCGCCTATGTCTATGCCCTGCTCCTGGGCGCCCAGACCCCCTTCGAGCACAGCACGCAGGCCGACAAGTTCATCTACGAGGCCGAGCTCCGCACCGGCATGGGCGCGCATTTCCGCTACGCGGAGCACCTCAGCGCCGCCCTGCGGGAATTCAACCGGCAGGTGCCGGAGGCCCGGGATTGGGTCGTCGAGGGCACGGCGGAACCCGAATAAATTATTGCTGAGCCGTCCGGCCGGCTCATGATGTTCGCCATCGCATGTGCCACCCCATGCATACCCCTTGCCCGACATGGGCGCGCCCGGATGGGACGGTCGCCGGCCCGGCGGGAGACGATCCGCGGTAGGACCCCGCCATGAAGCGCTTCCGCGTCCTCCAGTTCAACATGCAGTTCGGGCAGGTCTGGGATGACGCGGACCCGGATCACGCGCCGATCAACCTCGACGCCGCGGTGGCCGAGATCAAGGCCCACGATGCCGACATCGTCATGCTCCAGGAGGTCGAAAAGGCGCAGCCGGGCGGCACCCATCCGCCGGTCCCGCCCAACTACACCCGCCTCAAGCAGGAGCTCAGCGGCTACGACAGCATGTTTTCCTTCCCGCGGCCCGATCCGCGTGAATTGCCCTTCGGCATCGGCCTGGCGATCTTCTCCCGCTGGCCCCTGCTGCCCAAGGCCTGCGTCAACCTGCCATCGCCTCCGGTGGAGTTCGATTTCTACGGCGAGAAGAAGACCCCGACCGACCGCCTGCTCATCAGCGCCCACGCGACCATCGCCGGCCGCGAGGTGCGCCTGATGAACACGCACCTGCTCGCGTTCTTCATGCTCAAGTCCAGCAGCGAGGAGCACCGCCAGCAGCGCGACCTCGTCGAGCAGGAGCTGCGTCGGAGCGACCTGCCGACCCTGCTCACCGGCGACTTCAACGTCAGCAAGCACGAGTCGCTCGTCGAGCAATTCGCCAACGCCGGCTACCGGACGGCCCAGTCGAAGGAAATCACCTGGCGCCGCCGACCCTACGTGCTCGACCACATCTTCTACAACGCCCCGTTGCGTTGCGTCGGCCACCAGGTGAAGCCCACCCCGGCGAGCGACCACCACACGCTGGTGGCGGATTTCGAGTTCGCCTGAGTCCTTACCGGCCGCCGCGCACGCGATCCTTCTCCTCCTCGCGCTCCTCCTGCAGCCGCGCCTTCTCGCTCGCGAGCTGCTGGCGGATCTTGTCGGCCTCCTCCGCGTTCCCCGTGGCCAGGGCGTCGTTGAGCTGCTTCTGCAGGAAGATCTCCCGCTCGGCCAGCTTGCCCTGGTACACGCGGTCGATGTCGGCGAGCCGGGCCTTCTGCTCGGCGGTCAAGGGCTGGTTGGCCGAGGGGTCGGACTTGGCGAGACGTTCCATCGCGAGTTCGTAGGCGCTTTTCATGGCGGCCGAGTGTTGGGGTCAGGCGCCAAACTTCACGCCGAAAATCAGCGCCAGCGCCGTGATCACGAACGGCGGCCACCAGCCGCCCGGCGCCGCCGACCAGCGTCGCGCATAGCCGTAACCGATCGCACCCAGCAGCACGAGCAGCGTGACCGGGCCCAGCCACGGCAGGCGAAAGGCCGCCGGCAGGTGCGCCCCGGGGACCTGCACCCCCCAGCGCACCCCGTGCTCGATGATCAACAGGAGCAGCGCGGCCGCGTGATTGCACAGGACCGCGAGGGCCTCGATCCCCGCGAGCCCGACGGCCAGCGACGCGAATCCCGCCAGCGTCACGATCATCGCCGCCGGCACGAGGATGAGATTGGCCACGAGCGAGCCCGGCGTGAGGAGCTGAAAGAAGGTCACGCCGCTCACCATGCTGACCAGCGTGGTCGCAAGCCCGACGGCCAGGGCCGTGGAACCGCCGTGCCACGCCGCCGCGATCGCCCGGTGCCGCCCGGTCCACGCCACCGGGGGCAGCAGCGCGAACGGCCGCCAGCGCGCCTGCCAGGCCTCGCTCAGCGGCAGGCCCAGCAGGAGCAGCGCCGCGACAATGCCATAGCTCATCTGGAAGCCCGCGCCGAACAGCTGGTTCGGCTCGAGGAGCAACACGGCCCAGGCGGAGCCCGCCAGGGCGGCGAGCGGATTGGCCGGCTGCCGCAGGGCCTGCGCCCCTTGCAGGAATGCGGCCATCAGGAACGCCCGCACCGCCGACGCCGACGCCCCGGTGATGTCCACGAACAACCACAGGAGCGTCAGGCTGAGCGGCAGCCGCACCGCGACCGGAAGGCGCAGGAGCAAGAGCGCCGCCTGCAGCGCCAGCGCAATCACCCCGATGTTCAGGCCGCTGATCGCAAACAGGTGCATGGTCCCGCTTTGCATGAAGAGCGCCTTCTGATCCTCGCTCAATTCGCCGGTCTCGCCCAGCATCATCGCCCGCAGGAGGCCGGCGAGGGTGGGGTGCTCGGCGGCGATGCCCAGGCCCAGCACGCGCTTGCAGCGGGCGTGCACGCGGGCGCAAAACCGCTGATAGGCCGAGGCGGTCTGCGCGGTCGCCTCCACCTGGCCGCGCGTCAGGCGGAAGTTGATCCCGGCATCGTCCAGGTAGGCTTCGAATGATCCCGGCTCGGGCGCCGCGGGCAGCGCCGCGAGCACGCCGAGGATCCTCAGCTCCGCCGTGCGCAGGGGACGCGCTTCCCCCGGCTGGAGGCGGACGGCGAAGAACAGCCGCTGGCCCACGAGTTCGCCGAGGTGCCGATCCGCGCCGGTCACCGTGGCCAGACCCGAGGCGCGGAGGGGATCGCTCGGGACAAAGGTGCGGTCGATCCGCACCGTCAGCCGCGCCTCCCGCGGTGGCAGGTCCTGCCAATCCGGCAGGCCCGGGCGCCGCAGCTGGTAGTAGGCGGAACCGGCACCCAGGAGACCAAGCGCGAGCGTTGCCGCCCACAGCACCGGTCTCCGCCCGGCCACGCCGGCCGCGGCCGCGATCCCCACCACCGCCACGCCCAGGGCGACCGCGACCGGCAAGGCCAGCGCGGCATGGGCCAGCGCCAGGCCGCCGGCAAACGGCGCGACCAGCCACAGCAACGGCGCCCGGTGCCCCAGGCTCCGGCCCGGCGGCGGCCCGGGCCGGCCTGGAGCGGTCGTGGTCGTCGAGATTTGCCTTCTCATTCGTGGCGTTTCGCCGAGATTACCGATTCGGCATGGCATTCACCGAGCAGGACGATCTTTTCGGCGACCCCGCGGCCCCGGTGTCCGCCCGCCCGCCCGCGGCGCACCAGCCGCTGGCGGCGCGCATGCGCCCGCGTCGCCTCGCGGAAGTCGTGGGCCAGGAACACATCCTGAAGCCCGGCAGCCTGCTCCCGCGGCTTGTCGCCCAGAATCGCTTTGGTTCGCTCCTGTTCTACGGTCCGCCCGGCTGCGGCAAGACCAGCATCGCCGAGGCCATCGCCCGCGAGACCAACAGCCGCTTCGTGCGCATCAACGCGGTCATGTCCAACGTCGCCGAGCTCCGCGAAATCCTCGCCACGGCGCGCCGCCGACCCGAGGCCGCGACCATCCTCTTCATCGACGAGCTGCACCGCTTCAACAAGTCGCAGCAGGATCTGCTCCTGCCGGACGTGGAGGAGGGCAGCGTGCGGCTGATCGGCGCCACGACCCACAACCCCGGTTTCTACGTCAACCCGCCGCTCCTCTCGCGCAGCCACCTCTTCCGCCTCGAGCCGCTGGCGACCCCGGCGGTGGCCGGTGTGCTGCGGGCCGCGTTGACCGATAGCGAACGCGGCCTCGGCGCGCGCGGGGTCACGGCCGATGACAAGCTCCTCGCCGACCTCGCCGTGCTCTGCGACGGCGACCTCCGCCGGGCGCTCAATGCCCTCGAGGTCATTGTCCTTGGCCTGCCGGAAAAAGGCGCGATCACCACGGCCGACCTCGAGGTCTTCGCGCGCGAGCGGCGCATCCGTTACGATGCCGACGAGGACGAGCACTACGACACCATCTCGGCTTTCATCAAGAGCTGCCGCGGCAGCGACCCCGACGCCGCGATGTACTGGCTCGCCAAGATGCTCGCCGGCGGCGAGGACCCCCGCTTCATCGCGCGGCGGCTGGTCATCCTCGCGAGTGAGGACGTCGGCCTGGCGGACCCGCAGGCGCTCCCGCTCACCGTCGCCGCGCATCACGCCTGCGATTTCATCGGCTTGCCCGAGGCCGAGCTTACCCTCGCGCACGCGACGCTCTACATCGCGACCGCCCCGAAGAGCAATTCCGCGACCCTCGCGCTGGGCGAAGCGCACCGCGTGCTGAAGGAGCAGCCGGTCCAACCCGTCCCGTCGCCGTTGCGCGACAAGAGCGGCGCCGCCAGCAAGCAGGCCGGGCACGGCAAGGGGTACCAGTATTCGCACGACTACCCGGAAAACATCAGCGGCCAGGACTACCTCGCGAAGCCGCTCAAGCTCTACACCCCGAAGACCGCCGGCTGGGAAGCCAAGATCGCCGACCGTTTGGCCCGCTGGCAGGAACTGAAGGCGCAGATGAAGCAACGGAAGGGTGGGGAACGAGGTTGAATCGCGGAAGCGCGGAAGGACGGAAACGCGGAGAAGCGACGCCTGGCTAAAAGGCTTCGCCAGATTTCGTCGCTGCGTAGCTACGAGCGTGAGCGAGTGGACCAAAGGTAGCGCCCGCCATTCGCCACTCGCCAACGCTCGTAGCTACGATAGCGAAGGTGTTCATTGCGCAGACCGCTCATCGATTAGGTTTTTTCACGCCTTCCCGCCGAATGAGACATAGTCATCCAGGTCGAGATGATCGCACCAGGTCTGGATGTCCTCGCGGCTCGGGCCGTACTGTTTGATCCGCTCGGACAGCCACGCATGACGAGCCGCGTTGGCGGGGCCTTGGGCCTCGAGCCAGGCTGACCACTGGGCGATCTCCGCCGGCGTGCGACGCGGTTGGAGATGCCTCATCACCCAGGCGAGCATCTCGCCATCTGTGCGTCCCGATCTGACGGCTTCCAGAAAGGCCTCTGCGGCAATGCCGGTATAGTCGAAGAAAAAACGATCCATCATCGTGTCGTACCGGTACTCGCCGTTTGTTTCCGCAATGATGGCCCGTGCCTTGTCGAGCAACCGCGGCAAATGGGCGAAGCCGCCCAGCCGAACCCGCGGACTCCGCGGTGGGTGTTGAGTGAGGTCAGACTGGTTGTAGCCTGGCATAGGTGGACGTGGTTGATGGCGGTACCGGGATCAGGCGGAACGCTGGCGCACTACGGTCGCCACGGCCTGAATCACGCGGTCGACGTCGTCCCGGTCGGTGCGCCAGTTGCAGACGCTGATGCGCATGGCTCGCCGGCCCTTCCACACCGTGTCACTGAACCAAGCTTCACCGCTCGCGCAGATGCCGGCCACAACTTCGGCCGTGCGGCGATCATGGTCCTCGGCGGTTGCTCCTGGCCGGGGATCTAGGAATCGGACGAGACCTTGGTTGATAGGTGACGTCTGGATCAATTCCGCGCCGGGCAGACGGCCGATTCCCGTGGTTAGGAGTTCGGCCATGTCGCAGCAGCGTTCGATCATCTCGGCGATTCCCCTGCGACCCAACTGGCGGATTGCGGCGTAGGTGGCGAAGCCGCGGGCCCGGCGCGACCACTCCGGGTTCCAGTCGGCCGGATCGCGCGCATCCTTGGCGTAGCTGATGTAAGCCGCCCGGTAGGCCATGGCGGCTTGATGGACCCCGGAATCCGCCACGAACGCATAGCCGCAGTCGAAGGGGACGTTGAGCCACTTGTGGCCGTCGGTGGCCCAGGAATCCGCCGTGGCGACATCCGCGACGAGGTGCCGGAACCGCGGGCTCGCCGCGGCCCAAAGGCCAAAGGCACCGTCGACGTGCACCCAAGCGCCGTGGCGCTTGGCGATGGGGATCAGGTCCCGAAACGAATCGAAGGCACCGACATTCACGTCGCCCGCCTGTAAAATGACGATGACCGGGCCATCGATTGACTGCAGTGCCTGGGCCAAGGTCGCCGCGGGCAATCGTCCTGAGGTATCGCTGGGCAGGCGGATGATTTGATCGGTCCCGATCCCGGCGAACCGAATCGCCCGTTCCGCCGAGCCGTGCAGCAGGTCGCTGGTCACGATGTGGATGGGTGGCGCACCGAACAGGCCGCGGCGTTCCACATCCCAGCCACGTTGATGCAGGACAGCATGCCGGGCGGCCGCGAGGCAGGTGAAGTGGGCGAGCTGGCAGCCCGTGACGAGGGCAAAGGATGCCGATGACGGCAGGCGCAGGAGTTCCTTCAACCAACCACCGACGATTTCCTCGACCATCGCCGAGGCGGGCGATGTGGAATAGCTGGCGGCGTTTTGATCCCACGCGGTCGTCATCCAGTCCGCGGCCAATGCCGCCGGGAGGGTGCCCCCGATCACCCAGCCGAAGAACCGGCTGCCTGGTGACTGCATCAGGCCGCCTGCTGCATCCAGCCCGAGCTGATGCACCACTTCCTCCGGAGGGATCCCTTGCTCCGCCAACGGCTTGTTCAGTCTCTGGCGCAATTCGGCGGCCGTGAGCGCTGGGCCGACCGGCATCCCTTCCACTTGGGCGAGATAATTCCGCGCATGTTGGTTCGCGGCGTCGAGGGCCGCTTCGAAAGATACGGGCTGGATCAGAGACATTACGTATAAAGCAGGGCGTTGAAGGTCTAGGTTTCGGGAAAATCGACTCAGGTCGCGTACTCCTCGATTTTGCAGCGGGTCGCCAGCAGGCGGTTGGCCAACTCAAGGTCGAGATCGGCGATGAGGAGCCCTTCCTTCCCGTAGGGTTGATGGGCGAGGAGGGTTCCATCGGGTCGAACGACAGCCGACGTGGTGGCGGCGCCTGCGCCGGCGCAGTTGACGCTTGCGAAGTAGATCGAGTTCTCCGCCGCGCGACAGAGCATGGCCTTTTCGTGGAAGGTGTTCGACGGATCGGCGAACCCGGGCTTGAAGCCGTTGGGCGCATCCATGTCGAAGTGTGGGTGAAACACGACCTGTGCGCCGCGGCGCGCCGCCCAGCGGACCGTCTCGGGATAGCGCCAACCCTCGTGGCAGATCACGACTCCGAATGTCAGGTCGTCGCACTGGAATATCCGGCGCCCGGTTCCGGCGGAATATGTGGTTTCCTCTGAGGGATCCAATTGGACCTTGTCTTGGAACCCAGCATAAGTGCCGTCGCGGTTGATGACCAATGCCGTCAGATGCCGCCCGAGCTCAGACCGGCGCTCGGTGCCAAGGACGACGCCAATTCCGACCTTTGCCGCCGCTGCCGCGATGCGGGCCCATGCACCTTCAAGAAAGGTGGTGTCTACCGGTGGGGCGGGGATGCGGTAACCCGGTATGAAACACTCAGGAAAACAGATGATAGTCGCCCTGACCTCGGCTGCTTGGCCCAGCGCTAGCACTGCGTGGGCGACGGAGTCCTCGGGCGTGGTGGGAATGCTCAGATTGGCGAGTGCGATGCGGCAGGTTTTCATGCGTTTAGAGTCCGGTAACCGTCGGTGCTCAGATATTTGATCGGAGCCAGGCTAGGGAGTGGGGTTCTGAGACCAGAAATCGCCCGAATCGATCTTGTACACCACATGCGTGAAACCATCCGCGCCCCGTTCTTCGCCTAAAAGGACAGCGCCGATCTTCTCGACAGCGCGGCGTGAGCGCAGGTTGTTTGGCCCGATGCGGAACACGACGCGCGGGAAGTACCTGAACGCATGCGCCAGCATCAACCGCTTCGCCTCGCCGTTGTAGCGTCCGCCCCAGTAGGCGCGGGCAAGGTAGGTCCAGCCGATCTCGATCTGGTTTCGTGTTGGATCGACCTTGTAGGTCGAAGACCCGATAAGCTGCTTCGTCTTCGCGTCACGGATCACGAGCGCGCTGCCGAAGCCCAGGCATTCGTTGAAGAACCTCTCGAAGACCTCGCGTTTGTAGCGGTCCCATTTCGGATGTTGCTCCCAGATCTTGGGGTCGCTTGCCACGGCGAACAGGGGCTCCAGGTGCGACGCCTCCATGGGAGACAATTCAACCAACTCACCCCGGAGAATGGGCCTGGGTTCGAACTTAGCGCAAAGTGGGTTCATGGGATGGACCAGACTGCACTGCGGCGCAGCGTTTCACCGCCCTCAGTCCCAAGCCACGCGACCACCGCGCTGGCATTCTGGTCAGGAGGGAACACGGGATAGAAGACCTTTCGGATAATTCCCCGGGACGAGATGAACGTGACCCGCCTGATGAGGGTGAGGCCGGCTACGGTGAACAGGGGCAGGCCGACGGTCTTTGCGAATTTCAGTTCGGAATCGCTCAACAACGGAAAGGGCAGGTGAAGGCGCTCGGCCGCTTCGCGCTGGTAGGCGGTGTCCTGTGCGCTGAGTCCGTAAACAGCCTGCACGCCCAACCTTCGCAGTTCCTCGCTCTGGTCCCGGTAGGCGCAGGCTTGGGGCGTGCAGCCGCGAGCGCCAGGGATTTGATCCCAACCGTCCGGGAGGACGACGCCCGGTCGGCCCGTCATTGGATAGACAAACACCACTGCGATGCCTGTGATCGCCGAAAGGTCCACTGGTGACCCCGAAGTGGCCGGCAGCGCCAGAGACGGTAACCGCATACCCTCAAGATGCCGGCACCTGCCGTCATCGGGCGGTGCGGGCAAGTTTGAAGGAAGTGTTTCCAGATTAAGGTCCACGATGCAAAAGCGCTGGCCCGTGTTTGGTCAGTACGTCGTCGAACACCGCCAGGCATTCGCGGAAGTCTCTCCTCCCGAGGCCAAGGCGGAAATACTCGCCCTGGCATCCCATGAATCGGGAAGGCAACAGCACAATGCCGTGCTTGGTGGCCAACTCGTGGCACAAGGCGTCAGCCGAACCGTGCCGCATTTCAATCACCGAGACCGATCCGGCCTGTGGCGGGATCCAGCGCAGATGCTCGCGCCATTTATGGAAGAAGGGTGCCGCGACCCGCAGGTTCTCGCGGATGATAGCCAGGTTCTTCGCGACCAGTTGCGGAGCTGCCTTGATGGCCATCGTTCCCAGATACTCGGATGCCTGAGGAGAACACATCGAAGTATAGACCTTGGTGTTCATGATATCCCGGTACCGCCGCCGATCCTTGATGATGAGCCAACCCAGACGCAGACCGGGTAAGCCAAGGCTCTTGGATGCACCCGACAGCACGATGGCGGTTTCGTCGAGGTCCGCCACGCTGGGAAGGGTGGTCGCCGGCGGATATTCCAAGCCTCGGTACATCTCGTCGGAAAACAGCGTAACGCCGTGTTGTCGGCATAGGCCCACAATCTGATCCAATTCATCCTGTGTTGGGAGGTATCCGGTGGGATTGTGCGGAAAGTTGATCGCCAGCAGACGGGCGCCTGGCAGGAGGTCGGCGAGGCGCGCGAGATCCAACCGCCAGCGTCCATCGACGGTTTGCAGGTCCCACCGCGTCACGGAACCGGTGATATCCTCAGGCAGGTTAAGGAGCGCATCGTACGCCGGTGCCAGCACCACGGCGCGGTCGCCGGGCGCCAGCAGCGTGCGCATGACGGTATAGATGCCTTCGATCGGTGCCCCGAGGACAAGAACCTGGTCAGGTGTGACCGTCCGATACTGGGCGCTGATCGCGGACCGCAGCGTGGCATTTCCCTCCATCGTGGTGTAGCCCAACGGCAGGCGGGAAAACTCCTCCATCGATCCGCCGCCAAGCCGAATCAGTTCCGCAATGGAAACATTATCGCAGTCCGACGCCGCCAGCATGTAGGGCTGCGAAAACTCGTAGCGGCCAAAATAGTCCTCGGTTTCAAAGAGCTTCATAGGGATTCAGGAGAGGTGTCACACCACGATCTCCCCTTTCAGGTAAAACGCGCAATGACCCGCGATGGTCACGCGCTCGCCGCGGGCTTCGCACCAGAGTTCGCCGCCGCGGGGGGAGAGTTGGCGGGCGGCGAGAGTCGTCTGGCCCAGCCGCGCAGCCCAATAGGGGATGAGGGTGCAGTGCGACGAGCCGGTCACCGGGTCCTCGGGAATGCCGGACTGCGGGGCGAAGAAGCGGGAGACGAAGTCGGCGCTGCGGCCGGGGGCAGTGACGATGAAGCCGTAGCCGGGTTGCTTGGCGATCAGGTCCATGCGCGGACGCAGGGTCTTGATCTCCTCTTCGCTCGTGAAGACCGCCATCAGGGCCTTGGCCTGGTGCAGCTCCGCGGGCACGGCGCCCAGGGCATCGATGACCTCGGGTGTGACCTCGCGCGGTTCGGCTGGTCGTGCCGGGAAATCGAGGGCGAGCCGGTCGCCGGTGCGGGTCACCGTCAAGGGGCCGCTCGCGCAGGTGAAATCGATCACGTCACTGGCCGTGTGTCCGAATTTCCGCAGCGCCGCGGCGGCCGCCAAGGTCGCATGACCGCACAGGTCGATCTCGACCGTGGGCGTGAACCAGCGAATCGTGAAGATCGATCCCTGCGGCACGACGAAGGCGGTTTCCGCCAGGTTGTTCTCAGCGGCGATCGCCTGCATGAGATCGACCGGCAGCGCCCGCTCCGAAACGACGACGGCGGCGGGGTTGCCGCGGAAAACCTCACTGGTGAACGCGTCGAGGACGTAAATCGGTAGTTTCATGAAAGGAAAGCGGCGGAGGGTGCGGACGCTAGGGTTCGACCTTCGCGCCGGCCGCGACCAGCAGTTCGCGCAGGACGGAGCGGTGGCAGTGCGCCTCGTCGGCGCAGTAGCAGCCGACGGAAAAGTTCGTGGAGCGTGAGAGGGTGGCGAGGAGGGCCAGGTCGTGCTGGGCGTCGGGCCGGGCCATTTCCGTGCGATATTTGCGGGCGAAGGCCTTCCACTGCGCCGGGGTCTTGGCGCCGAGGCCCAGCTTCATGGTCTCGACACTCGGCGCGAGGTTGGGGAACCAGACATCGTACCAATTCTGCTTCGCGAACTCGCTTTTCGGCACGCCGCGCGGCGGGCGCCGCACGGTGCCGATACGGAGGCCTTCGTTGGGGAGACGCGGAGTGCCGAGACGGACGATGTGGATGCTCATGGGGAGTGCGGCACATCCTGCACGCAGCGTTGCGACGGGCAATTCCGCCGGGTGGCATAACGGGAGTTTACGTCGGATGGGTGAGACGCGGTGGCTCGGAAAGCTCCCAAAGAAACCGCATCAATCCGTAGGCCAGCGCGCTTGCGCGCGCCCGAGCCGCGCCCGCGAGCGGGCTGACCTACGAAGAACCGGAATCCCTTCGCGGCTGAACCCCCGTCCCGCCGGAATCGATCCCGCTTGGATCAACCGAGAAACGCTTCGAGAGCCCCAGCCTTGGCGGCGTACAGCTGGCCCCAGTCCTTGGGTTTACCGAGTGCGGCGAAGAATTTCGCGGCCGCGCGGCACGCCTCCGCATCGGCGCGCAGCAGCGATTCGCCTTGGCGGCGGTAGGCCGCGGCGTCGTGACCGGTGCGCTCCCACAGGGCGTGCAAGCCGAAGTGCAGGCCGATTTCGCGGCCGGCTAGCGCCATGCTCTCGAGGTGCATCTTCTGCCGGCGCAGGTGCTCACGGCGACTTGGCGTGGGCGCCGCGCCGCTCCACCAGAAACGATAGAATACCGGCGATTCGTCCGCGAGGGCCACGGCGCGATCCATCGCGCGTACCGCCTCCGCGTAATGCGGTGAGGCCGCCGCCCACGCGTCGGCGACGGCCTGCAACGCGTCGGCGAAGTCCGCGGGGTTGTAGACCGATTCCCCGTCGCGTCGCGGTGGAGCCTGATGCTTGCGCAGGCCTTCGTCGCGAAAACCGCCGGGCAAGGGCAGGTGCTTGCGGCCCTCGTACCAACCCGGCCACTGACCCGGCGACCAGATGCACGCTGGGTTGAGTGCAACGTGCGCCTGCTCCAGGGCGGCCCACGCGGCGAAAACCGCCTCACCCGCCGTTGAACCAAATTGCCGCGCGGCGATGCGACGCGCCACGGCCGCGGGCTCGGCAGCGGGATCGAGAAAGAAATCCCGGCACGCGACGGAATTGCACCAGATGTCCTCGGGCGCATTGCCCCAATGGTCGAAGACTCCATCGACCTCCAGAGCATGCCAGCGCTTGAGCTTCGCGCCGATGCCCAGCGGAAAATCTTGGATGTCGCCGATGCCGTGCACCGTGTCGTCGCCCCAGTGCAGGTTGTCGTAGCCGATGAAGGTCTGCCCGCGCTCGCGGCAGACCCTGCGCACGTCACGCAGGAAGTCGTGGCTCTGCCGCTCGCATTGCCAGCCATCCTTCTGCGCGGCGAGGTACACGCCGCTCGCCGCGGGCAGCTCAGCCTGCCGGCGGAGGAACTCGTCGGCGTCGCGATCCCATTTCCAGCCGGTCGTGAGCACGCGCAGGCCGGGCCGCACCTTGCGGCCCTCCTCGACCATGAAGCCCACGAAGCGATCGCGCTGCGCGAAGCGGCTCAGCCCCCGGCAACGCGGACACGCTTGCGGATCACAGAACTCGCCGCTCGAGTCCAAACCGAAGACGAACAGCGTCTCGATCTCGGGGAACTCGCCGAAAAACCGCCGCAGCAGGTCGCGGTAATAGTCCTGCACCCGCGAATGGCTGAAGCAGAGCACCTGCCCCTCGTAGGTGCCGGAATCGCTCAGCACCTCGGGATCGTAACGCCGCAGAAATTCCTCCCGCTTGGCCGGCGGGATCCACGGTCCGCCCTGGCAGGGAAGCTCGGTGAGCCACAGCATCGCGCCGAGCCCGTAATCGGCGCAGTCGTCGATCAACCGCCGCAGGCCGGCGCGGTTGGCGGCGACTTCCGCGGCGTCGACCGCGTCGGGAAAGTGCGGACTCGTGACGTAGCCCTGCAGCGAGCGCCGGCTGCCCTGCCAGTCGTGCGACACGAGACAATGCGAGGCGCCCAGATGCGCGAGGAAGCGCACGTCGGGCCGTTGACCCGGCCAGGGCTCGAACCGGGCGTGGAAGATGCGTTCGTTGATCTGGAACGCCCCTTGCCGGTGCAGCCCGTCGGCGAGGGGCTCGCCGGCCTGCAACGCTTCATGCAGGGCGAAGACCGCATGGAGCAGGCCGCGCGGCGTGTTGCCGAGCACGTACAACGTGCCCTCGTGCTGCAGCACTTCGTAGGCGTCCTGCTGCGCCGGCACGCGGTGCAGGCGGATGCGCCCGGTGCGGATGACTTCGTGTGCGGCCGGGGTCTCGGCCAGCAGGCCGGCGACGAGCCGTGCGGGTGGCGTGCGATTGCTGAGCGCGAGTTCGAGCTCCGCCCGCACCGTGCGGCGCACGCGCTCCGGCAGCAATCCGGCGGCGGGTGGGGAGCCGGACAGTCGGGCCGGTAGCAGGCCGGTCGCACCCATGCCGGTGGCGGCGAGCAGTCGATGCAGGAAGGTGCGACGGCTCAGGGGATTGTGGGGGGCGGGCTCCATGAAACGCTGGCCGGCGAGCCTGTGGACTTGCGCATCGGGGTGCAACGGACAATCTTGCCCGCATGAAAACACGGATTTCGCTGCTGTTCTCGCTGCTCGTCCTCGGGATCTTCGCCGCACTTCCGGTTCGCGCCGCCGATGCCGCGAAAGAGGACGAGATGGGCACGATCCCGGGCATCACGCTGACGCGCCCCTCGGGCACCTACCTCGGGCTCGAGATCGCCAGCGGCAATTTCAAGCTCAGCTTCTACGACGACAAAAAGAAGCCCGTCCCCGTCGACGACGTGGTGGCGCGGGCGACGGCCCGCTGGGACAACAAGCAGAAGCTCGGCAGCGATTTCACCGTGATGAACAAATCCGACGACGGCAAAGCCCTCGTCGGCGTGAAGTTCGTGCGCCCGCCGTATAATTTCATCGTCTTCATCAACCTGCTCAATGCGGCCGGTGACGTCGTGGAGAGTTATCCCGTCAACATGCTGACGGCGAAACGGGAAGAGTAGGGGGCAGATCCCCGCGTTGGTTGACACCTCCCATGCGGGCGGCGACGTTCACCGCCATGTCTAATTCCGATCCCAACGTGTTCGACTCGGTCGAGACCGCGATCCAGGAGATCGCGGCGGGGCGCCCGGTCGTCGTGACCGATGACGAGGGGCGCGAGAACGAGGGTGACCTTGTCTTCGCGGCCGAGAAGGTCACGCCGGAGCTGGTCAACGCCATGATCCGCCACGCGCGCGGGCTCATCTGCGTGCCGATGACCGAGGCCCAGCTCAAGCGCCTCGGGATCAATCCCATGGTGCAGCAGAATCGCGAGGCCATGCGCACCGCGTTCACGGTCTCCGTCGACGCCGCGGAGGGCATCACGACCGGAATCAGCGCCTTCGACCGCGCCCACACGATCAAGCTCCTGGCCGACCCCGACACGCGGCCCGACGCGCTCGTGCAGCCCGGCCATATCTTTCCCCTCTGCGCCCGCCCGGGCGGCGTGCTTGAGCGCGCCGGCCACACCGAGGCGGCGGTCGACCTCGCCTCGCTGGCCGGCCTCCGGCCCACGGGCGTGATCTGCGAGATCCTCAATGAGGACGGCACCATGGCGCGCCTGCCGGAACTCGTCGCCTTCAAGCGCGCGCACCGGCTGCCTCTCATCTCCATCGCGTCTCTGATCGAGTACCGCCACAAGCGCGAGCAGCTCGTCGAGCTCGTGAGCACGCGGCCGTTCGCCTCCGAGTACGGCGACTTCGTGCTCAACGTTTTTCGGAGCAAGGTGGATGGCCGCCACCATCTCGCCTTCACCATGGGCCGGCTCGACGGCGCGCCGACGCTCGTGCGCGTGCACACCGAGAATCTGCTCTCCGACGTCTTCCACGCGAAGGACATGGGCAGCCACCGCTCGCTGTTGACGTCGCTCCAGCGCGTGGCCCAGACGGGTCACGGGGTCATCCTCTACATGGAGCAGACCGGCCGCATGCAGGAGGCCTTGCAGCACCCGACGGGCGGCAAGCCCGCCAACCTCCGCGACTACGGCATCGGCGCCCAGATCCTTGCCGCCCTCGGCCTCCGCCAGATCCGCCTCCTCACCCGCAGCAACCGCAAGGTCGTGGGTCTCGAGGGCCATGGATTGGAGATCGTTGAACAGGTCATGCTCACGTGACCCGGAGTTTTTAACCACGGATTACACGGATTGCACGGATCAGAAATGGCTTATTGGTTATGGCTTATGTCCTATGGCCTATTTCTGAGCCCGGGTGTTTTCTGTGCCTTTTGTGCCTTCTGTGGCCATCCCTCCTTCCTTCGAATTCGGGATCCGTGAAATCCGTGTAATCCGTGGTTCTCCGTCGCCTTGGCCGAATTTAGGTTGCCGTAACGCCATTTGATCCGGCCAATAGACCCTTCATGAGTCTCGATGCCCCGCAGTCCAAGGTCCTCGATGGTTCCCGGTTTTACCTGGGGGTCGTCGCGGCGCGTTTCAACGCGGAATTGGTGGATGCCCTGTTGCGCGAGCTCAAGGCCACTTGGAAGAAACACGGCGTGAAGGCGGCGCGCATCGACGTCGTCCGCGTGCCCGGTTCGCACGAAGTCCCGGTGGCGATCCAGCTCATGGCCGACCAGGGTCAGTACGATTGCCTCGTCGCCCTCGGCGTCCTCATCGGCGGCGACACCCAGCACCACGTCATGGTGGGCAACAGCGTCTCCCACACCCTGCAGGCCATCGCCGCTGCCGCGCGCCTGCCGGTGATCAACGGCGTCGTCGTGGCCGACACGCGCGCGCAGGCCGAGGCGCGCTGCCGCGGGCCGATCAAGCGCGGCGCCGAGTTCGCGCTGGCCGCGCTCGAGATGGCCGCGGTGAGAAAGCGATTCAACTCATGAGCAAAGCCCAGTTTGTCCAACGCAAGGACGGCCGCGCTGCCGCCCTGCAATACCTCTTCGCCTGGAGCCTCAACTCCCCCGCCAACCTCGCCGAGGACCTCCGCGTGTTCTTCGAGAACCTGGAGCATCCGCGCGACTACTACGCGTTCGGCGAGGAGCTGATCCACGGGGTCATCGAGCACGTCGCCGAGATCGACGCCCACATCAAGGGCCTCGCGCACAACTGGGAGTTCGACCGCATCGCCCGCATCGACCTCGCGATCCTGCGCCTGGCGATCTTCGAGATGAAGTTCCGCAAGGACATCCCGCCGGTCGTCTCGATCAACGAGGCCATCGACCTCTCCAAGCAGTTCTCCAACGCCGACGCCAAGCGCTTCATCAACGGCATCCTCGATCGCCTCAAGGACCAACTCGGCCGCGACGCCCGGAAGGCGGAGTGAGTTCCGGATAGTGATGTTCGGTCTTTTCAAGAAATTCAAGGACGGCCTCGCCAAGACGGTCTCGGCGATCGCGGCGAAGACGCATGGGCTCTTTGGCGGGCGCAAGATCGACGCAGCCTCGCTCGATGAGCTGGAGGAGGCGCTCTTTACCGCCGACTTCGGGGTCGAGACCACTGGCGAGATTCTCGCCTCCATCAAGCAGGCCTACGCCAAGGACAAGGACCTGCAGGGCCGCCAGGCGGCCGAGATCGGCGCCGCCGTGCTCCAGCGCGCGCTGGCCGGCGCGGAGGGGGTGCTGCCCACCGCGACTACCGGGCACCCCAGCGTCATCGCCATGATCGGCGTCAACGGCTCGGGCAAGACCACCACCACCGCGAAGCTCGCGTGGATGCTCAAGCAGGACGGCAAGAAGGTCACCGTCGCCGCCTGCGACACCTTCCGCGCCGCCGCCGTCGAGCAGCTGAAATCCTGGGCCACGCGCCTCGACCTCGACCTCGTGGCCAGCCACACCGGCGCCGACGCTGCGGCCGTCGCGTTCGACGCCTGGCAGGCCGCCAAGGCGCGCGGCAGCGACTACCTCATCGTCGACACCGCCGGCCGCCTGCACACGAAGGGCAATCTCCTCGAGGAACTCGCGAAGATCCGCCGCGTGCTGCAGAAGCACGACGCGACCGCGCCCCAGCACCGCTGGCTCGTGGTGGACGGCTCGCTGGGCAGCAACTCCATCGAGCAGGCCCGCGTCTTCCACAAGAGCTTCGGCCTCACCGGCCTCGTCGTCACCAAGCTCGACGGCACCAGCCGCGGCGGCGCCATCGTCGGCATTTGGCGCGAGCTGAAGCTGCCGATCTACTTCGTCGGCCTCGGCGAACAGCCCGAGGATCTGCAGCCGTTCAGCGCGGAGAATTACGCCAAGGCGGTGTTCGGATTGTAGGCGGGTTTCAGAAGGTCAGCCGCGCACCGACCGTCACATCCCGCCCGGGCAGCGGCGCCACATCCTTCAGGAATGACGTGTGCAGCCGCGCCTCACGGTCGCCGAGGTTGGCGCCGCGGATGAACAGGTCCCAGTTCAACGGACCGCTCGTCAGGCGGTAGTTCGCGTACGCGCTGATCAGGTCGTAGGCCGCCGTCGGCGTCTCGCCGGGCGCCGTGCGCTTCTGCCGGGCGACGAACTGCACCTCCGCACCCAGCGCGAGCGCCCCGCGGCGCCAGGCCACGCCGGTTTTCACCCGCATCGGGGTGATCCGCGGCAGGTCCGCGCCATCCGTGCGGTTGCGCCCGCGCACGAGATCAGCGCCGAAGATCAGGTCAAGCTGCCCATCGCCGCCCTCGTGCAGGTGCACGATGGCCTCGGCCTCGGCGCCGACGAAGCGCGCATCGCGCTGCACAAAGCGGTACACCGCGATGCCGTGGTCGTCATCCGCATCGCCGTGGATCTCCCAGCCGGCCGCCCCTTCCTCCGCCCGTTCGCCGGTGGGCCGTTCGAAGATGAACCCGTCGAAATGATTGGTGAACAGGGTCAACGCACCCGTGACCAAACCGGTGCGCCGACGCAGGGTGACATCAAACGCGACCGAGGCCTCGGTGCCGAGCGTCGGGTCGCCGATCTCGTAGGCATTGGTGGCGACGTGGGGGCCGTCGGCGTAGAGTTCCTGGGCATTCGGCGCGCGCTCCGTGCGGGCGAGAGAAGCGCCGAGCGTCCACGCGTCGCCGAGGCGGTGCAGATAGCCGAGGGAGAGGTTGACCTGACCGTCGTCGCGGCCGACACCGCTGACATCCCGGCGTTCGATTTCCTGGAGCTCGTAGCGCGCACCGAATTGCCACGTGCCGGTGCCAATCGTGGTCTCTTCCAGTAGGAACAGCGCCTGAGTGTCGGTGCGGGAGGGAGGCACGAAGGCCTCGTCGCCAGCCGCATCGAAATCGCTGCGTCCGCCTTGCCAGCCAAAGGCGCCAGCGAGGCCGCCCGCGGTGCCATGCATGAGCTCGAGGCGGCCGTCGTAGCCACGGTTGTGAAAGACGGTGCCGATCGCGTCGCCCTCGAGTTCGGCGTGCCGGTAACGGGCCGTGCCGAGCTTGAACCGCGCGCCGCTGAAAGGACCGAAGGACTCCGTGATCGCGCCCTCGAGGTCGAGCCGCCGCTGCCGCAGGTCGATGCGAACCCCTTCATCGCCATGGTCAGACTCGGCGGGTTCGCCTTCATCGGCGTGCTCGTGCGCCCCGGCTGGTACGCCGTACCGGGAGTTGTGTCCGCTGTAGGCGAGGCCCACGAAGCCGCGCTCGCCGATGAAGGACAGACCGAAGGCACCACCGTCGTTGCGCAGCGCGGTGTTGGGAATGTGCCCGGCGATTTCCGCGGGCGCCTCCTCGCCGTGCTCGGCGGCCTCGGCCGTTTCGGCAGCGCGGCGGCGGGCGCTCTCGGCGAATCCGGGGATGGCGACGTCACCGGTGTCGCGAACGTAGCCGTCGACATGCCAGGCGATGCGCCCGGCGGCCCCGTCGAGCACCACGCCCGAGGTGAGGCTGTCGTCCGCCGATCCGGTCCGCACCTCGGCGCGCGCCTGGAACGGACGATCGGGCAGGGCGGAATGGATGCGGTGCGTGATCACGTTGACCACCCCGCCGACCGCATTGCCACCGTAGAGGAGGGCGGAGGGCCCGCGGACGACCTCCACGCGCTCGATCAGCAGTGGGTCGAGCGACACCGCGTGGTCGGGGCTAGTAGCCGAGGCGTCGATGGCGCCGAGGCCATTCTCGAGCACGCGCAAGCGATCGCCGCCGAGGCCGCGGATGACCGGCCGGCTGGCGCCCGGGCCAAAGTAGGTCGAGCTCACGCCGGGTTGTCCGGCGAGGAGTTCGCCGAGCGTCGGAGCCTGACGCAGGTTGAGTTCGCGGCCAGCGAGCACGCTCGTCGGTTGTGCGAGATCGGCTTGGTTGCGGCCGTAGGGCGTGGCGGTGACGACGAGATTCTCGAGGGCCACGGGCTCGTCGTGCCGGTGGTCGTGGGTCGGCGGGAGGGCTTGGGCGGCGGCGAGGGCCGCGCCGAGGAGATAAAAGGAAGATTGGCGGGAAAGGGACATGGTTTGAGGGTACGAACGGGGATGACGCAAGGCGTCGGGACACGCCGGCACGCTGGTGGTGCACGGACAAACATCCACCGCCGCGCGCTCGGCGCGGGATGGCCGGATCAGTACGTCAAACCAACGGTGGTCCGCACGGCGGCGCGTGCAGGAACCGTGGGGCCGCCAGGAGTGGCTCCGCGAGGGCAGAAGGGACAAGCGTTCCCCACGCCGTCTCTGCGGTCGGCAGGATCGTGACGGCGGCGACCAGGGTCAGGCCCTGGCCAAAAAGGGTGATCGCGCAGACGTGACCGTCGGCGGAGGCATCAGATGGTGCGGGGTCGTGGTGGTGGCCGTGCCCGCAGCCCGCGGTCTCGGCGTGGGCCAGCGCATGCAGCGCCGGGTTCACCGCTATCGCCCCGAGCGCCAACACCAGCGCGGCACACCCGGCCGCGAGCAGGCGGCGGAAGGCGAAGAATCTGGGGGCAGTGTCGGTGTGGTGGCGCAACGGCGGAGGAATGGGCGCGATTATGGCAGAGGCGTCAAGGGGGGAGGGGAAGGCGAACGTCGAACGCCGAACGCTGAACGTCGAGCGCCGAACGCCGAACGCCGAACGCTGAAGTGCCGAGCCAACGCCAGCGGCGCTCCCCCACGGCAGCACAACCAGCACCAACGGTGCGCCGCCATACCAGCCTGGGGCGAAGCCCCAGGACAATGGACGTGTGAATCGTCCAAGGGCTGAAGGCCCGCTCCATGGATCGGGCTTGCAGCCCTCATATCGTTTATCGGGAAAATACCTAGGGCTGCGCCCTAGGCTGTTATCGGACGGGCCGTTGGCCCTGAGCGCGTCAGAATCGGACGGGCCGTTGGCCCTGATTCCCAGACTTGAGCGTTCAGCGTTCAACGTTCGGCGTTCAGCGTTCCGCCGCGTCCAGCGGCGGTCACTTCAGCTCCGTGCCGAGGATTCGGATATTGAACAGCCACCATTCCTTGTCGCGCTTCTCGATGCGACCGAGGATGACCTGATCGCGCTTCAGGCCGCCGATTACCGCGGGATCGACGTTGAAGGGCATGGTCATCGCCCGCATAACACCGGGAATCGCGTCGTGCTTGAGCAGGACCTGGTTGCGCTCGGGATCGGTGCCGAGGACGCGGCCCTTCACGGGATAGCCGCGCTCGGCGTTCTTGTCCTCTTCCTCACACGGCAGGCACGGCTTGCGCGGCGCCGGGTCCGCTGCCGGCAGCGCGACCGGCAACGCGAGGCACAGGAGTGCGAACAGGATCCGCGAGCGCATCGGGCTTACTTGGCGGCGCCGTCGACGATCTTCACGTCGGTGAGCTTCCAGCCCTTGTCGGCCTTGTGCATGCGGCCGGTGAGGGCGACGCCGGGCTTCAGCTGCGCCCACACGTCGTCGGGCACGCTGAAGGCCATGGTCATCGCCTTCATGACGCCCGGGATCTCCTCGTGCTTGATCATGACGAGCTTGCGCTCCTCGAGCACCTTGGTGACGACGCCCTTGAGCGGATGGCCCGCGTCGGCCTTCGCCTCCTCGGCGTGGCAGCAGCAGACCTCGTTGCCCTTGCAGCAGGCGCAGCCGCAGTTTTTCTCCGAGGCAAGCGCGGCGATGGCGGAACTGATCAGAATGAGAAAGAGACGGGTGAGTTTCATGGGTGGTGGGTGGGTGAAGTATTTGATGGGTACGATGGCGATGAGTGGGCGGAGGGCAAATGCGCAGTGAGGGGCGATGGAGAACGCTCAACGCTCAACGCTTAACGTTTAACTTTTAACGCTCAAGGAGAGGCCGGCACTTGAGCGTTCAGAGTTAAGAGTTGAACGTTAAGCGTTCCCGCCGCCCCCGTGGCGGGTCGGGTCAGTACTTTACCTGCACCTGCACCCAAAGGTTTCGCCCTGGCTCGTTCACGCGGGTGGTCTGGGCGAAGCCTGACACGGCGGCGCCGGCGCGGCTGATGTGCTCGGCGTAGGTTTCGTCGAAGATGTTGTCGACGCCGGCACTGACGCGCGTGCGCGCCGTGGGCTTCCAGCTCGCGTGGAGCGAAGTGACGGCAAAACCGTCGGAAGGACCGAGGTCCTGGCCGACGATGTTGCCTTGGTTGACCGCCACGCGGTCCTGGTCGGCGGCGAGGCGTACGAGGGCGCCGGCGGACCAGCGCGGCTGCTCGTAGGCGAGGGCAAGCCGCGTCTCGAGCGGCGGCAACTGGGCCAAAGGCCGGGCGTCGGTTTCGTTGTCGCCGTGCACGTAGGCCAAGGAGACGTCGGCCCGCCAGCCGGGGGCGGGACGCCAGACCACGCCGGCCTCGCCGCCGCGGGTCGTGGCGTCGATGTTGCGGGTGATGACCGCGGCGCGCGTGCCCATCATGCCGGCGGGTTTGATGACGCCGCTCTGGACGAGGATGAAATCGTCAATCGCGGCGGCGAATACCGACACGGTGACGTCGAACGCCCCGCGGCGCAGGATGACGCCGGCGTCGAACTGGTTCGTGGTCTCCGGGCGCGTTCCGAAGGCGGTCACGCTCGCGCCGGATTCGTTCTTGATCAGTTCCCAGTAGTCCGGGAAGCGCTGGCTGCGGCCGAAACCGGCGAAGAGCGTCCCTTGGCCGGCGGCGAGGTCGTGCTCGGCGCGGATGAACCCGCTCGCCAGGTCGCTCGTGCGGGTCTGGCCGGCGCGCGGGTTCGGGGCCGTGCTCATCATGCTGATCGCGACGGCGCTGCGGGAATCGGTGACCTCCCAGCGGTCGACGCGGGCGCCGGCGTAGAGGCGCCGGCCGGCGGCAAAGGTCCACGCAGCCTCGGCGAACGCACCGACCTGGGCGAACTTGGCGTCGCGAACCCGGGCCTTGGCGGCATACGGATCGGTGGTCTCGTTGCCGGTGCTGCGCACCGTGTGCACGTTGCGCTGGGTGTCGAAGCCGGCGGTGACGCGGATGGCTTCCTGCGGCGTAAGCTCGATCTGGGCGAGGGCGCCGGTCGTGAGGCGATCGGGATTCGAGACCGCGCGGCCGGGCATCATCATCGAGGCGACGAAGGGCCGGAGGCTGTAGTTGTCCATCACGTGGTCGACGTAGTTGTAGTAGGCCCGCGCCTCGACGGCGGCGACCAGCGGGCTCAACGCCGTGCGCTTGAAGCGCAGGCCGTAGTTTTCGCGGTCGAACAGCACGCCATCCATCGTGCGGTCGGCGTAGGCGGCCTCGCCGTCGCTGCGGGCGGTGGCGAACTCGAGGAAGGTGCGATCGTCGGGCGTCCACGCGACGGAGGCATTGGCGCTCCAGCGTTCGTAGGCCGAATGCACGTCGCGGCCTGTGCCGTCGGCGTAGTCGTCGGCGCGGGTGGAGGTGCCGGTGACGCGCGCCTGCACCTCAGGCCGGCCGACCTGCGCGTCGGCGGCGAGGTCGAATCGACCAAAACTGGCGACCGTGGCGGAGCCGAAGAGCGAGGCCGTGGGCGCGTCGAGGCGCGCATGATCGCGCTCGAAGAGCACGACGCCGGCGGAGTTGCCGGGGCCGTGGAGCACGGACTGCGGGCCCTTGATGACCGTGATGCGATCATAGGCCGCGGGGAAGACGTAGGCCGTGGGCGGGTCCATGCGGTTGCCGCAACCGCCGAAGATGTGTTCGCCGTCGATCTGGATGCCGAGACGCGAGCCGGCGAGGCCGCGGAGCACCGGGTCGCCGTCGGCCCCGCCTTTGCGGATGACGCTGAAGCCGGGGATGCTCTTGAGCACGTCGGCGCCGTCGTGCGCCGGCACGGGCTGGGCGGGAGCCCGCGGGTCGGCTGAGACCACGAGGGGCTGTTGGGCGTGGGAGGTGGTGACGACCACGGCCGGGAGTTCGACGGCATCGTCGTCGCCCCGGGCGGGGGCGTGGAAGGCCAGCGCCGCCGCGGCGGCGCCAAGCAGGGAGAGGGAGGGTGAGCGGAAAAGATTCATGGTGTGAGCGCATGCACGGAATCCGCGGCGCGGGCATGCGAGCGCGCACACGGGATCGCCAGATTCGGGCGAACGACGAGGAACCGTCCCGGCGGGCGGGCACGGTCGGACGTCAGGGGCTGCCGCTCAGCAGCGGGGCGGGGGCACCGGCACCGGTTCGGTGCGGGTGAGGCCGAGATCGTGGACGATCCCCGGCCAGGTGTGCTCCGGAATCGTGAGCACGACCCGCTCGGGCGCCTGACAAGCCAGCAGCACGCGTTCGTGGCTGCGCTCGACCTGCTGGTCGGGCGGCTGGCCTTGCGTGGCATCATCGACCGCCACGCAAATCTCACAGGGCGCGGAGCCGTCGAACGTGATCTCGACCGCCTGCGCCAGCGTCATGAAACGCGAGTACTCGTGCACCATCTTGCCCCAGGCGAACACCTGCACGGCATCCCACAGCGCCCCGTTGGCACAGAGCCAAGCGAGGCAAAGGCTGAGGATGGAGATGGCGCGGCGCACGGTGGCAACAAGGGGGAGGCGTGGCGCGGAATCAATCCCGATTCCGGTGATCATTGACCTGCGTCAATCCGGGGGCAGAGGAGGAAACGCTTAACGCTCAACGTTCAACATGGCCATGCGTAGGAGCGGCTTTAAGCCGCGATGTTGCGCTCACGATCGCGGCATAAAGCCGCCCCTACCCACGCCATTCCGTACTTCAGCGTTCAGCGTTAAACGTTCGGCGTTGAGCGTTCCGGCGCGCAGCGCCGGCGGTCATTCGCGCCCAGCGCGCCGCAGCGCGCCCGAAAACGCCAGCGCCGGGCCCCACCAGCCGCGGCGGCGGAGCTTGTCGGCCCAGCGCGCGGGGCGGAGCAGCGAGACGAGGGTGAGCAGGATCACGCCCACGACGACGACGCGCAGCGTGAGCCAGGCGACCGTCTCCCAGGAGCGGCCGGTGGAGAGCAAGATCGCGCTCACGAGCACGAGCGGCAGCCAGAATTGCCAGCGGGCGAGTTCGCGCAGGGCGGCCCAGCGGCGGGGTGGAACCGCGGAGGTCGCACCGGCCGCAGCCGGCTGGCGCTGAGTTTCACGCTCGATAAGTTCGCGCAATCTCTGCGGCGGCGCGCGCAGGCGCCAGGCGGCGAACGCGACCCCGGCGGCGGCGGCGCCGTGCAACAACGCCCAGGCGCCGACGAGCCACGGCAGGCCTGGCGCGGTGATGCCCCAGTTTTTCGCGAGCCAAAGGACGGCGGCGTCGTAGGCCTTGATCATTTCGCCGCCCAGCATGAGGAGCTGGAGGACAAAGCCCTGGGTCGCTGCCCAGGCACCGATGAGGGCGCCGCCGAGCGTCACGCCGAGGACGTTCCAGCCCACCATCTGCACCGAGGCACCGTAGAGTGCGCCCTGCATGCTGATGGCGATCATGGGCCGGATGCGGCTGCCACCGGGGGAGAGGGCCTTGAGCCCGGCGGAGATGAACGGCACCCAGATGACGCGGCCAGGCTGCGTCAGGCCGAAGCCGGTAAAAGTCATCATCGCGCCCTGCAGGCTCGAGAGCGCGAGGCCGCGCAGCGGCACCTGTCCGAGGTGCAGCGCCGTGCCGACCGACATCTCGATGCCGCCGGCCGCACCGCCGAAGAGGCCGATGCGGGTCCATTCGCCGAGGTCGGCGCAGGCGGTTTGCAGCCGCGTGAAGGCGTCCGAGGCGTCGGCGGCGATCCGCAGGTCGAAACGCTGGCCGAGGCGCGCCTCGATCTCCTCCACGCAATCGGTGCGCACCGCCAGGGCGATGATCAGCGGCTTGGCCGCGCGCAGCGCCGGCCACAGGGCCATGAGGCCCTCGCCGCGCGCCTCGAACTTGCCGAATTCGTCGAGGACGACGAGCGGGCAGCCCACAGGCAGGGCGTGCACCCAGTGCTCGAGGCGGGTCTGCGTCGTCGCGTTGAAACGATATGGCGGCGACACCGTCTCGTCGCGCACGAGCCATGGCACCTCCTCGCCGGTGGCGACGAATTGCAGCCGATACTCACCCGCGCCCTGGTCGGGTTGCGCACGATCGCCCGCCATGGCGATGAAACCCTCGGTGCGGCCGTGGCGGGTGCCGTGCCAGGCCGCGAGCTCGGCGAGCAGCCGTGTCTTGCCCGCACCGGGCAGGCCGGTGACGGCGATGAGCAGGCTGGGAGCGGGGGACGCGGCGGGCATGGAGCGCGACGTATCAATGCGGGGGGCGGGGGAGGCTCGGCAAGGTTTGTTTGCACCCGCGGCCCCGGGTGGATTTGCATGTCTGTCCGCATGACCGCTCCCGCCTCCGATCGTCCCCGCGTGCCCGTGACCGTGCTGTGCGGCTTCCTCGGTGCCGGCAAGACCACGCTGCTCAAGCACCTGCTCGGGCAGGCGGCCGGCCGGCGCTGGGCGGCCGTGGTCAACGACGTGGCCTCGATCAACATCGACGCCCAGCTCGTGGCCCAGGCCGGGGCGCAGCGGGTCATCGAACTCGGCAACGGCTGCGTGTGCTGCTCCGTCCGTGACGAGTTGGCTGAGACCGTGGCGGAGCTTTGCGCCAATCCGCCGCCGGGCGCGGCGCCCGGGGAAACGTACGGGCACATTTTGGTCGAGACCACGGGTGTCGCCGAGCCGCGGGCCATCGCGCGCCTGTTCACGCGGCGCAACGCCTTCGGTCGCAGTCTGTCGGACCTCGCCCGCCTGTCGTCGCTCGTGACGGTGATCGATGCCCGCCATTTCCTCGAGCAGCACCGCAAGGCCACGGCGGCGACCGTGATCGCGCCGCCTGCGACCCAGAAGCCGGTCTACGAGCTGCTCGTCGAGCAGGCCGAGTGCGCCGACGTGCTGGTGTTGAACAAGGCCGACACGGTCGCGCCCGCCGAGCTCGACGAGGTCGAGCGCATTTTGCACGGGCTGAATCCACGCGCCGAGGTCTGGCGGGTGGAACAGGGCAGGGTGGAGGCCGGCCGGCTGCTCGGCACCGTGCGTTTCGACGCCGAGGCAACGATCCGCGGCGCGCGCTGGATTCGTGTCCTCGACGAGGTCGCCGGCGCCGGCGTGCGCCCGCCCGCGGCGCCGCGGCACGAGCAGAATTACGGCATCACGAGCTGGGTCTACCAGGAGCGGCGGCCGTTCGACGCGGAGAGATTCCATACGTTCCTGAGCGAGGGCCTGCCGCCCGGGCTGCTGCGCGCGAAGGGCTTTTTCTGGTTGCGCCAGCAGGCGGCCGACATCGGTTTCCTGTCGGTCGCGGGTGGCCAGGTGAAGAAGGACTTCGTCGGCACCTGGGCCGCTGAGCTGCGCGAGCGCGGGGTGATCACCGAGGCCGAGATCCCGGAGTCCGCGAAGTCCCGCTGGGCCGAGCCGCACGGCGACCGTCGCCAGGAGCTGGTCTTCATCGGCACCGGGCTCGACCCGGCCAAGCTGCAAGACGCGCTCGCGGCGTGCTTAGCGTAGCGGGGCCGGAATTCTTAACCACGGATTACACGGATTGGGATTAAACGGATGGAGCCATTGCCTTGGTTTGAATCCGTGCCCATCCGTGTAATCCGTGGTTAAATAAAGCCGGCCGCATTTCTAGGTTGGATGTTGGGCGTGGGATGTTGGATGTTCGCCGCATGTCCTTTGAGCTGCTCAAGACCGATTCCGCCACCGCGGCCCGCCGTGGGCGGCTGACGACGCGGCATGGCGTCGTGGAGACGCCCATCTTCATGCCCGTGGGCACGCAGGGCACGGTCAAGGCGCTCACGCCCGCGCACCTGCGCGAGATCGGGGCGCAGATCATCCTCGGCAACACGTATCACCTCAACCTGCGCCCGACCTCGGAGCTGATCCGCGACCTCGGCGGCCTGCACCGTTTCATGGGTTGGGACGGCCCGATCCTGACCGATAGCGGCGGCTTCCAGGTCTTCTCGCTGGCGAAGCTGCGCAAGCTCCGCGACGACGGCATCGAGTTCCAGTCCCACCTCGACGGCGCGAAGCTCTTCCTCGGGCCGAAGGAGGTCATGGCGATCCAGCAGAATCTCGGCAGCGACATCGCCATGGTCATCGACGAGTGTCCGCCCTGGCCCTGCGAGCGTGACGCCTGCGCCGCGGCCGTGGCGCGGAGCGAGCGCTGGGCGCGGCAGTGCAAGGCGATCGCCTCCGACAGCGGCTTCCTCGCCGCGGGTCACCACGTGTTCGCGATCGTGCAGGGCTCGACCTTCGACGACCTGCGCCGCGAGGCCGCGGAGGCGCTCGCGGCTCTCGACTTCCCGGGCTACGCCGTCGGCGGCGTGAGCGTGGGCGAACCTGAGCCGGAGATGCTGAAGCAGGTCGGCGCGACCACGCCTTTCCTCCCCTTGCACAAGCCGCGCTACACCATGGGTCTCGGTACGCCGCCGCAGCTCCTGAAGATGATCGCGCTCGGGGTCGACATGTTCGACTGCGTGCTCCCGTCGCGCGTGGCGCGCAACGGTCTGGTCTTCACGCCCGACGGGCCGATGAACCTGCGCAACGAGCGCTTCCGCACCGACCCGCGCCCGATCAGCGACGAGGTGCGCAACTACACCACGCATTTCTCGCGCGCCTACCTGCGGCACCTGACGGTCGCCGGCGAAATCCTGAGCTGCACCCTGCTCACGCTGCACAACCTGCATTTCTACCTCGACCTCATGGCGCAGGCCCGTGCGCACATCGAGGCCGGCGATTTCGCCGGCTGGTCGCGCGCGTGGATCGAGCGGTACGAGGCGGGCGCCGCGTGACCGCGGCGAACGCTTAACGCTCAACTTTCAACGTTTAACGCTCAAGGGCAGAGCTTCCCTGGATGTAGCTACGAGCGTGAGCGAGTGGCATTACGGCAGCGACCGCGCAACCACCACTCGCTCACGCTCGTAGCTACATCGCAAGGGTCCGGCTTAAGCGTTCAGCGTTAAACGTTCAGCGTGCGCCGGGCGCAGCCCGGCGCTGATTGCTGACTTGCCCGCCACCCCCTTCTCTCGCTGACTCGCCCCATGCGCATCCTCGTCACCGGCGGCGCCGGTTTCCTCGGTTCCCATCTCTGCGACCGCCTGCTCAAGGACGGCCATGAGATCGTCTGCCTCGACAACTTCTTCACCGGTCGGAAGACGAACATCGCCCATCTCCTCAACCATCCGTCGTTCGAGCTCGTCCGGCACGACGTGATCGACCCCTTCAAGTTCGAGGTCGACCAGATCTACAACCTCGCCTGCCCGGCCTCGCCGCCGCACTACCAGTTCAATCCCATCAAGACCACGAAGACCTCGGTCATGGGCGCGATCAACTGCCTCGGCCTCGCCAAGCGCGTGAAGGCCCGCGTGTTCCAGGCCAGCACCTCGGAGGTCTATGGCGACCCGACCGTGCATCCGCAGCCCGAGAGCTACTGGGGCAACGTCAACCCCATCGGCCGCCGCTCGTGCTACGACGAGGGCAAGCGCTGCGCCGAGACGCTCTTCTTCGACTACTACCGCGAGAACAAGGTCGATATCCGCGTCGTCCGCATCTTCAACACCTACGGCCCGCGCATGCACCCCAACGACGGCCGCGTGGTCTCGAACTTCATCGTGCAGGCGCTCAAGGGCGAGGACATCACCATCTATGGCGACGGCACGCAGACGCGCTCCTTCTGCTACGTCGACGACCTCATCGAGGGCTTCATCCGCCTGATGAACCAGACCGAGACGGTCGGCCCCGTGAACCTCGGCAACCCGGGCGAGTTCACCATGCTGCAGCTCGCCGAGCTCACGCTCAAGCTGGTCGGCGGCAAGTCGAAGATCGTCCACAAGCCGCTGCCGGCCGACGACCCGAAGCAGCGTCGCCCGGATATCACGCTCGCCCGCAAGCACCTGAAGTGGGAACCCACCGTGCCGCTCGAGGAGGGCCTCAAGCGGACGATCGCGTATTTCCGCACCCAAGTCTGAGCCGTCCGGCCAGGCCGGCGCACCCGCGGGATTCCCGGGCACTTTTGCCCCGGCCGGTGTCCTAGTCCCCCGGCATTTGCCATTTGCCAAGCCCCCTCTGCGGGCTATGGTCTCGACCCTTCATGCTTTCCTTTCTGTTCAAACGCTTTGCCGGCCGGCACTATAAGAAATACCTGGAGAAGTGCCGCCCGATCGTCGCTCGCATCAATGAGATCGAGCAGTCGTACCAGACCCTCTCCGACGACCAGCTTCGCGCCAAGACCGACGAGTTCCGGGCCCGCCTGAAAAACGGCGAAACCCTCGACCAGATCCTCCCCGAGGCGTTCGCCGCCGTGAAGAACGCCGCGCGCCGCCTCCAGGGCCGCAAGATCACCGTCTGCGAGCACGAGCTGACCTGGGACATGGTCCACTTCGACGTCCAGCTCATCGGCGGCATCACGCTCCACGAGGGCCGCATCGCGGAAATGGCCACCGGTGAAGGCAAGACCCTCGTCGCCACCCTGCCGCTCTACCTCAACGCCCTCACCGGCCGGAACACGCAGCTCGTCACCGTCAACGACTACCTCGCCCGCCGCGACTCCGAGTGGATGGGCTACCTCTACAACTTCCTCGGCGTCAGCGTCGGCTGCATCCAGCAGCAGATGGCCTCCGACCTCCGCCGGCAGATGTACGGCCGCGACATCACCTACGGCACCGCGAGCGAGTTCGGCTTCGACTACCTCCGCGACAACGGCATGGCGACGCGCAAGGACGACCAGGTCCAGCGCGACCACTGGTACTGCATCGTCGACGAAATCGACTCCATCCTCGTCGACGAGGCCCGCACGCCGCTGATCATCTCCGGCCCCGCCCCGATCGAGCGCGAGCAGCCCTTCACGGCCCTGCGTCCCTCGGTGGACCGCCTCGTCTCCGACCAGACCCGCCTCTGCAACCGCATCGTCGGCGAGGCCAAGGAGATCCTCGAGAAGAAGGACACCTCCCCGGACGACCTCCAGGCCGCCGCCCGCAAGCTCCTGCAGGTCAAGCTGGGCAACCCGAAGAACAAGCTGCTCATGCGCCTCATGGAGAACCCGGAATGGCGCAAGCTCCTCGACAAGACGGAGACCGAGATGAACTCCGACTTCCAGAAGGAGGAGCTCTTCCGCCTCAAGGAGCAGCTGTACTACGTCATCGACGAGCGCCAGCACCAGGCCGACCTCACCGAGATCGGCCGCACCAAGCTGCGCCCCGACAATCCCGACGCCTTCGTCCTGCCCGACCTCGCGACCGAGTTCTCCGAGCTCGACAAATCCACCGCCGTCACCGCCGAGGAGCGCGAGGCCCGCAAGCTCGCCTCGCAGAACCGCTACGCCGAGATCTCCGGCGAGATCCACGCCATCTCCCAGCTCCTCCGCGCCTACTCCCTCTACGAGCGCGACGTCGAGTACGTCGTGCAGGAGGGCAAGGTCATGATCGTCGACGAGAACACCGGCCGCGTCATGCCCGGCCGCCGCTGGTCCGACGGCCTGCACCAGGCGGTCGAGGCCAAGGAGGGCGTCACGATCGAGCGCGAGACGCGCACCTACGCCACCGTCACGATCCAGAACTACTTCCGCATGTACGAGAAGCTGGCGGGCATGACGGGCACGGCCGAGACCGAGGCCGCGGAGTTCCAGGACATCTACCGCCTCGCCGTGCAGGTCATCCCGACCAACAAGCCCTGCATCCGCGTCGACAAGAACGACTCCATCTTCAAGACCCGCCGCGACAAGTTCAACGCGGTCGTGAAGGAGATCGAGGCCGCCAACCAGCGCGGCCAGCCCGTGCTGGTCGGCACCGTGTCGGTCGAGTCCTCCGAGGTGCTGTCCCGCATGCTGAAGCGTGCGGGCATCATCCACACCGTCCTCAACGCCAAGTTCCACCAGCAGGAGTCCGAGATCGTCTCCCGCGCCGGCCAGCGCGGCGCCGTCACCATCGCCACCAACATGGCGGGCCGCGGCACCGACATCAAACTGGGCGAGGGCGTGCGCGAGCTCGGCGGCCTGTACGTGCTCGGCACCGAGCGCCATGAGTCCCGCCGCATCGACCGCCAGCTGCGCGGCCGCTGCTCCCGCCAGGGCGACCCCGGCACGACGAAGTTCTTCCTCTCGCTCGAGGACGACCTCATGCGCCTCTTCCTCCAGGGCAACCTCGCCTCGCGCCTCATGGAAGGCTCGATGCAGGAGGGCGAGGAGCTCGAGCACCCGTGGCTCAACCGCTCCATCGAGAGCGCGCAGAAGAAGGTCGAGCAGCAGAACTACTCCATCCGCAAGCGCCTGCTCCAGTACGACGACGTGCTCAACCAGCAGCGCGAGGTCGTCTACGGCATCCGCAACGCCGCCATCCACGCCGAGCGCCCGAAGGACATCATTTTCGAACAGATCGAGGAGGAACTCCTCAACCGCCTCGAGGTCGCCGGCTTCGGCGCCAAGGTCGCGCCCGCCCCGGCCGACGTCGAGACGTTCCTCGGCTGGGTAAACTCGCACTTCCCGATCAGCCTCCACGCCAACGAGCTCACCGGCACCGACGTCGAGGCCATGGCGAAGCTGGTCATCGAGCGCATCAAGCGCGCCTACGCGGTGAAGGAGTCCGTCGAGATCCCCGAGGCCCTCGGCTCGCTCGAGCGCTACGTGGTCATCAACGCCATCGACCACCACTGGCAGGAGCACCTCACCGAGATGGAGGAGCTCCGCCGCTCCATCGGCCTGCGCAGCTACGGCCAGAAGGACCCGCTCGTCGAGTACAAGGGCGAGGCCTACAAGTATTTCGAGGAGCTGATGAACAACGTCCGACTGCAGATCTGCACCGGCCTGTTCCGCAGCGCGTCGAACCTCCAGGCCTTCGAGAACATGCTGGCCCTCCTCAGCCGCACCGCCAAGGCCGTCGGCCCGACCGATGCCCCCACCGCCCCGCGCGCCGCCCCCGCGGCCGTCCAGGCCCCGGGTGAAGCCGCCGCCGAGCCTGAGATCAAGTTGCCCAAGGTCACCGTCCGCCGCGAGACCCCCAAGGTCGGCCGCAACGACCCGTGCCCCTGCGGCAGCGGCAAGAAATACAAGAACTGCCACGGGGCGTGAGGTGGGGGCGGGGTGGGGAACCACTGATGGGATCCCGCCAATGGGCGGGATCTAGGAAGTGAAGCTCCGGCTGATCGCCTGCGCCTCGCGTTTAGGGGTCTGCTAATCGCAGACCGGGGATTTTGATTATTGTTGGCCGTGAGCTTGCTCGCGCTTCGAGCGGCTGGTGCATGCCAAACAAGCGCCCGCAAGCGGGCTGCCTACGAAACAGCCCGCGATTAGCGGGCCCCAAACTTACCGCGAAGGCGATCAGCCGAAGCCGCACTTCGAAGATTTCGCCCATTGGCGAAATCCATCAGTGGTTTTCCCCCTCCGAGTCCATCTGTCCATCTTTAGCATAGCCTAGCCCCCATTGCCCTGCCTACATTTCCCTCTTCCGTGTCTTCTGATTCTCCCGCCGTTTCCCTTCCGCTCGCCGACGATCCCTATGCTGATCGTCCCCGGTTCTGGCAGCGCCATGCCGACGCGCTCTGGGCGCTCGGGGTGTTTGTCTGCACCGTCGTCCTGACCGTCGCGTCCTTTCCGCCGGTGCCGGCGCCGGAGTTTGCCTACGCCTTCGCCGCGCCGGCGATTTTCTGGGCCTACCTCAAGCCGAGTTTCCGACTCTACCTCGGCACGATGTTCGCCGCTCAGGCCGTGGCGTGGACCATCCTCCTTGGCTGGCTGCAGCATGTGACCATCGGCGGCCTGCTCCTGCTCGGGCCCTTCGTTGGCGCTTGGGTCGGCGTCTGGTACCTCGCCGTCTGGTGGGTCATGCCCCGCCTGCGCGGCCGTGAGCCGGGCATCCGCGTCATTGCCGTCTTCGGCCTCGCCGCCCTGTGGGTGATCGTCGAGTGGTCCCGCACCTGGCTCCTCGGCGGGTTCCCCTGGCTCCCGCTGTCGGCCAGCCAGTGGCAGCGTCCGATCCTGCTCCAGGTGGCGTCGTACACCGGCGCCTACGCGGTCTCGTTCATCCTCATCGTCTTCAACCTCGGCTTCGCCGCCTACGCGCACCGCCTGCTGCGCGAGAAGGAGATCGGCCTGCGCAAGCGCAGCCCCGAGTTCATGGCCGCGCTGCTCGTGCTCATGTTCCCGACGTTCCTCCTGCTCAGTGAGATCTTCGGGCAGCAGCGCCAGGACGTCGCCCGGGTCGCCGTCGTGCAGCCCTACATCCCGCAGACGGTGAAGTGGGACCCGAGCAAGGGCCCGGGCATCCTCGAAACCCTCGAGACGCTCACGACCAACGCCGCCATCAGCCGCCCCGACCTCATCATCTGGCCCGAGGCCGTCACGCCCTGGGCCGTGCGCGGCGACGACAACGCGCGGGCTTTCGTCGAAACGCTTTCCAACCACGTGCGCACGCCGATCTTGCTCGGCTCCATCGCGATCGAGGACCGCGGCGGCCCGGCCGAGAGCTGGTTGAACGGCGCCTTCGTCGTCACGCCCGACTTCGGCCTGCAGCCGGTCTATTACGCGAAGCGCCGGCTCGTACCCTTCGGCGAGTTCGTGCCGCTGCGCCCGGTACTGGGCTGGCTGCGCAAGTTCGTGGAGATCGGCGACGACTTCCAGGCCGGCGACGACGCCCGGCCGCTGGTGGTCAGCCTGCCGACCGGACCCTTGGTGATCGGCCCGCTCATCTGCTACGAGGACATCTATCCGCGCCTCGCAACGTCGAGCGCGCTGGCCGGCGCCGAGGTCCTGACTGTCATGACCAACAACGGCTGGTTCGGCGAGGGTGGGGCGGCCTACCAGCACGCGGCCCACTCGGTCCTGCGCGCGGTCGAGACGCGCCGCCCGGTCATCCGCGTCGGCAATGGCGGCTGGAGCGGCTGGATCGACGAGTACGGCAACGTGCGTGCGACGCTCACCAACGACGAGGGCAGTGTCTATTTCCGCGGCGCCCGCGCCCTGGCCATCTCGCGCGACGCGCGCTGGCTCAACCGCAACAGCTACTACGCCGAGCACGGCGATTGGTTCATCGGCGTCTGCGCCGGCTTCGTCCTGTTCGGCCTCGCGGTCCTGACGATCGGCAAGCCCAAGCCCCCCAAGCCCGCGGAAGTCTGAAAGACCGCGGGGAACGCGAAGCTCCAGACCCATCGCGGAAGCGCGGAAAGGCGGAAGCGCGGATTCAAGCCGGGTCTTTCCGTGTTTTAGCTCTTCCGTGTTTCCGCGATCGGTTCGGCCTGTCTTCGCGATCCACCCTTCCGGTAGGATGCCACGCCCGTGCTTCGGGCTCGCGGTGATTGCTTTTCCGCGCATCTAGTTCGGTCCGCATGGCCGCTGCCACCCCAGCACCCGGATCCGATTTGCTCGACCCCGTGGACCTGCGCGAACGCGTCCGCCTTGCACAGGGCGCGCTGATCGGCTGCCTCGATGCGAGCCGCGAGTATCTGCCGTATTGGAACTGCGACATCGCCGACGGCAACCTCACCGTCCTCAAGCATGCGCCCTACGACGGCGAGGCGGTCTGGGACCGCTTGCACAATGCCGGTCGCGCGCTGCATGGCCTGACCCTGACCGAGGCCGTGACCGGCGAACGGGTCGATCCAGCCATCATCGCGGCGCTGAGCGGCTTCCTGCTCGGCTTGTTCGGACCGGGCGACGGCCTGCCGAGCGATGCCGCCGGCCCCAGCGGCAGGCGGGTGTGCAGCCTGCACAATGTGCGTGAAGGGCTCAATGGCCTCACCGCCTTGCTGAAGCGGGGCGATGACCGGGCTGTCACCCCGGCGCGGCAGCTGGTGCGCACGCTTCGGCGCAGCCTCGACGACGAGGGTCGGCTCCATCGCGATCGGCTGCCCGACTATGTCGGGGCCTACACGCACCAACCGCACATGGAGGGGCGGACGCTCGATGCGCTCGTGCGCTATGGGCGCGTGAGCAAGGATGAGTTCGCGCTCGATGTCGCCCGCCTCATCGCCGGCTTTGCGCTGCGGCATTGCTTCACGGAATCGGGCGACCTCACCGACGCGGCGGGGACCCACGGGCATTCGATCAACGTCCTCGTGACCGGTCTGATCGACCTCGCGCTCGAGACCGGCGACGCCGCGCTCCTTGCCGGCGCGCGCCGCGCCTTCGATGTCGGCTTGGCACGCTTCAACAGCAGCTTCGGCTGGTCCATGGAGGGCCTGCACCGCCGGGTATTGCGCGGCGAGGCCAACAACACCGGCGACCTGCTGCGCGGAGCCCTGCTCCTCGGGCACGCCGTGGGGCCGGAATATTTCGGGCGCTCCGAGCGCATCCTGCGGGGTCACCTGCTGCCCTCGCAGCTGCGGCACGTCGCGGGTCTGGCGAACGACCCGGAAGCGCCGGAGGATCAGCGCCGCCGCCTCGCGGACCGCGTGCGCGGGGGCTTCGGGATTCCGACGCCCAACGACCTGCAGGTCGAGGACACGGCGCCGCTGTGCATCTACGACATCACGTCGGGCGCTGCCGATGCCTTGAGCGCAGCCTGGCAAGCGGCGCTGGAGGTCAGCGCGGCGACGGTTCGAGTGAATCTCCTCTTCGACGTTGAGCGCGATGGCGTGCATGTGCGCAGCGGGCTTTCAGGAACCGGCCGGATCGAGGTCACGGACGACCGCGGTCGCGATCTGTTCCTGCGTCTGCCGCCGTGGGTCGTCGCCGATTCGGTCAAGGCCAGCACCAACGGCGACGCCATCGTCCCCACCGTCGCAAACGGCTACCTGCACGTCCCCGGCACCGGCATGGCCCGGCGGGTGACCTTTGAATTCCCCGTGCGGCAAGAGCGCACGGTCGAGGTCATGGTCGGCCAGCCCTTCACGATCGATTGGCGCGGCGATCAGATCGTCGCCATGTCCCCGCCCGAAAACCCAAACCCCGACGGCGCCCCAATCCCGCCCGCGCGTTTCCCGATGTTCCCGCGCTGTGTCTGAGCGTGCGAACGGTGGTTAACGTTTCCGCTTCTTCCGCGGTTTGCTTTCCGCCGTCTCTTTCGCGCCCCGCGTCACGACATGCCTTGCCAGCTGCAACTGGGCCTTGGGGCGGGCGCGCGGGCGACTTTCCCCGCCGTGGAGGGCGGGGAGCCACGGGGAGCCGAGGCGGAGGCAGGCGTCGCACATGCGGCGACCTTCGGCGCGCGCCGGACGGTCCGCAAGCTCCGCGTGCGGCGCCCAATCTTTGGGACTGACTTCCCCGGCGGCGCTGCGCCATAAACGACCTGCCATGACTCCCAAAACCCTTCGCCGCGCCGTCGAGGCGCTCGACTCTTTCAATGTCGAAACCCCGAGCTGGGGTTTCGCCGACACCGGCACGCGTTTCGGCAAGTTCTTCCAGGACGCCGCCGCGATCGACATGAACGACAAGCTGGCCGATGCCGGCCAGGTGCATGCCCTCACCGGTTGCTGCCCGACCGTGGCCGTGCACGTGCTGTGGGACTTCGTCAAGGGCGAGGACCCCGCCAAGGTCGGCCGCCTCGCGCGCAAGCACGGCGTCAAGATCGGCGCGATCAACCCCAACCTCTTCCAGGACCAGGAATACAAGTGGGGCTCCTTCGGTCACAACGACCCGGCCGTCCGCCGCCGCGCGCTCAAGCACTGCTACGACTCGGTGGACATCATGAAGGCCACGGGCAGCGAGTACCTCTCGCTCTGGTTTGCCGACGGCACCAACTACCCCGGCCAGAACAGCATCCGCGAACGCAAGGGCTACTTCGAGTCCTGCCTGAAGTCCCTGCACAACCGCCTCGCGCCCGGCCAGACCATGCTGGTCGAGTACAAGCCTTTCGAGCCCGCGTTCTACGCCACCGACATCGCCGACTGGGGCATGGCGCTCCTTTACGCCAAGAAGGCGGGTCCGCGCGCCAAGGTGCTGGTCGACACCGGCCACCACTACAACGCCACCAACATCGAGCAGATCGTCGCCTGGCTCCTCGACGAGAACATGCTCGGCGGCTTCCACTTCAATGACCGCAAGTACGCCGACGACGACCTCACCCTCGGCTCGATCGATCCGTACCAGATCTTCCGCATCTTCCACGAGATCCACAGCTACGCGTCCGACCACGGCAAGATGCCCAAGATCGCTTACATGGTCGACCAGTCGCACAACGAGAAGGCCAAGGTCGAGGCGATGATCCAGACCGTCGTCATGGCGCAGGAACTCTACGCCAAGGCGGCCATCGTCGACCACGACGCGCTCCGCGCCGCGCAGGCGAAGAACAACGTCATCGATGCCGAGCTCCAGTTGAAGAAGGCGTTCTTCACCGATGTCACCCCGGCCCTCGCGAAGTGGCGCAAGGCCAACAAGCTCCCCGCCGACCCGCTCGCCGAGCACCGCCGCCAGGGCTACGAAAAGAAGGCCGCCGCCGACCGCCGCGCCCGCCGCCAAGCCATGGGCATCACCCGCGGCGGCAGCTTCGCGTAAGCCAAAGCAAAGACCCTCAACCTCAGACCGGCGGAAAACCGCCGGTCTTTTTTTAACCACGCCGCATCCGCCCTCACGCTTACTTCGTCACGAATTTCAATCGCCGGATGATCCGTGACGCGAGCCAGGGGAACCAGCGTTTCAGGTAGATCGCCATCACTTCCGGGCCGCCCACGGCGACTTCCTCGCGGCCGCGGGCGGTGGCGTTGACGATGGCGCGGGCGCACTTCACTGCCGGGATGCCGCGCTCGTGCGTCGCATCGGTGACGCCGTGCTTGCGGCCGTCGCCGCCGAGGGCGTTGGCGCTGACGGATGTCTTCACGTAGCCCGGGCAGGCGAGGGTGACCTTGATGCCCTCGCGCCAGACCTCGGCGCGCAGCGAATTGAAATAGCCGTGCAGCGCGTGCTTCGCCGCCGCGTAGCTCGAGCGTCCCGGCGTGCCGACGTAGCCCATCACGCTGCTCACGACCACGATGTGACCGGAGCGTCGCGCCAGCATGCCCGGCAGCACGGCCTTGGTCAGCGCCACCTGGCCGAAATAGTTCACCTCCATCAAGGCCCGTTCGACTTCAGGTGTCGTGTTCATGGCCAGCGCGCGCTGGCTGACGCCGCCGTTATTGACGAGCACGTCCACGCCGCCGCACTGGCGTTCAACTTCGGCCACGGCGGCCGCAAATGTCCCGGGCTGCGTGAGGTCGAGCGGCACGATCCGGTGTTCGTCGGGTCGCGGACAGGCCGAGCGCACGCGTTCCAATTCCTCCGCCCGCCGGCTCGACAGCACCAGCCGCGCGCCCTCGGCCGCGAAAGCGTGGGCCAGCGCCTCGCCGATGCCGGACGAGGCGCCGGTGATCCAGACGACCTGGTTGGGGAATCTCACGATGTCCCGAGCCTGACCGAGGCCCGGCCCCGGTCAAAACCTCTCCGCGCCCGGCCGCCGGTTAAGCGCCAACGGCGCGCTCGATAACAGCCTGGGGTGCAACCCCAGGAAACGTGTTCGATCGAACCTTGAGGGCTGAAAGCCCGGGCTATGGATCGGGCTTTCAGCCCTCCCATCTCTGTCCGGCGTATTCCTGGGGCGTTGCCCCAGGCTGTTATGGGGCGCGCCGTTGGCGCTGGCTCGATGCCGGGTTTCTGGCGGTTATTTACCACCGATGGTGAATACGGGCTATTGCCGAAAATCCAAAAAACGGGCAACGTCCCGACCCGTGAACACCCCCACACCGCTCACACCCGCGCAGATCAGCTTTTTCCACGAGGAGGGCTATCTGATCGTCCCCAACGTTTTCGATCCTGCCGATCTCGAGCCGCTCCGCGCCGAGCTGCACCAGGAGATCAACCGCAAGGCCCGGCAGCTTCAGACTGAGGGCAAGCTCACGAACCTCCACGCGGAACTCGACTTTGACCGCCAACTCGCGGCGATCTACCGCGACTCGAAGGAAAACGGCGAGGCCATCATGCGCCACCTCGAGGGCCTGCGCGGCGGCGGCTTCCATGCGCCGCAGATGTTCGACGTGATCGCGAGCCCCAAGCTGCTCTCCGCGGTCGGCGGACTGCTCGGCTCCGAGGAAATCGTGGCGTCGTCCGTCTACCGCATCCGCCCGAAACTCCCCAACATCGGCCGCGGCGTGGTGCCGTGGCACCAGGACAGCGGTTACTTCGCGCCGCACTGCGACACGTCGCTCATCATCACCTGCTGGGTCCCGCTGGTCGACGCCACCGTCGAGAACGGCTGCATGCAGATCCTTCCGCGCACGCACCAAGGCAAGGTGGTCACCCACCACACCGGCGGCAACGCGGGTTTCCTCGTCATCAAGGACGAGAACCTCCCCGATGACCCGCGCAAGGCCATCACCGCGAGCTGCCCGCGTGGCGGCGTCGTCTTCATGACGAACCGCACGCCGCACTGTTCGACGCCGAACACGTCCGACCACATCCGCTGGAGCGTGGACCTGCGCTACCAGTCGGCCGAGACGCCCAACAATGTCGGGCTCTGGCCGGAGACGATCGACGCCGAGGGCAAGGCCGACGCCGCCTTCTACGAGAAGGGCAACGTCGCCTGCTACCCGCCCGAGGCCGACTTCCTCGTGCAGAGCCGGAAGCATCCCGAGCAGGTCACCGACTACGCCGAGTACGTCCGCCGCCGCGAGACCTACGACCGCACGCAGCCCAACTTCTCCGCCTTCCGCCGCTGGCCGGCGAGCGTGGCGAAGTGAGCGCTCTGGGCGTGCGAGACCCCATGTAGGGGCGCAGCTCGCCTGCGCCCTGGACGTGCCGCATCGGTTCGCTGCACGAATGCGAACTGGGATGTGACCGGTGCAAGGCGCACGCGAGGTGCGCCCCTACAGGTAGCTTGAACTCCCGCAGTCCGCGGTTGCCGCATTGGCGACCGCGGCGTAAGCCAGCGGACGTATGCCCCCGCCGCTGTTCCTCCTCGAACTCAACCCTGCGGAGTCCATCTTCGCGCCGTTTCATGACGAGCGCATCGCTACGCGGCTTCCATTCAATCTCGAAGGGCGCGCCCCGGGGTTCCGCCACGCGCATTTCTGGGACAGCACCAAGCTGATCTGGGACAACGCCGCCGCCGGCGACACCGTCGGTGCGATCACGCTCGAGCTGGCCGAACTTCCGCCGCGCTTCGACCAGTTCATCTTCTGCGTCGTCTTGCCGGCGGAGGTGACGGTGCAGTTCTCCGCCCGCCGTCCGGGGGGCTGGCAGCCGCTGGGCGATCCGATCGTGGGCAAGGGTGCGCGGAGTGAAATCACGCGTGAGATCGGGGCGCGCCCCGTGAGCGCCCTGCGCGCCTCGTTCAGCGTCACCGCCGCCGGTCCGGCCATGGTGGGTCTCCACTGGTGGGGCGTGGCCGAGTCGGCGCTCGTGCGCAGCCTCGTTGCGGCCCGGCCGCAGTACGATGCCAACTGGGATGGGTTGATTTTGCCCCCGGAGCAGTGGGGCGAGGTGAAGTTTGCGCGCGGGCTCCTGTTCGACGCCGCCGACCTGCCGCGGTTGCGCGCCAAGGCCGAGCGCCCCGTCTGGAAGGCCCACCTGGCCAAGATCGAGGAGCGCGCCCGCGAGACCCTGGGCCACCGGCCCGAGGCGGACATTGACGAGTATCTGCCCTGGTCGGACTACCGCTACCTGCGCACGCGCGAGCAGGGTCGCGCCACGTGGAACGCCGAGCCCGTGCTGTGCGCGTTGATCGGCTTGCTCCGCAACGATCCCGTGCTGATCCGTCATGCGCTCCGGTATCTGATGTGTTTCGTGCACACCCGGACCTGGTGCCAGTCGGCCGAGAGCCGCGCCCGCGGGTCCACCTGGGACCAGCGCTGCTTCCTCGAGGAGATGGCCACGACCACGTGCTCGCTGCTCTATGATTGGCTGTATTTCGCGCTCACCGACCGGGCGCGCGATCTCGTGCGCACCGCGATCTGGGACAAGGGCCTCAGCGTCCTCCAGCGCGACATGGTGAAGTGGGAATACGTCTACACCATGAACCAGGGTCCGTGGTTCTGCCGCGCCCGCATCCTCGGTGGCCTGGCGCTGGAGCCGGCCTGGCCGCGGACACGGCCGTACGTCGAGCAGGCCTTCAAGGACATGCAGGAGGGCATGGAGCATTACCTCATGCCCGACGGCGGCGTGGATGAGGGCGTGGGCTATTTCAGTGTCACGCTCCAGGCGGTCCTGCCCGGCTTGCTGGCCTACGCGCGGGCGAGTGGACGTCCGCTGCGCGACGTGCTGCCGTCGCGGCTGGCGTTGAGCGGCAAGTTCGTCGCGGTCATGTCGGCCATGAGCCCCGGCGGCGTGCTGATGGATGGCGACAATTCCAACGACCGCTTCACAGGCGACACCATCGCGATCCTCGCGGGGCTGTTTCCCGACGATGTGTACCCGCGCATCGCGCAGGCCACGCTCCTGCAATTGCGGGGCGCGACCTATTACCGGCAGTACATGATCGACGGACCGTTTGCCTTCATCGCGGCGCCCGACGATCTGCCGGCGCCGGAGTGCATCGTGCCGACCTTCGGCGCCTTGCCGCACACGGGTCAGCTCACCAGCCGTCGCGAGGTGGCGCCGGGACGCTCGGTGCGCCTGCACCTGAGCGGCTGCAAGGCCCGGGCGAGTCACACGCATTTCGACAAGGGTGCGTTCACGCTCGAGCTCGACGCCACGCCGGTGCTGATCGATCGCGGTGTCGTGCGCTACGACGACCCGCGCACGCACACGCTCAAGCGCTCGGAACTGCACAACACCGTCACGCCCGTGCTGCCGGACGGCAGCTACGCGCAACAGCCGCTGCCGGAGGTCGCGATGATCCCGGAAGGCGAGGGTGACGCGCGTCGGCTGCGGGCGCGGATCAATCTCGACCATGTCTGGCGCGCCGTCGCGGCGACGGCCGGACGCGAGATCGCGTCGGATTCACCTCCGACCTTCACGGTGACCGACCGGCTCACGCTGCTGAAGTCGGGCCCGGTGGTCTTTCACCTGCACGCGCGCGAACAGTGGAAGATCGACGCCGCAGCCAAGCGGGCGACACTCGAGATCCCGGGCTGGCGGCTGACGCTCGAAGTGCCTTGGGCGAGCGAACTGCGCCAGTTCCAGGACGGCATCGACCACCGCTACGAGCCGGTCTGGCACCTCGAGTGCGTGGCGGCGCCGGCGAAGGAATTCGCACTGGCGAGCCGGTTCACCTGCGAGGCGTTGTAGATATCTCAATCGATCCTGCTTACAAGCCCCACGGGCCCCCGGGCGCACTCCGGCTAATTCATCGAATATTCGGCCCTTTAGGTTTGATCCGCCGCCGAACCGGACATCGTTTGGGGCGCCATGCAACGCCTCCTGTTTCTCGCCTGCTTGTTTCTTTTGCCGCTGGGAGTCACCGCCAGTCCGATTGCCGGGCACTGGCGCTTCGTCCCCGAGCGCAGCACCGACCTCAGCCCCTGGCGGACCTACGACCTGACGATCACGGTCGAGGGCAACCAGGTTACGCTCGTCCGCGAGCTGGCCGCCGGGCGGCGCACCTTTGCCGACACCACGCGCCTCGACACGACCCTGCCGGTCAATGTCGTGCCGGCATCCTACTGGCCCGACAACCGCCACCTTGGCGCCTACATGGGCGGCGACAAAACCCGCCGCGTCCGCTCCGAGTGGATCGACGGCGGTCGGCTCCTGCGCCTCAGCACCGACGTCACGCTCACGACCCAGCAGGGTGATCGGGCCGTCAACATCCTGAGCGACTACAAGGTCTCCGCCAACGGCGCCCAGCTCACGCTCACCGAGCTGCGCAGCACGCGCAACCGACCCGTCGTCTACGTCTTCCGGCGTCTCACCGCCGAGGAAATGGCCAAGCCGCAAGCCACCGGCCGCTCCGAGTAACCGTCTCCCCGAACTCCGCATCTCCCATGCAACGCATCCTTTCCGTCCTGCTCGCCCTGGCCACCGTCGCTGCCGCCAGCGTCGTCTCCGCCCAACCTGCCCCGCGCCGCCAGGAGCGGGCTCCGGCTGAGGCCACGATCATTCCGCTGTCGGAGAACTGGCGCATGGATGGCGACATCCCCGTCAACGTCCTCCTCATCTCCCTTCAGGGTCTCGCCAACCGCGACTATCCGCGCATCTACCTCGAGTATCCCACGCATTGGCAATGGGAGACGGTGCGCCCGCTCATCGGCTTTATGGAGCGCCGCCATGGTACCAAGTTCACGCGCCTTGGCCTGAATGACGCGGATGCCGCCCTGGCCAAGTTTGCCCAGCACGCCAAGGGCTACGTCGTCTGGGACCGCGAGGTGCGGTCATCGGTCAATGTCGCCTTCACCGCCGCCGGCGTGCTCGATGCCCTGGTCGTGAGCGAGGAGCTCATCCCGCTCGCGGAGAAGCATGGACTAAAGAAGCTCGAGGACCTGCGCGGGATCTTCCGCGGCAAGTCCGACTTCGAGATCTACTCCTGGGCCGTGGCCAAGTACTGGGACCGCTGCTCCCGCGACTACTATGCTGTCCTCGGCGGCCACGCGGGCATGGAGATGCAGCCGGGCGTCGCTGACTTCGCCATCATGCAGCGAGCCTTTTGCGCCGACCTTTCGGCCAACCCCAAGCACCCCGAGGAGTTGGGCCTGCTGCGCTCGCTCCTGAGCAAGCAGAACCCCACGAGCACGGTCATCGGTTGGCACTCGTACGGCAAGGACACCGAGGGTCAGCACACGACGCTCACGGGCAACCTCGGCCTCAAAATGGAGGGCCTGCACAACCTGCCCAACGTCTCCTACACCTGCCAGATCCCGCTCACGCCGGACTTCAAGTTCACCAACAACCACAACGTCGCCCCCGACGCGAAGTTGCAGGCGGAAAAGAAAGTTTACATCGCAGCCCTCGCGACCGACTCGATGGGCATCGGCACCTGGACCAAGCCCGGCCGCGGCGAGATCCCCTACGGCTGGCAGGTGCTCATGGGCTGGCTGCGGCTCAATCCCGTGGCGCTGCAATTCTTCTATGAGGACAAGTCACCCAACGACTACTTCGTCGGCGGCCTCAGCGGCCCGGGCTACATGTACCCGAAGTCCATCCCGGCCGATAAGTTCCCGCCCCTGATGAAGGACGCCCGCGAGCTCATGGCGCAGCTCGACCTGCGCGTCATGGAGATCATGGATTACTCCGAGGGCAACCGGCACGTCGGCAACACCGACCTGACCAAGGAAGTCGTGGATCGCTACTATCAGGAGTTCCCCGACGCCATCGGCTTCATCAATGGCTACGGCACGGCCCGCACGTTTGACCTGCGCGACGGCAAGCCGCTGATCAGCTACGACTACTACCTCGACGTGAATCGCCCGGTGGACGAGGCCGCAGCCGATCTTGAGGAGCTCATCCAGCTCAACCCGCAGCGGCCGTACTTCATGCTCATCCACATCCGCGAGAGCAACACGATCGAGAAGGTGAAGAAGATCATCGACAGTCTCACCGAGCCCGTCGAGGTCGTGCCGGTGGATGTCTTCCTCAAGCTCGCCGCGAGCGAAAAGACCTACCGCACCCGCTACCAGGAGCCCGGCGACCCGATCGACCACAACCCGTGATTTGTAGGGGCGCAGCTCGCCTGCGCCCTCGGCATTCGCCAGCCGTCAGCGTCGCCGTACAAGGTGAGCTTATTACCAATCGGCCCGCGTGAGCTGATGGATTGGGCAGACCTTTCCGCGCGAACGCGAGGCGTGCCCCTACCGCTAGTGGTGTAATCTCTTTGAAGCGATTCGACGTGGCTTGACGGTACCGTCGCATTGGCTGGGTTCGCAGGATGCCGCGAGCCGATGGTTACGCACCTGCAGCCGAGCGCCGTTACCGGCTGACGCAACGCCTCCATCTTGGGCGAGTTTCGGCCGAGGGTTCGGTGTATTTTCTCACTCTGGTGACAAAGGATCGTGTGCCATGGATGAAGCCACAAACTAATTGTAGCCTTGTTAAGGCGGTGCTCACTCAATGGCAATCTGAGAGAGACGGGACGATCATCGGGGCGATCGTGATGCCGGATCACCTTCACGCGTTGGTCGAGCTGTCCTCCGCATTGTCTGTAGGTCGATTGGTTGCACGTTGGAAAACCAAGACGATGGAAGCGACCAATTACGCAGGACGCTGGCAGCGCGATTTTTGGGAACATCGACTGCGGTGTGAAGAGTCGTGGGATGATTTCGGCCTCTATATGTTTCTCAATCCCTACCGTGCCGGTCTCACCGCTACTGATTGCCAATGGCACGGTTGGTATTGCCCAAATCCATCTCGGTTTGGATTCATGCAGGCTCTCAAGTCTCCAGGTGTTCCTCCACCGGAATGGATCGGATGGCCTGCCGACCGTTTCCGTTCGCTCGCCATCGGCGAATTCCCTTCGTAGGGGCGCAACTTGCCTGCGCCTTCGGCGTCCGCACACGGTCAGCGTCTCTCACGTGACGGACGTCTCGCGTAACGCCAGTGTGAATGAAGATCGGAAGTCGAATGGCCGGTCGGCATCAACGGGCGCACGCGAGGTGCGCCCCTACAGCCGAGCCTACTTCATTCCGGTGACTTCCTTCGCCTTCTCTTTCGCCGCCTCGGTGGCCTTGAGGGTGGCTTCTTTGGTCGCCTCGTAGGCGGCGGCGGATTTTTCCTTCACGACGGCGCCGGTTTCCTTGGCAATTTCCTTGGTCTCAGCGGCGACCTCCTTGGCGACTTCCTTGGTCGTCTTGGCGGCTTCCTTCGAAACCTCGACGGTCTTCTCGTAGGCCTTGGCGGCGCCTTCCTTGGTGGCCTCGCCGATTTTCACGGCCTTGGCCTTCGTGACCTTGGCCGCCTCGGCCGTGACCTCGGCGACCTCGGCGGCGGTTTCCTTGAGGGCGGCCTTGGCTTTTTCGACCTTGCCGGATTCCTCGGCGGCGACGGGCAGGATTAGGAGGCAGACCAAGAGGGGGAAGGTGGGCTTCATGTCCCCAAGCTGCACGGTTCGGGACTTGCCCGCAAGCCGGCCCCGGCCGATTCTCCCGGCCATGTCCGCCACCGCCGCCGCCTACTCGCCCCGCGAAGAGCTGGCCAACAGCCTGACCCACGGCATTGGCGCTCTCCTGAGCATCGCGGGCCTGGTCCTGTTGGTGACGTATTCCGCCCTGCGCGGCGATGCCTGGCTGGTCACGAGCTCGGCGATCTTCGGCGCGACGCTGGTCATCCTCTACACCGCCTCGACGCTTTATCACAGCTTCACCGATGCACAGGTAAAGCGCCTGCTGCAGAAATTCGATCACGCCGGCATCTTCCTGCTCATCGCCGGCACCTATACGCCATTCCTGCTCGTGAGCCTGCGCGGGCCCTGGGGCTGGAGCCTCTTTGGCGTCATCTGGGGCCTCGCGGCCGCGGGCGTGGCGATCAAGTTCTGGTTCGCCGGCCGGTTTCGCGTGGTCTCGACGTTGATCTACATCGGCATGGGCTGGCTGGTGCTGATGGCCGTCAAGCCGCTCTTCCTCGCGGTCCCACGCGGCGGCATAGTCCTGCTGGTGGCGGGCGGCCTCTGCTACACCGGCGGCACCGTGTTCTACCTTTGGAAGCGCCTCCCTTATCACCACGCGATCTGGCACGTGTTCGTGCTGGCCGGCAGCGGTTGCCATTGGGCGGCGGTGTTCGCCTACCTCGTGCCGCCCGCGACCTGAACCGCCGCCGGGCGCGGGGTCGGCCCGACTCTCGCCTATGAAAACCATCCGTCGCACCCTGCTTGCCGCCGGGGTGGCCGCCCTGTTGACCGTGGCGCTCGGCGCCGCTGAAACCTCACGCCTGGCCGGACAATGGAAGATCGACCTTACGCAGAGCACCTCGATCAAGCCCTGGGAGCGCGCCGAACTCACGATCGCCGTGGCTGGCGATGCTGTGGAGATTGTCCGCCGCCTGCAATGGGGCCCCGACCGCAAGGTCGCCGACACCACCCGCGCCGTCGCCGACGGCCACACGGTCACCGCCAATCCCGTCGAGCACTGGCTCGATACCTGGTACACGAATGTCTACATCGGCGGAAACAAGCAGAAGCAGGTCACCGCGGCGTGGCTCGATGGCGGTCGCGTGCTGATGCTCGAGTCGACCCTTGCGCTCGAGGCGCAGCAGGGCGACTACCCGGTACACGTTTATACTGAGTACCGGCTCTCACCCGACGGTGACACGCTCACGCAGTTTGAGCTGCGTTCGACGCGGGATCAGGCGCTGGTGTACGTCTGGCGACGGCAGTCCGCGGATTGAGCCGAACCGGTTGAACCGCGAGGAGGCGCGATGGGACGCGAAGGAGAATACGAACCATGAAGACGATTATCCGAATGGGATTGGTCATGGTGCTGGCAGTTCCGCTGCTCCGCGCCATCCCTGGTCAACCCGGGCCGGCGCCTGAGGAGGCGTGGCTCATCACGGTCAAAAACAATTGGGATATCACCGGCGCCCTGCCGGAGTACCTGCTGCTGATCGGACTGCAGGGCCTCGCCAACACCGACGCGCCGCGCGTCTACATCGAGTATCCCGAGGACTGGAAATTCCGCGACTTCAACCCGCTGAAGGACTTCTACGCGACGCGCTACGGCATCAAGTTCAACCAATTGGAAACACCGGACGCCGCGCTGGCGACGCTGGGCAAGTACGCCAAGGGCTACGTCGTCTGGGACCACCAGGTGCGCAGCTCGATCTACGTGGCCCTCACGGCCGCCGGGGTGCTACGCGCCGCGGTCGTGGACGAGAGTCTCATCCCGTTGGCCGAGAAACACGGGCTCAAGCCCCTGGCCGATTTCCGAGGCGTCTTCACGGGCATGGACGACGTGCAGATCAATCGCTGGGCCCTCGACCGCTATTGGAAGGACTGCAGCCGCGACTTCATCATCTGGATGGGCGGCGTGGCCGGCAACCGCATGGAGCCCGGCATGGCCGACCTCGCGGTGGCCTTCGGCGCCTTCGTCACCGACCTCTCCGCCAACCCCAAGCACACCGAGGAACTGGCTCTGCATCGCGAACTCCTCGCGCAGATGAAGCCCGACGCGTGGATCCTCGGCTGGCATTCCTACGCCAAGGACACCGAGGGCCAGTGGGTGACGCTCACCTCCGGCTACGGCCTGAAGGTCATGGGCCTGAACTCGTTTCCCAACGGCACGTTCATGAGCCAGATCGGGTTTTCGCCGGGGTTCACGTTCACCAACAACAACCACGTCACGCGCACGCAGACCCTTGCGACCGAGCCGAAGGTTTATCTCTGCCTCGTGCAGTCCGACAGCATGGGGCTCGGGGCCTGGACCGAGCCGGAGCGAGGTCAGATTCCCTACAACTGGGAGGTCGGCGTGGATGGCGCGCGCTGGTATCCGGCGGCGATGGAGATGTTCGCCAAGGACAAATCACCGAACGACTACTTCATCGGCGGGCAATCCGGCTACATGTACCCGGTGGTGGTGCCACCCGACCGCTTTGCCTTCGTGATGCGGGAGATGAACCGGCTCATGCCGACCATGGATGAGCGGGTTGTCGGCATCATGGATCATTCCGACCGTGGCCTGCCCATCGGCTACTTCGCTCTGCCCAAGGCGATGGTGGATCAGTATTACGCCCATGCGCCGGAGGTCATCGGCTTCATCAACGGCTACGCCGCCGCCCACACCTTCGACGTCCGCAACGGCCAGGCCTTCATGTCGTATGATTACTATCTCGACGAAAACCGGCTCGAGGCCGACGTCGTGGCCGACCTCGACGAGCTGATGCGGCTCAATCCCAAGCGGCCGTACTACCTTCTCATCCACGTGCGCGAGACCAACCGCATCAAGCGCGTCATGAGCATCCTCGCCAAACTCGCGTAGAAGCCGGAAGTCGTGCCGCTCGACACCTTCCTCAAGCTCGCCGCCAGCAACCCGACCTTCAAGGTGCGTTACAAGGACGTGCGCCCCGAGGGCGAGCAGTGGATCCATGCCGTGCCGTGAGGAGCGGGTGAGAACGCTCAACGTTCAACGTTTAACTTTTCACGCTCAAGTGCGGACCAAGGATGTAGATACGAGCGTGAGCGAGTGGCCATCGCGCCGCGGAGCCGAATCACCACTCGCTTACGCTCGTAGCTACATCCCCGTGCCCACTTGAGCGTTGAGCGTTAAAAGTTAAACTTTGAACGTATTCCCCTCCGCCCCGCCATGCGCTTCCACCGCGACGACTACCTTGACCTCATGACCTACGCGCCGGCCCACCGGCCGATGTTCGTCGAGCTCTTCGGCCCCTTGATCGGCCTCGAGCAGGAATGGCGGGCGCAGGGCGCCACTGAGGACGAGATCAACCTCACGGCTTTCGACTGGGACTACGTGCCCATCGTGGACTTCGGCGGCTACCCGCTTCCGCGCGGGGCGGCACCGGTCACGCTCGTCGACAACGCGGAGCGGCGCGTGCAGCGCGACTTTCTCGGCCGCGAATTGCTCCTGTTGAAGCAGACGGCCACGCATGCGCTGCCGATGAACTTCCCGGTGCAGACCATGGACGATTGGCTGCGGGTGAAGCCGCACTACGTCTTCACGCCGGATCGCGTCAACTGGGACGAGGTCGCCGCCGCCAAGCGCGCCCGGGCCGAGGGCGCGCTGATCCGCGCCTACATGCCCGGCGCCTTCGACATGCCGCGGGACCTGATGGGCGAGGAGGTCGCGTGTCTCGCTTACTACGAGCAGCCCGAGCTGATGGCCGACATCATGGCGACGCTGCAGGACACCATGTTGCGGGTGCTGCAGCCGATCATGGCGGAACTGCCGATCGATCAGTTGTCGGTGCATGAGGATTTCGCCGGCAAGTCGGGTCCGCTGGTCGGCCCCAACCAGATCCGCGAGCATTTCCAGCCCTATTACCGCGCGATCTGGGAGCCGCTGGCGGAACGCGGGGCGAAGATTTTCCAAGTGGATACCGACGGCAACATCGATGCCGTCATCCCGGCGCTGCTCGATTGCGGCGTCACCTGCATCTACCCGATGGAACCGGCCGCCGGTATGGACATGGTGGCGGTGCGGAAGAAGTACGGGCGCCGCCTGCAGATGCTCGGCGGCATCGACAAGCACGTGCTGCGGCTGGACAAGGCCGCGATCCGCCGGGAGCTCGAGTACAAGCTTCAACCCCTCATGCGCGAGGGCGGCGTCGTCTTCGGCCTCGACCACGAGATCCCCAACGGCACGCCGCTCGAAAACTATCGCTATTACGTGGACCTGGGCCGCGAGATCCTCGGCCTCCCCCCGCGTTCCCCGGAGCGAAGGGGTTGGGCGCGGATGGGGATGTAGCGACGCCGCCGCGCGACGCGGCGGCGAACGCTAAACGCTGACAGGCCGAGTAGCTACGAGCGTGAGCGAGTGGCGATTCGGCTTCGCGGCATGATGGCCACTCGCTCACGCTCGTAGCTACGCTGCAAGTAATTGAGCGTTCGGCGTTCGACGTTCAGCGTTCAGCGTTCCGTCCCGCTGTCGGAACGGTAAAATCGCCCGCGTCCACCTTCTTCAAGAACCGCGCCGCGATCTGCGCGCGCTCAAACAGACTCGGCAGGTGGATCCACTCCTCCGGGCTGTGCAGGCGATCGCCCATCGGCCCCAGGCCGTCGAGGCAGGGGAGCCCGGCGGTGGCGAGGTTGTTGGCGTCGGAGGCGCCGCCGGCGTGGATCCACTGCAGCGGCGGGAGCTTGAGCTCCCCGGCGCATTGCTGCCAGGCGGCGAAGACGGCGTCGGCGGTGGCGCTGCGTTCCATGGGCGGACGCGAGAAGCCGCCGGCGACCTCGAGCCGGAAGCCCTCGCGGGCGCGGATGGGGGCGGCGTAGTCGTCGAACTTGGCGAAGACCGCGGTGCGATCGGTCAGGTGCGTGATGCGCACGTCGAGCTTGGCCTCGGCGAAGTCGGGCACGACGTTCGTGGCCGGACCCCCGCCGCGGATGGCGCCGATGTTGAGCAGCACCCCGTCGAGCTCCGCGGGCAGGCGGTGCGCGGCGACCAGGAACTCCGCGAGCGCGGCGATCGCATTGCGGCCGTGCTTGGCGCCGCCGGCGGCATGGGCGGCGCGGCCGTGGCAGGTGACGGTGAAGTTGCCGGTGCCCTTGCGCGAATGCACGAGTTCGCCGCCGGGACGCGCGGGTTCGAAGACGAGTCCGAGCTGGTACCGGGCCGCCGCCTCGACAAAGAACGGATGGGCGCCGTGCGAACCGATCTCCTCGTCGGGATTGAGCAGGATCTCGTAACCGATCCGGTTGTTGTGACCGAGACGTTCAAACTCCTCGAGCGCAGCCAGCATGACGACCAGCCCGCCTTTCATGTCGATGACCCCGGGTCCGCGCAGGCGCTCGGGGCTGAGCTGCTCGCAGCGCTGGAACGGGTCGTCGGGGCCGTAGACCGTGTCGTAGTGGCCGCTGAAGAGCAGTTGGACCGGCGCATCGGGCCGCACGCGGACCCGCAGCAGGCGCGCCGGGGTGTCCGCCAGCGGCAGGTGCTCGACCGCGGCGCCGGGCAGCTTGGAGAAATCCGCCGCCAGCAGCGCCCGCATCGTCTCGAGCCCGCCGTAGTTATGGCTGCCGGAGTTCTGGTTGCACCAACGGACAAGCCGGTCGCGGAGAAGATCAAGTTTCATGGGCGGGTAACGCGCCCATTGCACCCCAATCGCATCGCGCGAGCAAACCAAACCGTGGCCGAAAACGATCGCGTTACCCGCGTTTGCCTTTCGGGCGCGGGCCGCACTTGGACCAGTCCCAGGGCTTGAAGCCGAGTTTCAGCGCGGGCGAGTTCTTGGCCACGCGCCAGGTCTTGCGACCTTCGGTGACCTTGGGATTGGCGATGATCGAGAGCGAGTCGTGGCCGGCGGCGAGCCATTCGCGCCAGGTCACGCGCTTCGGGACGCCGGGGGTCTTCGACCGCGGGTTGGCGCTGTGCGGGAGCTTGCCCTCCGGGTTCCAGAAGCAGTTGGCGTTGGAACTGAGCGCGCCCTGGGCGATGTTGCCCTTGTAGCCGCCGCAGAAGAGCCGGCGGCTGGGTCCGATCACGATGTTGTTGAAATTGTTCGCGCTCATGTGGCCGGGCTCGACGCGCGAAACCGAGGTGAGGGCGTTGGTGCCGCGGGCAAAGATGTTGTGACGGACGACATTCTCGCGGGCGAAGTGGATGTTGAACGGTGCATCCTTCGTGTCGTGCACGAGGTTGTGCTCGATGATCAGGTGCGCCGTGCCCTCGTCGAGGTAGATGCCCCAGCCACCGTAGTCGTGCGACCAGATGTGGTGCAGGTGGTTGCCGCGTACGATGGTGCCGGGCTGGACGCCGAGGGTGTAGATGCCACCCATGTCGCTGAGCACGCCGGCGCCGATGTCGTGGATGAGGTTGCTCTCGATCACGTTGTTGCGCGAGGGCGTCTCGCGGAAGCCCCAGGTCCAGCCGGTGGAGATGCCGGTGTAGCAGGCGTGATGGATGTAATTGTGCGCAACGCGGCAGTCGAATGCGTGGCCGAGGAACACGCCCACGCCTTGATGGAAGATGCGGCCGATGTGGTGGATCGTGTTGTCGGTGATCGTGAGGTGGCCCGTGCGCCCGTCGAGGTGGCCGTCGAAGTCGGTGCCGCCGCCGCGGATGCCGCCCGCGCCCAGATCGTGAAGCTCGTTACCGACGGCCGCGCACTGGCGGCAACCCTCGTCGAACTCGATGCCATAGAGTCCGATCTGGCTGAAGGTGCAGTCGCGCACGGCGCAGTCACGCGCCGCGCGGAAGATCAGCGTGCCGGGCACGCAATGGGCTGCCTGCATGTTGCCGGCGAGGGACAGCTCCTGGCCGTATTGGGGATGGAATTGCTGGGGCGACACCAAGGGCGAATACCAGTCGCCGTGGCGGAAGGTCAGGCCGACGAACTCGAGGTTGCGGACATGCGGCGTGGCGTGGGCGTCGTAGGGCTCGATCGTGTCGTTGAAGAACTGGCCGCTGGCGCGGATGAAGGTCTGGATCCGCGGCGCGGTGATCGCCGTGTTCGCCGGGGTTTCGCCGGGCCGGGGTAGGTAGTAGAGCCGGCCGGTCGTGCGGTTGAGGTACCACTCGCCGGGTTCGGTCAGCGCCTCGAAGAGGTTGTCGATGTAGTAGCGGGCGAGGGCGCGGTTGCCGTAAGCAGCGGACGACGCCTCGTAGAGATTGAAGGCGGAGCGGCGGGCGAAGCGCAGCCAGCCGGTCTTGGAGTCGTACTGCGGACGGGGCATGCGCTCCTCGACCCAGTAGTGCAGCAACACGAATTCGGCATCAGGCAGCGAGGGCCAGTCCTGGACGTCGCCGGGCTTGGCCTTGAACATGTCGTGGCCGTCGAAGAGCCCGGTCTTGTCGGGGTGCTTGATCTCGCCGAGGTGGAAATAGTTGTGCACGCCCTTGCCCTCGGGGGCGAACTTTGGGAGGCGGGCGCGCGGGGCGCGGCGGCCGTTGACGAAGAGCGAGCGGAAATACCAGCGGTCGGCGGCGACGTCGGGCAGGTCGAGGGTCCACTCGGTGCGGCCGTTGCGCTCGCCGACCTTCCAGCCGGTGAGGCGCTCGCCGCCGTCAAACAGCGGCGTGGCGCGGGGCGCGGCGACGTAGCTCGTGTGGGAGTCGTGCTGACTGAAGGCCACGGTCTCGGTCAGCGCGTAGCGGCCGTCGTGGATCTGCACCGTGACGGGGCCGGTGATCTTCCCGGCGGCCCGCAGGGCGCGGAGGTTGTCGCGCGCGCCGGCGAGCGTGGCCCACGGGCCGTCACGGCGGCTGCGGGCGGGGGTCGCGAGGCGACCGGTCCATTTATCATTTCCCTGGGGCGAGAGGTGAAAGACGTTCATGGGGATGCCGTGAGCGAAGCCCCGAACGCGAACTCAGGCGAAGGGAAAATGGTCCGAGAATACAGGTAGGAAGAAAACCCAACCCGGAATCTTTAACCACGGATTACACGGATTTCACGGATACAATCCAATTGAACCACTGATGAACACTGATGGGCACTGATTGGAATCAGTGAAGATCAGTGTAGATAAGTGGTTTATCCGGTTTGAATCCGTGCGATCCGTGTAATCCGTGGTTAAAAATTAACGCTTCACCCGCGTTGGGCTTTTGGGCGCGGGCCGCACTTTGACCAGTCCCAGGGTTTGAAGCCGAGTTTCAGCGCCGGTGAGTTCTTCGCCACGCGCCAGGTCTTTTTGCCCTCGGTGAGTTTCGGGTCGGCGACGACCGAGCAGCGGTCGTGGCCGGCTTCCTGCCAATCGCGGAGGCTCACCTTGAGCGGGTGGCCCTCCTTCTTGTGGGTCTCGGGGTTCATGCTCGGCGGGAGCTTGCCGCCAGGGGACCAGAAGCAGTTGGCATTGGACGTGACGGCCTGCCGGATGTCGCCCTGGTAGCCGCCGCGGAAGAGCACCTGGCTCGGGCCGGTGAAGATGTTGTTGAAGAGGTTCGCGCTGAAATGGCCCGGCTCGACGCGGTAGACCGACGCGAGGGCGTGGACCCCGCGGGCGAAGATGTTGTGGCGAACGACATTCTCGCGCCCGTAGTGGATGTTGAACGGTGCGTCCTTCGTGTCGTGCACGAGGTTGTGCTCGACGATCAGGTGCGCGGTGCCCTCGTCGAGGTAGATGCCCCAGCCACCGTAGGCCTGCGACCAGATGTGGTGCAGGTGATTGCCGCGGAGCACGGTGCCCGGCTGGATCCCGAGGGTGTAGATGCCACCCATGTCGCTCAGGATGCCGGCGCCGATGTCGTGGATGAGATTGTGCTCGATCCGGTTGTGCGAGGTGAGCGTGTCGCGGTAGCCCCAGTTCCAGCCGACGGAGATGCCGGTGTAGCAGGAATGATGGATGTGGTTGTGCGCGACCGTGCAGTCCGCGGCGTTGGTCAGCAGGACGCCGATGCCTTGATGGAAGATGCGGCCGATGTGGTGGATGGTGTTATCGGTGACCGTGATGGCGCCCGTGCGTCGCGCGCCGAGGCCGTCGAGGTCGACGCCGCCGACACGGATGCCGCCGGCGCCGAGGTCGCGCAGGGTGTTGCCCACGGCGGCGCAGTCGCGGCAGCCCTGGCTGAAGTCGATGCCGTAGAGGCCGACGCGCTCGATCGTGCAGTCGGTGACACGGCATTCCTGCGCGGCGCGGAAGAGGAGGGTGCCGGCGACGGCGATGGCGGCCTGCGGGCTGCCACCGATGGGCAGATCGTTGTGCTCGAGCGTGTCGTGCGTGGGCAGGTGCCGCTCGGCGAGGGGCGAGAACCAGTCGGCGTGGCGGAACGTGAGGCCGGCGAACTCGAGGGCGCGCACATGCTGAGTGCCGTGCACCTCGACGCGGTCGCCCGACTCGCTGAAGATGCGGCCGTTGGCCTTGACGAACGTGTGCAGGCGCGGAGCGCGGATCTCGGTGTTCTCCGGGGTTTCGCCGGGCTTGGGCAGGTAGTAAAGCCGGCCGGTCTCGCGATTCAGGTACCACTCGCCGGGTTCGGTCAGAGCCTCGAAGAGATTGTCGATGTAGTAGCGCGCGTGGTCGCGCTGGCCGTGGGCGTTCTCGTAAGCCTCGTACAGGCAGAAGGCGGTGCGGCGGCCGAAGCTGATCCAACCCGTGCGGGGGTTGAGGGCCGGTTTGGGCAGGCGTTCCTCGATCCAGTAGTGCAGGACGACGAACTCGGCGTCGGGCAGCGAGGCCCAGTCCGGGGAGACGTCACCCGGGTGCGGCTTGAACGTGTCGCGGCCGGCAAAGAACTCGGTGCGCTCCGGTTCGAGCATCTCGCCGACGCGCAGGACGTTTTTCCCGCCCACGGCGTCGGGCGTGAACTTGGGGAAGCGGGCGCGCGGGGCGCGGCGGCCGTTGACGAACAGGGAGCGGAAGTGGCGCTTGCCGGCGGGGACGTCGGGGAGGTCGAGGGTCCACTCGGTGCGGTCGTTGCGCACGCCGACCTTCCAGCCGGTGAGGCGCTCGCCGCCGTCGAAGACCGGTGCGGCGCCGGGGGCGGCGGCGTAGCGCGTGTAGGAGTCGGCCGGGGTGAAGTGCACGGTCTCCTTCTGCTCGTACACGCCGTCCTGGATCTGGACGGTGACCGGGCCCTCGATCGTGCCGGCGGCGCGCAGCTTGCGCAGGTTGTCGCGCGCACCGGCGAGCGTGGCCCACGGGCCATCCCGGCGGCTCGCGGCCGGACGCGCGAGGCGTCCTGACCAGTTGTCATTGCCCTTGGGGGAAAGGTGGAAGACGTGCATGGGGATCGAAACGAGAGAAAACGCGCGAAACGGGGGAGGCGAAAGAAAAACTCCGTCGGTTACCTGAGCCGCGGTGGTGGTGTCGGTGCGGCGAAAACGACCGTGGCGACGCCGGCGACGACGAGGAGGCTGGCGAAGTAGAAGGTCGGCGCTGGGCTCTCGCCGAAGAGGAAGTACGCCATGATGCCGGCGAAGATGAACTGGCCGACGTTCCACAGGCTGACCACCTGCCCGCGCAGGTGCCGCATACTGGCGTTGAGTAACGAGTGGCCGAAGATCGTCGGCAGCACGGCGAGGCCGAGCATCAGCAGCCATTCGCGTTCGTTGCCGACCTCGAACGTGCCGGCCCACGGCAGGGCGAAGATGAAACAGATCACGGCGGCCTGCGCGTACACCGGCACCACGTAGAGCCAGAGCGACGGGAAATCGCGGTTGCGCCGGCCGAGCGCGAGGTACCAGGCGAACAGCAGCATCGAGCCGAAGCAGACCACGTTGCCCCAGAAGTCGCCTCCGCCGGTCAGCGCGTCGCGGGCGCTCAGCACGACCACGCCGGCCAGGGCGATCAGGGTGCCGAGGATCTCGACCCGGTTGACCCGCTCGCCGACGATCCAGTGCAGGAAGAACGGAATGGCGGCCGGCGCGAGGTTGACGACCAGGCTGGCCTGCGCGGCGATCGTCATCCGGGCGCCGTAGGACCAGGAGAGAAAGTGCAGCGCGAGGACCAGGGCCGGCAGGAAGGTGCGGCGCAGGTGGTCGCGGTCGTAGATCTCCCGATGCCGGCGGTATTCGCGCCAGGCGAGCGGCGCGAGCAGGACCGACGCGATGGCGCAGCGCAGCGCCGCGAGCATGAAGGGATGCGTGTGGCTCGCCTTGATCTGGATGACCGCCGTGGAGCAGGTGAAGACGCCGAGAAGGAGCAGCAGGTAGTGCCGGAGCATCGGGAGGGGAGCTTGCCCGTGGCCGAAACCCAGTCCAGCCGCGACCGCCGGCCCGCGCGTCATTCAAGCATTCGCACTGCGGCGAAGAAGGCCGCCAGCTTGGCCTCGTCGAGCACGTCGGCCGTGCGGACACTGTTGCACAGGTCGAACCCGTAGGGACCGACCTGGGCGTGGGCGGCCGCGAGGTTGTCCGGCCGCAGGCCGCCGGCCAGGTACACCGGCCGGCCGCAGGTCGCCACGATGCGGCGCGAGACGGCCCAATCGTGCGTGCGCCCGGTGCCGCCGAGTTCCTTCACGGCCAGGCTTGGATTGCCGGAATCGAGCAGAATGAAATCGACGTGCGGGGCCACCGCGGCCGCCTCGGCCACCGCGCCCTCGCCGGTGACGTGGACGACCTGGACGAGGTGCACCCCCGGCAGGGCGCGCCGGAGGACGGCGTGGGTGCCGGGCGCCACGGCATCGACCAGCTGGATCATGGACGTGCGACAGCGGCGGTGCTGCGCGATGATCGCCTCGGGCTCCGTCAGGGCCGTGAGGAGGAACGTGGCGGTGCCCGGCGGGACGCTGGCGGCAATCTCGGCGATGAGCCCCTCCGGGATGACCCCGGGCCCGCTCGGCATGTGCGAGACCAGCCCGAGCGCGTCGGCGCCGTGCGCGAGCGCGGTGCGGGCCTCGGCGGGGCTTTTGATGCAGCAGATCTTGACGCGGGGACGGGCCATGCGATTCGCCCCGACCTTGGGCGGAAGGTAAGTGGCTGCCAATCGCGAACCTGGCCAGTCCGCGCCCGCGGTGTCCGCCGGCGTCGGTGGGGCGGGAACCTGCGTTGACTCGGGGGCCGCGAACGGCCACGCTTCCGGCACCCCGTCCCACCCGTGAAGCGAGCCGTCCAACTGTCATGCGCGCTCATTGCCCTGGCGTTGTCCAGCCATGGGCAGATCGTCCTCAATTTCGACGACCTCACGCTGAACAATTACGATCCCATCCCGGCGTCGTACGGCGACACCCTGGTGGCGAACATCGCCGACATCCAGTACCGGACGCTGAACCCCGGCGACTTCAGTCTCTACGAATCCCACCTCGAGTTCTGGAACAGCGATTACGGCGACCTGAGCAAGGTGGCCTATCCATCGGCCAACGGGATGGTGGGCGAGATCGCCATCGTGCCAGCGGAAGGTTACGGCGTGAGGCTGGTCTCGTTCGACATGGCGGGTTATTCGCATGCGGACCTGACCAACACCGTGATGCGTCTCCTCGACGGCTCGGGCAACGTCCTGCAGAACTTCGCCGCCTCCGGTTCGGTCTCGATCCAGGGCGATGGCACGGGGCCGCAGCATTCGACGTTCACGCCGAACCTGACATTCGCCGGCACCGTGCTCCTGCAGTGGGGCACGGATTGGAACGTCGGCCTGGATAACCTCCAGTTCGAGGCGGTGCCGCTGGCCGCAATCCCCGAGCCTTCGACGTGGGCGCTGCTGGGCCTGGGCGTCGTCGGGGTGCTTGGATGGCGGCGCTGGCGGTGAGGCTTCAGGCCGCCCCGGGTGGCTTGAGCATGGCGGCTTTCCTCACCAGGCGCAGCGCGCAGGGGAGGTCGAGATCCGCGAGTCGCTTGAAGCGGATGCAGCATTTGCCGACCGACACCTTGCCGAGTTCGGCCTTGCTGGCCTCGGCCAGGTAGACACCGTCCTCGACGGCCATCAGGTAGAGGCTGATGTACTGCTTCTGGCTCGCGAGGCCGATGACGGCGCTGTCGCCCTCCCGGCCGCTTTCATAGCGGTAATGGTAGGGCCCGTAACCGAGCATGCCGGAGACGACCACCGGCTTGAGCCTCGGCACGGCCCGGGTGATCGCGCGGTGCAGCGCGGTCAGGTCGGTGCGACGGGGCTCGGGCAGGCTCGCCAGATACTGCGCCGGGGTCTTGACGTGGCGGGGAGCCTGCATGGCCGCGGCGGGATCGGCCCCGTCAATCCTCGAACCAGCTGGTGACCAGCTCGCGGGCGGGCTTGCCCTCGGCCTGGAGCTGGCCGTCGGGACCGTAGACCTTGAAATGCGGAATGCTGTTCATGCCGTACTGCTTCGCCACCGGCGAACCCCAGTCGATGCCGCGCACGTCGGGGCGATTGATGTCCACCTTGACAACCACGACGTCGGCGCGGTTGGCGTGCAGCTTGTCGAGGTGCGGCGAGATCGCGCGACAGGGCGGGCAGAACTCGCTCGTGAAGTCGAAGACGACGGTTTTGCCCGGGACGAGGTAGTCCGCGAGGTTGACCGGCTGGCCGAAGGAGATGCGTTCCGGCTTGTCCGGCTTGACGCGGGTTTCGGCCAGCAGCGGCTGGAGGTTCAGGGCGACCGTCGCGACGACGAGCGCAGCGATGAAGGGTAGGCGTTTCATGGGGGAAAGGTAAGCGCCCCCACCATGGACAAGCCCGGGAGTTTCGCAACTCCGGAGGGGCCGGCGTTTCGCGTCCGCCCGCTTTCCGCCAATCGTTCTCTTTCTCTTAATCTTTATCGTTCTCCCCTGACCCTGACGAAAGAGAAAGATAAAGAGGAAAGAGAAAGATGCTGCCGGCGCGACTACACCACCACCACCGGCGCGCCCTCGGCCACCGGCTTGATCGTGACGCGGACGGGGCGGCCCCGGTGCGTGCCGGCGATCTGCCAGGTGTTGCACGACTCGGCCACCGAGACTGGCCCGTGCGTCTCGCCCGCGGGGGCGGCGGTGCAGACAGTGATCAGGCAATGCTCCTTCGCGGCCGGCGAGGTGACGGCGGCGAACGGGTAGATGCCGCCATCCTCAGGGAGGGGCAGGCGCTCGGCCGTGACGGCAAACGCGCCCGGGCCGGCGGTCTCGGCCTGCAGGGTGGCGTGCGGCCGGGCGATGGTGAACGCATTGCCCGCCACCGTCAGCGTGCCGTGGCCGTCTTCATTCGGGACCTGCCACCGGGTCTGCACGGGGAGGGCGGTCGAGAGGCGAACCTGGTCGCAGACGATGAGGATGTCAGGCTTGAGGAAGACGACGGTGCGCAGCACGCGGCTGACCGGGAGGCCCGCCAACGCGTAGGCGGCGGTGGCGTCGCTGGCGGCGAGCATCCAGTCGCGGCCGATGCGGTGGTCGATGAGGTGAGCGGCGGCCTTCGAGGCGTTGGTGCCTTCCTCGCCCTCGTGGTACTGGTGACCCTTGCCGTCGATGAGCACGGCGGTGTGGGCCGCGGTCAGGCGCAGGAGCCACTTGGGATCGGTGCGCCAGTAGGAGGCCTTGAGCGGGTCGTTGAGGAGGCGCTCGCCGTGGGCGGCGAAGATGAGGCTGTTGCGGTCGGCGTGCTCGTGGTTCTCCGGTTCGCCGCTGCGGAAGGAGACGACGGAATCGGTCGCGGACCAGCCCGTGCGCGAGATCGCGATTCCCGGATAGATCACGCGGTCGAGGGCCAGGTCCGGGCAGCGGCGGGCGGGGACTTCCGGGTCGTACCAGATGGCGGCCCAGGCGGTGTTGGGCAGGTCGCGGATGGTGCCGGGGGTGAGGACGAGCTGGTTGGCCGTGCCGTCGCGGAAGTGGCGCCCGATCCAGGCAAGCGGCTCGGCGCCGGAAGTGCCGAAGGCGTCGCCGATGTTGATGCAACCGTCGACCTTGGCCCGCGTGGGCAGGGCGACGAGCTGGACGTAGCGAGCCATCGCCGGGAAATCCGCGGCGTCCCGCACGTCGATGCCGCAGCGGCGGCGGAGGAACTCGGCCGAGACCGCCCAATAGTTGAACGTGAAGTGCCAGTAGTCCGGCCCCTCGGGGAAGGCGCCGTCCGCGGGCAGGCGCGAGACGAAAAGCTTCAGGCTGTCGCGGGCCATCGCCGCCCAGTGCGCGGCGCGGGGATGGCGGCCGTGCAGGTGCGCGGCGGCGGCGGCGAGGCCGGAGCTGGCGATGATGCGGAGGTTGTTGACGTCGAGGATCGCCGGCCAGCGGCTGACATCCACCTTCGAGAAACCGGTGAACTCCTCGTTCATGCTCCAGCCCACGACCTGGTCGTGGTGGTTCATGCCGAAGACCGCGGTCTCGGCCGCGGGGCCCGCCTCGTCGGCGAGGTAGCGGTCGATCGCGGCGTGGTCAGCGGCAGTCAACTCCGACCCCAGCCATTCGGCGGCGAGCACGACGGACACGGCGGTCGTGCCATTGCGCATCACGCCGACCGTCTTGGTGCCGGCCTCGAGAAACCAGTCCCAGCGCGGGTAGGCGAGGACGCGTTCGAGGGCGAGCCGGGCGATCGCGACGTGGCGCGCGTCCGGGGCGGCGGCGTGCACGAAGGCGGAGCGCTGCAGGATCATCGCCGCGCGGGCGAGGTCCTTCACCGGGTTCTTCAGGTCGATCTGCTCGCGCAGGAAGCGCTCGTCGTCGGCGAAGTCGGGCTGACGCGCGTTATTCCAATAGGACGCGAACTCGGGGAGCGCGAGATTGGCGCGGATGCGCGGCAGGTCGGCGGCGTCGAACATCAGGCCGCGGATCGGGGCAGGGGATACATTCATGAAAAGGGAAGACCTAACGATGCACCGACCAAAGGCAATAAGCGCAAAGGCGCGAAGGTGCGAAGGCTGACGCTAGGAGGGATTGAAGCTTTGCGCTACCTTGGTGCTAACTCATTTCCCCGCCCAAACCTGGGCGAGGTGAACGAGGGTTTCCACGGCCTTCTCCATGTCCTGCAGGCTCACCCACTCGCGCTGGCTGTGGACCTCCTTCATGCCGGTGAAGATGTTCGGCGTGGGCAGGCCGCGGGCGGTGAGGCGGGAACCGTCGGTGCCGCCGCGGATGGGCTGGTCGAAGGGCTTCACGCCGGCGCGGCGCGCCGCCTCGCGGGCGTATTCGACCGGGCGCATGTCCTTTTCGAGCCAATAGCGCATGTTCCGGTACTGCTCGGTGAACGTGAGCGTGATGCGGGCCTTCGGCTCGGCGGCGCGCAGGTCGGCGGCGATCTGCTCCATGAGCTCGTGCTTGGCGGCGAGGCCGGCGAGTTCGAAGTCCCGGATGATGAAGCGCACCTTGGCGTGCTCGGCCGTGCCGGTGATCTCCATCGGGTGGATGAAGCCCTCGCGGCCGGCGGTACGCTCCGGGGACTGCGCCATGGGCAGGGCGGCGACGTAGCGGCCGGCGAGGCGCAGGGCGTTGACCATCGTGTCCTTGGCCCAGCCGGGATGGGAGGCGACCCCGTGGATCTCGAGCACGGCGCCGTCGGCGCTGAACGTCTCGAAGCAGATCTCGCCGCGCTCAGCGCCGTCGAGCGTGTAGGCGAAGGCCGCGCCGACGCTGGCGAGCTCGAGCTTGTCGACCCCGTGGCCGATCTCCTCGTCGGGATTGAAGCAGACGCGGATCTTGCCGTGCGGGATTTCCGGATGCTGCAGCAGGTGGCGGGCGGCGGCCATCACGATGGCGACACCGGCCTTGTCGTCGGCGCCGAGGAGGGTCGTGCCGCTGGCGGTGATCACGTCCTGGCCGATGGCCTCGCGCAGGAAGGGCGTCGTCTCGATGGTCAGCACCTGCGCCGGGTCGTCGGGGAGCACGATCGGCTTGCCGTCGTAGTTGCGGTGGACGATCGGCTTGGCGGCGCTGGGCAGGTTGGTGGCGGTGTCGGCGTGGCCGAACCAGGCGATGACGGGTACCTCGCCCGGCACCGTGGCGGGAATGGTGCCGAGCACGTAGCCGTGGCGGTCGATCGTGACTTCCTGCGCGCCGATCTCGTGCAGTTCGCGCTCCAGCAGGCGGAGCAGGTCCCACTGCCCGGGCGTGCTCGGCGTGGTGCCGGTGGCGTCGTTGCTGCGTGTGTCGATCTGGACGTAACGCAGGAAGCGCGCGAGGAGGTCAGCGGTGTCGATTTGCATGGCGCTCAGTTCAGCCCGCGGCGTTCGAGGAGGGGCTTGATGACCGGGTCGGCGCCGCGGAAGGTGCGGTAGAGGTCCATGGCCTCGCCGCTGCTGCCGCGGGAGAGGACGGTCTGGCGGTAGTGCTCGCCGTTCTTGCGGGTGAGGCCGCCATTCTCCTTGAACCATTCAACCGTGTCGGCATCGAGCACCTCGCTCCAGAGGTACGAGTAGTAGCCGGCCGCGTAGTCGTTGCCGGTGAAGATGTGGGAGAAATAGGTGCTGCGGTAGCGCGGCGGCACGGGGGCGAAGTCCACGCCGGCTTTCTTCAGCGCGGCGGCCTCGAAGGCGAGCACGCCATCGGCGGCGGGGACCTCGCCGGCCTTCACCTGGTGCCAGGCCTGGTCGAGGAGGCTGGCGGCGAGGTATTCGGTGGTGGCGTAGCCCTGGTTGAACTTGCGGGCGGCCATGACCTTCCTGAGCAGTTCCGGCGGGAGCGGCTCATGGGTCTGGTAGTGCTTGGCGTAGTTGGCCAGCACCTCGGGCCAGGCGGCCCACATCTCGAAGGCCTGCGAGGGGAACTCGACGAAGTCGCGCGGCACGTTGGTGCCGGCGAAGCGCGGGTACTTCACGTTGGAGAACATGCCATGCAGGGCGTGGCCGAACTCGTGGAAGGTCGTCGTGACCTCGTCGAAGGTGAGGAGCGTGGGCTCGCCCGCCGGGGGCTTCGGGACGTTGAGATGGTTGCCGACGACCGCGGTCTGGCCGAGGAGGTGCGACTGGGTGACGTACTCGTTCATCCACGCGCCGCCGCGTTTCGAGGACCGGGCGTACATGTCGACGATGAAGAACGCGAGGTGCGAGCCGTCCTCGTTGAAGATCTCGAAGACCTGCGTGTCCGGGTGGTACTTCGGCAGGTCGGTGCGCTCCTTGAAGGTGATGCCGAAGAGTTTCGTGGCGGCGAAGAACACGCCGTCCTGGATGACGCGGTTCATCTCGAAGTACGGGCGGATCTGCGATTCGTCGAAGGCGTAGCGGGCGGCGCGGACCTTCTCGGCGTAGAGATCCCAGTCGGCCGCGGTCACGGTGAAGCCGCCCTGCTCGGCGTCGATGATCGCCTGGATGTCGGCGGCCTCCTTGCGGGCGTTGGCGACGGCCGGCTTGGCGAGGTCGGTGAGGAGCTTGTTGATCGTGGCGACGCTGCCGGCGGTCTGCTCGGCGGCCTGGTAGGCGGCGTAGTTCTCGTAGCCGAGGAGCGTGGCGAGCTCGGCGCGGATCGCGGCGATGCGGGCGACGATGGCGCGGTTGTCGTAGTCGCCGCCGTGGCTGCCGCGGTCGAGCGACGCCTGCATCAGGCGTTCGCGCGTGGGCCGGTGGGTGAGGGTGGAGAGGGGCGGCTGGCCGGTGGTGTTGAGGAGGCGGAGGAGGTATCTGCCCTCGTGGCCGGCGTCGGTCGCGGCCTTGGCGGCGGCCTGGATCTCGGCGTCCGACAGGCCGGCGAGCTCCTCGCGCGTGGCGACGACGATGCCGTCGGCGTTCTTTTCCTTCAGGACGTTCTGGGTGAACGCGGTCAGGAGGCTGGCGAGCTCGGCGTTGAGGTTGGTGAGGCGGGTCTTGCCGTTGTCGGCGAGCAGGGCGCCGGCGCGGGTGAAGTCCTTGTAGTAGCGGTCGAGCAGCCGGGCCGACTCGGGATCGAGGCCGAGCTGGGCCTGGGTGTCGAAGAGCGCGCGGATGCGGGCGAAGAGCGCGGGGTTGAGGCGGATGGCGTCGCGATGAGCGGAGAGGCGCGGGGCCATCTCGGTCTCGATCTGCTGCATCTGCTCGTTGGAGATAGTGCCGGAGAGGTTGTCGAAAATGGCGGCGACGCGGTTGAGCGTCTGGCCGGATTTCTCGAGGGCGACGATGGTGTTCTCGAACGTGGCCGGCTGGGGATTGCGGACGATGGCTTCCACCTCCGCGAGCTGCTCGGCCATGCCCCGCTCGTAGGCCGGGATGAAGTGCTCTTCCCTGATCAGGTCAAAGCGCGGGAACTGGCCGGGCAGGGTGCTGGGTGTGAAGAGCGGGTTGGCATTCATGGCGTTCGGGGTGTCCGCATGCGCCGACGCGGAGAGTGCGAGGGCGAGGACGGCGGAGAGGACGGTGATAACCTGAAGTTTCATGGGTGGTGCGAAGGGGAATAATTGGCCGAAAACCTTGAGGGGATATCCGGGCGGTGCAAGAGCGGGGGTAGGGATGGTCCAAATGGGCGATAAACGGCCGAACCGAATCCGTGGTTCAAATTCCGCCTTCGCGTGGACGCTTTTCGGCCAAGGCGGCGAGGAGGTCCGGGAAGACGGAGCGGATCGGCGAATCCTGCAGGAATTCCTGGGCCGCGGCCTTCTTGCCGCGGGCGCAGAGGCTGGCGTACACGTGCAGCTCGAATTGGTGGCGGAGCGTCGCCGCGGCCGCGTCGAGGCGCAATGACTCGAGGAGAAAGATCAGGGACTCGGCGGTCGAGAACTGGGCCGGGCCCTGCTGGACGCGGAGCCAGTAGCGGCTGGTGCCGGTCATGGGCAGGGCCACGCGGCGGCCCCACTGGCCGGTGCCGCGCAGCAGCTCGAGGGCCTGTTTCCAGCTGCCGTCGAGCAGCAGCACCTGGACGCGCGCGGGGTCGGCGGCGGCGGGCGGCGGGTCACCGAGGGGATGGAGCACCCAGAGCTCGCGTCCCGGGCGGGCGACCGCCGCGCGGGCCGGCAGGCCGGCGCGGCCGATGCGGTGCACGCGCGTCCCGGGCACCACGCGGTCGATCAGGTGCCCCGTGCTGCTGGGCCGGTGCGCCTCCTCGGCGTGCATGAGGATGTCGACCGCCAGCGGGAGCGCGACCGATTGCAGCCCCGCGCACACGCACCACCGCGGCGGCAGCAGGCACCGCCCGCAGCGCGGCGCGCCGTTGCGTACAACACTCCGAGGCATCGGCGCAGCGTCGACCAAACGCGGGGCCGGGGAAACCAAAAACTGCGCGGTCAGCGCGGGCCCGGCCCGTCGCGCGCGCCGAGCCGGCGGCGGAGGTTGGCGGCGTCGAACCGGAGGCGCGCCTCGGCGATCGCCCGCTGCGCCGTCTCGAGCTCGAGGCGGCGCGGGCTCCGCAGGGCCGCGATGGCCCGGCCCCCGGCGTGAATGTAGAGGCAGTGCACCTTGTAGCCGAATCCGGCGATGGCCATCAGGATGAGGATCAGCAGCGAAAGGGCCACGCCGGTCGTGGGGAAATACGGGCCGTAGAGGCGCGTGCCCATGAACGAGACGAACGACAGCGGCAGCAGCCCGGCGAGCCCGGCGATGCCGACGCTGACCAGCGGCCTGACCTCCTCGATCTGGGTGGAAACCACCCCGGCATGGGCGAACGACTCCGGTCCGATCGTGATCCTGACGGTGGTGACGACGAGCTGTTGCTGCTGGAAAAGGACGCGCTCGATCATGCTTGCACCGGCTCCTGGAGGCGGGCGCGGGCGAGGCCGGCGTCGATTTGCCGATGCAGCACCCGCAGGTCGTAGCCGGAGCGCACCGGCAGGCGCAGCACGGGCAGGCCCGTGGCCGTGCAGACGGTCCCGATGAAGGCATCGGATTCAGGCAGATCCTCCTCATCCGTGGCCCGACGGTCCAGCTCCAGGGCCAGGAGCGGGTGGCCGTCGGTCCGACGGATGAGGAGGAAATCAAAATGCGACCGCTCGATCCGGGCCTGGGCCCGCTGGCGTTCGGCCCAGGGCAGGCGGGACTTGACGGCGAGGACGGCGGCGACGCTGACCTTCGGGGCCACGTTCACATCCTCGAGGTCCAGGCTGTGGAGGGCGGCCTGCAGCGTGCGCTCGTCGGGCGAGAGGATCGCGGAGCGAAGGTAATAGGCCTCGGGCCGCGCCTCGCCCCGGTTGAGGGCGTCGCGGACCTTCAGCGTGACGCAGGCGATCCCCAGGGTGCTGAGGACGACGGCGGCAGCGATGAGCAGGGAGAGCATGGCGGGCGGTTTGGCGGGACCTTACCCCGCCGAAACTGGCCTGCCCGGGCCCGGAAACAGTGCATTTTTCACCCCAATTTCAGGGGGACGGACACCCGTGAAAATGGGTGTTATAAATCCTTGACAGGATCGGTCGGGGACTGGCTGGCGCGCAGCCAGACGGCCATGGGCGCGAGCCCGCGGTTGTTCCAGACGGCGTAGGGAATCGCGGTGACCGGGCGCGGCTGGGCCGGGGCGGCCACCGCGTCGAGGACGAGCGTCACCACGTCGCCCAGCGGTCCGCGCTGCCGGTGCGCCCGCGCGCGGGTGCGCGGCGTGACGGTGAGCCCGGCCGGGGCGGTGCGGTTGACCTCGCCCTCGACGGCATAGACCACCGGGCCCCGCTCGAACGCCACGGCCCCGCGCACGGCCTCGACCCGGGGATGGCCGCGCACGGCGTGCACCGGCATGGGCAGGTCGAGCTCGACGGTGTCGCCGGCGCGCCACTCGCGCGCGATCACGGCGTAGCCGGCCTCGAGCGGCGCCGCCCAGGCCTGGCCGCCGACGCGCAGCACCCAGGCGGGCGGGGCCGGGTCGCGGTAGGCGTAGAGGTCGGACGGCACCGGCCGGCCCTGGGCCCAGCCCGGGATCCGCAGGCGGAGCGTGAAGGCGACGGGCCGGGCGGGGTCGACCGTGAGGCGGATGCGCCCGTCCCAGGGATACTCGGTGGCCTGGGTGAGGCGGACGCCGGTGCCGGCGACCTCGGCCGCGCCCTCGCTGGTCGCGTAGAAATTGACGTAGAGCGACGCGTCGCGCACGGCGTAGAACCAGCCGGTGAGCGCGGCGAGCGTGCGCATGAGGTTGGGCGGGCAGCAGGCGCAGCCGAACCACGGGGCGCGGCCCGCGTGGTCGTGGTTGTTCTTCGCCGCGCCGTCGTAGGCGAGCGGGTTGGGGTAGAAGAAGCGGTCGCCGGAGAGGGAGACGCCGGAGATGAAGCCGTTGCAGGCGGTGCGCTCGATCACGTCGACGTGGGCGGCGTCGCCGGTGAACAGGAACATGCGGTGGGCCCACAGCATGAGGGCGATCGCGGCGCAGGTCTCGTTGTAGCAGGCGTTGGGCAGCTCGTAGTCGGCGCCGTAGGCCTCGCCGTGCTGGATCGGGCCGACGCCGCCGGTGAGCGAGAGCTTGCGGGTGACGACGTTGTCCCAGATGCGTCGGATGGCCTCCACGTAGGCCGCGTCGCCGCCGAGCGCGGCGACGTCGGCCATGCCGGCGTACATGTAGTTGGCGCGCACGGCGTGGCCCACCGCCGCGGCTTGCCCCGTGACCGGCAGGTGCTGCTGGCTGTACTCGGGTCCGCCGGGGCCGCGGGCCTCGAGGAAGATCCGCGCCAGCTCGAGCCAGCGCGGGTCGCCGGTCACGCGGTGCAGCTTGGCCAGGCCCATCTCGATGACCTGGTGACCCGGCGCGATGCGGAGACGGCGGTCGCCGAAGTCGCGCCAGACGAGTTCGGCGCTCTTCAGGCAGACATCCAGGAGCGTGCGCTTGCCGGTGGCCTGGAAATGGGCGACGCCGGCCTCATAGAGATGGCCGAGGTTGTACAACTCGTGGCTGAGGTCGGGGTCCTTGCGCCAGCGCTCGGGCGCGATCCAGTCGTGCACCGGCGTGTCCGGGTGCATGGTGCGGAACGTGTAGAGATAGCCATCGGGTTCCTGGGCGGCGGCGATGCGCGCGATCCAGCCGTCGAGGCGCGCCTCGAGCGCGGGGTCGGGCTGCACGTGCAGGGCGTAGGCGATGCCCTCCATCACCTTGAACACATCCGAGTCGTCGAAGGGGTAGATCGTGACCGGCTTGTTCTGGAAGGTCGATTCGCCCGCGGCGCGGCGGCGCAGGGTCTCGGCGGCGAGGTCGAAGTTCGTGAGCCGGCCGGTGTCCTCGCACTGCTTGATCGCGTAGGGCACCGTCACCCGCAGGTTCACCTGCTGGCGCGTGTGCCAGAATCCGCCCGTGATGCGCACGGCGGTGAACGGGACGGGGCGGATCGGGTAGTCGGCGGGCATGGCCGGCGTTCGCGGGATCGGCGGGGCGGCGCGCCCGCTCAGCTGGCCCACTCGAAGGAGGTGTTCTGCTCGATCTCCTCGATCGTGGTGAGGCCGAGGAGGACCTTCTTGAGGCCGTCGTAGCGGAGGGGCCGGTAGCCGACGCGGGCGGCGGCGCGGGTGATCTCCTGGGCGCTGCGGCCCTCGGAGATGAGCTGGCGCATTTCGTCGGTCACGAGGACGAGCTCGTGGAAGGCGACGCGGCCGTGGTAGCCGGTCCCGCGGCAATGCGGGCAGCCGCGGCCGCGGTAGAACGGGACGTCGGTGAGGCCCTCCTCCTGGAAATAGCGCAGGAGCACGTCGCGGGACGGCGTGTAGGCCTCCTTGCACTTCTCGCAGATGCGCGCGGCCAGGCGCTGGGCGAGGACGCCGATGACCGACGGGGCCACCATGTAGGGCGCGACGCCGATCTCCACGAGCCGGACGATGGCCTGCGGGGCGGTGTTGGTGTGCAGGGTGGCGAGGACGAGGTGGCCGGTCAGCGCGGCCTCGGTCGCGACCTTGGCCGTCTCGAGGTCGCGGATCTCGCCGATGAGGATGACGTCGGGGTCCTGCCGCAGGAGCGCCCGGAGCATCGTGGGGAACTTGAGGTCGATGTGCGGGTTGATCTGGCTCTGGGTGACGCCCCCGAGCTGGATTTCCACGGGATCCTCGATGGTGGTGATGTTGAGCTTCGGGTCGTTGAGCTCGTGGAGGGCGGCGTAAAGCGTCGTGGTCTTGCCGGAGCCGGTCGGGCCGGTGACGAAGAGGATGCCGTTGGGATTCTGCACCAGCCGGCGGAAGGGCTGGAGGATGCTCTGCGAGATGAGCATCCCGTCGAGTGTCAGCATCGATCTCTTGTCCGAGGACGCGAGGATGCGGATGACGGCCTTCTCCCCGTGGATGGACGGGATGCACGAGAGGCGGAAGTGGGCCTTGCTCGTGCCGATCGCCAGCGAGAAGCGGCCGTCCTGCGGGAAGCGGTGCTCGGCGATGTTGAGGTCGCTGATGATCTTGAGGCGCGAGATCAGCGCCCGGTGGAGCTTGCGCGAGAAGGTCAGGACCTCGCGCAGGTTGCCGTCGACGCGGAAGCGGACGCGCGACTGCGTCTCCGCGGGCTCGACGTGGATGTCCGTCGCCCGCTCGCGCAGGGCGAAATGGATCAGGGTGTCGAGCACGCGCACGAGGGACTCCGACTCGGCAAACGCGTCCATGCCCTCGGGGCTCCCGCCCAGCGAGGGCCCGCTCCGCTCGGCCTCGCCGAGGATCTCCGCGAGGGTCTGCTCGGTGCTGTACTGGATCGCGATGGCGTTCTCGATCTCGCAGGGCAGCCCGAAGACGGGGCTGACCGGCACCTGCACGATCTGGCGGAGCCGGCGCACCATTTCCTCGTCGTCGGGCCGCGCCATGGCGACGGTGAGGGTGCCGTCGATCAGGTAGAGGCCGATGGCCTTCACCTTCTGCGCGATGGCCTGGGGGATCTTCTCGACGGCCTCCTCGGTGATCACCGAGGCGAGCACGTCCACGTAGGCGTGGCCGATGGCGGTGGCCCAGAGGCGGCAGGCCTCGTCCTTGGGCAGGAGCTTCTCGGTGATGAGGGCCTCGAGGAAGTCGAGCGTGCCGTGGCCGTGGCGGCTGGCGAGCGCGGCGGCCTCGCGCTCGAAGTCGAAGTAGGGCAGGGCGCGCAGCGCCTGCAGGAACGCCTTATTGGCGGGACTTGAGGGCACGGCGTTTGCGGGGTTGGCTGAAGAGCTTGCCGATCTCGGCCTGGCCGAGCTTTTCCATGGCGAAGGCCTGGCTCGTGCGCTCGTGCGCGAGTTCCCGCAGGAGCTCGGGCAGCGAGTAGCGGACCTCGGTCAGGCCCGGCGTGGCCGCCGGGGCCGGCGTGGAAGCGGGCGGGGTTTTCACGTTGCGGGCGGCGGGGTGGCCTCGGGGTTCTCGAAGTTCTCGGTGATGAGCCGTTGGAGCTCCGCGAGCAGCTCGGGGTGGGGCAGGTCCTTGCGGAGGTAACCGACGGCGCCGAGGCGCAGGCAATCCTCGATCGTCTGCCGGTTGGTGAGCGAGGTGAGCATGATGACCACGGCCTCGGCATCGGCCCGCCGGATGCGGTCGAGGGCCTGGATGCCGTCGAGGACGGGCATGCTCACGTCGAGCAGGACGAGGTCGGGGTTCTCGCGGGCGTAGGCCTCGACCGCCTCCTGGCCGTCGCGGGCCTCGACCAGGGTCGGGCTGCCGACCTTGCGGAGCAGCAGCGCGACGAACTTGCGGATGTGGGCCTCGTCGTCGGCGAGGAGGATCTTGCCGTTGAAGGTCATGGCGTGGGCAAGGTGAAGCTGAAACTGCTGCCGCCCCCGGGGCAAGGCTCGGCCGCGATGGACCCGCCGTGGGCGACCATGATGCGCCGGCAGATGGCGAGCCCGAGGCCGGTGCTCTTCTCGCCGCTGGTGGGCCGGACGGACGTGCGCCCGAAGTCCTGGAAGAGCTTGTGCCGCTCGTTCTCGGGAATGCCCGGGCCCTGGTCCTGCACGGCCACCGTGCAGGCGCCGGCCGCGACCGCCGTGCGCACGGTGATGACCGAGCCGGGCGGCGAGAACTTGCACGCGTTGCTGAGCAGGTTGTTGATCACCTGCCGGAGCTTGTCCGGGTCGAAGCGCAGCCGCGCCGGCAGCGCGGCGCCGGGCGCCAGGACGATGCGCTGGCCCTTGCCGGCGGCGTTGAGGTTCTGCAGGCGGATCTCCTTCTCGATGAGCTCGGCCAGCGAGGCCTCCACCGGGGTGATGGCGACCTCGCCGGACTCGAGCACCGAGGTGTCGAGCAGCTCGTTCACCAGCGTGAGCATCGACTGGCTGGCCTCCTGGATGGTGGCGATGAGGTCCCGCTGGTCGGCATTGAGGGGCCCGGCCCCGTCCTCCTGCAGCAGGCCGGCCAGGGCGCGGATGGACGCGAGGGGGTTGCGCAGGTCGTGGGCGGCCATGCCGAGGAGCTGGTTTTTCGCCGCGTTGGCCTGGCTCAGCTGCTCGACGAGCGTGCGCTGGGCCTCGATCAGGGCGCGGTTCTGCAGGTGCAGCCGGATGCGGGCGAGGACTTCCTTGGCGCGAAACGGCTTGGGCAGGTAGTCGACCCCGCCGGCCGCGAAGCCCTGCACGACGTCGTCGGATTCCGACTTGGCGGTGATGAAGATGACCGGCGCGCAGTGGTCGCCGTACTGCCCCTTGAGCCGGCGGCAGGTGGTGAACCCGTCGATGCCCGGCATCATCACGTCGAGCAGCACCAGGTCCGGCGGCGAGGCGGCGTACCGATCGAGCGTCTCCTCGCCCGAGCCCGCCTCGGTGAGCTCGTAGCCCTCGGGATGCAGGATGCCGGCGAGGATCCGGCGGTTGATGCGATCATCGTCGACCAGGAGAATCCGGGCCATGCGGGCTTCCTGGCCGGGGGCGGATGAAGGCGGGCTCATGGGTGATCGGAACGCGGGAAAGGGACGCGGGGCTGGGGCACCGGCATTGGAACCGCGCCCCCCGCCGGCGTCAACCCGGCGGCGCGGCCGATGGGTAATACTGCGGATGGGGCGAGCCGGACATTGAGCTTGAGTGACTCCCGGAGTGGGCAAGAGTGGCGGCCGACCCAACCCCATGAACATGCGGCCCAGGAATTCCCGCGGCGAAAACGTGCAGCGGGACGGTCGCGGATTCACGATCCTCGAGCTTGCCGTGGTCCTGGCGATCATGGGCATCGTCACGGCCATCGCGCTGCCGGCCTTCGAGCGCATGCAGCGCAACTCGCGCCTCAGTGCCCTCGGCAATGACCTGCGGGTGCTGGCCGGCGCCTTCCAGCATTACAACGCGGCCACCGGCGGCTGGCCGCCGCTCTCGATCGAGGTCGGGGTCGCGCCCGCCGGCATGCAGGACTACCTGCGCGACACCAATTGGACCCGCCAGACCGCGTTCGGCGGCGGCTACGTCTGGGAGCGCGACGTGACCCACAACGGCCGGAAGGTGCGGGCCGCCATCGCCCTGCAGTCCACGGAAACGTCGCCGGTCCGGATGACCGCGGCGGAACTGGTGCACTTCGACGCGCAGTTCGACGACGGCAATCCGGCCACGGGCTACATCCAGACGGGTTACCTCGACCTGCCGCTTTACGTGATCGAGGACGATCCGGATTACCTGGCCGCCAGCGCGCCGGCCGACGATGGGGCGGCGAAAGCAGCCGATGAGGCAGCGGCCAAGGCGGCGGAGGAGGCGGCGGCCAAAGCAGCGGAGGAAGCCGCCAAGGCGGCCGCGGTCAAGGCGCTGCAAACCGCGCAGGCGACGGCTGCGACCAGGCTCGCGGCGGACCAGGCCCGCTACCAGCAGCTCGTGGCCTGGGCGAAGAAGCTCGACGTGAACGAGCCGAAGAACGTGGGCAACCGCCTGGATGGCCTCGAGGAGGCCGTGCAGGATTACGGCAAGGCCACGGTGGACACGGCGAATCTCACCTCGCTCGCCTCCGACGTCGCCGGCGCCCAGGCCGCGTTCACCAAGGCGCTGGACCAGTTCGAGAAACAGCTGCAGGCCGCGCAGGAACGCGCCGACAAAAAGAAGAAATGACGGCGATGAAGGTCACCACCGAGAACCTGAACCCCGCCTGCACGGTCGCCGATGCGGCCTTTGGCCGCATCGACCGCGGCGAGCTCTCCGCGGACGAGTTGCGGGCCCTGCTGGCCAACCTCGCCGCCGTCGATCCCAGCCAGGACCAGCGCCATGACCCCGGCATCATCGTGCGGGTGCGCGACCAGTCCCACCTCATCCGGCCGGCGCGCGGGCAGTGGCTGTTGTACAATGCGCGCGACGTCTCGCAGCCGGGCGTCAAGCTCGCCCTGCCCGAATTGATGGCGATCCTGGAGGAGTCGGCCCCGTCGCCGGCCGGCGCCGAGCCGGCGCCGGAAGCGGCCCCGGTCCCGGAGGCGAGCCCGCGCCGGAACCCGCGCGCGCTCGTGGCCGTGCTCCTGCTCGCCGTCGGCCTGGGGCTCAACCTGTGGGCCCTGGCGCAGTGGGTGCTGCGCGAGCGTGACCCGGTGCCGGATTGCACCCCCATCACCGATGCCGCCCAACTGGCGAGCCTGCGCCGCGACCTGGCCGGCGCCTACGCCACCGGCAACGAGGCCGGCAGCCGGCTGCTCACGATCCAGGCGTCGGACCGCCTGGAACTCGCGCTCCTGGCGGCGGACGCCAGCGGCACCCTCCGCCCGGTGCGCCGGCTCGGGTACGATTTTGTGTGGAGCCGCCGGCGCGACGGCACGATCTGCCTCGTGATGGACGGCCGCCTGCAGGTGGTCGTGGGCGCCGAGGCCGCCACGTTGCAGCTCTCGGGCGACCGGTACGCGCGGCTCCAGTCGGCCGGGCGGCGATGAGCGCGCCCGCAGGCATCATGCCAGCTGCCGATCCGGGCGCGCTCACGAGGCACCTGCGGCATTTGACGGAGACCATCGGCGTGCGCCTCGCCGGGTCGGCCGGCGAGCGGGCCGCGGGCGATTACGTCGCGCAGGGCCTGGCGGCGGCCGGCGCACAGGTGAAGCAGGAGACGTTCCCGGTGCAGTGCCGGGACGTGCGCGCGCAGCAGCTGCAGGTCTGGCACGACGGGGCCTGGCACGACTGCGGGTGCTCGCTGTTCGCCAACGCCCCCGGGACCGAAGGCGCCTGGGTCGAGGCGCCGCTGGCATTTTTCGACGCGGCGACCGGCTACCAGCGCCCCGATCTCGCGGCCGAGCTTCAGGGCCGGGTCGTGCTCCACCTCGGCTGCCACATCGAGTCGCGCGAGAACTACCGGCGCCTGATCGCGGCCCGGCCGGCGGGCGTGCTCATGGTGGACGTGCGCTACCCCGGGGCGTCGCCGCTCGCGGACGCGATTTTCCCCGCCTACGCGCAGGCCGCCGGCGTGGTGACGGCGCTCAACGTGGCCTATCTCGATGCCTGGCGCTGGCGGGAGCGCGGGGCGACCCGGGCCCGCTTCCGCGTCGTGGGCGGGCCGCGGCCGGCGGAGTCGGCGAACATCGTCGCCGACCTGCCCGGCAGCGAGCCCGACGCCGGCGTGCTTTACCTCGGCGGACACCATGACACGCAGGCCGACTCGGTCGGCGCCGACGACAACGGCTCGGCCACCGCCGGCCTGATCGAGCTCGCGCGCGTGCTCGCGCCCCGGCCCCGGCGGCGGACCATCCGGCTGATCTCCTTCGGTGCGGAGGAACAGCTTTCGGTCGGCAGCGGCGCCTATGTGCGGCGGCACCGCGAGGAACTGGCGCGCGCGGGGAAGTTCCTGTTCAACTTTGACAGCTTCGGATCCTTGCTCGGCTGGAACACGCTCTCGGGCAGCGGCCCGCGCGAACTCGACCTCCTGCTGCCGGCCTACTTCGCGCGGCACGGCGCCTATTGCCGCCGGGAACGCGGCGTGCTGCCGTACGCGGATCACTTCCCGTTCAACGCCGCGGGCGTGCCGGCGCTCACGCTGATGCGCCTGAACTGCGCCGCCGGGCGCTTCTTCCACCATCGCCCCGATGACGACCTCAGCCGCATCGACGTGAAGGTGATGGCGGCCTCGCTCAATGCGGTCGCCGACCTGATGTCCGATCTCGCCGCGGCTGAGACCCTGCCTTTCCCGGCGGAGATCCCGATGGATGAGCGGGCGGCGGTCGCCTTCTGCTGGGACGACCTCTTCGGCGGCTGGTGACTTTTGTTAAGCGCAAAGACGCGAAGGCACGAAGGAAAACGCAAAGCCCGAGGCGACTTTGCGCAATCCTGGCGCCTTCGCGTCTTTGCGCTCAGGGGCTGGGGCTCAATCCTCCCGGCGGTGAGTCAGCCAGATCGCGGTGGCGGTCGCCGCGAACACGAGGGTCGGGGCCACGATCCAGAGCGGATGCAGCGGCACGCTCCAGTGGACCATGGCCCACCAGATGACCACGCACTTCACCAGGATCACCGCCCAGACAATCGCCATGAACCAACGAACTCGCGGGGGGTATTGCTCGAGGTCGATATGAACAGGGGAGTTCATGCCCCGAGGATACACCCGAACGGCAGATCCGCCTCCGCACCCCTTGCCATTAGTTATGCAGCGATTGCGGGGGGAGACTCCCTCGCGGGCCGCTATTTCCCCAGGAACGAGTCGAGGATCTTCGTGATCATCACCGCGGGGTCCTTGGCCCGGGGGCCGGGGTTGCGGTAGGTGGCGGTGGAGATCAGCTTGTTCGAGCGCGTCTCGCGGAAGGTGAGGTTGAGCTCGATGAGGTAGGACTTGAAGTCCCAGGTCCACCGGTCGTCGTAAGTGACGATCACGTCGATCTTCTCCGGCATCATCGTGAGATGGCCGCACGAGGCCTCGAGGCCGCGGCGCCGGAGGTCAGCCACGATCATCTGGTCGAGGTTGTGATTGTCCGTCAGGCGCCGCTCGACGTAGTAGCGCTGGAACTTCGAGAAATCCACCGTCGGGTTCTGGTGGGACGACAACGACGAGCAGCCGGCGAGCAGGGTCGCGGCCAGGAGGAGGAGAAGGAGGCGGAACATGGGGGGGGCTCACCCGTGCAGGTACTGCATGATGAGATTCTCGAGGTACTCCTGCTTGCCGGAGCGGGGCTTGGGCTCGCCGAGCTGGGAGAGGACGAGGCGGTTGAGCTCGCGAAAGTTTGTGCGGCGGCGCTCGATCGCGCGGCCGTAACCGGTGTCGTAGCTCGCGTAGCGGGCGGCGATAAAGGCGTCGAGCTTGCCGTCGGCGCGGATGCGGCGGGCGAGCTTGAACGCCAGCGCGTAGGCATCCATGCCGCCGATGTGCGCGAAGAAGAGGTCCTCGGGATCGATCGAGGGCCGGCGCAGCTTGGCGTCGAAGTTGAACCCGCCCGCGCCCAGGCCGCCGGCCTTGAGGATGGAGAGCATGGCGAGGGTGAGCTCGCGGATGTTGGTGTTGAACTGGTCGGTGTCCCAGCCGAGCAGCTCGTCGCCGGCGTTGGCGTCGATCGAACCGAGCATGCCCGCGGCGGCCGCGACCTCGATCTCGTGCTGGAACGAGTGCCCGGCGAGCGTGGCGTGGTTGGTCTCGATGTTGAACTTGAAGTGGCGGTCGAGACCGTACGTGCGCAGGAAGGCGATGCCGCTCGCGACGTCGAAGTCGTACTGGTGCTTCGTGGGCTCCTTCGGCTTCGGCTCGATGAGGAACTGGCCCTTGAAGCCGATGGACTTCGCGTAGTCCACGGCCATGTGGAGGAACGCGGCGAGGTGGTCCTGCTCGCGCTTGAGGTCGGTGTTGAGCAGGGTCTCGTAACCCTCGCGCCCGCCCCAGAAGACGTAGTTCTCGCCGCCGAGGGCCTTGGTGACCTCGAGGGCCTTCTTCACCTGCGCCGCGGCGTAGGCGAAGACGTGGGCGTCGGGGTTGGTGGCCGCGCCGCACATGTAGCGCGGGTTGGAGAACAGGTTGGCCGTGCCCCAGAGCAGCTTCACGCCGGTGGCCTCCTGCAGGTCGCTCGCGTGGGCGATGAGCTTGTCGAGGTTGCGGTTCGACTCGGCGAGCGTGCGGCCCTCCGGGGCGATGTCGCGGTCGTGGAAGCACCAGAACGGCGCGCGGATTTTCGCGAAGAACTCGAAGGCGGCGTCCATGCGCGTCTTCGCGATGGAGACGGGGTCGCGGCCCTTCTCCCACGGGCGGACGATGGTGCCGGGGCCGAAGGGATCGCTGCCGACGCCGCGGAAGGCGTGCCAGTAGGCGATGGAAAACCGCAGGTGGTCGGAGAGGGTCCGGCCGTCGATCACCTCATCGGGATTGTAATGCTTGAAGGCGAGGGCGTTGGCGGACTTGGGGCCTTCGTAGGCGATGGTCCTGATGCGCGGAAAATGGGCTTTGGCCTTTTTCATGGGAGCGAGGGACAACGAAACCCATTACCCGGGTCAGAACGAGGCTGAAATTGCGGCGCGCCCGGGGCTTAACCGCCCTGGCCGAGGTCGCGGCGCGGGAAGAACCGCCGCCACGAAAGCGCGAAGCCCGTGTACACGAGGACGAGCGAGGCGGCCGTCGCGAGGGCCGCGATGATTTTGCCCGGGAGGCCGAAGGCTTCGCCGGTGTGCAGGAACCGCATCCAGACCCGGGCGCGCAGGCCCGGGCTGCGGTCGGCAAACGTGGTCGCGCGCAGGACGTCGCCGCGGAACGGGTCGAGGTGCAACTGCACGCGCCCGGCGGTCGCGAACGGCGCGGGCGTGAAGACCACGACGTCGGCCGGCTTGGCCGGGTCGGGCTTGGGCGGGAGGTTGAGGCCGACGGATTCCCAGTCGGGCCGGGCGCGGATCGCGGCGGCGAACAGGGCATCGGCACCGAGCGGCTGTGCGCCGGCCGCGGGGGCCGGCACCGGTGGGGGCGGCACCGCCATCATGCGGAAGTCGCGCGACTTCGGCGGCTCGTCGCCGACCGCGCGGAACACCAGGTTGTGCGCCCACGGGAAGGAGATGACGACGCCGGTCGCGGTGAGGACGATGAGCACGGGCGCCGACCAGAGGCCGATGACATTGTGCCAGTTGAAATCGCGGGCCTTGCCCTGCGCGCCGCGCACGAACCACAGGAGCGGGCGCAGCGCGCGCCGGCTCCAAGCGCGGGGGAACCACAGGTAGAGGCCCGTCACGCACAGCCCGAGGAAGGCGAGGTTGCAGACGCCGGTGACGAGGCGGCCCGCGGCGCGGCCGTCGCCGTCGCGGCCGAGCCACCGGTGCCAGTCCTCGAGTTCGTGGAGGACATCGTGCGCCGGGCCCGACCGCGGGGTCGCGATGGCGCCCGTGTACGGGTTGACGTAAAGGGTGGCCTCGCGGCCGGCGCGGTAGGTGTAGGCGGCGGCGGGATCGCGCGGGACGACGATGGTGGTGGCCTTGAAGTCGGGGTGCGCCGCCGCCACCGCGGCGTTGAGCTCGGCCAGGGGCCTGGCCGTCGCGCCCGCGGGCACCGTCACGCGGGCGACGTCGCGGTCGACCCACGCGAGGATCTCCTGCTCGAACGCGATGGCCACGCCGGTGAACGACATGATCGCGATCACGACGCCGGCGACGAGGCCGCAGGCGAGATGAGTCCAGAAGAGGAGACGGCGGAAGGTGGCCATGGGGGGACGGCGGGCGGGACGGCGGGTCAGAACTTGTAGGCGGCGGAGAGGACGAGCTCGCGGCCCTTGGCGGGGAAGCCGATGTATTTGCCCGAGCCCGCGTGGTAACTGTAGGTGGCGTGGTCGTAGTAGAACGCGTCGAACACGTTGTTGACCGAGGCGGAGAGGGTGACGCGGTCGGTGCCGCGCGGCTGCCAGTTGGCATGCAGGTCGGTGACGCCGTAGCCGGGCTTGGCGGGCGCGGTGGCGGCGATCGCGTTCGGCTCGGCGTCGACCCGGCGCGAGCGGAGGCTCAGCTCGAGGTGCGGGCGGGGCAGGAACCAGTCGACGCGGGCGGTCCACGTGCGGCCGATGCGCGTGCCGAGACCGAGGTCGGCGTCGGTCAGCGTGCGGCCGTTGAAGGTGTTGTCGGCCTCCCAGACGCCGATGCTGGCATTGACGTGGCGCCAGCGGCGGCCGGCCTCGAGCTCGTAGCCCTCGACCTTGGCGTCGCCGGTGTTGCGCCAGTAACCCCAGACCGGGGTGCCGAGATAGACGGCGTTGATGTAGTTCTCGATCGTCTGGCGGTAGACGGTCGCACGGGCGAAGAGGCCGTCGCGCTCCCAGGCGAGGCCGAACTCGAGGTTGTCGGCCTGCTCCGACTCGAGATCGCCCTGGTGCACGTAGAGGCCGCTGAAGAAGGCCTCACGGATCGTGATGCCGCGGAACGAGACGGCGTACGCGGCGCGGGCGGTGAGGCCGGGGACGAGTTCCCACTCGACGCTGGCGTTGGGGCTGAAACCGGCATCGTCGTTGCTCACGCCGGCGCCGACGCCCGCGTCGACCTCGTGGCGGTAGGTGTCGAAGCGCAGGCCGGCGGAAAGACGGACAACGTCGGTCACGGTCCAGTTGTCCTGCGCGTAGAGGCCGAGGACGGACGCGCTCTGGCGGCTGTAACCCCAGAAGGCCGGCGGCGTGGCCTGCTGGCGGCCGAAGGCGTCATCGACGCGGTATTCGATGCCATAGGTGGCGGCGTGGGCAGACCACGCGGACGTGTTGCGCAGGTCGAAGCCGGCGCTGGTGAAGTCGCCCTTGCCGTAGAGGGCGCCGGTGGTGTTGCGGCGGTTGAGGAAATCGTTGGCGGTCCAGTAGGCGACGGCCTTGAGGTCGACCAGCTCGCTCACGGGATTGAAGCGGTGGTTGTAGGTGACCGTCTGCCGGCTGAGGTCGTGGTCGGAGAGGATGTAGGTGCCGGTGAAGTTCACGAAATTGGGCCGCTCGTAATAGGTGCCGAAGTCGTGCACGTCCTCGACGGCCACGCTGGCCTCGTGCGCGCCGAAGCGGCCGGTGGCCTTCAGGTAGGCGCGCTCGTGGTCGAAGGCCGTCGGGGTGACGATCCGGCCGGAGCCGTCCTCATAGTGGTCGCCGCTCTGGCGCGAGTAGCCGACGACCAGGCCGACGTTGGCCGAAAGCTTGCCGTAGGCGGAGACGACGCCCTTCTGGCTGTCCTCGCCGTTGAAGCCGGCGGCGCCGCGGACGAGGAACCCGGCGTCCTGGCCGGGGCGCAGGAGATCGAAAGCATCCTTGGTCGTCACCGCGAGGGCCCCGGTGAGCGCCCCCGCGCCGGCCGTGGCGGCGCCGGCGCCGGCGTCGAGCTGGATGCTGCGGATGAACTCGGGCTCGAGCTGGACGCGGCCCTGGTGGTGGTAGAGTTCGCCGGCCTGCTGGGCGCCGTCGATCGTGACGTTGAGGAGCACGTCCTCGAAGCCGCGCACGTAGATCTTCTGCGCGATGGGCGCGCCGCCGCCGACGGCGAGCGTGGATTCGTAGGCGAGGAGCTGGCCGAGGTCGTTCGCGTGCGTGCGGGCGATCTCGTCGAGGCCGAGGAGGAAATTGCCGGGCTCGCGCTCGGCGGTGATGACCACGGACTCGAGCGTGACCGGCTCATCCGGGTCGGCCGGCGCGGCGGTTTGGGCGGGGGCGACCGGAAGGCCGAGCACCACGGCGAGGGCGAGATGGCGAAGGGAGGCGGGAGGAGGCAGGCGCATGGGAGGGGAGGGGCGGCGGGGCATGGGAAACCCAGGCCCCGGCCGCGGGAGCCGGAGAAGTGGACGGTGAGAACCGGGAGTGGGCCTAGAAGCGCGTCGTGACGCTCAGGCGGACGGCCAGCGGGGAGCCGGGCGTGATGTTGTTGTTGTTGTGGGCCGAGGCGAAGTACTCGCGGTCGAGCAGGTTCTCGACGTTGAGCTGCGCGCGGATCCGGTCGTTGACCTTGCAGAAGACGGCGGCATCCACGCGGGCGAAGCCGGGGACGCGCACGGTGTTGTCGGTCGAGGTGAAGATCTCGCCGCGGTAGACCCAGCCGAGGCCGAAGCCCCAACGGTCGTCGAGGTCGACACGGTTCCAGAGCGAGGCGCTGTGGCGCGGGAGCTGGGCAAGGCGGGCGCCGGCCTGGATGGTGGCCGACTGCGTGGAAAGGATCTCGCCCTCCTGGTAGGCATAGCCGGCGGTCACGCTCCAGCGCTCGTGCACGCGGCCGGAGAGGCCGAGCTCGAGACCCTCGGTGCGCTGGCCGTCGACGAGGATCGAGCGCGTGGCGTCGGCCGGATCGGCCACGACGACGTTGCGGCGGTCCAGGCGGTAGAGCGCCGAGGTGAAGGAGAGATCGGGGCGCAGGTCCCACTTGAGGCCGAGCTCGAGGTTCTCGAACTTCTCGGGATCAAACACGCGGTTCGTGACCGTCAGCGAGGCGAGCTGTTCACCGGCGCGCGGCACGCTGGCCTCGGAGTAGCTGGCATAGACGGAGGCCGTCGGGACGGGTTTCCAGATGAGGCCGGCGCGCGGCGAGACGAGCTCGTCGCCCTGCGCGATCGTGGCCCCTGTGCGGTTGTTGCGGAAATCGATGTCGAAGTTCTCGAGGCGCGCACCCAGCACGGCCTGGAGCTGCGGCAGGAGGGTGATCTGGTCCTGCAGGTAGACGGCGGCGGACTCGGCGACGCCGTGGTTGTTGTTGTCGGTGGCGCTCGGCTGGAACGTGACGGGCAACGTGTAGCGCGGGTTCGACACCGGCACGGACACCGACGTGGTCGTCGGGCTGACCGCGGTGAAATATCCGGTCTGGCGCAGGTTGTCGGTGGTCTGCCGGCCGAGCTCGAGGCCGAACAGGAGCACGTGCTCGAGGCTGCCGGTGGTGACGGTGCGGATGAGGTCGGTCTGGTTGAAGAGATTCTCGCGGTCGGTCGCGTTGTTGTAGGCCGAGAGGGCCACCGTGGTGCCGGCGGCGTTCACGGCGCCGGGGAAGACGTTCTGGTAGGACTTGTCGTAGTTGGCGAAGCGCGTGGTGTTGCGCAGGGTGAGGCCGTTGCCGAAGTCGTGGTTCAGCGCGGCGTTGAAGGCGCGGACCGTGGCGGTGACGGGGCTTTGTTCCGGGGCGCCGAAGAACGTCTCCGGGGCGGTCGCGAGGGGGCGGCCCTGATAGGAGGGCACGCCGCGGTCGGCGACGCGCTCGTCGTGGAAATACTCAAAGCCGGCGCGCAGGGTGGTGCGCGGGGCGAGCTGGGCGGCGACGGTGGGATTGACGCCGTAGCGGAGGAGGGTGAAGCCGTCGCGGTAGCTGGCGGAGTCCTCGTAGAGGGCGTTCACGCGGACGGCGAGGCGGTCGGAGACTGGCTGGCCGAGGTCGAGAGTGGCGCGGTACTGTTCCCAGGCGCCGACCGTGAAGGCGAGCTCGCGGACCGGGGTGGGGCGGGCCTGCTTGGTGACGCGGTTGATGAGGCCGCCGGGGCCGCCGCGGCCGAAGATCATCGCGTTGGGGCCCTTGATGGCCTCGATGCGGTCGACGTTGTAGAAGTCGCGCAGGTACTCGACGTCGTCGCGCACGCCGTCGAGGAAGAAGCTGGCGGTCGAGCTGTTGCCGCGGAGGACCGGCGTGTCGCGGTTGCCCTCGCCCTGGGCGATGCCGACGCCGGGCATGAAGCGGACGGCGTCACCCATGCTGCGCATGGCCTGGTCGTCAATCAGTTCGCGGGTCACGACGGCGATGGACTGGGGGACGTCAACCAGCGGGGTCTCGGTTTTCATCGCGGTCGTGCCCTGGCGAGCCTGGTAACCGGTGGCGGTGCCTTGGCTGCCATAGACCTCCATTTCGGCGAGGACGACGGGATCGGCATTCATGTCGTAGACGAGATCGTCGTCCTTGCCGCCCGCCGCGGCGGAGATCGTGGGCAGCAGCGCGAGGGCCGAGGCCAGAATACACGGGCCGTAGAAGCGGCCGGGAATGAAAGGGATCGAGATCGGATTCATTGGAAATGGGTCTTAATAGCGAACAGGTCTCAATAGCACAAATCGATGGAATGCCGTCAATGATTATTTTGAGAAAGCATCTCAGTCTCATTAAAGATGGCAATTGACGTCACTGACTGACAAGATGTTAAATGCGCCCATGCCTGATTCGCTTTTGGTCAATCTCAACGAACGGAGTTATGAAATCCGGTTCGGTGGACGATTGACGGAGGCGGTCCAAGGCACGGTGCGCGAGCTGCGGGAGACGGGAAAAGCGGTGGCGGTGCTGACGGATGCGAACATCGCCAGCCGACTGGGCGCCGAATTGACGGCAATGTTTGGCGACGCGCCCCGCTGTGTCGTCGCGGCGGGCGAAGGGGCGAAGTCGCTGGCGGGACTCGGGACGGTGCTCGAGTTTCTGGCGGAGAAGCGCATCGACCGCGGTGGCGTGCTCTTTGCGGTGGGTGGCGGCGTGATCGGCGACCTTGGCGGCTTCGCGGCGGCCAGCTACCTGCGCGGCATTTCGTTTTACCAAGTCCCGACGACGCTGCTCGCGATGGTGGACAGCTCGGTCGGCGGCAAGACCGGCATCAACCTCGCTGCGGGCAAGAACCTCGCCGGCGCGTTTCATCAGCCGAAGGGCGTCTTCATCGCCACCGATCTCCTGCGCACGCTGCCGGCCCGCGAGTTCGCCGCCGGGATGGCCGAGGTCATCAAGTACGGCCTCCTCGGCGAGGCGGCCCTGTTCGAACGCCTCGAGCGCAGCCCGCTCACCGTGGCGAGCGACGACCTGGCGGCCGTGATCCGGCGCTGCTGCGCAATCAAGGCCAAGATCGTCGAGGCTGACGAACGCGAGCTCGCCCGCGAGGGCGGCCGCGCCCTGTTGAATCTCGGCCACACCTTCGGCCACGCCATCGAGCAGGCAGCCGGCTACGGCGAGTATCTCCACGGCGAGGCCATCGCGATCGGCCTGGTGGCGGCCGCCCGCCTTTCGCACCGCCTCGGGCTCGTGCCGGAGAGCGTGATCGGGCGCGTCGAGCGTGTCCTCGCGGCGCATGCCCTGCCGGTGCGGCTGTCGGCGCCGTTGCCGCTCGCGACCCTCATGGCTGCCGTCGCCCGCGACAAGAAGGTGCGCGGCGGCCTCCCGCGCTTCGTGGTCCTCAATCGCGTCGGCGAGGCTGCCACCCGCGACGGCGTTCCCGCCGAGTTGGCCGAGGAGTGTTTCCGGTCCGTTGGATCGGCGGCCCGTTGAGAATGAAGTGACATTTCCCCATTTCGGCCTAGAACGGGGAGCATGGCAGCCACCGACGAAGGCATCGTCCGCGAATACTTCGAGCAGAACGGCTTCCTGGTCCGCCAACTGCGGAAATACCAGGTGCAATCCCGGCGCAAGACCAGCGCCGAGGAGGTGGATCTCCTCGTCTTCAACCCCTCGTGGGAGCACGGCTCGCGCAAGCCGGACTTTTTCCTCTTCTCCAACGAGCTCCCCTTCATCCAGAAGGCCGTCGTGGCGGTGAAGGCCTGGCACACGGGTGTGTTCACGCCGACGATGCTGCGCAGCAGCCCGGAGATCTTCGGCTTCCTCGAGGAGAACGTGCTCAAGAACGTGACGCGCTTTTTCCCGCCGCCGGCGCCGGGCGAGGGCGACGTGACCAAGATCCTCGTCCTGCCCAGCCTCCCGACCGCCGAGCCGTTCCGCTCGCAGAGCATCGCGCTGCTGAAGGAGCGCGGCGTGGACGCGATCATCTCGTTCCGCTCGATGCTCCTCGACCTCCTCGACAAGATCGAGGTCAACCAGAACTACACGAAGAGCGACACCCTGCAGGTCATGCGCCTGATGAAGAATTACGATCTCCTCAAGGACACGCAGCTCGACATGTTCCCCGAGCGCCTCGGCGGCGCGGGCCGAAAGGTGAAAGCCTGAGCCATGGCGACCAGCATTCATCCGACGGCGATCGTGGAGCCGGGCGCACAAATGGGCGCCGATTGCGAGATCCAGGCCGGGGCCGTCATCACGCGGCACTGCATCCTCGGCGACCGCGTGGTCGTCCATCCGTACGCGGTCGTGGGCGGCGATCCCCAGTACCTGAAATTTGACCGCGCCACGCCGGCCGGGGTGCGCGTCGGCGCGGGCACGGTCATCCGCGAGCACGTCACGATCAACCGCTCGATCCACGCCGGCGAGGCCACGGTGGTCGGCGAAAACTGCTTTCTCATGGCGGCGAGCCACGTCGCGCACGACTGCGTCGTCGGCAATCAGGTCGTGCTCGCCAACGACGCCATGCTCGCCGGCCACGTGAGCGTCGGCGACCACACGTTCGTCGGCGGTGGCGCCGGTATCCATCAGTTCTGCCGCATCGGCGAGAGCGTGATGGTCGCCGGGCTGGCGCGCCTCACGAAGGACGTCTCGCCGTTCGTGATGGTGGCGGAGCGCGACGAGGTGATCGGTTTCAACGGCGTCGGCCTCAAGCGCCGCGGTTTCCCGCGCCCGGCCATCGTCGAGCTGAAGGCGGCCTTCCAGGAGATCTTCTTCACCCCGGGGAACATCCGGCACGTCGCGGCGACGCTGCTCGCCTCGGGTCGCTTCACCAGCGCCGAGGCGCGGCGCTTCCTCGAGTTCTTCGCCGGCGGCAAGCGCAGCTTCGCGCGGGCCCGGCGGGCGGGCGGCGGCGAGACCGACGATGGGTCCTGAGCTCGCACTGACCTGCGGCGATCCCGCCGGCGTCGGCCCCGAGATCATCGCGGCTTGGCTGCGCGCCGAGCCGCCCGCGGCGGGCGCCTTCGCGGTCATCGGCCCGGAGCGCTGGCTCGAGACGCTGCCCGCGACGGTGCGAAAACTCCCGGTCGGCATCGCGGACTATGCCGCCCATCCCGGGCAGCCGGACGGCGAGAGCGCGCTCGTGGCCTGGGCCGCGATGGAACGCGCCGCGGCGGGTTGTCAGTCGGGCGAGTTTGCCGGTGTCGTCACCGGGCCGGTCAGCAAGGCGGGCCTGGCCGCGATCGGTTATGAATGGCCGGGCCAGACCGAGTTCTTCGCCGCCCGCTGGGGCGGCGATCCCGTGATGGCCTTTTGCGGCGGGCGCCTGCGCGTCGTGCTGGCCACCTGGCACGTGCCCCTCTGCGAGGTGCCGCAGCTGCTGGGGCCGCAGCTCCTGCACCGCACCGTCGCCGCCGCGCAGGAGCTGGCGCGCGCCGATGGCGTGGCGGCGCCGCGCATCGGCGTCTGCGGGCTCAATCCCCACGCCGGCGAGGGCGGCCTGCTCGGCGAGGAGGAACGCGACTTCATCAACCCGGCGCTGGCCAAGCTGCGGGGCGAGTTCCCCGCGCTCTCGTCCTGCCAGCCCGGCGACACGCTGTTCGCGCGCGCGCTGCGCGGCGAATACGACGTGGTGGTGGCGCTCTACCACGACCAGGGGCTCGCGCCGCTGAAGACCGTCGATTTCGACGAGTCCGTGAACGTCACCCTCGGCCTGCCCCACGTGCGCACAAGCCCGGACCACGGCACGGCCTTCGGCATCGCGGGCCAGGGCCTGGCCCGCACCACCAGTTTCGCCAACGCCGTCAAGGTCGCCCGGCGTCTGGTCGCGATCCGCAGAAATAAGCGCAACGCAGAGGCCCGATGAGTTGACGGATAGTCCGGGTCCGGTCGGGCGGGCCTGATGCGGGAATCATGCAACGACCTGGGAGGCAGGCGATTGCCAGGGAGAATCCCCGCGCGGTCGCCTGGCTTCGTCGGTGCGGCGGGCGTTCGCCGCGGCGGCGCGCGTGCGCGCCCCGGCTTGACGGGCGCAATTCTTGCGCGCCCGGGCGATCCGAGCGATGGATGAGGCATGTCGGATTCACGAGACGGCGGTGCAGGCGGGCAGGGGGCGCGGCTGGAAATGACCCGCACGCCGGAACGGCGCGATCCCCTCCTGCTCATGGGCGAGAGCGCGACGATCCGCCGGGTGCAGGCCATGGCCGAGGGGGTGGCGGCAACCGACGTCACGGTGCTGATCGAGGGCGAGAGCGGCACGGGTAAGGAACTCGTCGCCCGCACGATCCATCGCCACAGCGCGCGGGCGGCCAAGCCGTTCATCTTCGTGAATTGCGCGGCGCTGCCGGAGCAGCTCGTCGAGGCCGAGCTGTTCGGCTACCGCAAGGGCGCGTTCACGGACGCGCGCGCCGACAAGCTGGGGCGCTTCCAGCTCGCCGACGGCGGGACGCTCTTCCTCGACGAGATCGGCGACCTGTCGCCGAAGGGGCAGGGCGACCTGCTGCGCGTGCTCGAGGACGGCGCGTTCCGCATGGTCGGCGGGACCGAGCTCATCCGGGTCGACGTGCGCATCGTCGCCGCGACCAACAAGGACCTGCGCGAGGCGGTGGCCGCGGGCCGCTACCGCGAGGATCTCTTCTACCGCCTGCACGTCGTGCCGATCAAGATCCCGCCGCTGCGCGAGCGCAGCGAGGACATCCCGGTGCTGGTGGAGGCGTTCGTCGCCCAGTTCTGCGCCAAGCACCGTCGCCGGCTCAAGCGCCTCGCGCCGGAGGCGATGCGCCTGTGCCAGCGCTTCCCCTGGCCCGGCAACGTGCGGCAATTGCGCAACGTGCTCGAGCACCTCGTGGTCACGACCCCGGCCGCGGCGATCGGCCCCGACGACCTGCCTGATTACGTCCGCGGCCATGAACACCATTCGCCCGAGTTCAGCCTCCGGCCTGGCGTGACGATCGCCGAGGCGGAACGCCTGCTCATCGAGCAGACCCTGCGGCACGTCACCACCCGCCGCCACGAGGCGGCCCGCCTCCTCGGGATCAGCCGGCGGACGCTGCAGTACAAGCTTCGCCGCTACGGCATCCGCGTCGGTTGAGATCGCACGGGCCGGCAAAGTTTGCACCCGGCATCGCGGAGGTGGTGCAGAAATTGCGCCATCGCGAAATGCCGGCGGCGCCGGCGCGCGGCGCGATTTGGTCGAACCGGTTCGTCTGCAAGGGTTAGCGGCGGGATCGGCCCGGCGGCACGGCACCTGCAAGGAGAACGGTGCGCCCGTCGTGGGCGCATTCAACCAAGACCAGATCCTATGAACACCACTTCCTCCATTCCCGCTGTCGCGACGCCTGCTCCGGCCGCGACGCCATCCAACGTGCCCGCGCCGGCTGCGGCCGTCCCGAGCCGGCCTCAACCGGCGAAGACGGGCAAAGGCCGCTTCGGTCGCAAGTCCGCCGGCTCCCCCGCGCCCGCCCCGGTCCCCGCCGCCAAGCCGTGAGGCCGCAACCGGAGACTGCAGACCGCTGAACCCACCGATGGCGGCCGGCGCGATGCCGGCCGCCATCGTCATTTCTCCACCGCACGCCTTCATTCCATGGATAACCTGATCGAGACCCTCCACCTCCTGCAGCAACAGCAACGCCGTCCGGTGGCCGCGCGGGTCGGCGCGTTGAACGTCGCCGAGCTGCGGGCCCGCGTCCCGGCGCCCGTGCTGGCGCACTTCGACCGCCTGACCGCGCACGGCCGCAAGGCCGTCGCCGACGTGCGCCACGGCGTCTGCGGCGCCTGTCACCTGCGCCTGCCGCAGGCCACCGCCTGCAACCTCGCGCAGCGCCACGAGCTGCGGTTCTGCGAGCACTGCGGCGCATACCTGCGTTTCGTCGAGGATCCGACGCCGGCGAGTCCCGTGGCCTCCGTCGCCTGATCCGCTCCGCGCGCTTGCTCTCGGCGGGACCTGGGCAATAGTCCCGGGTCCATGTCCCCCGCCACCGCCACTCCCGTCCCTTCCGCCTCCGCGCCCGCGGCGGCGGCCGTGGTCGTGCGCGAGGGCAACGAGAACCTCATCCGCCTGACCGAGGCCGCCGGGCGCAAGGCCGCTGCCCTGGCCGCCCGCGAAAAACAGGGCGACTACCTGCGCATCGCGATCAACGGCGGCGGCTGCAACGGCTTGAGCTACAAGCTCCGTTTCACGGCCGAGCCGCGCCGGGGCGACATCCTCGTCCGGACCGCGGGGATCCCGGTGCTGGTCGATAGCAAGACCGCGCTCTATCTCAAGGGCACCGTGCTCGATTACTCGGACAAGATGATCGCGGGCGGATTCAAGTTCTCGAATCCCAACGCGAAGGCCAGCTGCTCGTGCGGCGAGAGCTTCAGCGTCTAGGCCTTTTCCCGGGCCGGGCGCGGCCAAATAGGTGTTGTCATCCGGGATTTTACCCCCGAAATACGACGCCGACCCAGTGTCCACACCAACCTAATTGATGGCCAATTCGTTTCCTTCCGCCGGCGGCAATCGCCCCGGCAATTATCAGCGTCGGGTTAACAACGACCCGTTTGCGAACATCCGTCGCAACCACCGTATCAAGGTCCCGCAGGTCCGCGTGATCTCCCCCGAAGGCAAGCAGCTCGGGGTGCTGGACACTCCCAAGGCCATCAACCTCGCCCTCGAAGTCGGGCTCGACCTCGTCGAGGTCGCCCCCAACGCCACGCCGCCGGTGTGCCGCATCATGGACTTCGGCAAGTACGTGTACGAGGAGCAGAAGAAGCACTCCCACGTCAAATCGACCGCCTCCAAGATCAAGGAGATCGAGTTCACCGCGCGCATCGCGGACGGCGACTTTTTCACCAAGCTGCGGCACGCCGAGGAGTTCCTCGGCCACGGCAACAAGGTCAAGATGCGCCTGAAGTTCCGCGGACGCGAGATGGCGCACACCGAGATCGGCTTCGAGGTCATGAAGCGCGCCGTCGTCGAGCTCGCCGGCATGGGCCACCCCGACTCCGAGCCCAAGCTCATCGGCCGCAACATCAACGTGATGCTGTCGCCGCTGCCGGCCAACAAACGCAAGCCCAAGTTCAGCGTCGAGGAAGAGGCCCCCGAGGACGATTCTCCGCCGGCGGGCTCCTGAAGGGAGCCGGTGCGCCGTTCCGCCGTCAGAACCGCCGCCGGCGTCCTGCTGCTGTCGCTCGCCGTGGCCGCGGATCTGCCCGGCCAGAACGCGGCGCGCAACTCACCCCAGCGGCCGCTCGCCGTCGTGCGCCTCAACGGCGCCGAGTACCTCCCCGCCGCCGACTTCGGCGCCCGCTTCGGCCTCAAGCCGCTGCGCAGCGCCGACGGGCGCAAGCTCACGCTCAAGAGCAACTGGACCACGATCGAGCTCGAGGCCGACACGCGCGAGTGCGCGATCAACGGCGTCCGCGTCTTCCTCGGCGAGGCCATCCGCGACCACCGCGGCGCGCTGCACGTCAGCCGCATCGACGCGGAGAAACTGATCACCCCGATCCTCCTCCCGGGCTCAGGCCAGACCAGCGTGCCGGCCGTGCGCACCATCGTGATCGACCCGGGGCACGGCGGCAGCGATCCCGGCATGGAAAACAAGGCCCTGCGGCTGCAGGAAAAGACCCTCGCGCTCGACACGGCCCTGCGCCTCAAGCAGGAGCTCGAGCGGCAGGGCTACAAGGTCGTGCTCACCCGCCGGGACGACCGCCAGCTCGCGCGGAGCAAGAAGGCCGACCTGCAGAAGCGCGGCGAGCTCACCCTCGGGACGAAGGCCGACCTGTTCATCAGCCTCCACTACAACTCGGTGGAGAGCGGCGCCGACCGCGTCACCGGCGTCGAGGTCTACTCGCTCACGCCCCAGTACCAATACTCGCACAGCGACCCGGAGCGCGAGGACAGCACCGCGGCCATCGCCAACCTCGGCAACCGCCACGACCACTGGAACGCGCTGCTCGCGTACAACATCCATCGCGAGCTCCTCGCCGGCCTCAAGGCGTCCGACCGCGGCCTCAAGCGCGGCCGCCTCGCCGTGCTCCGCTTCGCCTCGTGCCCCGCCGTGCTCGTCGAGGCGGGCTTCCTCTCCAACGACGCCGAGGCGCGCAAGATCGCCACGCCGGCGTACCGCCAGAAGATCGCCGAGTCCGTCGCCGAGGGCGTGCGCGTCTACGCCAACCTCGTCGAGGGCGTGCGCCGCCAGCGCGCCGGCCAACGCTGAATTCCCCCATGAAAACCCGCCGCCTCGCCTCGCTCGCCCTCCTCGCCGTGACCGGCCTCACCCCGCTGGCCGCCTGGGATTACGCCGGCCACCGCCTCGTCAACCAGGTGGCCCTCGCCGCCCTGCCGGAGGACTTCCCGGCCTTCGTCCGCGAGCCGGCCGCGGCCGAGCGCATCGCCTTCCTCGCCGGCGAGCCCGACCGCTGGCGCAACAACGCCGACCTGCCGATCAAGCACGCCAACGGCCTCGACCACTACCTCGACGTCGAGCAGCTCGCCGAGGCCGGCCTCACGCCGGCCACGGTTGCGCCGATGCGCCTCGCGTTCGCGACCCAGTATGCCGCGGGCCGCGTCGCCAACCCCGCCGCCTACGCGCCGATCGACCCGGCGAAGAACCGCGACCGCACCCGCGAGTGGCCCGGTTTCGCCCCCTGGGCGATCGCCGAGCACTATGGCAAGCTGCGCTCCGCCTTCGCCTACCTGAAGGCCTACGAGGAACACGGCGGGACCGCCGATGAGATCGCCAACGCGCGGGCCAACGCCATCTACATCATGGGCGTGATGGGTCACTTCGTCGGCGACTGCGCCCAGCCCCTGCACACCACCGTGCACCACAACGGCTGGGTGGGTGACAATCCCAAGGGCTACACGACCAAGCCCGGCATCCACGCGTGGATCGACGAGGGCCTCATCGCCAAGGCCGGGATCAATTTCGACGCGCTGGCGACTCGTCTCGAGCCCGCGGCGGCGCTGGAGCTGACCGACGTGCCTGCGGGACAGGACGCGTTCTTCAACGCCGTCATGGCCTACTTCATGAAGCAGCACGCGCACGTCGAGGCGGTCTACGCCCTCGAGAAGACCGGCGAGCTGGGCCTGGGCGCCACCGAGGTCAGCCCCGCCGCCCGCGCGCTGATCGCGGGCCAGTTGCACGCCGGCGGACAGATGCTGGCGGCGATCTGGGTCACCGCGTGGAAGACGGCGCCGACGGACACGTACCTGCAGGCGCAATTGGAAAAGCGGCAGGCAGACGCGGCGGTCTCCCGGTAGGGGCGCAGCTCGCCTGCGCCCTGGGGTCCCTTGCGCGGAAGAAGCGTTTTGGGCGCAGTCTAGCTGCGCCCCTACGGGGTCTTGTTGGCCGCGCTGCGGTAATGGATCACGCGCACCTTCTCCAGCGTCACCAGCCCGCCGCCCATCATGCCTTCCAGGATCGGGAGGAAGCCCTGGATCTTCTCCTCGGTGTCGACGATCTCGATCACCATCGGCAGGTCGTCGGAGAGCCGCAGGATCTTCGCGGTGTGCAGATGACTCTGCGCGCCGAAGCCTATGGGGCTGCGGAGCACGGTGGCGCCGGCGAGCTTCAGCTCGCGGGCCTTGAGCACGATGGCCTCGTACAGGGGCTGGTGCCCGTGGCGGTCGGATTCGCCGATGAAGATGCGGAGCAGGGTGGAGTCTTCCGGGAGCGTCATGGCGTCAGGATCCTTTCAGGGAGTTGAGGGTGACGGCGGCGAGATGCCCGAGCCAGACGGCGACCAGGCACGCCCCGACCGAGGCGGCCACATTGCCGCCGGCCTGCCACCATTCGCCGTCCCGGGCGAGGTTGAGGGTCTGCAGGCTGAACGACGCAAAGGTCGTGAAGCCGCCCAGCACGCCGGTCATGAAGAACTGCCGTCCGCCCGATGACACGAGCATGCGCCCGTCGGGCGACGTCAGCGTCGCGAAGAACCCGATCACGAACGAGCCAAGGACGTTCACGATCAGGGTGCCCCACGGGAACGTCTCGCCCCAGTGATGCGCGACGAAGCCCGAGAGGGCGAAGCGACCGACGCTGCCAAGGGCGCCACCAAGGGCGATGAGGAGATAGAGCATGGAGATCCGGTGCGGAAGCCGCGGTTAATCTGGAACTCAGGAACGCGGGAAACAAGCCCTTGGTTTTCCCGAGTTCCCGAGTTCCAGATTAAAACCGGTATTTCCCTGTCGGGCTTCCCGCTTCCGGTCTGGCCAAGGCGCGCCGGGTCGCCAGAGTGGGGGCATGCGCGCCCCCCGCCTGATCCTTTGCCTGCTGCCGCTGATCTGGGCGGTCGCGTTGCGGGCCGGGGATGACCTCGCGGCGCGCGTCGTGATCCTCGCCAACGGGGACGACCCGGACTCGCTGCGGATCGCACGGCACTACGCGGCGAAGCGCGGCGTGCCGACCGACAATATCGTGGCCCTGCCCCTGCCGACGACCGAGACGATCTCCTGGCGCGAGTTCGTCCTCGGGATCTGGCAACCCCTCCAGGACGAGCTGGTGCGCCGCGGCTGGATCGACGGCATCGCCATGAAGGCCCTCGACGAGGCCGGTCGGCGCAAGTACGCCATGTCGGGGCATCGGATCTCCTTCCTCGTGACCTGCCGCGGCGTGCCCCTCCGGATCGATCACGACCCCGCGCTGGTGGGGCCGCCCCCGCCGGTGGACAAGCCCGAGTTCCGCACCAACCGGGGCGCGGTCGACTCGGAGCTCAGCCTGATCGCCTCGGGCAACTACAACGTCAACGGCTTCGTCCGCAACCCGTGCTTCCTCACCGAGCAACCCAACATCGAATCGGCCCTGATCGTGAAGGTCGCCCGGCTCGACGGGCCGACCGCGGCGGACGTGCTGGCGATGATCGATCGCACGCTCACGGCCGAGCGCCAGGGCCTGCTGGGCCGCGCCTACGTCGACCTCACCGGCCCGCACAAGCAGGGCGACAACTGGTTCGAGTCGGTCGCGCGCCAGCTCGAGGCGCAGGATTTCGACCTCACCGTGCACCACGATGCCGGGACGTTCCCGCGGACGGCGCGGTTCGACGCGGCGGCGCTCTATTTCGGCTGGTATGCGGGTGACGTCACCGGGCCCTTCACCCTGCCGGATTTCCGCCTGCCGCCCGGGGCGATCGCCCTGCACATCCACAGTTACTCGGCGCAGACGCTGCGCTCAGCGACGCAGGCCTGGTGCGGGCCGCTCGTGGCGCGCGGGGCCTCGGCGACCTTCGGGGCCGTTTACGAGCCCTACCTCGAGCTCATGCACCAGCCGCACCTCCTCCTGCGGCGACTGCTGCGCGGGGCGACGCTGGGCGATGCCTCGTATTATTCGCTCCATTGCCTGAGCTGGCAGAACGTCGTGGTCGGCGATCCCCTGTACCGCCCGTTCGCGCGGAGCGCCGCCGAGCAATGGGCGGAGCACACCAAACTGCCGCCGAGCCTGCAGCCTTATGCCACCCTGCGGGCGATGCGCCGCCTGCAAGGGGCGAACAAGCCGGACGAGGCCATCGCCCTCGCGCAGGCCGAGCAGCAACGGCAACCCAGCCTCGCGGTGGGCCTGGCATTGGCCCAGCTGCGGGCGGCCGCGGGCGACCAGGCCGGCGCGGCCGCCGCGCTCGGGTTCGCCGGCCTCGTGCCGGCGGGACGGAGCGACGACTGGGGCCTGCTCCGCGAGGCCGCGGTGCTCCTGGCGGTGAACGGTGAGGCCGCGAAGGCGGTCGAGGTCTACCGGAACCTGTTCAAGGCGGCGGATTTTCCCGACGACCTGCGCCTGGCCTGGCTGCGCGACGCGGCCAAGGCCGCGTCGCAGGCCGGCCTTTTTCCCCAGGCGGTGGCGTGGGAAAAGCAGCTGCTGGAGCTGGAGCGCCCGCCGGGTTCGGCGGCCGGTCCCCGGGCGGCGCCGTGACGTGCAGCCACGGATGCAGGAGCGACTTCCCCGGATGCAGGAGCGACTTCCCCTGTAGCCACGAGCGTGAGCGAGTGGTGGTTTGGCTGGCGCCGCGTGAACACCACTCGCTCACGCTCGTGGCTACGGGAAGGCGGAGCGTTTGACCGCCAGCCCTCAGACTTTGTCGACGATCTTGTCGGCCAGGCCGTACTCGATCGCTTCCTTCGCGTTCAGGTAGAAATCGCGGTCGGTGTCGCGCGTGATGCGGTCCAGCGGCTGGCCGGAGGCATTGGCGAGGATCTGGTTCAACTCGTGGCGGAGCTTCTCCATCTCCTGCGCCTGGATGTTGATGTCCGTGGCGGGCCCGATGAACCGGCCGGAGATCAGCGGCTGGTGGATCAGCACGCGCGAATGCGGGTAGAGGAGGCGGCGGCCCTTCTTGGCGCCGCTCAGCAGGATCGAACCCATGGAGGCGGCCATGCCGGTGACGATCACCGTGATCGGCGACGTGACGAGCTGCATCGTGTCGTACACGGCCATTCCGGCGGTAATGGAGCCGCCCGGGGTGTTGATGTAGAAGAAAATCTCTTTGCCCGGGTCGGCCGCCTCGAGGTACAGCAGCTTCTCGGTGATGTCCTTCGCGGTCTCGTCGGTCACCGCGCCCCAGAGGAAGATTTTCCGCTGCTCCAGGAACTTCTTCTGGATGAGCGCGGCCACCGGCGTGGTCGCCTTGCCGGCCGGGGTACCCTCGGGCTCGTCATCGTCGTCATCATCGGCGCGCGGAACCGGGGCGGACAGGCCAGGCTGGAGATTGTCGAAATGCATAGGGCGCAAACGTTGTAAAGGTGATGCGATTTGGCAAGGGCGCAGGCGGCCCTGATTCTTTCTCTTTCCTCGTTCTCTTTATCTTTCTTCCGGTTCGAACCTGACGAAAGAGAAAGATAAAGAGGAAAGAGAAAGAGTTGTTCGGAGGCGGGGGCCTTCCTAAGGTCCTACCCATGGCGAAGTCACGGACGCAGCGATTGGCCGGGCGCATCGTGGACCTCGAGGCGCGCCGGGAGTACCCCGGCTACGTCGAATGGCGGACGGGGCGGATCGTGCGCGTTGTGGCCGACCCGGCAGTCCGCTCGCGCCAGTTGATCATGCCCGGCCTAGTCGACGCCCATGTGCACATCGAAAGCTCGCTGCTGCCGCCGGCGGAATTCGCCCGCCTCGCGGTGGTGCACGGGACGGTGGCGACGGTGTCGGATCCGCACGAGATCGCCAACGTCCTCGGCGCCCCCGGCGTGCGCTACATGGTGCGCGACGGCCGCCGCACGCCGCTGCGGTTCACCTTTGGCGCGCCGTCGTGCGTGCCGGCGACGACCTTCGAGACGGCCGGCGCGGCGCTGAGCGCGCCCGACGTGGCGCGGCTGCTGGCCGACCCGGCGATCCGTTACCTGGCCGAGGTGATGAATTTCCCCGGCGTGCTCGGCGGCGATCCCGCGCTTCGCGCCATGATGGCGGCGGCGAATCGATTGGGCAAACCGATCGACGGCCATGCCCCCGGGCTGCGCGGCGCGCAGGCGCGGGCGTATGCGGCGGCGGGTCCTTCCACCGACCACGAGTGCTTCACGCTCGCCGAGGCGAAGGACAAGCTCGCCGCCGGGATGAAGATCCTCATCCGCGAGGGCTCGGCCGCGCGCAATTTCGCGGCGCTCGAGCCCCTGCTGAAATCGCACCCGGCGCGGGTCATGTTCTGCTGCGACGACCTGCACCCGGATCGCCTGCTCGAGGGTCACATCGACCGGCACGTGCGCCGGGCGCTGGCCGGCGGGGCGGACCGCTTCGACGTGCTGCGCTGCGCGTCGTTGAACCCCATCGAGCACTACGGCCTCGACGTGGGCCGGCTGCGGCCGGGCGATCCGGCGGATTTCATCGTGGTCGACGGCTGGCGGCGCTTCCGCGTGCAGGCGACGTACCTGCGCGGCGACCTTGCGGCCGCCGGCGGACGCAGCCGGTTGCCGCGGTTGCGGTCCGCCACGCCCAACCGTTTCCGCGCCCGGCCACGGGTGCCGGCCGATTTTGCGGTGAAGGCCCCGCTGGCCACCACGCCGCGGCGCACCGTCAATGTCATCGCGGCGCTGAACGGCCAGTTGATCACGCGCCACCTCACGGCCGACCTGCGGGTGCGCGGCGGCGTGTTGCTCCCGGACGTGCGCCGCGACGTCCTCAAGATCGCGGTCGTGAACCGCTACGCGCCGCTGGCCCCGGTCGCCGTGGGTTTCATCCAGGGCTTCGGCCTGCGCGCGGGGGCCATTGCCTCCTCGGTGGCCCATGATTCGCACAACATCGTGGCGGTGGGCGTCGACGACGCCGCGCTCGCGCAGGCGGTCAATCTGGTCATCCGCCATCGGGGCGGCCTGAGCGTGACCGGTCCGCGGGGCGATGCCGTGCTGCCACTGCCGATCGCCGGCCTCATGTCGGATCGCCCGGGCCGGTTGGTGGCCCGGCGTTACACCGCGCTCGACCGGGCGGCGAAACGCCTCGGCTCGCGGCTCGATGCGCCGTTCATGACGCTTTCGTTCATGGCGCTGCTGGTGATCCCCGACCTGAAACTCAGCGATCGCGGATTGTTCTCCGCGAGCCGTTGGGGCTTTGTGCCGGTGGCCGGGCCGGCGGCGCGCTGAGCGGGGCGCCCGCCGTCAGCGCTGCGCGTTTTTCCAGACCTCGAGCGTGTCGGGGGTGCCTTGGGCGCGGATGTCGTTGTCGCTGAGGATATTTTCGGTGACGTCGAGCAGTTCCTGCCGTGAGAACACGAGGGTCTCGGCGCCCTGGCCAGCGAAGGTGATCTCGAGGAAGTCGCCGGTGGCGGTCCGAAGCAGTTCGACGAGGTGGCTGAGGTTGCGCGGCGTCGTGCCGTTGATGGTGCTGACGACGCGGCCGGCGGGGCTCTTGTAGCCCTTGGTCATGCGATGCGGAAAGAACGGGGCGGTGACGACCACCAGTTCCTCGCCGTCAAACTTCGGCTGGTCGATGCGGCGCAGGACCAGGGGCGACTCCGCGAGCATGAGAGCGTTGAGCAGGGATGGATTGTTGAACCCGCCGATGAACTCCTGGGTCGCGGCGGAGAACGCCAGCGGGCCGTGCACGAAGTAACGCGGATAGGTGCCCTGCAGGAACGGCGCCACGAGCGGGCGCAGGGTGGACACGGGCACGTCGACCGCCAGCTCGCGGCCCTCGCGCAGGATGGTGAGCGGCACGTGGCCGTCGCGGGCGGTCTGCTGGATGCGGTACTTGAAGGCGACGCGGACGTTTTCCGAGAGGATGATCATGCCCTCGTTGTCGATCTTGGTGTCGCCGATCCGTGTGACCACGTCCCAAGGGCGGAGCGGGTAGGTGGCGTCCTCGCGGTCGACGCGCCGCAGGACGACGCCCTCGATGCCGCGGTCGAGCTTGAGGAAGGAGCGGAGGGAGGGGTTGATGAGGGGCTGGAACTCGTCGAAGTTGACCGGCTTGCCGTCGTAGCGCCCGTCGGCGATGTCGGCGAGGAAGAGGTCGATCTCCTCGTTGGGGATGATGTAGCCGATGTTGTCGCTGCCGCCGAGGCGCGAGAACGCGATGCCGATCATCTGGTCGTTGACGAGGGCGGGGCCGCCGCTGTTGCCGGCGTTGATGGCGGCGTCGATCTGCACGCGCAGGCCGGAGCCGGGGTAGTTGTAGGAGGCGAACTCGATGCGGGAGACGATGCCCTTGGTGATGGAGAGCGTGGTGCCGCCGGTGGGGTAACCGTAGGCCATCACGGTGTCCTTGATGCTGGGCAGGGCGGTGGCGCGCGGCAGCGGGGCGCGCGTGTCGAAGAAGGTCTCGTCGTCGAGCCGGAGCACGGCGAGATCCATCGTGGTGGAGAAGGCCTCGACGGTGGCGGTGTACTTGTCGCCGGACTGGTTGGCCTGCACCTGGATCTGGCTGGCGTACGCGACCACGTGGTTGTTGGTCAGGATGCGGCGGCCGTCGATGATCACGCCGGTGCCGGTGCTCTCGCGCGGGGCCTGCTTGTTCCAGGGGCGGTAAAGGTCGGGGAACCGGGCGGTGGAGAAGATCTTCACCACGGAGTTCTCGACGGCGGGCGCCGTCTTTTCGTCGGTCTGGGCCGTCAGGGCGGTGGCGGGGCCGAGCAGGAGGAAAGCCACCGCGGCGCGGCAGCAGGGGAGCAGGTTGGAGGCGCGCACGGCGTCGACCTTAGGCGCGACGCGGGCGGAGTGAAGCGCCAAATCCCGGTCAGCTGCCCGTGTAGGCCGTGCGGCGCTGTTCCTGCCAGCGCTCCCGGCCGGCGAAGACGGGGACCGAATCCTGCACGGGTACGTCCTTCAACAGGATGAAGTGCCGGCCGAAGAGCTCGTCGGAGGTGCCCCAGGCGAAGCCGTAGGGCGGGCCCTCCTCGCGGTCGGGATTCTTGTAGTAGAAATAGCCGATCAGGTCGCCGCCGCGCTTGAGGAGGCTGGCCACGCGGTCGCGGTAGGGCACGCGCAGCTCGGGCGGGAAGGCGCAGAGGAAGGCGCGCTCATAGACGTAGTCGAAGGATCCCGGCTCGAACGTGTGGGTGAAGAAGTCGCCGTGGACGATGCGCTTGGCCAGCTCGGGCCCGATGGCCTCGTGGGCGCGGGCGATGGCCGCCTCGGCGTAGTCGATCGCGACCACCTCGAAGCCGGCCTCGGCAAAGGCCTTGACCTCATATCCGGCGCCGCAGCCCGGGATGAGCACGCGACCGCGGCCGGCGCCGCTGGGCGTGGAGCCCCGCACCCGCCGCTTCAGGAAGGCCTGCAGGTCGGCCGGAATGCCATTGAAGTCCCACGGCGTCTGGCCGGAGGCGTAACGGGCGTTCCAGAAGTCTTGGTGCGATGGCTTGGTCATTCCTGCAGGGTGAAGTCCATGCGGTAAAGGCGGACAGTCAAGGGTCACTTGACCTGCAAACGCCTGGCTACACGAGTCGGGAAAGGTGGGATTGCCGGTAGCTACGAGCGTGAGTGAGTGGCCCTTCGGCACCCGCTGTCCCGAGACCACTCGCTCACGCTCGTGGCTACACGCGCCAGCGATCCCTCAGATCAGCCCGAGCTTCATCTTCCCCTCTTCGCTGATCATGGACTGGTTCCAAGGTGGTTCCCAGGTGATGCGCACGTCGGCGTCGGCGACGCCCGGGACGAGCAGGACCTTGTCCTTGGCGTCCGCCGCGATGGCCGGGCCCATGCCGCAGCCGGGGGCGGTGAGGGTCATGGCGATGCTGACCTTGTAGCCCTCGGCGGGGGCCTCGCTCTTCTCGATGTCCATCGAATAGACGAGGCCGAGGTCGACGATGTTCACCGGGATCTCGGGATCGAAGACCTTGCGCAACTGGTCCCACACGGCCGCCGGGTCCGGCGAGCCGTCGGCGAGGGTTGCGGCCTTGACTGCATGGTCGGCCACCTGCTCGCCGATCGCGTCACCGTCCTTGCCGTCGATGCGGAAGAGGCCGAAGTCGGTCTGGACGGTGAAGCTGCCGCCGAGGGTCTGGTGGAGGAAGACCCGCGTGCCGGAGGGCAGGGTCTGCTTGGCACCGGAGGGAATCTGCGTGACGGAAACTTCGCGGGAGAGGGTGCGTTCGCGGTTCATGATGAGGAACGTTAAGGTGAGATCAAAGCAGAGGCCAATCGGAATGTGGAAAGCAGGAAATCAGGAAGGATGCCCGATGAGATGGGGCTTATTTTCCCGGCTTCCTGGTTTCCTCCTTCACCTCAAAGCTTCTTGAACTTGGCCTCGATGAAGGTGCGGAGGGCCTCGTGGAGATGGTCGTCGGTGAGCTTGCTCAGGACGCGCTCGAAGAAGCCGAAGACGAGGAGCTCGTGGGCCTGGGCGGGCCGGATGCCGCGGGCCTCGAGGTAGAACTGCTGGTCGGGGTCGATGCGGGCCGTCGTGGCGCCGTGGGTGCAGCGGACGTCGTTGGCCTGGATCTCGAGGCCGGGGAGGCTGTTGGCCTCGGCCTTGTCGGAGAGCATCAGGTTGCGGTTGCTCTGGTAGGCGTCGGTCTTCTGCGCGTCGGGATCCACGATGATGAGGCCGGAGAAGATCGTGCGGGCCTGGTCGAGGAGCACGTTCTTGTAGAGCAGGTTCGACGAGGTGTGCGGGGCCTGGTGGCTCTGCAGCGTGCGCTGGTCGAACTCCTGCGAGCCGTGGGCGACGGTGAGCGAGAGCATCTCGCTGTGCGCGCCGGGCGCGAGCAGGCGGCTGTGCGACTCGTGGCGGGCCTGGCGGCCGCCGAGGTGAAGGTTGAGCGAGAGGACCTGCGCGTCGCGACCGACGGCGATCGAGTTGCTCTGGAAGGCCTGGGTGGCGTCGGACCAGTTCTGCACCCCGATGTACGTGAGGTGGGCGCCGGCGCCGGCGTGGAGGTCGTTGACGCCCGAGGCGAAGTGGGCGGAGCGGGCCTCGGCCGACACGAAGAACTCGACGAGCGTGGCCTTGGCCTGGTCCTCGAGGATCACGAGCGTGTGCGGGAAGGTGGCCTTGCCGGATCCGGACAGCGTGTGCTGCACGACGAAGGGCAGGGCGATCTCCACGCCGCGGGGCACGTAGAGCAGGGCGCCGGTGTTGGCGAAGGCGTGGTTGAGCGCGACGAACTTCTCGGCGCCGAGGGCGACGGGATACTGGTTGAAGTGCTTCCGCACGAGGTCGCCGTGATTGCGGACGGCCTCGTCGAGCGTCGTGAAGATCACGCCCTTGGCGGCGAGTTCCGCGGGGAGCGGGAGCTGCTTGCGGGTGACGACGCGGCGATTCGAGAACGTCAGCTCCGCCGTGCGTGGGAAGTCCGGCAGGTGCGGGTTCTTCGTCGCGGGCTCGGTGGGCAGCTCGAAGCCGTCAAGGGTGATCCCCTTGAGGTTCGAGAAGCGCCAGCGCTCGTCGGTGCGCGTCGGCAGCGGGAGGGCGAGGTACTGGTTCCACGCGGCCTGCTTGGCCTCGAGCCACCAGGCCGGGAGATCGGCGCGGTTGGACAAGTGGGAGGCGAAGCGCTCGGCGGTGAAGCCGGGCACGGGCGCGGTGGTGTCGGAAAGGGCGGGAGCGGAAGACATGGGAATCCGGGTGTTTGTGATCAGCCGACGCTGCCTTCCATCTCGAGGTCGATGAGGCGCTTCAGCTCGACGGAGTATTCCATCGGGAACTGGCTCGCGAGGTCGTTGACGAAGCCGTTCACCGAGAGGCTCATGGCCTGGGCCTCGGTGAGGCCGCGCTGCTGCATGTAGAAGATCTGCTCCTCGCTGACCTTGGACACGCTGGCCTCGTGCTGGACGCTGTTGGCGTCGCCGCGGACCGTGATCGCGGGATAGGTGTCGGTGCGGCTGTTGGTGTTGATCAGCAGCGCGTCGCACTCGGTGTTGTTCTTGCAGCCCTTGAGATGCTTCGGGATGTGGACGACGCCGCGGTAGGTGGAGCGGCCCTGGCCGACCGAGATGGACTTGGCGACGATGTTGGACGTGGTCTCGTCGGCCGCGTGGATCATCTTGGCGCCGGTGTCCTGGTGCTGGCCGTCGTTGGCGAGGGCGATGGAGATCACCTCGCCGCGGGCCTTGCGGCCCTTGAGGACGACGCCCGGGTATTTCATGGTGAGGCGGCTGCCGATGTTGCAGTCGATCCACTTGATCGTGGCCTCCTCGTGCGCGACGCCGCGCTTGGTCACGAGGTTGAACACGTTGTTGGCCCAGTTCTGGACCGTGATGTACTGGATCTTGGCGCCCTTGAGGGCGACGAGCTCGACCACCGCGCTGTGCAGCGTGGAGGTGGAGAACTTGGGGGCGGTGCAGCCCTCCATGTACACGACCTCGGCGCCCTCGTCGGCGATGATGAGGGTGCGCTCGAACTGGCCGAAGTTCTCGGCGTTGATGCGGAAGTACGCCTGCAGCGGCTGGGCGACCTTCACGCCCTTGGGCACGTAGATGAAGGAGCCGCCGGAGAAGACCGCGCTGTTGAGGGCGGAGAACTTGTTGTCGCCGGTCGGGATGACCTTGCCGAAGAACTTGCGGAAGATCTCGGGGTGCTCGCGCAGGCCTTCGGTCGAGTTCATGAAGATCACGCCCTGTTTGGCGACGATGTCCTTGATGTTCGAGTACGCGGCCTCGGAGTCGAACTGGGCCTCGACGCCGGCGAGGAACTTGCGCTCCTGCTCGGGAATGCCGAGGCGCTCGAAGGTCTTCTTGATGTCGTC
>JAHCAZ010000090.1 GCA_019634615.1 Opitutaceae bacterium
TTCACGCGGAAGAACCGCGCCTGGGCCTTGCGCAGGCGCCCGATCACCGCGCAGGCGGCGCGGAAGCGCTCGACGCTGTCGCCCGGCAGGCCCGCGGCCACCTCGCGGATCAGGGCGTAGAGGGCGTCGATCTGGGCGTTGCCGGGCAGGGCGGCGTAGTGGAGGAAGACCGCCCCGTCGGGCGCGAGCCGCTCGCCCAGGAAGGCCATGCAGGCGGCGCGGAGCTCGGGCGGCAGCCAGGAATAGATGCCGCTGAGCCCGGCGAAGTCGAGGCGGGGGATCGGAAGCCGGCCGAGGTCGGCGAAGCTCGCCTCGTGGAAGGTGACGTTGGCGAGGCCCGCGCGCGCCGCGAGGTCGCGGGAGCGGCGGATGTGCTCGGGGTTGATGTCGACGCCGTGGAACTCGGCGTCGGGGTAGCAGTCGGCCAGCACGCAGAGGGTGAGGCCCACGCCGCTGCCGAGGTCGGCGTAGGTGAAGGGGCGATCGACGCGCGGCGCGGCGCGGCCTCCGGTCCAGGCGGCCTGGAGCAGATGCGCCGGGCTCTGGAACGCGCCGAAGGCGGACGGGTAGATGACGTCGGTGGTGTAGTCGGAAGCGGGCTCGGCCATGCGGCGATGCTACCTCAGACCGGGCCGACGGGAAGGGCGGTCCGGCCGGGGCGCCGCCACCGGCCGGACCAGGACGCTGGGGGGAAGGTCACCAGCGATAGGTGACGGACGCCTCGATGTAGCGCGGGTCGTTCAGGCGGTAGTTGTCCTGCAGGCCGTTGCCCAGGGACGCCCCGGACTGGTTGGTGTAGTAGCGCTCGTCGAAGATGTTCTTGGCGACGACCGCGAACGACCAGTTCGCGTTCTCCACGGCCACGCGCCCGCCCCAGATGGTGAAGTCGCCGAGGACCGCGTCGTTCTCCGCGGCCTGGAAGCCGCCGTCCTCGTGGCGCACGTTGATGCTGGCCCGGAGCCGCCAGTCGGCCGTGATCGTCTGCGAGTAGATGACGTTGCCGCTCACCGAGTTGTCGCGCAGGCGGGCGAGCTCGTTGCCGGCCTGCACCGTCGTCAGGAACGCCGGCGGCTGCTTGAAGTGGCCGCTCTGGTGGCCGTAGGAGACCGTGCCCGTCAGCCGGCCCATCTCGGGCGGCAGCGGGGCGCGGACCGTCAGGTCGATCTCGACGCCGTTGGCCTTGGCGTCGCCGGCGTTGGCCAGGAACATGGCCCCGTTGAGCGGGTCCATCATCGGCGGGATGCCGTTGTTCAGGTTGGCCAGCATGTCCTTGTATTCGATGCGGTAGACGTTGGCGTTGAGGATGACGTGCTGATCGAACCACGAGCTCTTGAGGCCCAGCTCGTAGGTGATCGAGCTCTCCGGGTCGTAGGTGAACGGCACGTCGACCAGGTTGCAGCTCGTGCCCGGCACCTCGTCGGGCATGTTGCAGGGGTTGCCGAGCTCGGAGTTGAAACCGCCCGAGCGGTAGGCCGTGGCCGCCCGCGCGAAGGTCAGGATGTCGGGCGTCCACTGGTACGACCCGGTCACGCCCCAGGTGGTCTTCTGGAAGTCGAGGTCGGGCTTGGCCTGCGGGCTGCCGGGCGGGAAGTCGACGTAGCGCGGCTGGCCGTTGATGCGCACGGCGATGATCTCGCCCTTCTTGTTGTCCCAGCTCTGGCGGGCCTCGCCCGAGATCTTGAGTTGCTGGGTGATGGCGAATTCCAGCGAGCCGTAGACGCTGTAGGACTTGGAATTGAGCAGGGTGTTCAGGTCGCTGTTCGGGTCGATCGAGGTCATCGTCATGGCGTTGACGATGGGCGCGCGGCCCCGCTCGCGGATGTTGTAGTCGTCCTTCAGGTAGAAGAGGTCGGCGCCCACCAGCCAGTTGAGCCGCTCGGTATGGCCCTGCAGCCGCGTCTCGTGGAACGTGGTCCTGGCCTCGTCGGTCCGCAGGTCCTGCTGGGTGGCGGTGGTGAGCCCGTCGGGGTCGGTGTACCAGTCGCTCTTGCGGCGGCGGTGGTTGGTGGTCGAGTAGAGGTCGGCCCAGCCCAGGTCGTAGCGGATGGCCAGGTTGAAGTTCGACTGGCTCGAGGTGAGCTGGCTGCGCGCGTTGCTCTCGGCCACGTTGATCGGGGTCATGGTCGAGCGCGTCAGCACCACGCCGCCCGAATCGCTGTCCGAGTCGGCGTAGTCGGCGATCGCCACGATCTCGAGCCGGTCGGAGGGCTTCCAGCGCGCCGCGCCGCGGACCGCGCCGTACTTCAGGTAGTCGAAGCAGCTTCCGTCAGGGCGGCGGTAGATGCAGCCCGTCTGGTGCGTGTGGTCGGCGCCGAAGCGCAGCGCGAAGGTCTCGGTGACCGGGATGTTGGCGATGCCCTGCAGGCCCAGCGTCCTGTGGTCGCCGTACGAGACGGTGGCCTCGCCCTCCTTCCGGAACTGCGGCGCCCGGGTGATGGCGTTGATCGCGCCGCCCACCGCGTTGCGGCCGTAGAGCGCGCCCTGGGGCCCCTTCAGCGTCTCCACCCGCTCGATGTCGAACAGGTCGAAGCGCTGGAAGGTGCGGCCGCCGATGTTGCCGCCGGGGATGTAGGCGCCGTCGCGGTAGAGGCCGATGGCGGCGTCGGAGTTCGGCAGGCGCGCCTGGCCGGCGCCGCGGATGTTGGGCTCGGCGTTGGCCCTCGAGGCCGCGTCGATGAACGTCACGCCCGGGATGAACTGGATCAGTTCCCGCGTGTCGGTCGCGCCGCCCAGGTCGCGCAGCGTGTCGGCGCCCAGGGCGCTCACCACGGCCGGGATGTTCTGGACGTTCTCCTCACGCTTGCGCGCCGTGACGATCAGCGCGTCCAGCTCGGTCGAGTCCACGGCGCGACCGCCGCTTTGGGCCAGAGCAGGGGTCGCGAGCGCGGCAGCCAAGGCCGCCATGGAGGCGTGCCGCAGGAATTTAGTTCTCGATCGCATGTTCCCCCCTGGGTCGCCGAGCGATGTCGCCGGTCGCGTTCTTTCAGCGCCGGATGTCAGCGCTTGCGCCTCGCTTACCGTACGGTCGGTCTCCAACGCAAGTGCCTTGAGAGCGCTGGATTGTCTCGCCAGAGGTCAGGGATGTTTGGGAGCCTTCACTGCGCCTGCGAGAGCGACACGAAGAATTTGGTCGGCGACAGAATCGAGCGGCATGCGCCCGCCGGGACGCCGCCAGCGTCCGATCCACGAGATCATGCCAAGGAGGGTGAAGGCGAGGACTGTCGTGTCGACGCCTGGCGTCAAGCGGCCTTCGGACGCAAGCGCGTCGAGCGTTCCCCGGAGGAGCGCAAAATAGTCGCGCTTGCGCTTGTCGATACGTCTGCGGTGTTCTGGGTCGAGGCCGCTGGAGTCATCCACGACGACGGAGAGGAAGGCGCCGTTGTCCAGGACCGAGCGGCCGATGCTGCGGGTATGGTTCCTGATGATCGTCGTCAGGCGGGCCAAAGGGTCATCGATCGCCAGCGCAGGCCGGGTGACGTCCT
>JAHCAZ010000091.1 GCA_019634615.1 Opitutaceae bacterium
CGCGCTAGAACTTGAACGTCTGGCTCGCCCGCGTGACGACGGGGCGGTCCTGGTACTTCGGCGGCAGGAAGCGCCACTCGGCCACGGCGGCGAGGGCGCGGCGGGCGACGGCGAGGTCGTCGGCGTAGGTGAGCGTCGGCATCCGCACCTTGCCCGTCTCGTCGATGTAGAACTGCACGATGACCTTCTTGCCCGCGTGGCGGCGCGCGTCCTCGTCGGAGTAGGCCGGTGCCACGAGGTGCACCGGTGTCGGCAGGCGGTCGAGGTCGCTGAAGGGGACAAGCAGGCTGGTCGCCGTGGGCAGCGGCGGCGGGGCGAGGGTTTCGCCGCCTTCCGCGGCGGGGACCGCGGTCACGCTCGCGCCCTGGCCCGCGCCGCGGAAGACGAAGTTGAGCGGGGTGACCGACAGGATGGGGCCGTCCCGGCCGCGCGCCGGGTGAAACTGCCACTTCGGCAGCACCGCCGCGGCCGCCTCGGCGAACCGCGGGTGCGAGTGCCCGATGACGAGCGCGTCCACGAGGCGACCCTGCTCGTCCACGGCCACGAGGATCCGCGCCCAGCCCCGCGTGAAGCCCTGGGCGGCGAGATCGGGCGGGAAGGCGGCGGGCTCGGTCTGCGTGATCGCGAGCGGCTCGGCATCCTCGGGGGGCACGATGGGGGCCGCCGATGCGAGGGACGCGAGTCCGAGGCAGAGCAGGAGGCGGCAGGTGTTCATGGCGTTGGGGGAGACGGGCGGGAGGGGACGGGGGCCGGCGGGTTTCATGCGGCGGAGCCGTCGCCGAGGTAACGGCCGAGGTCGAGGCGGAGGCGTTGCCGCGCGCGGTAGAGCCGGGTCTCGACGCCGCGGACGGAGCAGTCCACGACGGCGGCGATCTCCTGGTAGGACATCTTGTTGTAGTGATGGAGGAGCAGGGGAACCTTCAGGTCGTGGGGCAGTTCGGCCAGGGCCTGTTCCAGGGCGGCCAGGGCCTCAGAGTTCTGCAGGGTGCGGTCCGGTTCAAGCTCGGGCCGGTCGGGCACGGCCGGGGGCGGGCGCTGCGGGTCGTCGGCCTCGTCGAGGCTCACGGTGGCATGGCGGCGGCGCCAGCGCTGGTGGTTGGAACAGAGGTGGGAGAGGGTGGCGAAGAGCCAGCCGGAGAGGACCGTCCCGGCGCGCAGGCGGTTGCGGTGCTGGTAGAGACGCACGAACACCTCGGCGACCAGTTCCTGGGCGTCGGCGCGGTTGCGGAGGTATTGGTAGGCGAACTCGTGCAAGGGGACCTGCCAGCGGGCGATCAGCCGGTCGAGGGCGGCGGCCTCGCCCGCCTGCAGGGCGCGGAGGCTGGCCGCATCGGCCTCGGCGCGGGGTGTTTCCATTTACAGCGGTTTGGCGGCTTCGGTCGCCAGGGTGGGCGCCACCCGGGCGAGGTATTGGCGGCGTTGCTCCGGCGTCATGAGGTCGGCCGAGGCCAGGACCAGCCGACGGGTGGCATCCAGGCATTCCTGGTAGACGTTGCGCCGGGTCTCGATCACGCGACCGAGGGCGAGGAAGTCGACCTCGGCGCGGGCGCGGCGGTTCTGCTCGAAGCCGGCCAGCTCGTCCTGCAACTGCACGACCTGGGCGGCGAGCAGCCGGAGCTGGGGCGCGGTGGCCTCGTGCAGCGCGCGCAGGCGGGCGAGCTGCTCGTCCGAGACCTGGAGCTCCGACTGCATCCACGCGAGGTGATGGTCGAGCGTGCGGTCGCCGGCCGGCGCGCGGAAGTGCAGGTGGCCGAAGTAGGTGCCGGCGCCGACCGCGGTCCCGAGCACGAGCATGGCGAGCGTGCGTCTCATGGCTTGGGCGGCCCGGCCGGGGCCTGGAGCAGCGGGTTGATCAGCACGAGGTAGCTGCGGGCGAGTTGCTCGCTGCGCTCGCGCTCGCGCTGGCTGATGCGCGCCTCGGCGAGGAAGAGACCGACCAGGGCGCAGCTCACGAGGAAGAGCGTCGCGAACGGCCAGCGCGCGAACCACCCGTCGAGCAGCACGCCGGGGTGCGGCGGCTCGGCGTGCTCGAGGAGCGCGATGCGGCGCCAGGCGGTGCGGGCGATGCCCTCCGGCGGCGGGGCGGCGCCGCGGCGGTCGAGCAGCGCATCGAGGGGATCGGGGGGATCGGTGGGCATCGCCGGGGTGCTAGCGCGCGAGTTTCAACTCGAAGACGACCTCGTTGAGGAAGATCACATGCAGCGTCTCGACCGTGGGGTCGGGGATGGCGTCGACGGAGGGTGCGGGGGCCCCCTTGGTGGCGGTGGAGGAAATCGCGGTGTTTTGGTTTTGCAGCCCCGGCCGGAAATGGACGCGGGCTTGGCCGGTCGGGTTCACCATCAGCAGGTTCGTCGCCTGCGGGAGGATGACATTGCGATAGGTCCAGGTGGTCTCGCGGCCTTCCGGGAGGGTCACGGTCCTGGCCTCGTTCGGTCGCCCGAGGGCCATGTACACCATGTCCTTGGTGAAGCCCACCTCGATGACGCCGGCCTCGACCTTGGCCTGCTGGGCCGCCGTCAGCTTGGCGAAGGCCGCGGATTTCTCCGCGATGCGCGCCGGGATGCCGGAGCCGACCTGACAGCCCGCCAGGGCGAGGACAACGAGCAGGACGAGCAGGACGGCAGGTTTCATGAAGCGGGGGTGCCCGGAGGGATGCGATTTCATTTCCCGCGTGGCGAATAGACCAGAGGAAAATCCGGAAAAGTTAAGGGGCGGCGGCGTCGTGCCGCCGCCCCTGCGGTCGTTCAGCGGTATCCCATTACCAACCTCAGAAGCTGAGGGTGGTGCTGAGCAACCAATTGCGGGCCGGCGAGAGGGCGAAGGAGCCCTCGGAGTACTTCTCGTCGGTGACGTTGTAGATGCCGAGGGAGGTCTTGAACTTGTAGCCCAGGAACTCCCACGGGTAGGAGGCGGTCACGTCGAAGACGAGGTAGTCGCCCGCCTGGTAGCCGCCGTTGAGCGGGTTCCAGTCGACCGAGCGGCTGACCACCGTTTCCGAGGAGTAACGCATACCGGCACCGAGCGCGAGGCCGCGGGCCGGGCCATCCGTGAACGTGTACTTGCCGAACACGTTGAAGCGGTATTCCGGCACGTTCTCGACGCGGGCGTTCCAGAGGATGTAGGCATCCACCTTCTGCCGGTCGTTGAGGACGTTGTTGTAGTAGTCGGAGCCGGGCTTCGAGTAGATCGGGCGCACGTCCTCGACCGTCTCGGCCGTGGGCATCCACGAGGCATTGAC
>JAHCAZ010000092.1 GCA_019634615.1 Opitutaceae bacterium
TGAGATCGTCGAGAACCCGCCGGCGGCCCGGATCTGCCGCTCCTGCTGCCGCAGCAGGTTGTTGGCCTCGAAGGCGGTCTGGATGAACTCGTTGTCCACGCGGCGCATGCGTGCGGACCCGCCCGCCGCCTCGATGACATACGCCAGGGCGCTGTGGATGCCCGCCCCGCTGAGGGTGCCGGACACGGCCGCGTTCATGGTGCGCTGGTCGTACCACTTCCCGACCGTCTCTTCGGGGATGCCCGCCGAGAGGCACAGAGCGGCCTCGATCGCACGCCCGGCCTGGGCGGGCTCCGCGTCAGGGCGGACCCCACCCAGATGCAGGGCCGGGCGGTCAGCGCGAAGCACCGCGAGCTCGGTCTTGTTCACATCCCACCCCTCGGCGATCGCCTTGGCCTCGATCTCGGCGTGCTTGCCGCCGCCGACCGCGCAGACGCGCCGCACTTCGGCAATACGCGTGGTCTCCGCGGCCGTCTCGGCACGGATGCTCGCGACGTGCGGGGGGACTTCCGTGTCGCCGCCCTCGCCGGGATCGGTGCCCGTCGCGGCCGCGGTGACGGCGGCGGCCTTCTGCTCGTTGTCGAACATCGCCTGGAGGCTCGCCTTCTGAGCGTCGCTGAGCGTCGCCGAATCAAAGCCCTTGGCCGCAAGCCACTGATCGAACGTCATGTCGTCCTCCTTGATCGCTGCCGCCGCGACGCTCGCGGTCGTGTTGTCGTCTGCACCGAGAGCCACGAAGCTCACCTCGCCCAGCACGCTGCGGCGGGCGATGTGAACCGGCCCCTCGAACTCACGGCCGTTGGCGACCGCCTTCTTGCCCTTGGCGATGAACTCCATCCCGCCGGGCTGCGCCATCGCGCCCAGCGACGCCTGCCACGGGAATCCGTTCCGGCTGCTCTCGACGATCTCGCGGGCCACCGGGCCGGCCCCGGAGATCACCCCGGACACCAGGAGTTGCGACCCTTCGATCCGCACCGCGTCGGTGTGCCCGACAATGAGCGAGCGGTTGTGGTCCTTGAGGATCGGGCGGCTCTTTGCACCCCCGCCCGCCACCTGGAGCCCGGCGAGATCAACGACCACCGGGTGCGGCCAACCCGCGAGCATCATGGGGCCGCCGGTATACGCCGTCATCGAGAAGCGGCGCAGCGCGGGGGCGCTCGCGTCGCCGGTCGGTGGGCCGGCCTCGATCCAGCCCTCGACGGGCGCGCAGAGGTTCAGCAGCCGTTCATTCGGCATCGTCGCCCTCCTCGCCCGCGGGCGTCGGCTGGAGCGGGTTCGCCTGCTCCACGACCAGCCCGAGCTCCTTCATCAGCGCGACCTCCTTGGCCCGCTGGCGCAGCTCGGACTCCCAGTCGCGCCCCTGCTTGGCGAACTCCGCGGCCAGGGTCGTGGTGTTCGAAGTCAGCCGCGTTGCCTGCGCCGTCGCCTCCTTGGCGGGATCGACGTGCTCGTTCCCATCCCAGAACCACTGACGGGGCGGGGACTGGCCGGTGGCAATGAGCGTGCGCAGGCGGAGCGGCAGCAGGTCGGTGACGAGCACCGCTTCACGCAGCCAGGCGTGCAGAAGTCGGTCGAGCACGACGCACGCCAGGTGCTCCTGCTCGACGCGGATGCTCTTGAAGTACGTCTGGTGGTCGAGGCGGCCGCTGGCGTAGTTGTACCCCGACGAGTTGCACGCCGCGACGTTGAACGGCATGTTCAGGCAGCGGGCGATCTCGTTGAGGATCTCGCGCTTGAACTCGGCGTAGGTGGTGGCGGGCTGCTCGGCTTGGACCTGCGCCATCTTCCAGCCGCCCGGCATGGTGAGCAGCGAGCGGGCTTCGAGCTCGATGGCGTCCATCGGCTCGACAGCCTCGGCCTCGCCGTTGGCGGGGGCATCGGTGTAAAGGATGCCCGCGAAGTCGGCGGCGGTTTCCGCCGCGCCCAGCACCGCGAGCGTGAACCGCCGCAACTGCGCGAACAGCGGCAGCGCGGGCGTGATGTCCGGAACGCCCCGGCTCTGCCCGGGCCGATCGCTGCGGAAGTAGTGGATCACCGACTCCGCCGGGACGCGGTCGTACTCCAGGCCGAGGTAGCCCGAACGCGTGTCGCCCGGGTGCCCCTTGAGGATGTGGTACTCGGACGGGTTGCCCGCCTCGTCGAAGACGATGCCGTCCACGGCGCTCTCGTCCACGGGCCAGAGGTCCGGCGTCGTGACCTGATCGGCTTCGACGAGTCGGATGTCGAGTTTCACGGGCGTCGGCAGCCGTGGGTTGCTCACCAGAACGCCGAAGACCTCGCCGTCCGTGGCGCGGGATGCCCGCATCGTGCGGAGCTTCTCGGGAAGGCCGATCGCCTTCGCCCACGCCATGAACGCCTGCTCGATCCGCTCGTTGCCGCCGTCGTCATCGGTGAGGAGTTGCAGGCGGGGGCCGGTGCCGACCACGTCGTTGGCCAGGGTGAGGACGATGCCCTTGGCGTATGAGTTGTTCGCCGCCTCGTACCGGGCGCGGTTGCGGAGCGTCCGCCGGACTTCCGGCGAGGCCGCCGCGTCAGCGCTCAGGCCGTCCGCGCCGGCCCAGTGCTTGCGGTTGTGGTCGTTCGTGACGGCGGAATCGAACCCGGCGCGGAGCGCCGTGCCCACGACGAGTCGACGCAGGAGGCCGCCCTTGTGGGCGGACCGCCCCCTCGGGGCGGAGGGAGCGCCCGATCTTGATTTGAAGAGTCCGAGCATCAACCCCCCTCCGCCCCGGGTGGGACCAGTCGCGTCAGCCGCAGGGCATTCCTTGGCGTCCGCGCGGCCTGCTTCGACGCGAGGTACCGATCCGCCTCGATCTGGTCCTTCAGCGGGTGCTGCTCCACGGTCTGGCCATCGACCGACGCCTTCGCGGGCTGCGCCGCGTTGTCGCGGATGGCCTGGTCAAGGTCCGGCGCGGGCTGCGGGTCACCGGGCATGGCTGAGCTCCCGGGCGCCCAGCACCTCGGCGCGCCCGCCCACCGCCCGCTGACGCTTCCGATGTCGGCGCTCGCGCTGCGCGAAGGTGTTCACGGCGCGGGCGGGGTTGCGGCCCTGCAGGTGCGCGAGCCACGCCTCCTGCGTCGCGTCTTCACGGTCGACGCCGGGTGTAAGCCGC
>JAHCAZ010000093.1 GCA_019634615.1 Opitutaceae bacterium
CAGCTCGGCGAGCGTGGCCGCGGCGGACGAGCCGGCGAGGCCGGCGCCGACGACGATGACCTCGTATTTCCGCTTGTTGGCCGGATTGACGAGCTTGATCCCGGCCTTGTGGTTGCGCCACTTGTCGGCGAGCGGGCCGGAGGGAATCTTGGAGTCGAGTTTGGCCATGGCGGGAAGGTCAGTTTTGGGCGGAGGCGGTGGCGGTCACGGCGGCAGCCGGGTGCGGCTGGAGCGCGCCGGTGAGGATGGCCCCGGGGATGGCGAGGTTGCCCAGGAAGTAGAGGACGCAGAGCAGCACCACGACGCGGCGCAGGCAGTTGGCCCAGGTGCCGGAACGCAGGCCGAGGGTCTGGAACAGGCTGTCCACACCGTGCAGCAGGTGGAACGAGAGCAGGCCGACCGCGATGATGTAGAAGATCGCCACCGGGGCGCTCTGGAAGCCGCGGTAGACCATGAGGTAGACGTTGGGCACCTCGGTGCCGGCCTTCACGGCCGTCAGCCCCGCGACGGTGTAGTCATGCGTGAGCACATAGGAATAGTTGGACTTGAAGTCCGCCGGATGCGTCGCCCCCAGCGTGAAGTGGGCGATGTGGTAAACGATGAAAGCCAACACGATATAACCGGTCCAACGGATATACCGGGAGGCCAGACCCGCCCGGATCCACGACTTGATCGCGTAGGCCTCGGGGCCCCGGGCCTGCTTGTTCTCGAGGGTCAGGACGGTCGCCGCCCAGATGTGGATGCCGACGGCGGCCAAGAGACCGAGGCGAGCGACCCACAGGAGGGGTCCCGTCTGGTGCAGGAACTCGGCGTAGCCGTTGATCTTGTCGGGGTGCGAGAAGATCTGGAGGTTGCCGACCAGGTGGCCGAAGGCGAAACCGACCAGAATCAGGCCGGTGAGCGCCATGAGGATTTTCCGGCCAATGGACGAACGGAAGAGGTTGGCGAGGAGACTCATTAGCAAGGAGAAGTTGGACGGGTGGGGTTAACCGTCGCGCTTTGGTAAGCCAAAGGAACGCCCGAATGTAAAGGGTGCGTCCCGGACACCCAATGCAGGGGCCTGCATATTAGGCCGACTAACTCAGTCGAGAAGCGACCCTGCAGTCGGGCGAAACTCCATTAACCACTAATGCACACTCATGGCTGGGAATGATGAGGAATGAAATCCGCCTGTTCGGATTCCCATCATTTCCTGTGATGAGTGTGCATCAGTGGTTAATCAGGCAATACGGGGCATGAGGGCGACGTTGGCGTCGGTCGGCTCGTCGAGGAGGATCGAAAATACCGTGGCCCGGCCGGTGGTGCCGAAGACGAGGCGGCCGCCCATGCGCTCGGTGCAGGATTGCACGATGTAAAGGCCCAGGCCCATGCCGCCGGTGGAGTGTTTCTTGCCGGGCACGAACAGGCGCGCCAGCACCTCGTCGGGAATCTTGCGGCCGCGGTTGATCACATGGATCCAGCGCCGGCCGCGCCGGCCCCCGACAGTCACGGTCACCGGCTGGCCGGGTGGACTGTAGCGCACGGCGTTGCGCAGGATGTTGCCGAGGGCGTGCTGCATGAGTCGCGGCGGCAGGCGCCACCGGTCGCCGGCTTGGTGGTGGCGCAGCTGCACCTGCACCCGGCGGGCGGCCACGCCGTCAAGGAGCATCGGGTTGGCGATCAACCCGCGCACATACGAGGCGATCTCCACCTCGGCGACCTCGGGGGTCGCGCCCGTGCTGTCGATCAGCTCGCGCAGGCCCGCAATCAACTGGCCCAGGGTGTTGGATCCCTGCTGCAACTTGAGCAGGGCGAGATTGTGCGGGGGCGAACCGGGCGCGGACGAGCCGAGGAGATCCGCGCTCCCCCCGAGCACGGTCACCGCGTTGGACAGCTCGTGGAGGATGATGCCGCTCACCCAGTCGCGCTGCTGCAGCAGCAGCCGCTCGCGCTGGAGCGCCTCCAGCAGGGCCTGCTCGGTCTTGGTCAGGCCCTCGTTCATGCCGGCGCAAACGGAAAGCGCGAACCGCCCGGCGCATGCGTGCTGAGTTCGTCGAAGAAACCGCCGGAGCGCGCCTGCAGCGCGAGATACACCTCGGGGACGTCGAGGGCATCGATCTGCCCCGCCTCGAAGGCGTCGCGCGTGGCCTGGACGGCGGCGGCGGGGCCGGCGCGGACCAGGACGTCGCGGATCTGGAGGAGCGATTGGGTGCGGATGGGATTCATCGTGTTCATGGGAGCCTTTACCAGAAGAAGAAGTCGCTGCGCGGATCGAGGTACGCGTCGGTCGGCATGACGACGGCGTGGCGCCACACGGTCGCCCAGCGCGACCAGGGGCCGGGAATCTCGCCGTCGAAGGCCGTGACCCAGCGCGGCGCCGGGCGGCGCGGGCCGGCGAGCAGCCGCGCCTCGAACTCCGCGTAGCCTTCCTCCGTCGAGAAATGCAGGGCGCGGCGCTCGAAGAAATTGGCCGCCTGCACCAGCGCGCCCCGGGCCTTGTGGGCCACGAGGACGAAATCGGAGCGCGCCAGCTCGACCGCGGCCCGGAGCGCGGCGGCGCGGATCGTGCGGCCGGCCGCATGGCCGTACGACACGCCGGCGCGCGTGCGCTGGACGAGGATGACCACCTCGCCCTCGCCGGCGTCGTGATGGATGCGCACCAAATCCACCCCTGGAAAAGGCGAACCCATCCGCGTCGCCGGCAGCCGGCCGTCCCACCACGCGATCAGCGCAAACCGCTCCAGGGCCTCCAGCCGCGCGCGGCTCGCCGCCTGCGACCGGAACATGCCGGGAAAGGCCGCCATGCCGTTCGAGCTGCGGTCCACGTCGAAGCCGTAGCGCCGCCCCTCCGGGCGGTTGTGCACCGCGAGGAAGGCCCAGCGCTCCAGCGCCTCGGAGATCGCCATGTGGCAGGCGATCGCGGCCGACCCGGCCGAGCCGGTGCCGTCCGCCTGCCCATAGATCGCAAAGGTCGACTTGCCGGCGGTGAGCTCGGGCCGCAGGAACGCGTTGGCCTGCTTGTGCGGCTGGCCGAGGATGCTGAAATCCCCGGTCAGCACGCGCTCGATCGGCCCGCCATCATCGGCGAACACGTCGCGGTAGCGCAGGGCGGCAAGCGACAGCGAGGGCATG
>JAHCAZ010000094.1 GCA_019634615.1 Opitutaceae bacterium
CGTGCCGGCGCATCCAGGCCATCCCCGTCATGCCGCACCCGAGCGGCCGCGAGCGGCGGCTCTACCTGGCGATGGTCAACCGGGAAGGCGGCTGGGAGGCCGTGGGCGTGTACGCCAGCGCGAACAGAGCGCGGCGGGAGTGCGCCAGGGCACTGGCGGAGGTGGCGTCGTGAACCGCTGGACGCTCTCCCTCCACGAGGCCGGGCACGGCGTCGCCGCGCACGTCCTCACCGGTGCCCCGGCGACCGCGACCCTGCACGATGCAGGGGGCGCGACGTGGCCGAGCGTGGATATGACGGCCACCGATAGGGCCTTCATGGTCGCGGCGGGGCCGCTCGCCGAGTCCCTGGCCAGCCGCTATCCAGCGCCCGAACTCCCGCCGGCGATCGCCCGCCGCCCGCCGACGGCCGAATCGATCGCCACCACCGAGACGGCAGCCGCTCTCCGCCGGGAGATCGAGCACGCCATCCCCGATCATGTGGCGCTCGCCCGGTTCTGTACCTCCGGCGTGGAGGACCAGCCCGAGCGCTGGCCGCAGCGGCACGCCTGGATCCGGTCGGTGGCCCAGCGGCTCGTCCGCGACCACGAACAGCAGATCGTCGAGGCCGCGCGGGTGCTGTACCTGCGCGGCGTGGTCTCTGTCCCTCTCGAAGAAAGGACCGCCTCATGACAACCATCACCCAGATCGCGCAGCAGCGGAAGCAGCAGGCCAGGGCCGCGTTCATCGACGCGGCATGGGCCGGCGCCGCCCCCGACCGCCTGGCCGAGTTGGCCGGCAACGCCGGGATGGATCCCGCGGCGGCCGACGAGATCATCGCCCGCATCGCCGAGGCCAGGAGCGACATCGATCTGGCAGGCCTCGTCACGCAGCGGCGGCGCGCCGCTTCCAAGGCCCAGAGCCAGTCCGAGACGACCCGGGCACGCGTGAACGCCGCGGTCGAGAAGCTGGAGGCCGAGGCCGACGCGGCCGCGTTCGAGTCGGAGGACACGAAGAGGGCGCTGTACGAATGCGAGTCGGCCGCGCGCCGGGTGCTCGCCGTGTACGACGAGGGCCTGCTCCCGACGGCGCGGCTGCCCAGGGAGGTGCAGGCGCTGGTCGAGCGCCGGGAGCAGGAGGGCAAGGCATCCCGGGCGCAGGCGGCGGTGATCGCGGCGGCCAACGAGCGCGATCGGCTTCGGAAGGAGGTCCAGCGGCTGGAGGCGCAGGTGCGAGATCTTCCCCTGTCGGTCGATCGCCGGGATCAGGAGGCCCGGATGCGGGGGGAGCTCGAGCACGCCCGTGTGAACCTGGAGGCGGCCGAGACCCGGCTGGGCGAGGCCGAGCAGGCCTCCGCCAAGGCCAGGAAGGCGCTGTAGCCCACATTCTCCTCCTCACTTCCGCCCATGAATCGCCCCTTGGCTCGCCGGCCGCGGGGCGACTTGACCCGTGCCCCCTGCCGCCCCTCACTGTGGTCCCGCCGTCGCCCCAGATTGGCCCGCCAGAACGGAGTTCCCCATGCCCACCGTCTACAAGACCGCGTCGGACCGCACGAAGAAGAACGTCCGCTGGATGGTCGCTTGGACCGACGAGTTCGGCAATCGACGCACGCGGCGTGGCTACACCGACAAGGCCCTCAGCGAGCGTCTGGCCCGCCAACTCGAGGACGCGGCTCGGGCTCGCCGCGAGGGAACTATCGACGCCGCGGCGGAACGAATGGCGGACCACTCCCGCCGCCCGCTGGGCGACCACATGGCGGACTACCGCACGTACCTCACGGCGAAGGGCAACACCACCGAGCACACCGACCTGACCGAGGCACGCATCAAGCAGGCGGGACAGAATGCCGGCTGGAAGACCATCGCGGACATCGACGCCGCCACGCTGAGCCTGCACGTCGAGCGCCTCCGGGCGAGCGGGCGCGGCCACGCGACCATCAACCACCACCTCCGCGCGGTGAAGGGGTTCACGCGCTGGCTCATGACCAACCACCGCCTCGCCCGCGACCCGTTGGTCGGCGTGAAGATGCTCAACGTGAGCACCGACCGCCGGCGCGAGCGGCGGGCGCTCGATGACGATGAGCTCGCCCGCCTGCTCGCCGTCGCGGGCGCGAACGAGTCGGTGACCATCACGAAGCGATACAAGCGGAAGGTCGGCCCGAAGAAGGGCGAGATTCGGCTTGGTACGCGGACGTTCTCTATCCCGCGGCGGGACGTCCTCTATCTCCTGGCGGCGTCGACGGGCTTCCGCTTCGGCGAGCTCAAATCGCTCACCACCCGCTCGTTCGACCTTGACGCGGACCCGCCGACGGTGACGGTCGAGGCGTCGTACTCGAAGCGCCGTCGGCGCGACGTGCAGCCCCTGCGTTCCGACATCGCCGATGCGCTTCGGGATACGCTCGACGCCACGCCGCGCGGCGAGCGCGTCTGGCCGGGCTTGCCCGACGAGATGGCCCAGGTCATCGCGGCCGACCTCGCGGCCGCGGGCATCGCTGTCCGCGACGAGGCTGGGCGCGTCATCGACTTCCACGCGCTGCGGCACACGTTCATCACGCGGCTTGCCCGCTCGGGGGTGACGCCCAAGGTCGCTCAGACGCTGGCCCGCCACTCAACCATCACGCTGACGATGGACCGATATGCCCACGTCGCCTTGGCGGACACCTCCAAGGCCTTGGCCGCGCTGCCCGCCCTCCCGCTGACCGCGGACGCCAACGAGGCCGCCGTCGCGGCCACGGGTACGCACGGGCGGGAAGTGGCCCAACGGGCGGGGTCGGGGGCCGCTCTCGCCCACGGGCCAACGTCGGCCAACCCGGGGGGAACGGGCGGGGAGTCCCCCCTGCGGATCGCGTCGGATGCCCCTCCAAAATCGCAGCGCCGGCAGCAGCGCGCAGAGAGCAATCCGGGCCATTCCGCGTCATCGCCCGCCATCAACGGGAGCGCCGCAAAACGCACCGCGGCGGCCTCGGAAGGCCGCCGCAACTCGCGTAAACGTCGGGGTTTATGCGCTCCGGGGCACGCCTTGTCATCGGGTGCCATCTCGGAGAAGG
>JAHCAZ010000095.1 GCA_019634615.1 Opitutaceae bacterium
TGCCGCCCTCCGCGGCACGCCCCTCGCCCGGGCGGCCCGGCGCGCCCTCGCTGCGGCCACCGCCTGCCGGCCAAGCACTGCCGGCTTGAAACGGTTGACCGGCTTGAAGGGCATGGTCGCCGGCCACGCCGTCGCCTTCGACGCCGGCACCGGCGCGCTCATCGGCTGGACGACACCCGCTGGCCGCACGCTCGCCGCCCGCACGCACCCGCTCGGCCATTTTCACTACCAAATCTTCTCCCCGGCCGACGTGGAGCGCTGGTACGAAGTCTACCCCGTCAACAAGGACGTGACCGGCAGCTGGGCCCGACCGGATTTCACCAAGCACGGCTACGAAAAGCTCCGCGGCATCCGCGCCCAGCGCTGGTCGGGCCCCGTGACCGGGGCGTGGGTCGAGTCCGATGCCGATTGCGGGCGCGTACTGCTCCGCCTCACCCCGCCTGCAGTCGCCCACCGCAAATTCGGCTGTCCGCGCGAAGTCTTCGTAACGTGGACCTTTGCCGCCGACCCCGCGACGCCCACGACGGTGCAGCTCCAGTGGCTCGGCAAATCCGCCTGCCGCATCCCCGAGGCCGCATGGTTCAGTTTCACGCCGCGCCTCAACCGGCCGAACGCGTGGCGGCTCCTGAAGCTAGGCGAAACCATCGATCCCCGCGACGTCGTCCGTCGCGGCAACCGCCGCCTGCACGGCGTGGAGGCGGCGGTCCACCCCGACCTCACGATCCGCCCGCACCACACCCCGCTCGTGCGCTTGGGCGAACCCACGCTTTACGATTTCTGCCAGGACCTGCCCGACCTCCGCGCCGGGCTGCACTTCAACGTCGTGAACAACGTCTGGGCCACGAACTTCGTGCAGTGGACGGACGACGACATCCGCGCAGACTTTTCGCTGCTGCTCTCCTGAATTCGGGCCGCTGGTCGTATCGCACTAGCGTTGCGCGGTCGCAGCCTGGATCGCCGCAATCGCCCGTTCCACCATCTCATCGCGCCCGGCCTTGATGGCCTCGATCGTGCGGGCCACGGGCACATCCGGTTCGTAGCCGTGCAGATAGAGCTGACTCCCATCGTGTTTGGTCACACGCATGCCCGTCCACATCAGTGTGCCGCCACCGGGCATGGGCAGGAAGTTGGCATTGCCGTTGCAGCCGGCGGTCGGCTCGCCCACGAGCATAGCCAGTTTGAAGTGATCGATGATCGCCATGCAGGTCTCGCCGTAACTCACGACGCCGGGCGTCGTGATGAAAGCGACCTTGCCGGCAATGCGCGGGGTCTTCGGCTTCAGCGGCCAACCGCCATCCCACCAAGTCCAACCTTCCCGGTCCGGGCGCACGATCTGCGGCACAAGAAACGGCGCAGAATGCATCTCCACATCCGTCAGGTGCGGAATCACATCGGCCACGACTGAGACCGGCGGCCCGCTGATCGGTCGCCGCTGCCCGTCCCAGCGCCAGTCGAAGATCACGCCCCGTGCCTGCGCCAGGTCATTGAGACGCGCCAGGTAATCCGCCTTGGTGCAGGTCACGAGGTTGACGTAATAGACGCCCGGCGCGACCTCCGCAAAAGCCGGCAGCTCAAACTCCGGCATTGGATTGAAGAAGTAGCCGCGCTTGTCGGCCTCGAGCGTCACGGGGATCGTCATGCTTGCGCCAGCGCGTTCCACGACCACATCGATCGTTGCGCCGACCGGCCCCTGCCCGAAGCGGTTCAGAGCTCGATAACGTCGCAGGTGGGGTGAACCCGACACCAACGCCTCCCGCGCTGCGAGCACCTCGAGCGCCGGCGTGCCGGCGACAGAAGCAACCACATCGCCCGGCGCGAAAGGCGCGGCCTCGCCGACCGCGGTCACGACAATACGTCCGTCGACCACCGTCACTCGGATGGGCAGGCCGCCAGCAGTCTGGACATGCTCATGCACCGGGGCGCGCTGCTCGCTCAACTCGGCGTAATAGACCCCGTGCCCGTCCTGCAGCCGGGCCAGAAGTCGACACAGGCCATCGCGATAGTCATCCGGCGTCTCCGCCTCGAGTGCAGCCTTTAGCGCCGGCCGTAGCTGCGCCATCCAGTCGCTGCCCGCTTCCGCGTGATACGGAAAGAAATGCTGCATCACATTCCAAAGGATCACGACGCCCGCGACGCGCACGGCTGGATCGTTCTGATCGCCGGTGGAATAATCGAACCCAGCGAGGCGTTCCTTGAGCGCGAGAAAGTCCGGAGCAAAATCCCCGGCAGTTCGATTGGCCCGATCCACGGGTAGCACGAGCGGCAGCCGGGCCTCCAGCTCCCGGTTCAGCGCCACGGCCAAAATCGGCGCCGTCATCGGCGATCCCTCGAACAGCGGCTTCCGCTCCTTGCTCTCATCGCCAACGATCACGCGCCGGCCGAGGTAAGGCGATGGCCGGCTGCCGAGCTTCACGCCCCGGTGCTGCCAATAGGTTACCCGGCCGTCCAACTTCGGCAGGTTGTCGGGCCAACCGGCTCCGTCCGATCCAGTCGGACGCAACGCGAGCGTCGGCGCGATCGGCTTGAACACGTTCTCGAGGGCCGCCTGCAGTCCGCCGGCGTCGCGGGCCCGTCGCACCTCTGCCGCCCCGAGCACCGCGAGCCGTTCCCAATCCACCTCCGCTCCCTCATCGCTGGGATGAAACCAGCGCACATAACCATAGAGCCGCGCATACGCCGCCAAGGCCTCGACCTCGTCATCGGTCACGGTCGGTCCAGCCACCAGCGACGACCCGCCTGCGCCCGCGCTCAGGAGCACCGCTACGATCACGCAACGCAGACGCACCTGAACAGCCGACACGAAAAGGGAGGCCATGGGAGGATCCGACCTATGACGGATCCCCGGGTTCCAGCGCAACCCACCACTGCGCCTTTTCCGCGTTTCCACCCTTCCGCGCTTCCGCGATTCCCCCTTCAGTTCAGCCGGTAAATCCGCCCCGCATTGCCGGTGCCGATCGCCGCCTGCTCATGGGGACTCAACTCACCCAGCAGCTCCGCA
>JAHCAZ010000096.1 GCA_019634615.1 Opitutaceae bacterium
TTGGGAGTGTAGAGGTTGTCGGTGCGGGGCGCCGACAGGCCTTCAGCGTAGCTGGCGTAGACGTACTGATTTTCCGCGAAGTTCCAGTTCATGCCGAGGTTCGGCAGGACCTTGTTGTACTTCTTGGTCATCGAGTAGGGCGCGATGTACTGCGTCGTGCTGGTCCCGAAGGTGACGTTGCCGTTGGCCAGGGGCGCGTTCGGGGTCTGGGTGGTGCAGAGCACGCTGCTCGAACCATCGCGGCTGTAGCAGTACTGGTTCAGCTCACGCTTGAAGTAGGGGGCGCGGGCTCCGACGATCACCGTCAGGGCGTCGTCCATGAACTGGCCGCGGTATTCCAGGGCGACCTGGTTGAGGATGGCCTTGGAGAAGCGGTCGCGCCGGCGCAGGCTGGAACCGTCGATGGCCTTGACGCGCCGACCGTAACCGTCCTTGCCGCCGAACACGTTCTGCGGGGTGCCGTTGTCGTTGAAGAAGCCGTAGTCGCCGGTCTGGCGGTGGTTGCCGAAGTCGCCGGTGTAGGCGATGCGGACGCGGTTGTTGTCGTTGATGTCCCAGATCAGCGAGCTGGTGACGCCGTAGCGACGGGTGTTGGTGGTGTTGGGCGAGTAGAGCGCCACGGTGTCGAGGTCGTCGCCGTCGCCGTTGAGGTCAACACCGACCGGGCCGCCGAGATCCAGCTGGTCGCTGCGTTCGGACACGGCGGTGTAGCCGCCGCCGTTGGCCAGAACGTACTGGAAGCTGGGGTCAACGGTCAGGATCAGGTTGTCCGTCAGGGTGAACCGGGCCTGGCCGCGGATGTTTCCGGTGTTGGACGGGTTGATCCGCAGGCCGTGGAAGTTGGTGCAGCTGGTGTTGGCGATGATCGTCCCGTTGTAGGTCACGACGGTCGACTGGTTGCCGTCGTTCTGCGCCGTGCCGTTGACCGGCAGGTCAAAGCTGCAGCTGCGGTCGTTCTCGAGCTGCGGGTTGGTCTTGAACTGGGCAAGAGTGATGTTGCGATAGAAGTTGTTGCGGTTTTCGTTGTAGTTGAAGATCAGGCTGGCTTCGCCGAAGTCGCCGAATTCCTGGTCGATCCGGGCGTTGAACTGCTTCTTCTCGATCTTGCCCCCCGGCTTGATCGGCGAGTTGTGGGGACGGAACAGGTCGTTCTTGGTGTAGAGGCCCGAAATCCACATCTTCGTGCCGAAGGGCCCGATCGCGCCGCTTTCGATGGTGGCGTAGTAGCGCTGGTAGTTGTCGTCGCCGGCGCCGACTTCGGCGCGGACGCCGAACTCGTCACGGGCGCGCTTGGTGATGTAGTTGATGGTGCCGCCGGCGGCCGCCGCGGTGGGGCTGTCCACGTCGGTGGTGCCCAGGTTGACCGTGACGCGCTCGATCAGGTCGGAATCGAGCTGCTGGTTCGGGTAGATGGCGTAGTTGCCGCTGTCGTTCAGCGGAACGCCGTCCTGCAGCAGTGCGATGCGCTGGCTGTCGATGCCGCGGATGACCACGTCGCCGCCGGCCGAGCCGAAGGGGTCGTTGTTGGTGAAGTTGACGCCGGGCAGCAGGTTGATGGTGTCGAGCACCGTCTGGCCGGGCATCTGGCGGCTGATGAACTCTTCCGAGATCCCCACCCGCGACTTCGGCTCCTCGATCGCGACGATCGAACCACCGATGTTCCTCGGACCGTTGGAGCCGGTGACGACCAGCTCTTCGACGATCGCCGTACCGCTGGACTGCGCGAACGCCGCGCCCGAAATCAGCAGGCCCGTGGCCAGCGCCGTCGTCGCGCAGAGCGCGCGGCTCAGTTTCATGTGCATTCAGTAGACCCCTTCCCACAGACCCAACCGACGGGCGCCCCTCCGGAAACCCCTGAGTCTTGGCGGCCCTATAGCGCCAAAAACCCGGCTATGGGTGATGGTTTTGTGACACATCCCAAGAGAGTGTCGCAGTGCGGCTCAAACGCATCAGTCTTTGCCCAATTGGGCGTCAGACTCTAGGGTCCCCGCCCCTGGAGAAAAGGTGAAATGACACCGTTCCCGACCGGCCGCGACGCGGGCAGCGAGACGCGATCGGCGATGCTGCTCGTCCTGGCGCTGACGGTCGCGCGCATGCTCGCGCTCTTCTCGACGCCGCTGGAGCTCTATCCCGACGAAGCCCAGTACTGGCTTTGGTCGCGCACGCTCGACTTCGGCTACTATTCGAAGCCGCCCGTGATCGCCTGGGCCATCTGGGCGACGACGGCGATCGGCGGCGACGCCGAGGCCTGGGTGCGGCTATCGGCCACGCTGTTCCAGGCCGGCGCCGCGCTCACGGTCTTCCTGATCGGGCGTCGGCTCTACGGGGCGCCCACGGGGCTCGCCGCGACGGCGCTCTACGCCCTGATGCCGGGGGTGCAGCTCTCGGCCCTGGTGGCGGCCACCGACGCGCCGCTCCTGATGTTCCTGGGCCTGACGATCCTGGCCTACGTCGAGCTGCTCGAGGCCGAAGGGCGGCGCAGGCCGGGGCTGGCGGCCGCCATGGGCGCGGCGCTGGGGCTGGCGTTCCTGTCGAAGTACGCGGCGGTCTACGCCCTGGTCGGGCTCATCATCCATCTGGCGGTGTCGAGGCGGGCGCGGGCGGCGTCGACGCCGGCGGCGGCGCTGGCGGCCGCGGTCGCGCTCGGCGCGGTGCTCGCGCCCAACCTCGCGTGGAACGCATCGCACCACTTCGCCACCTTCCAGCACACCGCCTCGAACGCCGCCTGGAGCGGGGTGCAGTTGTTCAACCTGGCGGCGCTGGGCGCCTTCGCGGGCTCGCAGTTCGGCGTGTTCGGGCCGATCCCGCTGGGCGCGCTGCTGGCGGGGGTCGCCCTGGCGGCGCGCCGGCGCAAGCTGTCCGAGGCCGACCTGACGCTGCTCTGCTTCGCCCTGCCGCCGCTGCTGATCGTCACGGCCCAGGCGTTCATCAGCCGCGCCAACG
>JAHCAZ010000097.1 GCA_019634615.1 Opitutaceae bacterium
AAGGCGGTGCGGCGCACCGCCGGCCTCTTCGACGTAAGCCACATGGGCGAGGTCGACGTCAAGGGCCCGCAGGCCGCGGCGTTCCTGAATCATCTCGTCACCAACGACGTCACGAAGCTGTTCCCAGGGCGCGTGCTTTATTCGCCCATGTGTTACCCGTCCGGCGGCGTCGTGGACGACCTGCTGGTCTACATGCGGGCGCCGGAGGACTATCTCCTTTGCATCAATGCCGGCAACATCGACAAGGACCTGGCCTGGATCCGCGAGCAGGCGGCCCGGTTCACGGTCACCATCACTGATCGCTGCGCCGATTACGCGCAGCTGGCGGTGCAGGGGCCGAAGGCGACCGCGATCGTCCAGTCACTGACCGGGGCGAAGCTCGACGCGATCAAGTATTATCACTTCGCCGAGGGGCCGGTCGCCGGCGTCGCGTGCCTGATCAGCCGCACGGGTTACACGGGCGAGGACGGCTTCGAACTCTATTTCCCGGCCGCCGAGGCCGTGAAGCTGGCCGAGGCGGTCCTGGCCGCGGGGCAACCCCATGGCCTCGAACTGGCCGGACTCGGGGCGCGTGACAGTCTGCGGCTGGAGGCGGGCTATCCGCTTTACGGCCACGAGATCACGGCCGAGATCTCCCCGCTGACCGCCGGCCTGGGGTGGACGGTGAAACTGGACAAGGGCGCCGACTTCATAGGCCGCGAAGCCCTGCTGGCCGAGAAGACCGCGGGGAGCAAACAGCGCGTCGTCTTCTTCCGCACGGGCGACCGTCGCATCGTGCGCGCCGAGACCCCGGTGCTCGGCGCCGACGGCACCACGGTCGGCCGCGTCCTCTCCGGCACGCTCTCGCCCATGCTGAACGAGGCGATCGGCTCCGCCCTCGTCGGCGCCGCCGCGGCCTCCGCCCCCCTCGCCGTGGATATCCGCGGCACCAAGGTCAATTTGCATCTCGTCAAACCTCCCTTTGTGGAACTAAAAAAATCCTCATGAGCAACGTCCCCAACGATCTTCGTTACGCAAAATCCCACGAATGGGTCCGTCTGGCCGGCGACGGCACGGCGACGGTCGGCATCACCGACTACGCCCAGAATTCGCTCGGCGACATCACGTATGTCCAGATGCCCAAACCGGGCGCCATCCTGACCGCCGGTCAGGTTTTCGGTGTCGTCGAATCGGTCAAGGCCGCCTCCGACCTGTACGCACCGGTGAGCGGCACCGTCATCGAGGCCAATCCGGCGCTCGAGTCGGCCCCCGAGACCGTAAACCAGCAACCCTACGAGGGTGGCTGGATGCTGAAGGTTAAGGTTGCCAACCCGGCCGAGGCGGCGGCGCTCAACGACGCCGCCGCGTACTCCAAGCTGATCGGCTGACCAGTCGATCTGGCGGTCCGACGGGCGGGGTGCGCAAGACCCCGCCCTTTTTATTTTGCGGACGCTTGTCACCGGCATCGCCGCGTGGCGTCTTCCCTGCGGACGTTACGATTCCGCAACCGTGGAATTTTTGCGCCGTTGGTTGCACTTATCTCCCGTTCAGATCACACCTTTCGGTCATCCATGAATCGCCTCTCCGTCTCGATTGCCCTCGGAGCCGCCATGCTGGGTCTGGCGGCTGGCTGCACCAAGAAATCCGCCAGTGAAGCGGCCGCCCGTTCGGCCGCGGCCCAGGCCCAGGCCGTGGAAGTGACGTCGGTGGCCCGGCGCGATCTCCAGGAGACCCTGACCGTGGTGGGGTCGTTCGAGGCCAACGAGTCGGCCCAGTTGCGGCCGGAGATCGCCGGGCTGGTGCAGGCCATCTATTTCGAGGAGGGGCAGACGGTGAAACAGGGCCAGCTCCTCATGAAGATCGACGACGCCGAGCTGCGCGCCCAGTTCGCCCAGGTCGAGGCCCGCTTCAAGCTTGCCGAGCTCAACGTCGCCCGCAGCGAGAGCCTAAGCGAGACGCGGACGATCCCGCAGTCCGAGTTCGACCGCGCCCGCAGCGAGCACGCGGCGGCCCGCGCCGAGCTCGAGGTGCTCAAGCTCCGGATCGAGAAGACCTCGCTGCGCGCTCCGTTCGACGGTGTGATCGGCGCCCGATCACTGTCGCCGGGCGATTACGTCACCAGCGGTTCAATCCTCACGACGCTCAACGACCTGAGCCGGTTGAAGATCAGTTTCCAGGTGCCCGAACGCTATCTCGGCAAGGTTCACCCCGGCACCACCTTCACCATTCACACGCGCCAAGCCGGCGCGCCGGCCAAGATCACGGGCGAGGTTTACTTCGTCAGCCCGGTGATCGAGCGGACGACCCGCGCCAGCGAGGTCAAGGGCTACGTCGCGCAGCCTCCGGCTTTTCTCAAGCCCGGGATGTTCGCCAATGTCGAGATCGGCCTGGATGTCCGCCGCGCCACCCTGACCGTCCCGGAAGGGGCGATCCTCACCGTCAGCGACGGCACGCAGGTCATCGCCGTGAGGGAGGCCAAGGGTGAGAAGGTGGCGGCGTTCGTGCCGGTGCAGGTGGGCCTGCGCACGCAGGGTCTGGCCGAGATCACGGTGGCCGGCGATGCGCTGAAGGAGGGCGAGGAAATCGTCGCCGCCGGCGTGGGCGCCCTGATCCTCTATCCCGGCATCCGGCTCGCGCCGCGGCCGCTGCGGACGGCGCTCCTTTCCCCGGAGGGCGGCAAATGATCCTGTCGGACCTGTCGATCCGGCGCCCGGTCATCTGCCTGGTGGCGGCGATCCTCGTCGTGATCGTCGGCCTGCTGGCCTTCGGCGACCTCCCGGTGCGCGAGTACCCGAGCACCGATTCCCCCGTGATCTCCGTGGA
>JAHCAZ010000098.1 GCA_019634615.1 Opitutaceae bacterium
AGGTTGAGGGAGAGTTGTCTGGGGTGGATGTTGCGGTTTGGGGGAGGTTTGAGGAGCTGGCCTGGGTGGCGGAGGTGCATGATGTTGGCGCGGACGAGCCTGGCGAAGGCGAGGGGTCCGGTGGTGATTTTGCAGGCGTCCTGTACGAGGCGCAGGAGCAGGTAGGCGATGAGGGCGGTAGCGATCTGGATGCGCACGGCGTTCTCGGAGCGGCCGAGGAAGTGGCCGATCTTGAGGGTCTGCTTGACCCATCGGAAGAAGAGTTCGATGGCCCATCGGCGCCTGTAGAGGTCGGCGATCTCCTGGGCGGGGGCGTCGAGGTCGTTGGTGGCGACGCGCAGGGTGGTCTTGCCGTCGTCGAGCACGACGCCGATCTCGCGGACGGGGTCGGTGAAGGGGTTCCTGCGGGTGGAGGTGAGCCGCTCGGGCAACAGGCCGATGCGGTCGTAGAGCAGGGTGGAGCCGTCGGGCAGGGCCTGCTCGGTGACGAGGGCGAGCGGGGTGTTCTTCTTCAGGCGGGTGACGATGCGGCAGCCCTGGGCGTCGAGCTTGGCCCACCAGGCATAGTGGTAGTAGCCGAGGTCGAAGACGTAGGTGGCGCCAGGTTCGATGGGCATGGCCTGGGCGGCGGTGATGTCGTTGACCTTGGCGGGGGTGACCTCGAGGTAGACCGGCCGCTCGGCGTCGGGATCGTAGATGATGTGGGCCTTGGCGCCACAGGCGGCCTTGGAGAAGCGCGCCCATTCGGCCGCGACGCCTGCGAGCCGCACGCTGGTCGAATCGATCAGCCGGATGGCCTCGCCCGAGGCCTTGCGCAGGCCGCGGCCGGCCTGGGCCACGAGGGCCTCGAACACGCCCGAGAAGACCTTGTGCGAGCGCAGCCGGTTGGCGTCGGCCAGCGTCGAGCGCGACACTTCCGAAGCCCCGAGATGATAGAGCCGGGCCGAGTGGCTGGTCATCGCCGCCTCGATCTCGCGCAGCGACACCGCGCCCGCCAACTGGCCGTAGAGCAACGCCACGAACTGCGAACGGGTCGAAAGCCTGCGCACCCCGGCATCGGCGCCGTGCTCATCCACAAGCCGCTCGAACACGTCCCACGGAACCTGCTTCAGAACCCCGTGCAGTACGCTATTGTGATGGCGCATGGCGTGACCTCCGCTCGTGTCCAAATCACCGGCAAGTGCTTGGAAACGAGTAGAATCAACGCCATGCAACCCGTCCACATAAATGAACCGGACAGCCGTGGCCTTGTGCCGGCCATGACGTTCAAGATGTGGGAAAAGCTTGCGACGTCGGCCCGCCCTCAAGCCGGCTGCACCTCGACGACCTTGTAGGTCAGGGGGCGGCCGTCCTCGTCGGTGACGGTGACGTATTCGCCGACGGCGAAGCGGTGCTGGCCCAGGCGGTGGACCGGCTCGTCGTCGGCGGTGTCGGCCTCGTCGTAGTCGAAGAACCACTTCTGCCCCTTGCGCGCGAGGCGGCCGTCGACGGCGTCCTCGTCGGGGGCGAAACGGCGCACGGTGCAGGCGTCGCGGGCCTTGGCATAGGCGGCTTCGTCCAGCATCCCGTCCGCCGTCAGCGGCGCGGTCAGGGCATAGCCGCGGTGGTCGTCGCCTCCGGCGAATTCGGTTCCGGGGTTGCGGGCAAGCCGCATGACGATGCGCGACAGGGCCATGGTGTACCTCCTGGCTGAACAGATAGGGACCTAGTGGGACAGGAACAGGGACGGGCCGTCCGAGTTCAGCAGCGTCCGCGTGGTGCCCCCGAAGATGAATTCCTGCAGGCGCGGGTGCCCGAAGGCCCCGGCGACGAGGACGTCGGCGCCCGCGGCGGCGGCGGCGTGCAGGATCGCCGGGGCCGCATCGCCCGTGTCGGTCAGCAGTTGCACCTCGGCCTCGATCCCGCGGGTGGCGTAGTAGGCCTTCAGCCGGGCCGGGTCGAAGCTGCGGGAACTGGCCTTCGGCGCGGCCACGATGACGATGCGCGACGCCTTCTCCAGCAAGGGCGTGGCGAGGCGCGCGGCGCGCGAGGCCTCCCTGCCGCCGTCCCAGGCGACCACGACCGCGCCGCCGACCTTCAGGCCCGGCTTGGCGATCAGGACCGGACGCTGTTCGTCGGCCACCATCTGCTGGCACGCCTCGGCGAGGGGCCCGCGGCCCTTCGAGGGATCGCTGGTGAAGACCACGACGTCGGAGAGCCGGCTCTCGGCGGAGAGGCCGGCCCAGACCGGCGTCTGCAGGGCCACGAACCGGGTCCTGGCGTAGCCGGCGGCGTCCGACGCCTTGCGCGCATTGCCCTCGCCGGCGGCGGTAGCCTCCTTCAGGGATTCCAGCGCGGTCGTCTGCACGCCGCCCAGGAACCCCTCGCCCATCCACGGCATGACGTCGGCGACGTCGGCGGGGGTGTAGACGCACGCCAGCTCCGCGCCGAACGGCTCGGCGATCAGCTTTGCGGCGGCGACGGCGGCGGCGTCCCCCTGCCCTCCGGACAGCGGCGCCATGATGCGGGCCCAGCTCATCGATGCATCCTTCTTTTCCTGCCCG
>JAHCAZ010000099.1 GCA_019634615.1 Opitutaceae bacterium
GAGGGTCACGGCCTCGATGTCGCGCGGGTCGACGCGGATGCGGCGATGGTAGCTGCTCATCATGCCGCCGCCGATCTCGCAGGTGAGGTAGGGATACTTCGCGACATCCGGCTCGTCCTGCACGTCGCGCCGGCCGAGAGCCTCGTTGGCGATGTTGGCGTCGGTGCGGAGCTTGGTGAAGTGGAACCCGGCCCAGTAGTTGCCCGGCATCGCGGTGAGCTCGCGGTCCCAGAAGCCCTCGGCATAGACGCCGTAGAGCGGCACGATCTCACCGAACGGCATCGGGGTCGTCAGCGCCGGCCAGCCCGTGCGCGTGTACAACGGCACGTCCATGCCCGCGGCGCGGGCGAGGCGCTTCAGGTTCAGCAGGTGCTCCGCTGGGCCGTCGTACTCGTTCTCCAACTGCAGGCCGACGATGGGGCCGCCGTCCTTCCAGAGGAGACCGGTCACCTGCGCGGCGATCTGGCGGTAGAGTTTGTCGACGGAGGCCAGGTAGGCGGGGTCGTCGGTGCGTGCGCCTGGGCGGGCGACGATCCAATCGGGCAGCCCGCCGTTGCGCACCTCGCCGTGGCACCAGGGGCCGGCGCGCACGATCACTTTCAGCCCGGCCGCGGCGGCGGCGCGGACGAATCCGCGCAGGTCGCGGTCGCCGCCCCAGTTCCACGCGCCCTCGACCTCCTCATGGTGAATCCAGAAGACGTAGGTCGCGACGATGTCCACGCCACCGGCTTTCATCTTGGCGAGTTCGGTTGACCAATCGGCCGCGGGATAACGGGCGAAATGAAACTCCCCCATGACGGGAGTCCATCGCCGGCCGTTGAGGATCAGGCTGCGCGAGTCGAGCGTGAGCGTGGAACCGTCGGGCGCCCGGGCGGCGCCCATGGCGAAACCGGTCGTGTGCGGCGGAGGAGGCTGGGTGAGGGCGAGGCTCATGGCAGGTTGAGATTGAGCGGAGGTTAAGAAGAGCGCGAATGCGCAGGTGGCTACGAGCGTGAGCGAGTGGCTTGCTGGGCGAGCGCGGCGGGCGATCCACTCGCTCACGCTCGTAGCTACGGTCAAGAGTAGGGCTGAGTTCACCGCGGGTCCACAGAGCGCGCGGGCACCGGCGCTTCTTCGGGCGCGTGGCCGGCGGCGTCGGTGACAGTGAAGACTCCCTGCAGGCGGAGGTCGGTAGACGAGGCGCCGACCCAGACCGTGAATCGGCCGGGTTCGACGGTCCATTTCTGGTTGGCGTCGAACAACGCGAGGTCCGCGGGCTTTAGCGCGAACGTCACCCGGCGAGTCTCGCCCGGCGCGAGATGCACGCGGGCAAAGCCGCGCAGGACCTGCTCGAAGGTCACGACCGAGCTGTAGTCGTCACGCAGGTAGAGCTGCACAACCTCGTCGCCGGCGCGCGCGCCGGTGTTGGTGACGTCGCAGCTCACCGTGACGCCGGCGCCGACGGGAAGGCGCTCCGGCGTGATCTGGAGGTTCGCATACGCGAACGTCGTGTAGCTCAAGCCGTGGCCGAACGCGAAAAGCGGGCCGGTGACCTGGCCATAATCCTGCGCTTGCGAGCCGGGGCGCGCCGGGAAATTGAGCGGGATCTGACCGACGCTGCGCGGGACCGTGACAGGCAGGCGGCCGGCGGGATTGTAGTCGCCGAGCAGAACGTCCGCGAGGGCCGTGCCACCGGCCTCGCCGGGGAACCAGAGGTCTACGATCGCGTCGACGTGCCGCGCGGCCCAATTGATCCCGAGCGCGCGGCCATGGCTTAGGACCAGCACCACCGGCTTGCCGCTGGCGTGCAGGGCCTCAAGCAGCTCCTGCTGGTATCCGGGCAGCTCGAGGCTGATCCGGCTGGCGGACTCGCGGCAGAGCTCGTCGGTCTCGCCGAGGACGGCGACGATCACATCCACGCCGTCAGCCGCGGCCACTGCAGCGGCAATGCCGGCACGCACGTCGGCCGGCATCGTTGGCTTCAGGATATCGCTCTCAGGCCACGCCGCGTCTTTGACGGCGACGCCCTGGGCGTAGCGTACCTCGACGTCGGGCCCGAGCGCGGCGCGCAGGCCGGCAAGCGGGGTGACAAAATTCAAACGTTGCGCGCCGTAGCGCGACCACCAGCCATGCGGGTCGTCGGCGAGCGGGCCGGCGACGAGCACCTTCCGCAGCTTGGCGCGGTCGAGGGGCAGCGCCTGGCGCTCGTTTTTCAAGAGCACGATCGATTCGCGCGCGGCCTGCGCCGCGACGGCGAGATGGGCGGGGGCGCGCACCGTTGCGGTGGCGGCCGCGGGATCGCGGTAGGGCTGATCGAAAAGGCCCAGGCGGAATTTCACCCGCAGCACATCGCGCACGCGGGTGTCGATCACGTCGGCGGTGAGGCGACCGTCGCGCACGAGCTGGCGGAGGGAAATGAGGTAGTCGGCGGGCGGGGTGAAGTTGGTGCGAACGTTGAGCCCGGCGGCGACGGACTGTCGGATGGCCTCA